>PKTX01000041.1 GCA_002868945.1 Desulfobulbaceae bacterium
AGTCTACTGGAAGAATCAGCCGCTCAAAATCGCGGCATAAGCGGAACGACATTCCACTTAAGAATCGTGAAATGCTGTCCAGTCAAACCAGACCACCGCTCTGCGCCTTTCACTGCCCAGCCATCGTGGTGCTTCACCACATGCTGATTTTTTCCTTGTGCCATAAAGACCTCCAGTTTTTTTTCACGGATACCATATCTTGTGCCTAGCCAGATAAAAACTGGCACAGATGGACTACCTATCAACAACTTGATGGCAACGTTAAGACAGCCCGGCAATCAAGTCAAGGCTTTAAAACGAATTTAATTGCAAAAAATACATGTTTTGTGCAAAAAATATACTTATAGTAATACTATATGCATTTTAGAAGTATTTTTTGGGTTTAATGCGCAAATGCGCTTGTGAGATAGGTGTCGAAATGTTGATTGAATTTAGCGTCAGAAATTACCGTTCATTTTGGGAAAGGCAGACCCTGAGCATGAGTGGTTCAACCACCAAAGAGCTGCAGGAGGACAACAGTTTTCTGCCGCCTGTTAAAGGCTTACCCCGGCTGCTGCGTTCGGCAGTCATCTACGGCCCCAATGGCAGCGGGAAGAGCAACCTGGTCAAGGCCCTGCACTTTATGCAAGAGTTTGTTCTTACCTCTTCAAAGGAATCACAAGAGGGTGAACGTATTGACTCTCCGCCATTTCTGCTCAATGAACTCGCCCCAAGGCAGGCCAGTGAGTTTGAGATCATCTTTATCCAAGATAACGTCCGCTACCAATACGGCTTTAAGGCAACCAGGCAACGAGTCATTCATGAGTGGCTCTTTGCCTATCCTACTGCAAAGGCCCAGCGCTGGTTTGAACGATCCTATGACCCGAAACGGGAAAAAGAGCAGTGGTATTTTGGCAGTAAATTTCTTGGCTCGAAAAAAACATGGCAGGATTCAACACGCTCAAACGCCCTTTTTCTGTCAACGGCAGTCCAGTTAAACAGTGAACAGCTCCAGCCAGTATTTACCTGGTTCAAGAAACTGGTCACCATTACCCACGGCGATCTTATTTCTCCTGTATTTTCAGCTGACAGCTGTGAGGATAGGGAGAGTTATGCCGATATTCTCAACTTCTTACAGAATGCGGATATTGACGTGGATGGCATTGAGATTAAGGAGAGGCAAATTGAGTCGTTGCCATTTCCGAAACAGATGCCCGAAGAGTTAAGAGCAGCCATTCAAAAGGACCTGGAGGGTAACAAAAAAGTCTTTTTCAGACATCGTATTGGAGATTCAGACCAGTATGTCTCTTTGCCACTGGGAGACGAGTCAGATGGGACCCAGAAACTGTTTGCCTACTCAGCCCCCTGGCTTGACCTCTTAAAAAATGGTCGGATTCTTGTGGTTGATGAGCTGGACAACAGCTTCCACCCTCAGTTAGTGCGCTACCTTCTCAAGCTGATCCATAGCAAGGAAAGCAATAAGAAAAACGGTCAGCTGATTTTCTCCACCCACGATACCTCCATCCTCGATGCAAAAATTCTCCGTCGAGACCAGATTTGGTTCATGGAAAAGGATGAGGAGAAGGCAACCCAGCTCTACCCTTTAACGGATTTTCACCCCAGAAAGAAAGAAGCCCTGGAAAAAGGCTACCTGCAAGGGCGCTATGGGGCTTTACCATATATTGGTGAGGTGAAGTTCTAATGGGTGGAGGGGACAAATTATTCCATCGCCGCAAGGCAAAAAACGCTGCATCCTTGCGAAGAGGGGCCGCGCGAAGATCAGCCTATGATATGGTGCTCATCGTCTGCGAAGGGGAGAAAACCGAACCAAATTACTTCCAGGCCTTGATAGATGATCTGCAGCTCAACACCGCCAATATCAAAATCCTGAAAAACACTGCGGGTTCAGCTCCTCGTACCATCGTTGACTTTGCCCTCAAGGAATACCGAAAAAACAAGGAGTATGATCGCGTTTGCTGCGTTTTTGATAAGGATCGGCACTCAAGTTATACCGAGGCCCTGGATGTCATCCGCAGGGCGAGAATGGCAAAAGGGCATGAAATCATTGCCGCCACCTCTGTGCCCTGCTTTGAGCTCTGGCTCCTGCTCCACTTTGTCTTTACAACGAAACAGTTCGACACAGGATCAGGATCAATCTGCGAAAAGCTTATTTCGGACCTAAAAAAACACCTGAAGGAGTATGAGAAAGGGGGCACCGACATCTATTTGGAGACCAAAGAACTCATTGACCAGGCCATTGCCAACGCCAAACGACTAGCCAAGCACTGCGCAGACGTGAACACTGACATGCCTTCAACAAAAGTGCATGAACTTGTCGAATATCTGCAAAAACTCAAATGATTGACCCCACCAAGATGCCCGAAGTCGAGGTCAGCCTGCGCCTGGCCGTCTATTTAGCGGAATGCATAGGGTCAAGCTTGACATTTTGACTTTCCGGTGCCGACGCCGCCACAGGCAACAAGCACTGGCAGCCAAGCCCTTGCCCTCCCACCCCCGCCGGCTCAAGGCCCTGCAACATGAACCTGTCTTCTCAACAGGCTCCAGTGGCTTTTTCGGCCCTGGGCAATTCCGGCTAATGTGGGGAGCCTTGTTGTAAGCCGATTTGTTTGGTGCTGACTGGCCTATTGGGGCTTCATCTGGTTTATGGTGGCACTTGATCTTTTGTTCCTTTTTGTCGCCCAAAAAGGAACCGAAAAAGGGCGCCCCAGCAGCCCTGGCCTGACGGCGCGCTCGTTTTCTTTCGTGAAAGGGGAATTTCAGAAACTCACACCCTGCGGGTGTTCAGACATGCTGAAATTCAAATCCCTTTCACGAAAGAAAACGAGCTCAGGGCTGAATGGGGAACTGTAATAAGGATGCCCTTCGGGCTCTGTTTGGTTTTTCGAGTATTGAGCGAACTAAACCGGGGACAGACCACGTTTTCACAACCACCGACCTTCTTCCAGCCGATACGCCACCCAAGAAGTGCCCTTGGGATGCAGCATATCGAGCATATGTGAGGATTTTATTTTCGTAGCGACGAAAAAATCGGGCCGGTAAGCGAGCCTGCGAGACTCCGAAATAGCAATTATTCAAGATGGCCTATAATATTGGGATTGAACCGACCTAACCTGCGCAACAGAGGGCTTGGCCGCAGCCCAAGGCCGGCTATATTTTGCTTGACGGCACTGACAGGGGATGATAGATGGTTTCTTTCCCAGAAAAGTCGGGGCGTAGCGCAGCCTGGTTAGCGCGCCTGCCTTGGGAGCAGGAGGCCGGAGGTTCGAATCCTCTCGCCCCGACCATTGATACAGAAGAGCTTACGGGGGGGTGGTTGCCAAATCAAGGACCCGTTTTTTTATGTTTTGATACACTACTGTCCCATAGTTTTTGAAAACAATGATAACTGCGGAGAATCAGGATGTTGTGCGGCTTCCGGCGTGAATAAAGTGGCTAGATTCCGCCGTTCGAACAAGGGTAACTGAAGTAACTGCAAGATTGTCAACATGGAAATACCCAATTTCACGCTGAATTTCATGAAGACTATGAGCAGGTAGGTGATCAGCGCCACCCAAATCTGGGTAAGGACTGCATTGAGGGATGTGCCCAGGAAGGTTTTGATCTTCAGGTGCTGCTTGATCCACTTGAAAAACAGCTCTATCTGCCACCTTTCTTTGTACAGGCCTGCCACGTCGCTAGCCTCAAGGTGCACAGCGTTGGTGACAAAATGGTATTCGATTTTCGTTTGCGGGTCTGTGTAGGAAATCAGGCGTAGCGGCTCAGAGATGTTGCCGAGCTTGATTTCTTGATCCACAGAAACGCCTTGTGGCTTCCGGCCCGAGCGTTTTTGGAGGTGTTTGATTATGGCGTTCTTCTTGAGCCTGGCGACGAAGAAAATGCCATCGTCCATGAGCGACTGATACCTTGAATAGTCGGTG
Organism: Desulfobulbaceae bacterium; assembly: GCA_002868945.1. GTDB lineage: Bacteria > Desulfobacterota > Desulfobulbia > Desulfobulbales > SURF-16 > BM506. Next base: position 3,918 of record PKTX01000041.1, read on the forward strand.
TAACCTCTGTCAAAAACAACGTACGATCCTTTTGGTAGTTTAAGTTTTTTGGCCCACGGAAATACGGAAAGGCAAATGTCAATGGTAGTTGCGTCGAGCAGGTAGATTTTGTCGTCTATTTTGAACTTATTCTTCGGGGCAAAGCGTTGGCATTGCGCCAAGACATGGAAAAAAAGCTGCTTATAGAGATGAGCCGGTAGCTCGTTGTTAACCCGAGCCAAGGTAGTGCGAGATGTTCGTTTCATCCCCAAGTGGTTGAGCCTGCATCCCTTTCGGGCGGAAAGTCCTAATTTTTAGGCGATCCGAAAAAAGCGATTATTTATCATCATCAATGTTTGGAAGGCTAGAATACGTTTGAGGCCGCTCTGACCGTTTACGGGGGAGCGGAAGGATCTTTTTCTGTCACATCAGTATTGCAGATCCAGGTCTTTCAACTTTTTCCATAGCATCTTTCTACTGATACCAAGTCGAGCCGCCGCTTCCATCTTTTTGCCCTGGGTTTGTTCAAGGGCTTTGAGAATGTGTTGTCTTTCATAGCACCTAACTCCTTCTTCCAGAGGCATGTCTTCTGAGATACAGGGCATATCCTCGGCCAGTCGCCTGCATTCAGAAGGCAGGTGGGTGACGTGGATATGGCTGCCGTTGGAGAGGAGTACTGCCCGCTCGATAGCATTTTTCAGTTCGCGCACGTTGCCGGGAAAATCATAGGCCAGCAGGCTCTTGTAGGCATCGGGAGAGATATCCACTCCCTTCTTTCCATATTTTTCCGTGTAAACACGCAGGAAGTGCTCGGCCAGGTCGGTGATATCCTCGCCGCGTTCCCGCAGGGGCGGTAGGTGGATTGGGACGACATTTATTCGATAAAAAAGGTCTTCTCTGAACGTCCGTTCTTCAATGGCCTCTTTAAGATCCTTCGCCGTTGCAAAGACCGTTCTGACATCCACCTGGATTGTGTTGTGTCCTCCCAGTCTGGTGATCACGTTTTCTTCCAGTACTCTGAGAAGCTTGGCCTGCAGCGTAAGGGACAAGTCGCCGATTTCATCAAAAAAAATGGTGCCGCCGTCAGCAACTTCGAATTTTCCCTTTTTGCTTTGGACTGCGCCGGTAAAAGCCCCTTTCTCATACCCAAAGAGTTCCGACTCCAGCAGGTTTTCTGGAATGGCGGCACAATTTATCTTCAGATAGGCCTTTTCCTTTCTCTGGCTGAGATTGTGGAGGGCGCTAGCCACCAGTTCCTTGCCAGTGCCACTTTCTCCCTGTATAAGAACGGAGACGTCCGTGGGAGCGATGGTGGCCACCCTGTCGAAGACGGCCTGCATGGCCGAGCTCTTGCCCATAAAGTGGTCAGCCTCATTTTTGGTCCTGATCGTTTCCTTGAGACGATCGTTTTCCTGTTTTATCTCATAATATTTGAAATATCTTTCGATAACGATGAGCAGGTTATCATTGCTGATGGGTTTGCTCAGGTAGTCAAAAGCTCCGCTCTTGATGGCCGAGATTGCTGTCTGGACTTCTGGAAAGGCGGTGATGATGATTACTCCGGTCTGCGGACAGATCTCCCTGGCTGCAGAAAGTATCTCCAGACCGCTGGCACCGGGCAGTCTGATGTCGGTGATAACCAAGTCATACAGCCCTTTGTGCAGGGCTTGCATGCCTCTATCACCACTTTCGCAGGCCGTGACTTGATAACCAGACCCGTTGAGGATGTGACTGATTCCCAAGCGCATGGATGGTTCGTCTTCTATAAGCAGGATGGTACGAGTCATGGTATTTACTGTCCGGCAAGTGGAAGTTCTATAATGAAGGTTGTGCCCTTGTCCAGTTGAGATTCTACCACGATGGATCCGCCGTGCTGTTCGATAATGGATTTGCAGACAGCAAGACCGAGTCCCGTACCCTTGCCGGGTTCCTTAGTGGTAAAGAAAGGGTCGAAAATTCTCGGCAGCACATCGGGAGCAATGCCTTCGCCAGTATCACCGATAGCAATGAGGCACAGCTCCTGCTCTCTCCGGACTGAAACGGTAAGTGTGCCGTTGGTCTCCATGGCATGTATGGCGTTGATGATGAAATTGAGAAAAACCTGCTCGATTTTGCCGGGATCCACCCTAAGTAAAGGCATTTCTTCCTCGAGCTCTTTGCAGACGATAAGACCCTTTTTACTCAAGAGGCTATCCGCCAACCTAAGGCTCTCCTCAAGGATGACATGGATGGAAGTCGGGACAACCTCAATGGGGGGCTTCCTAGCAAAATCGAGCAGCCCCCTCACCGTATCCTGGATTTTGAGCAGCCCTGCGTTGATCACCTCAACGTGCATCTTTTTTGCTTCGGCATCCATGCCGCCCTCGGTAAAATTTTTAAAACAGAGAATCACCCCACCGAGGGGATTGTTGATCTCATGGGCGACGCCCGCCGCAAGGCTGCCGACAGTGGCCATCTTTTCGGTCTGACACATTAAGTCCCTTGCCCTGATTTTTTCTCGGTTCGCTTCGTGCAGTCTCTTGATCATCCAGGTAAAGCTTGCCTGCAGTCTGCCGATTTCGTCTCGTCTGTTGCCAGGATCGGGATAGTTGGCGTCCAAGTCTCCCTTTTCAGTGATGCGGTCCATGGCCTTGGCCAGCTCCACAAGAGGGGTAGCAAAGCCCTTGCCTAACAGGGAGATGACCAGCAGGGAGATGATGAGCATCAGGCTGACCATGGAGATGATTTCGTTGCGCAGGGCAAGGCTGCCTTGGCGGACCTCTTCCAGGGAAAAACCTATTCGGCAGACCCCCCAACTCTTGGTGCTTATTCGTAAAGGTGCGACAACATCTATCCGGTCGTAATCTCCGAGAAATTCGCGGGGCAATACTGTGACCTCTTTCTGGCGGAGGGACTCCTTGGTCAAGGGGTCGGTATAGGTCTTGCCGAACTCTCTGAAATCCGAGTGAGAAAGCACCTTGCCCCGGAGATCAAGGACAACGAGATAGAGAATGCGAGGGTCCTTGAGGAGCATATCCGAGACGTAGTAGTCGAGATAATCCGTCAGTCCCATATCATCTACCAGTCCCAGTTCTTTGTATACCATGGCGTTAGTAAAAATGACCCCTGAAATTTCGGCAATACTCTTTGCCTGTCGTATGATTTGTTCCGTGTAGAGCTTTTTCTCCCGCTGAATGATCAGGTAACCGCCGCAGCTGGCAAAGATGGCGATGCAAAGGGAGGCGATTAGGATAAATTTTCCTTGAATACCCAGGAAAAATTTCATCGTCCGCTCCCGGCTATGGCTCCCTCCTTGCGGAGGAAGGAGATCATCTCTCTGATCGGGTCATAATCGGAATCGGACACCTTGGTAAAACCGTAGCGGATGTTGACGTCCCACTGGTTCATGACGGTTTGGTATTGGGGGTCGGTAGAATCAAGGTCGAGCAGGGTCTGGCGCAGTGACTCCACCAGCTCGGGATCAAGGCCGGGGCGGACAACGAGGAGAAAACCGGGTAACGGGGCGGTCTGGCCAATGAATTTGATTCCCTTTTGCCGATAATTGTCTGCAACCGAGGCGAGGACGACTCCCGCATCGAAATTTTTTCTGAGCACCTCCCTGGCTACGGAATCGTGATAGTTGAGATTGCTGTAGGAGGCCAGGTCGGCCAGGCGGATATCTTCCCTGGAGTAGAGGTGATAGAGGGGGGCAAGATAGCCGGAGGTGGAGTGGACCGAAGCAAAGGCAAAGCGTTTCCCTTTGATGTCTTCTATCCTATTTATGATGCTGTTGTCATCCCGGGTAATAAATACTCCACTATAATACGGTTTGTTATCTTTTCCCAGAGCGGCAAGCAGCGGGATCACTGCCGCCGTTTTTTGGGCCTCCAGATAGGTCTGGCCGGCGAGCAGGGCCACGTCCACCATACCGTCGTCGAGCAGGCTGATGATCGTCTGGTAATCTTGGCTGATTTTCAGATCGAAATGGTAGGTAGTCATCCGGTTGAGATAGTCAACAAACGGCTGGTACCGTTTGTACATAACCAACGGATGATAGAGAGTGATAACTCCGAATCGGACAGTCGGATCTTCCGTCTTTTCGGCCGCAGCCATGGCTGGGGCAGAGAAGATGAAAAGAGCCTGTACCAATTGAAAGAGTAAAAGAGTGACAGCACAACAGTAGCGCATAGGTTCATTTTTCCTGAGAGGAAGGGAGCCGTCCGTGATTGGAGAGTAGTTATGCCAGGATATTGCCCAATTCAAGAGAAAAGTTCAAGGGGGGTGGTCCAATGGCCTTTTTCAGAAACCTCAATTCGTGATTGTTTAGCAGTAAAAACTGCAATGCCGACAGGTTAACTTGTTGAAAACAAGGTTAAAAATTATCAATATTCACCTGTTGCAAAAAATAACTTGGTAGGTGAAATAATGAGACGACTTCATAGTCGGTCCTGAAAAAGCCGTATTTTGACCGCTATTGATCATTTTTATATTCTTTGAGAAGATAGTATCCCTTCCCCATCTTCCGAAAACAGAGCCAAAAAAAGAAAAAGAGATAACAGCTCCCTCAATTTCCTGAGGATGATCCTGATATTGTGACCAGCACCGCACAGCAGGGCATTAATCTTGTCGCCCAGTACTCCTTTCAGCCAATTTCTTTTCAGTTTGCCATCGGCCTTCATGTGACCAATGATTGGCTCCACCGCACTTCTGCGTTTCAGCTCTTTACGAATCGTCGGTGTTACACCTCGGCGCTGGCCTGAGATGTACACTGACGTTTCTTTTATCTTGTGGCCTCGATAACCACGATCAACATAACAGCGCTCCACATCAATTTTTGTCAGGCGAGAAACCTGCTCAAGTGCTCCAGAAAGAGTATGCCCGTCAAATGGATTGCCGGCCAGTGCCTGCATGCCAACTACAAAATTATCCCTGTTCGTGCTGGCAACACTCACCTTCACTCCAAACTCATACTTCTTGTGAATCTTGCCCTTGGCAATGCACTCAACCTCTGGGGCATGGATGCTGTACAGCTTGTTCTTGTCTTTCTTTTGTTGGGCAAGCATGCGTTCAGTCAGCTCAAGCTCTTCATGAAATTCGGCATGAAGGTCGGGGTCATCAAGTATCTTCCGCAAAATGTCACGGTACACTCGGCCAAGGTATGTTTTTGCCTTTTTGATCTCTTTCTTCGCCCGTTTAAACTGACGGGCATGGGCATACTTTGACGCCTGCTTCAGGGCTCGCGGGCCAAGGCGAACGTAACTTTGCCGTAGATTTACGCCAAATTGCTTAGCCAGCCGAACCAGCCGTGCACGACAACGATCATAAGAGCGGGCATCTGTCGGATAACGAATTGCCTTCGGTTGCACCGTGGTATCAACAGTAATCCGCTTCAGACTGGCAGGCCTGACGGCCTTACTTTTAAGCCCTGCGGAAATCGTAGCTGCCAAAACAGCTTCACAGCCCTCCTCACCGACTCTTTTCCTCCACCTGGACAAGGAGGAAGGGCTAATGGGTAAATCGTGCTGAAAGTATGTTTCGCCGCACAAGTACTGCCAGTAGGGATTCTCAACCCAGCGTCTCACAACCTCTTCATCTGAGATGCCAAAGGCATGCTCAAGATAGGTGAGGCCGACCATAAGGCGAATGGGAATGCCTGGTCGACCATTGGCAGGACAGTATTGTTTGCCAAGAGCCTCTTCGAAGTACTCCCAATCGATCAACTCGGCCAAGCGACACAACTCATGCCGGGTGTCCAAAATGTTATCCAGCCTCTCCCAAAACAGGTTCTCACAGGTCGCATGCAAATCACCAGAAAATGATGGGGTTAGTGCAATAGTCTTGCGATTACGGTGATTTGAATTTAACAAATTTTGTCGTTTTTTCAACATGTTATATGTTTTTCAGGGGCGAACCTTTAGTCGGGGCGACACCTTCTTTTTCAGCATACCGGGTTTGCCCGCTACCTTGGGCAAAAAAAAGCGGCATGGAACAATTCCATGCCGCCAGGAGGAATCCCGGAGTTTGAGCGACTCCGGAATGGTGGCATGGAACAATTCCATGCCGAGAAGAGAGGTAACACCGGAGCATGGGGGCTCCGGCTGGTGACATGAAATACTTCCATGCCACCGAATGAAGCACCGGAACTTAACAGGTTCCGGCTGGTGGCATGAAATACTTCCACGCCACCGAATGAAGCACCGGAACTTAACAGGCTCCGGCTGGTGGCATGAAATACTTCCATGCCACCGAATGAAGCACCGGAGCTTGCCAGGCTCCGGCTGGTGACATGGAACGATTTCCGTGCCACCGGGGAGGAAACACCGGAACTATAGGGGGAGCTCCGGCAGGAGAGAGATGATAGGCGCGGCCCTAGAACTTGAAGCGGGCGCCGGACCAGATCAGGGTAAGGTCATCATAGTCGGTGCCGATGACGTTGTCGTCCAGCTCATAGAGGCGGTAGGCCAAGTAGAACTCGGTATTGATGGCATCGGCCTTCTGGACAAACTGCAGGCCGTAGGTGCTCCCCTCATACTGGGCGGTGAGCGAGTTGCCGGCCTTCATGTCGTCGTATTCACCGTAATCAACCGAAAAGGAGGTGGAGCCGAGGCTGAAGGCCTTGAGCTGGTAGCCCACCTTGCCGTAGATATAGGAGCCGTCGTCATAGTTGGCGGCAGAGCTGCCCTGGTCGTCAAACTCCTTTTCACCGGCGGCCACCGTGAAGCTGAGGCCAAAGGGCAGCATGACAGAGGCGGAACCGGAGAGAGTGTTGTGGGTGGAGCTTCCCGCCCCGGCATAGGTGTAGCCCAGACCGGCTGAGACCTTGGTGCCGCTGAAATTGTTTGCATAGCGGATGGCCAGGTCATTGAAGTTGTCCTCGGCCACGCCGCCGCTGATGGTGACACCGAAGAAGGTGGGGCTGTCATAGCGCAGGCCGTCCTTGCGGCTGCCGCCGTCCAGATGGTCGAAGATGGATCCCACCGTGATACCACCGGTATAGGCATCGTTGTCGTCATCCCAGAACTTGAAGTTGCCGCCCTGGGCCTTCATGTGAGAGCTGCCGGCAATTTTGGTGCCGGAAATATCGATCTCGGCAATACCGTCCGAGGCAGTGGAGCCGTGGCCCAGGGTGAGCTTACCGGCGGTCTTGGACTGCAGATAGACCTTCATCTGCCGTTTTTTGGCATCCTCATCGGAGGACTGGGTGTTCATGTCCACCTTGTTGGATGAGTTCTGCTGCCATTCCGCCTCCAGCTGTGCGCCGGCGGAAAATTCATCGTTGATCTTGGCCTTGGCCTTGATACCGAAGCGGGTGCCGGAGATGTCGTTGTCCAGGAAGAACACATCGTCATCCTCGCCGTCATCGGCAAAGAGTACCGCCTTGTTGACCTGGCCGTAGAGGGTGACATCCACCTTTTTCTTGGCAGCCTTCAGGAAATTGCCGCCGTCGGTGCCTTCCAGCTTCTGCTCAAGGGCCTCCAGGCGCTCCTCAACGGTGGCGGCCTGGCTGGCCTGGGCTACCATCAAAACACCGGCAATGATCGCTGCGGAAGAGATAATTTTTCTCATCTGAATAACTCCTTTTCTCCATTCTCCAATGGTTTTTTAATAGATATGCCGTAACGGCACGGTGTGTCTCATTGCCGACCAAAATAGTGAGACAATGTGAGAGATGGGTTAGGAGACTATTAAGAAATATTTAATAGTTATAAGTGAGGAGTGAGGAGTGAGGAGTGAGGAGTGAGGAGTGAGGAGTGAGGAGTGAGGAGTGAGGCGGGGCCGGGCGGCCCCGCCTCGCATTAGCTGATGGGGGTAATGGGATCGCCGGCTGTGGCGGTGCCGCCGGTGACGACCTTGGCAAAGAGGCCCTCCTTGGGCATGATGCAGTCGCCGGTGGCGCGCTTGATGGCGCAGCCGTCGTTGTGGCATTTTTTGCCGATCTGGGTGATCTCCAGAACGATTTCCTCGCCGATTTTGAGACGGTCGCCCACCTTGATGGCGGCGATGTCCAGGCCGCGCGTGATGATGTTCTCGGCAAAGGCGCCATCCTTTAAGGTGGGCAGCTTCTCCTTGACCACATCAATACTCTCGGCCGCCAGCAGCGACACCTGGCGGTGCCACTTGCCGGCATGGGCGTCATCGGCGATGCCGAAATCCTTCTCAAAGGTGGCCCGGGAAACGGCCTTTTTGACTATGCCCTTCTTGGGGCTGATACAGATTGCTTCAACGGTTGCCATGCTTCTTCCTTGCAGTTTCTGGTTCCTGACGCCTGACTCCTGAATTCTCGCGGCATCATGGTTAGGCCTCGGCCTGCATCTCCGCCAGCTGGGCCGCGGCAAAGTCGATGGAGGCATCCAGGGAGAGGGCCAGTTCAAAGAACTTGGCCGCCTCACCGGTGTTGCCGATCTTGCGGTAGTTGACGCCGAGATTGGCATAATCAATGGCTGACGAGGGGTGCAGGTGGACGGCGCGATGAAAGCGTTCAATGGCGTCTTCGTAGCGTTCCAGCTTAAAGTAGCAGACCCCGAGGATGTTGTGGAAATCGGGCCGTTCGTCATCGTAGCTCCGGCCTTTCTCAATGGCGGCAATGGCCTCCTCATAGCGGCCCAGGGCTTTGAGGGTGTCGCCCAGGAAGGAGTAAATGTAGGGGATGTCCTCCTCCTCCGGGTTGAGGGTCAGGGCCCGTTGCAGATGGCGCAGGGCCTCTTCCGACTCTCCCTGGTCAATGAGGTTTCTGCCCAGGTAGAACTCCAGGTAGTAGGCATCGGGCAGGATCTTCTGCATGCGCTTGAGCTGCTCGCCGCGGGCCAGGGGATCGGTGATCCGTTCGCTTACCAGTTTGGCGGCAAAAAGCCCGGCATCACTGATGCGGGAACGTTCCCGAAAATGGCAGCCCGGCACAATGGTATAGATGGCCGGGATCTTCAGGCCGGGGTGGGCCACATCCACCACAAAGACATCCATGCCCAGCCTTTTCAGGGCGGCAATGCAGTTTTCCACCTCCACCTTGATGTTGTCGTGGCCGAGGTCGGGCATGTCGTCAATGTCGATGCTCAGGCCCGGCTTGGTGATGTATTCCACCTCATCCAGGGAGAGCGGCTTGGGCAGGCCGCTGGCCACATAGTTGGAGCCGGAGTTGAAGTCGCCGGCCAGCTGGGCCACCTCGGTGAGGGCGCGGATCAGGGCCTTTTCCGGATTGGGGGTGGTGCCGGCCGTATAGACAATCTCGCTTTTTTCCGGGAAGGTGGCCGGGTCGATACACAGCGCCGCCACTGTGGGGATACCGGTGTCCAGGGTGAAGTCGTTGAGGTAGACCTGGATGCCGTGCCTGGTAAACTTCTCAATGAGTTGGCGGGATACCGGATCCTTGATGGAGGCCAGGTTGATGGCCGGGGTTTTGATCTTCTCATAACTGACCACGGCACAGACGTGGCGCTCGACAATCTCGGCCAGGCCCTGGCTCACCGCCTCTTCGTATGTGTTGCCGGCCGAGGGGCCGTTAAACTCGTTAATGGCGTAGAACCAGCTGAAGGGCATCAGGGTATCTTCACCGCTGGTGAGGTTGGTGGCCCACACCCACTGGATGGGGATGTCGCTGATCAGTTTTTCCAGGGTGTCGACACTGGTGGTTTCGTCATGCACCGAGGCCAGCCATTTTTCCAGGGGCAGGAGCGGATAGCCGGCCTCTTTGACACCGGCATAGGTGTCGGTGATGAAGTTGGCCGGATTCTTCATAAAGGAAAAGAAGCTGAAGCGTTCGGCCAGCTCCATGCAGGCCGAGGCCCGTGACTGTTCCGGCGTGGAGCCCTTGCCCATCTGCTTTTTATTGCCGATGGTCTCCAGGGCGTCCTTGCCGCAGACACTGAAGTAGACCGGGATGTCCAGGCGGCCGTTGTCTATCCGTTTCACCTCCTTGAGGACGTCAAGCTTCTGTTCCTTGAGGCGTTCCTTGAAGCGGGCAATGGTTTCGTCCGGGGTGCAGACCTTGTCCTGGTCGTAGGTGTAATGCTTGATACAATCTTGCAGGGTTATACGTCTCTTTTCCATCTCCTGGCACCTTGGGCTTCGGCCTTTTCTGCAAAAAAAGATGGCGTCGTAACAATTCCGATCTACTGCGTCGTGGCGGGATCTCACGTGCTCAGCGTGCCATATGTACGCTTCCGCGCCTTCGACACCACCACTCCTTGTATATCGAAATTCTTACTTAGCCATCTTGCTGGTTGTTACGAGTCCATCAAAAAAGACCACTGTTAACGTAATGGCGGATTAAAATAACCGAATTTGACATCCGGAAATCGTTTTTTTACCCGATGCAGCCACTTTTGTACACCCATAGGTTTGTGGCGGGCCGGGTGTTGGACCACCTCGAAATACCAGTCCGGGTCCATGTTCAGGTTGCGAAGCTGAATAAGATCAGGGCGATAGAGGTCGACCAGGTCGCAAAAGGCGGCATATTCATCCGGGTCATCGCTGAAGCCGGGCAGAATAAAATAGTTGAGCGATACAAACCTGCCGGCCTTTTTCATGGCCAGGATCGATTCCAGAACATTCTTGAAATTGAAGCCTTCGGGCCGATAGTAGAGGGTGTGACAACCCTTGCGGGCCGAGTTTATGCTGACCCGGATCGAGTCGAGTCCGGCTGCTGCCAGCCGTGCCACTGCCTCGGGCAGGCTGCTGTTGGAGTTGAGATTGATGGTGCCCTTGTCCGTCTGCCGGCGGATTAAGCGGATGGCCTTTTCAATGGTGTCGGCCTGCAGCAGCGGTTCCCCCTCGCAGCCCTGGCCGAAGCTGACCACGCCGTGCGGCACCTGTTTGAGATGATGGAGGGCCACCTGGGCAATCTCCTGAGGGGTGGGCACAAATTTGAGGCGTTCCTGGGTGGAGGGGCAACAGCCGGACGGCTGCAGGGAGATGCAGCCGACGCAGCGGGCATTGCAGACCGGTGAGCAGGGCAGCGGCGCCTCGTGGCGTCCCAGGAAAAGGTTCTTGGCCGCCGGACAACCGTAGGTCAGCGAACATTTGCCCAGGTGCTGGATGAGGCGGTTGTTCTTGTACTTTTTCAGGCCCTGGTTGGTCTTGTCGCGGATGGTCTCTGCCGTGAAGTCGCCGAACTCCTGGCGCTGGTCCGCATCGCTGCGAAAGCCGCAGACCCAGAAGCGGCCGTCCAGCCAGCCCACTGCCGTATAGGCAAAGAGGGGCAGGTGGGGCGGGTCGCTGCTGTCCTTTTCATAGGCGGCCGAGTAGAGGGCGGTATGGGCCGGCGCCATGAAGGCGGCCACCGCCTGGATGACACCACCCGGAAGATCCGGGTCGTCCGGGACCAGCACCGGCTCGTCGGTTTGCGGGTCAAAGCCGATGGGCAGGCGGTTGGGCAGGACAAAGATGTCACTGCCCTCCGGCAGGGGAATGATATCGCTGAGCTCCGGTTTGAAGAACCAGCGGCCGGCCCGGCCGGCCATGTCAAGATCCGGCAGGTCAAGGATCTCGCCCTGGGCGTTGGCATAGAGCAGATGGGGCAGGCGGCGGGGATGGATGTCGTTGGCGGCGGGCATTGGCAGTGGGGTGGTCTGAAAAAGGGGGCCGGGATGAAACAGCAAAGGCCACAAGGGAAACGTCCTCGTGGCCTTTGTGGATCATCCCTCATGTGGTGGTGATTTTATTCCGGTGGTCTCAGCTTGTCCATGATGGAATCAACGGCCAGGAAGATCTCTTGGTCGTCACCATAGATATCGAGGATATGGGAATGGTCGATGAGATTCTCGATGATGTGCTGGGTGATGTACAGACTCATGAAGTTGGGATCAGCTGCCAGTTGTCTGAGCGGCGCGATCTTGTATTGCAGGTCAAATTCATCCATGTCGCGCATCTTCTGGAACAGGGAGCTGAAATGTTCGCGAATGGCCTCAACGGAATCGGTCTCGATGATATGGGTGTCAAGCAGGCGCTGGACAAGCTTTGTGGCCAGTTCGTCGGCATGCTTCTGGGCAAGCTTGAGCATGACGCGCCTTTCCTTTTCACGATTGCGATCAATGGAACGCACGGCCCGGTCACCGGCGCCATAGGGATTGTGGGCATAGGGCATAATCTTTTCCTCATATAAATCCTCACGACAGTGAGGAGATCTCTTCTAGGAGTATTTTGTAAAATTCAAGCTCTACTTTGTACTCCCTGGGGACGATTTCATCCATAGAAATTTTGGCAGGCGCCCTAAAAAAACCGCAATCCGTGGCAGTGTCGGAGAGTTACAAAAGAGTCGGCGCATGGCCGCGGCCGGCGAAAGGAAACGGCGTGGCAATCGCCTTTTGCGCAGCTCTGGGAATTCTGGTATGAAAGGAACTGCGATATCCAGCAGTTTTTAATGATAATATGCCCGTGGAGTTGATGAACCATGAGTGAAGAAAAGAAGATCAGCGTTACCGTGCTGCTGCCGGCCGGCCGGTTGCCCCTTGATATAATGGCTGCCGCCCATGAGCTGGCCGTCAAGTATGATCTGGGTATTTACTGTTCCCTGGCCCAGAACCTGCGACTGATGAATGTGCCGGAATCCCTGGTGCCGGAGGTGAAGGCGGCGCTGGCCCCCCTGGGGGCCGACTTCAAGGGCCCGGGCAAGTTTCCCCTGCCGCGGGTCTGCGTGGGCAAGCCCCATTGCAACCTCGGTCTTGTTGACATAGAGGCCCTCAACCGGGTGATCCTGGCGCGTTTCAAGGACCGGCCCAAGACCAAACCCAAGTTCAAGATCGCCCTGGCCGCCTGTCCCCTGTGCTGTTCCGGGGTGGGGCTCACCGATATCGGTGTCCATGCCACCAAAAAAGGCTATGAGGTCTATGTGGGCGGCAAGGGCGGCCCCAATCCCAAGGTCGGCCGGCGCATCAAACGGGGGGCTACTGAGGCCGAGGTGGTGGATATCATCGAAACCCTGGTGGAGTTCCATGACCGCAAGACCGGCAAGAAGCAGCGCATGTGGAAGCTTCTTGAAGATCCGGAGTTCCCCTTTGCCGAGGTGTGACAGCTCTTTTCCACCTGGTCGGCTTCGGCCGCTGCCCAGCTTTGTTGTGGGCCGGCTCAGCGCTTCTCTTTGACCGGTTCCGGATAATGTTTCTCCAGGCAGTCCGGACAGATGCTGTGACTGAACTCGGCCTCGGCATGCTTGTGGATATAGACATCGACCTGCTCCCAATAGCCCTGGTCGTCACGGATTTTCTTGCAGAATGAGCAGATGGGCAGGATGCCGCGCAGGGTCTTGATCTCTTCCAGGGCGCGGCGCAGGTCAATAATGATCTTTTCCTTCTCCTTTTCCGCCTTGTGGCGTTCGACGATCTCCTCCTGCAGGCTCCTGGTCTTGCGGGCCACCTCCCTCTTCAGGAAAAAGAGCAGGGCGACGATGAGCAGGAAGACAATGGGGAGCAGGGCCAGCAGGGTCTTTTTGACCAGCATGGCCGTGGGCACCGGCCGGGGCGGCAGCAGCGGGTCAAACCACTTCCGGTAGAGCCGGTCGTAGGTGCCGTTGGCCATCAGCACGGCCAGGGCCTCGTTGAGACCGGCCAGCAGCTCCTTGTTGCCTTCGGGCACGGCAAAGCAGAACTTCTGCTCAAAGCCGGGCGTGGTGACTCGGGTGGGCTTGAGATCGGTCAGGTGGGCCTGTGGATCACCCACGGTGCTGATATTGCCCAGCTGCAAGGCCTTGATCAGTTGCAGGCCCATGAGCTTCTGGGCCAAAACCGCGTCATGACGGCCCTGGGCCAGGAGGCGGAAGGCCTCGGAGTAGGAGGCGGTGAGCACCAGGTTGTCGTTGGTAAAACCCTGTTCCAGGGCCCATTCATGGGCGGTGTCCCCCTTCATTACCACGATTTTTTTGTCTCGTAAGTCTGCCAGGCCCCTGATTGCCGTCTTGTCCTCAGTGCGGACGAAGATCTCACCATGCATGATCAGGTAGGGCACGCTGAAGTCGTAGATCCTGTCACGCACATGGTTGTAGGAGACCAGTGGCAGAACATCGATAGTCCCGGCGGCCAGCTCCTCCTTTAGTTCGTGCCAGGGCCCGACCTTGAAGTTGATCTCTCTGCCCATGGCATGGGACGCGGCCCGGAGGAGCTCCACGGAAAAACCGTCTGCTTTGCCGTCCTCCCGCACAAGGCAGAAAGGGGGATAGTCGAGCTCGCTGGCCGATTGCAGGGGGGGGTGATCCACGGGTGGGTGGTTGGCCCGGGCGGGGGGAGGCCAGGGGCTGAGAAGCAGGGTAACAATTGTGACAACAGGAAAAAGCCAGGTGCGAACTCTCATGCGAACCTCAAGGATGTTGCAGGGTAACAGTCCGTTGAAAAACTACTGCGCTCGAAGGTCTCTCTTCGTTCGCTATCTAGTGCCTGTCCATAAATGGCCCTCTCGGAGTCTCGTAAACTCGCTTACCGGCCCGATCTCGGCGTCATGCTCAAAAAATAATGCTCGGAGGTAAGCGAAACGAAGTGGAGACNCCCGGAGTGTCGCAGGCTCCCTTACCTCTTTCAGGGCGCGCTTATTTTTCTCGCAGTCCTTGATCTCGAACGAAATGACCTATTTCTGGACAGACACTATCAACTGATGCGTCGTCAAAATTCGGCTTGAGCTAAGGGAGCGGAGCGAGACTCCGAAATGCTCCTGGACCCTATATAAACTGCACCCCAAGGGTACGCGGAGTGTCGCAGGCTCCCTTACCTCCTCCGGGCGCGCATTTTTTCGCCTCATTTTTCCCAGCCTCAGCTACGCTCGCTACGTTTTTCAAGGGATGGTAAGGGAGATGGGGCTCTGCAGCGGGCAATATGCCGGCCGGATGCTACTCCACCACCAGGACGGCGCAGTGTTTGGCATGGTGAAGGATTCTGCTGGAGGTGGAGCCGAGGATAAACTCGGCATTATGACTCAGGCCGCGGCGACCCACTGCCACGACGCAGCAGCGCAGTTTGTCCTGCTCCTCAAGGATGGCATCGGCGATGGAGGAGCACTCCTTGACGATGAGCCGGCTGGTGACCTGCCTTTCGGCAAAGCCGCCTTCCATGAGGATCTCCTTATACTCGGCAAGCCTCTTGTCCATGGCGGACTTTTTATCGTCCAACCACTGTCGGCGTTCCGTCTCCGTGGCGAAAAAGTCCTCTGAAGGCTCCGGAATGATGGAGAGGAGGGTGATAAAGACATCTTGGTAATCACCAAAAAAATCGGCCAGGTAGAGGACGGCCCGCCTGGAGTTGTCCGACTCTTCCACTGCCGCCAGCAGATGTCTTTCGTTGTCTCGGCGAGCCAGATCGCTGAACTGTGTTGGGCTCATTGGCTTCTCCCTGTCTGTCTGGCCACGTCGCTTTGGGCAACGGCCAGGTCGTCTAGCATCTGATGGGTTGTCTCGTAAAAAATGGTGGCCCCCTGCGAAAAGTGGAGGAGGATGCGGTTTAAGGATTCCGGTATGTATGGAAAGATCTTGGCCAGGTTGGCCACCCGGTTTTTGTAGGAGATGTTGAGGTCTTCACCCCAGAGTGTGTCAAAGAGGGCGCGCTGATGTTTGTGCAGGTCCGCCACCAGGATATCGCCGCGGCCCACCAGAAAGGTGAGGATGTTGCCCAGACCGTGCAGGTCGAAGCCGAACATGGACTCGCCGTGCATGTAGTTGTAGTCAAAGTCTATCCAGCGGTAGAGGCGGCGCTTGCGGTCCCAGATAATGTGGTCGCGGCGGATGTCGCCATGCTTTTCGCCATGATCATGCAGGAAGCTGATGGCCTTGACCAGCTCGATAAAGTCATGCAGCAGGGCCGGGAAGTGGTTGTGGAAATAGTCGTGATGGTCCTGGCCCTGGTCGGTGATGATGTTGTCTATGCTGCGGCCATAAATAAAATCAAGGATGCGGATATTATTGCCCGCCCTGTCCAGGCACCAGGTGCCGTGCATGAAGCGTTCATGGTCTGCCACCAGATCAAGAATGCGCGCCTCCTTTTTGGGGCTGCGAAAGCAGGTGATGGCAATATCGCCGATTTTGGTTTCAAACTTCTCGTGAAAGACGAGTTTGAGGATCTTGGTGGCGCCGCTGGTCAGATCAATGGCTCGCCGTACCCAGTATTTGGGCTGGTCGTCGATCCCGAAGCGTCCTTCCTTTTCGTAGCGTTTCACCCAGTAAGGGATGTTGTTCAGCACCACCACATCGTTATAGTCGACCCGGAAGAAGTCGCTGGTATCGGTGATGACCTTAAACTTTTTGGGTACCCGGTCGGCGTCGGCATGGGCGCTGATCAGGTCGATGATCTCATCTCTGGATATGGTGTTGGTATCGGTCACGGCTGCCTCCCTCTAGCCATGGTAGCATTATGGGGGCCTGCTTATGAACCGATTTTTATAACAAGGCGCGCTGCTGGGCGCTTTTTTTAAGAAAGTGGGGCGGGGAAGGTTGGCCGCACGGGATCGACCAGGAGGCCGTCAAAAAAGACGGCGCCAGTTCTTTTTTGCAAGGATTGTCAGCTGATGGCGGCGCTGATCCGCTGCATGGCGCTGACCACGTTGTCGTAGGAGTTGAAGGCGGACAGGCGGATGTAGCCCTGACCGCACTTGCCGAAACCGGCGCCCGGCGTGCAGACCACCCCTGCCTTGTCAAGCAGCAGATCAAAGAACTGCCAGGAGTCGCGGCCCTGGCCGTCAATCCAGATATAGGGCGAGTTGTCGCCGCCCACCGAAGTGAAGCCGAGTTTGCCGATTTCCGCCTTGATGTGGGCGGCGTTGCGCAGGTAGTAGTCGGTAAGTTCCCTGACCTGGGCCTTGCCCTCCGGGCTGTAGACGGCCTCGGCCGCCTTCTGGATGGGGTAGGAGACGCCGTTGAACTTGGTACAGTGACGCCGGTTCCAGAGGGGATGGAGGGCCTGCCTGTTACCCTTGCTGTCATAGGCGGTACACTCCTTGGGCACCACGGTGTAGGCGCAGCGGGTACCGGTAAAGCCGGCGTTTTTGGAGAAACTGCGAAACTCTATGGCCACCTCTTTGGCGCCGTCCATCTCGTAGATCGATTTGGGCAGGGACTCGTCACGGATAAAGGACTCATAGGCCGCGTCAAAGAGGATCAGGGCCTTGTGCTCACGGGCATAGTCGACCCAGCTCTGCAACTGCTCCCTGGTGGCGGTGCTGCCGGTGGGATTGTTGGGGAAGCAGAGATAGATCAGATCAACCGGCTCGCTGGGCAGGCTCGGTACAAAGTTGTTTTCCCGCACCGAGTCGAGATAGGTGATGCCCTGGTAACGGCCGTCGCTGAAGGTGCCGGTGCGGCCGGCCATGACGTTGGTATCAAGGTAGACCGGATAGACCGGGTCCGGAATGGCGACCCGGACCTCGGTGGTAAAGAGTTCCTGGATGTTGCCGGTGTCGCACTTGGCACCGTCGCTGACAAAGATCTCGTCGGCGCCAATATCGGCGCCGCGCGCCTGGAAATCATTGGCGGCAATGGCCTCGCGCAGGAAGGCATAGCCCTGTTCGGGGCCGTAGCCATGAAAGGAGGACTCGTCGGCCAGCTCGTCCACGGCGGCATGCAGGGCCTTGACGCAGGCAGCGGGCAGGGCACGGGTGACGTCGCCGATGCCCAGTCGGATGATCTCCTTGTCCGGATTCTTTTCCTGGAAGGTGGCCACCCTCTTGGCAATGTCTGAGAAGAGATAGGAAGCCTGCAGTTTCAGGTAATGTTCGTTAATGGTAATCATGGAAGCCTCAACCGGTGATTTTTTTTGGGGGGGTATTCTTCGAGCATTCAGCCTCTATATAATAATGATACTTTTCTGTCAATTGGCGATGCCGCCTGCGCCGCCTCCGGGGCGAGAGTGCGCGGCCGGGCTGCTCGTGCTTGCGACGCCTCTTTGTATCTCAGCAGGGAGTGCTTGCCTGTGCTGGGCCCGACCGTTATACTCGGGACAGATTGCCTGCGGCCCCTTGCCGCTTAGCAGCCCGTTGAAAAACTACTATGCTCGCAGGGCTCTCTTTGTTCGCTATCTGCTGATGCGTCGTCAAAATTCGCCTCATTTTTTCTCGTCTCAGCTGCGCTCGCTACGTTTTTCAAGGGGCTGATAGACCCTTGCTCTTCCTGGAAATTATATGACAAAAGCAAATATCTTTCTCATTGCGCCGGCCATGGATTGCGCTGCGCGGAACAAGGCCTTTGGCATCAAGCTGCCCCTCCTGGGCTATCCGGCCATCAGCCTGCCCATGATCGCCGCCCTTACCCCGGAGGAGTATCATGTCCGGCTGGTGGATTGTGCCCATGAAGCGGTGCCCTATGACGAGCCCTGTGATCTGGCCCTGGTTGTCGGCCAGACCCATCACATGCCTGCCGCCTATGAGATCTGCGCCAGGTTGCGGGCCCGGGGCACAAAGGTGGTGCTGGGCGGTATGCATGTCACGGCCCTGCCCCAAGAGGGGCTGGCCCATGCCGATGCCGTGATCCTGCGGGAGGGCGAGTCGGTCTGGTCGACCATTCTGGCGGATTTCAGCAACAATTCCCTGCAGAGAACCTATGAGGGCAGCGGTGTCGACTTGGCCCGACTGCCCCCCATCCGCCGCGATCTCTTCACCGACAAATTTTACCACCCCGGCCAGATCATTGAGACCACCCGGGGGTGTCCGGTGGGCTGTCAGTTCTGTGCCGTAAAGGATTTCTTCGGCTCAAAATTCCGGCTGCGACCGCCCGAGGCCATCCGCGACGAGCTCATGGATATCTTCGGACCCAGACCGCCCCAGGCCAAATGGAAGAATTGGCTGGCCCGCCACTGGCATGCCGATATCCCCTATTTTATTGAACGGCGCCTGCTCTATGTGATGGACTCCAACTTCATCGCCGAACCCGCCCATGCCCGGGCCGTGCTGGAGGTCTTCAAGGAGTGCGATATCAGGTGGTACGGCCATGCCAGCTTCAACCTCATGCGGGATGAGGCCATGCTTGATCTGATGGCGGAATCGGGCTGCATGAGCGTTAATATCGGTTTCGAGTCCATTAACCAGAAAAACATCGACAAGATGGGCAAGTTCTCCAACAAGACCGAACGCTACAGCCAGTGCATCAAGGCCCTGCATGATCGCGGTATCGGTGTCATGGGAACCTTTATTGTCGGGTTTGACGACGATACCCCGGCCGTCTTTGACGAGCTTGCCGACTTTATCCTGGAAAATCGGCTGGAGACGGCCTTTACCCTCATTCTCACACCCCTGCCCGGCACAGCGGTCTTTGCAGAGATGGATGCCGATAAACGTATCTTCAGCAAAAAATGGCGCGACTATGACCACGGCACCGTCACCTTTGTCCCCAAAAACATGACGCCCCGCCAACTGCATCAGGGCATGCGTCACGTCTGGAAACGGGTCTACTCCTGGCAGTGCATCAGACAGCGGATTCTCGCCAAACCCCGCATTCGCCCCTTTTTCTTCTTGCCGGTCAACATGGGTTTTCGGAAATGCACCAGCATCCTGAGCGCCGAAAAGGTGTGGCCCACGCCAAGCGAGGAGCGCTAAGCACCGGGGCCCTGGGCCGCATCCCGGCCGCCCTGGAAAAAGAGTGCACCCCCCCCTGGAATATTCTGTTATCTCCTGCTATAGTTTTTTGTTTTGTTGACGGCTGTCCGTCCCTGTGCCGAACAGATGCTGCCACGCCCATATGGCCACCTTGAACACCTGCTGTTTCCTCAATTCTGAGTTCTCGGTGAACTATACGTCTGAAACGGTTTTTGACTCGTTTAATAACGAAATTTCCTCTTTCCGGACAGACACTGCCTCAACCCGGAAAGTTGAAATCAAATTATTCTGGATATCCATATATTCATGATGAGAAGGATACAGGTGAACCTTGATGATCACACTTCTTGACTACGGGGCCGGCAATGTGCGCAGTGTGCGCAACGCCATTGCCAAGCTCGGTTTTGAAATCCACGACGCCACCTGCCCGGCCGATATTGCCAGGGCCGACAAACTGGTCTTTCCCGGAGTGGGCAGCTTCGGTCATGCCATGGAGCGCCTGCACGCCCTGGGCTATATTGAGCCGTTGGTGGCTCATATCCGGGCCAATAAGCCCTTTCTTGGTATCTGTCTGGGACTGCAAACCCTTTTTGAGGGCAGTGAGGAGTCCCTGGGGGTAGCCGGTCTCGGAGTCATTCCCGGCCAGATCAAGCTCTTTCGGGAGGATGAGCTCTCGGTGCCGCAGATCGGCTGGAACGGTATCCGTCTCCACAAGGAGGAATCGCCACTTTTCCGGGGCTTTGCTGATGAAAAACTCTACTTTGTCCACTCCTATCATGCGCCGCTCCAGGAGGCCAACAGGGAGTGGGTGCTGGCCAGCACCGATTATGGAGGGCCTTTTATTTCGGCCGTGCAAAAGGGCAATATTGCCGCCTTTCAGTTTCATCCGGAGAAAAGCGGAGCTGTTGGCCTGAGCCTGTTTAAGAATTTTCTTGAAAACGACAACCTGGAGGCAGGCGGGCCGCGCCGCCTCGATACGCAGGCGCCGACGAAGATCGCCAGGCGTATCATTGCCTGTCTGGACGTACGCACCAATGATGCCGGTGACCTGGTGGTGACCAAGGGTGATCAGTATGACGTGCGCCAGGAGGGCGAGGTGCGCAATCTCGGCCTGCCCGTGGAACTGGCCCGCCGCTATTACGAGGAGGGGGCGGATGAAATCACCTTCCTCAATATTACCGGTTTCCGAGATTTTCCCATGGAGGATCAACCCATGCTGGAGGTGCTGCGTCGCACCTCGGAAAACGTCTTTGTGCCCCTGACCATTGGCGGCGGTATCCGCGAGTTCACCGATTCGGCCGGCACCTCCTACTCGGCCCTTGATGTGGCGGCTGAATATTTCCGCTCCGGCGCCGACAAGATCTCCATCGGCTCGGACGCCGTCTATGCGGTGGAGGAGTATCTCAAGAGCGGCGGCAAAACGGGCAATAGCTCCATTGAGCAGATATCGGAAGTCTATGGGGCCCAGGCCGTGGTTATCTCGGTGGATCCGCGCCGTGTTTACGTGGCTGATCCGGCCGACACCCCCCATGCCGTTATCAAAACAGTGACGCCCGGCCCCAACGGTGAGCACTATTGTTGGTATCAGTGTACGGTGAAGGGCGGTCGCGAGGGCCGCGATCTTGATGTGGTGCAGCTGGTCCGGACCTGTCAGGAACTGGGGGCCGGTGAACTGTTGTTGAACTGTATTGATAAGGACGGCACCAACTCCGGCTTTGACCTGGAGCTCATCAATATGGTCAAGGCAGTGGTGACCATTCCGGTTATTGCCTCAAGCGGTGCCGGTTGCCCTGAGCATTTTTCCGAGGTCTTTGCCAAGACCAGGGCTGAGGCGGCCCTGGCCGCCGGCATCTTCCATCGCCATGAGGTGGAGATCAGCGCGGTCAAGGAGCATTTGCGCCAACAGCATATTGAACCGCGTTAGGTGCTGTCCGGCGCAAGGGTGAAAGAGGTATGAAGAGGCTCCTGCTGTGCATATCCCTGCTTGTCCTGCTGCCGCTCTTGCCGGTTGCCCGGGCCGGGGCGGCAGATGGTGATGGCCCTGAACCTCTCTGCCCACCGGCCGACAAATACCGCCTGCAGCGCACCTTTTATATGACCAGCCTCAAGGAGGTGGTGCGCGCCCCCGCCAACCGGGCCGAGGTCAGGGCCTCTTTTGAGGCGCTTGCCTCGCCGGTAAAGGGGCGGCGTCAGGCAGCCGTTGTCGGCCTGGCCCTGGCCGGCAACCTGGAGCTCTTTGATCGTCTGCTGCAAGAGGCGGATGTCGACGGCCTGGCCCTCTATGCCGAGCACTATCTCAATGCCGACGGCACTCTCTGTGTTGATTCCCGTATCGAAGAAGCCCTGGTCGACCAGCTGGCGGCTGACCGTTTCAGGCCGGCCGTGCTCGCCTTTTTCAAGAAAAATCTCTACAGCAGCCGGGCTTTCTTTGCCGCCCTGGCACAACGCTTTCATGACCGGCAGAATCTTGAAGAGGCGGGGCCGCTGGTCCGGGCCCTCTGCGCCACCCGCCTCGGCGGCCTGGAGGAGGAGCTTCTGGCCATTGCCGGGGCTGCCATGCCCCATGACAGCCCGGCCCGCAAGCGCTTGATGCCGGCGGTGCACCGGAGTCTTATTACCTATTTCGGGACGCAGCGTCTGCCGGTCTTCTCCTACTTCCGGGAGCTGCTGGCTGTGGAGCCGCGTCACGAGCAGGTCGTCTATTTTCAGCAGAGTTATGCCCGCAACCGTTTCGCCATCTATGAGGCCTTGGCGCGTCAGGGCTCTGCCGACAGCTTCGCCCTCTTTGTCGAGCAGCTCCAGGAGCTGGGACAGCAGGCCTGGGGGCCCTTTTTCAGTAACGAGCTGACCCACCTCCTTGACAATCTCAAGGCCCACCCTCTCTTTGCCGACAAAGGACCGGCGCTGGTTCCTTTGCTGGCCCGCATCCTGGCCACCCCCTCCCTGCCCCATCAACCCGGCTACCAGGCGCCCTGGGAACAGGCCGGTGCCGCCGCTCTCTATGATGAAAAGGTCCGGCTGGCCGTCTACGATCTGCTGGCCGCCATTGATAAGCAGAGCGGTGCCGACCTGCTGGTGGACGAGCTCGGCGGCCTGGTGGAGCGGCCCGAGGATGAGTGGCGTCACGGGCTGATCCGGGGTGTGCTTGCCGCTCTGGCCGACCATTCATCGCTAAGCGAGGCTGTCGTGACGCGGCTGGTGGAGCTGGACCGTGCCTCTCCTGGCCAGCTGCCCGTTCTCGGGCTGGCTGAGGTGATGGTCGGCCATCCCGCGCCGGTTGGTTTTCGTTTTCTGCTGGATCGTTTTGGCGCTGCCCTGCGGCAGGGCGGCGCCCTGGGCGAAGCAGCGGCGGACAGCATGTCTCTTGCCGCCCGGCTCTTTGAGGTTCTGCGTGCTTTCCCGGCGCCGCGCTACCTTGTGCGGCTGCGGCAGGGGCTGGCTGATCTCTATGTGGAAGGTGTCTTGCCGCCGGAGGGGCATGAACGGCTGGTTTCCGAGATTTGTCGGCAACTGGGTGAGGAGCCCGGCACCTGCCGGGAGCAGATCAGGGTCGCTGCCGAGGCCCGGGAGAGACACCGGCAGCAGGAATTGACGGCGGCTCAGCAGCGTTGGCGCCGTGAGATGGCCGAGGAGTATGGCCGCCGCAGTTCGGCGGCTGGTATTGCCGGCAATATCGCCGCCCTGGCCAAGCAGGATGAGGCGTCCGGCCGCGCCTTTTATTGGCTGGTGCGGGTTGGTGAGCCGGTCTTGCCACAGGTGCATGCCGCCCTGCTCGATGTTGACCAGGAAAGGGGAGTCAAGGCCCGGCTCCTGCAGGTGCTGGCCGAAATCGGCGCGGTTGCCTCGGCTGAGATTATTGTGGAAGCGGTCCAGCAGGCAGGGGCGGATCAAGCCCTTGTGGCCAAGGCCTTGTTGGCCTTGGCCAAGATCCCCGCCACCGTGGCCGGCCGTGATTTTGTCGAGGCGTGTCTTGCTTCAGAGACCGGTGATCTCCTGGAAAAGATGGCGGCCCTGGCCTATTTTGCCGACCACCAGGACCGCCGCGGCCTGGCCTGGAGCAGAAAATTCGCCGCGTCGGCCGCTGATCCCCGCTTGCGGGCTGCCGCCCTCTACCTGGGGGCGAGACTGGCCGACAGTCAGGTCAGGGAGCAGATTGTCGCCATGCTGAAGAGCCACCGGCAACCGGCCATCCAGGATGTTTTGTGGTTGGCCCTGGCCGAGCTTGCCGGGCCCGAGGATTTTGCGGCCCTTGTCGAACGTTTGGCGTCGCGGCGCACCCAGGTTCTGCGCCAGGCCGAGCAGTATGTCCGTTTCCGGCACAGCAGTGGTCCTCTCAAGGTGGAGCTTGCCGAGAAACTGCTGAGGGCCGATACACCCTTTTATTCGGAGAGAGCCACCCTCTTTCTGCTGGAGGAGGGGCATTCGGACGTGCTGACCGGCTATCTGCAGCGCTATGGGCAGTATGAAATGGCCCTTGAAATGGTGCTTTACCGCTCGGCCGTGGCCCAGAGGATCTACGTTGAGGCGCGGCGGCTCGGCTATCGTATCGAGGAGGATGAAACAGGCCGGGTCCGTTTTGGCCCGGCTTCGCACAGGGGAGAATCTACCCGCAGATGGAGAGGAGGATATGAAGAGCTATCATAAGGAACTTTGGTTTGAGATCCCCAGCCGCAGAGGCTTTGTCAATATCACCCCGGAGGTGGAGGCGGCCCTGGCGGAAAGCGGCATACAGGAGGGCTTGTTGCTTTGCAACGCCATGCATATCACGGCATCGGTCTTTATCAATGATGACGAGGCGGGGCTGCATCATGATTATGAGGTGTGGCTGGAGAAGCTGGCCCCCCATGCCCCCACCAGCCGCTATCGCCATAACGGTTACGAAGATAATGCCGATGCCCATTTGAAACGGCAGGTCATGGGCCGCGAGGTGGTGGTGGCGGTTACAAACGGCAAACTTCACTTCGGAACCTGGGAACAGATATTCTATGGCGAGTTTGACGGACGACGCAGGAAGAGGGTGTTGGTGAAGATTATCGGCGACTAGCTGTGGCATGACCAGTGGTCGGTCGCGAAACGGGCATAAAAAAACGCCGACCGGATGGTCGACGTTTTTTTATGCCCGTTTCTTTGCCTTGGGAGCGAAGAATCAGCCCTTTTGGATGAAGAACCTGAAGTAACCGTTTTCCTCTTTGTCGCCGAGAAATGCATGACCGGAACGGTCACACCAGTTGGGCAGATCGTTTTTAGAGCCGGGATCAGTACCCAAAACCTCTAGAATCTGGCCTGAACTGAGAGAGTTGATGGCCTTCTTTGTTTTGAGTAGCGGCATAGGACAGCTTAAACCTTTTGTGTCCAGGACCTGATCGGCGGTGATAGTCTCTACATCCATTCGCAACCTCCCATGTGTGTGAATTGGGTTTTAAAAATCAGTAACACTGATCATCCGGTAGATTGCACTATGCAAAATAGTGACCACCTTCCGAGGAGGCCCCCCTAATTTCCTTAGGTGCCGCGTCATTGTGCCGCACTTGTTCCTGCGGCGCAGGCGGACGTGCGTAGCATCAGTCTTGCTAACTCACCAGAATTACGACTGATCAGAGAAGAAATCCCGTGGGGTGCGGCTGCTGAAAAAATAGATGCCCAGCAAAGGGACAGGGCGTCATGGCCGACCTGGTCGGTCGGGAAATGGGGCGGAGCCGGTCAGGATCTGGAGGGGTTGATCAGTTTCTGGATTCCGGGGGGATCAGGGAGGACTTATCCTCTGCCACCAGCACGACCCGACGTTGCCCCATGGGGCGGCCTTTGCCTGCGGCCATAAAACAGATGAGCCGCGGTTCCTTGCCCGGATAGGAAAAAAGGATGTTGACCGCCGCTGCTCCGAAGGAGCCGAACTCCACCTGCTTGAAGAAATGGTTGCGATCCGAATGGCTGTAGTAGGGGGGAAGGTTCTGGGGCATATCTTGGTAGAGTTCCGCCTTGTTTTTCTTGAGGTCCTGGAACGGCAGGTGGCTTGGCAGGGTCCGGCGTCCGGCATAAAGCCAGCAGAGCTGCAGGATCTCCAGAAAGGTATCTCTGTCGGCCCGTTGCCGGGCCAGCCGGGCCAGGAGGGTGCTCATCAGTTCCTGGGTTGCGGCCTGTCGGAAAAAGCCTTTTTTGTGGCAGGCGGCAGTCAACTCCATGAAGAAAAGAAAGGCGTTTTCGCCTCGTTGTCGCAGGTAGCGAAACAGGGGTTTGAAGAAGTGGGTGTTGTAAAATTTTTCCACACACTCGCCAAACCAGTAGAAATGTTTGAGCCGCGCATGGCTGAACCAGTTATTCTGCAGGAGCTCGTAGGGCGGTTGACTGGCGGCCAGCAGGGCAAAATCGTTTTGGCGGCGAGCCAGTGGGGTGTCAGGCAGGACCTTGAGCAGGCCCATCTGCATATAGTGGCAGCCGGTGGCAAAGAGGTCATTAAAGGTCTGCTGGTACGACTCCTCCGTCTCAAAGGGCAGACCCAGGATAAGATCCACATGGAGATGGACGGTGTCCAGGGCCGCCAGCCGGCGGATGGTGGCCAGGGCCCGGTTAACCTCCATCTTACGGTTGACCGCGGCCAGGGTGGGCGCATGGCTTGATTGCAGGCCGATCTCAAACTGAAATTTGCCGGCCGGTGCCTCTGCCAGCAGGGTGAACATCTCCTCGGTGAAGAGATCCGGCGCTATCTCAAAGTGGAAGGAGGTTTCGCACTCCAGCCCCAGGAGATGGCGCCACAATTCAACGGTGCGCGCCGGCAGGGCGTTGAAGGTTCGGTCGATAAAGCGGACAATGGTCGGTTTGTGGGCCAGGATGAGGTCGAGTTCCTCTTTTACCTGGTCGAGTTCCAGGTGGCGGACACCGGTTGCCTGGGCTGACAGGCAGTAGGAACAGGAAAAGGGGCAACCCCGCGACGATTCATAGTAGATATGGCGATTGGCCAGGTGGCGGCTGAAATCCTCCTTGTCATAGGGCGATGAAAAGAGGGGGCGCTCCCGGCATTGATAGCTCTTCTGGAGGCTTTTTCTGCTGAGGTCGTCAAAAAAAGAGTGGGGCAGGCCCTCGGCCTCACCGGTGACCAGGGTCAGATTGTCGAGATCAAGCCTTGTCGCCAGGGCGGCGGCCTCCGGTCCGCCGATGATCAGGGGGGTATGGGGCTGCAGACGGCTGAGGTCGGTGAGCAGGCGGCCGAGCAAGGCGCTGTTCCAGATATAGACGGAAAAGCAGGAGCAGTCGGCCTCCTGGTCTGTTATGCGGGCCAAGGTCTCGAAATAGTTGTCATTAATGGTGAACTGCTGAATGCTGATCTCGGCCCGGACTATCTTTGCGGCAAGGATCCGGCGTAGATAAAAAAGGCTGAGGGTGGAGTGGGTATAACGGCCGTTACAGCCGATGAGTTGTATATGCATGACAAAAGGTTCTGGCTAAGGAAAAGGATCTGTTGCCGATAACCTTTACCACATCATGGCCGGCTGGACGATCATTGTTTGCATGGGATGTCGGTGAAAGGCTTGACAATTTTCTTTGCCAGTGAGTACTATATCAGGCTGCTGAATTGACGCCTCTTGTTCTAACTATTTGTAATTGTTGGATAAAGATAGTTTTGACTTATTAACTTGGCCTCCCGTGCACGTCACGGGCAAGGGCGGTTCCCCCATGTCCATACGAGTATGATTGTTCGAGCCATTGAGCGGTTGGGAGCAACCACCTCCTATCATGTCAGTGACCTTGGCCGCATGGCAGCCTTTCTGGGCTACACCATAATCGGATGCCTTAGGACGCCTTTTCGCTTTGGCGAGCTTGTCCGTCAGATTCGTCTGATCGGGGTGAATTCCACCCCCCTTATCCTCTTTATCGGCCTTTTTACCGGTATGGTTCTGGGGCTCCAGGGCTATTACACCCTGCGCAAGGTCGGCATGGAGGGGACCCTCGGCATGCTGGTCTCGCTGAGCCTTATTCGCGAGCTGGGGCCGGTGCTCACCGCCCTCATGGTCACCGGTCGAGCCGGTTCCGCCATGTGTGCCGAACTGGGCATCATGCGTAACTCGGAGCAGTTTGACGCCCTGGAATGCATGGCCATTGATCCTTTTCGCTACCTGATCAGCCCAAAATTCCTGGCCACCATCATTGCCATGCCCATTCTGACCATCTTCTTCGATCTGGTCGGTATCTTCGGCGGCTATCTCTCCGGTGTCGTGTTGCTCGGCGTCAATCCCGGCGCCTATATGGATGGTATTGTTGTCAAGGTCCTCAATGAGGATATCAACCTCGGCCTTTACAAGTCATTCTCCTTTGCCCTTTTGGTGGTTTGGATCTGTACGGGCAGGGGCTACTTTGTCCAGCAGATTAAGGGCGCCGGTTTCGGCGCCGAAGGGGTGAGCCGGGTCACCACCCAGGCCGTGGTCTATACCTCGATCGCCGTGCTGCTGTGGAATTATCTTATTACCGCGGTATTCATATGACAGCCGTGATTCGTTTCATAGATGTGGTGAAGAAATTCGGCCACCAGACCATCCTTGACCATGTCAATGTTGAGTTTCTCAAGGGCAAGACCACGGTTATTGCCGGCGGCAGCGGTCAGGGCAAGAGTGTATCGCTTAAGCTTATTTTGAGACTCATGGAGCCGGACAGTGGCAAGATTCTGGTGGACGGCGTTGATATAAGCCGTCTGAGCCGCAAGGACCTTGATGAGGTGCGGGCCAAGTTCGGCGTTTTGTTTCAGGGCTCGGCCCTGCTCGACTCCATGACTGTCTGGGAGAATATTGCCCTGCCCCTGCGGGAGCGCACCAGGGCGAAAAAAGATGAATTGATCAGCCGGGTGGACAAGGCCCTGGCTCAGTTTGGTTTAAGCGGCCATGGTGACAAGTTCCCGGCCCAGCTCTCCGGTGGTATGAAGAAGAGGGTGGGGTTGGCCCGGGCCACCATTCTCAATCCGGATATTGTTCTCTTTGATGAGCCGACCACCGGCCTGGATCCGCAGATTGCCATGGATATCTATCGTCTTTTTTTTAAAACCCAGCAGGAGTTCGGTTATACCTCCATCATCGTCAGCCACGATATCCCCAAGGTGTTCAATCTGGCCGACCAGGTGGTGATCCTCAACGATGGTAAGATGACGCTTTTTGAACGGCCCGAGAATATTCAGCACTCCACTGATCCGCTTATTATGAAATTTGTCGAGCAGACCATGGGTGATGTGTACACCAGCTCCGAGGAGCTCTAGGATCCTGTCGGTGTAAAAGGGGGCAAACTCTGCTCAGGCAAGGGGGAATCAGACCAAGGCCCGGGCTGTTCTGCCACAATCAGGCAAGGCAGGGCCTGGCGTGTCTGGTTGATTGCGGTACCATGGACTTCTTACGAGTCCACCATTAGGCCATCTTGAATACTTGCTATTTCGGAGTCTCGCAGGCTCGCTTACCTGCCCGATTTTTTCGGCGCTACGAAAAAAAATCATCGCATATGCTCTCGATATGCTGCGATTTTTATTTTCTATGCTTCTCAAACTCGAACAGGTAAGCGAGCCTGCGAGACTCCGAAATATCTAATTATTCAAGATACCTTTAATAAATAACGTTTAACCGGAGCCGTGGTCGGTGCCGGACAAGCAGGTGTTTGGTCATGAGAAAATCGCGCTTTGATTTTATTGTTGGTCTTTTTATGCTCATCGGTTTTGCAGCCTTTGCCTATATGACCACTCAGTTCGGTGAGTTCTCTCCCCTGGAATCTCGGCGATATTATGCGGTTTCCGCCCTTTTTAACAATGTGGCCGGTCTCAAGGTCGGCGCCAATGTCTCCATGGCCGGTGTGGTTATCGGCAAGGTGGCGGACATTGAGCTGTCCAAGGAGGATATGGCCCATGTCACCATTTTTCTGGAGCGGGATGTCAAGGTTGCCGAGGATGCCATTGCCTCGATAAAGACCCAGGGGATTATCGGTGACAAGTTTATCAAGATCAATCAGGGCGGTTCCCCTGATTATCTCCAGGATGGCGATATTCTTTTTGAGACGGAGTCTGCCGTGGATCTGGAAGACCTGGTCAGTCAGTTTGTCTTCGGCAAGGTGTAGCGCTCATGAGTCCTTCTTTATTCCTGAAAATAGCCCTGCTTACCCTTGTCTTGTTCGGCGGCCCCATGGCCGGGGCCGGCCAGGCCGCCGCCGATGATCTTGAGGCCCTGCTTGATGATGATTTCGACAGCACGGAGCAGATGATCTATGACCCCCTGGAGCCGGTAAACAGGGCTTTTTTTGTCTTTAACGACCGCCTCTATTTCTGGCTCTTGAAGCCGGTGGGCAAGGTTTACAGCGCCGTGCTGGCCGATGAGGCGGTGCGCGGCTGTATCAGCGCCGCCTTCCACAATATGGCGGCGCCGGTGCGGGTGGTGAACACCCTGCTGCAGGGTAAGTTCAGGCAGTCCGGCACCGAGGTGGCCCGCTTTGCCATCAATACGGTGCTGGGGGCCGGTGGTCTCGGGGATCCGGCCGCAGCCGAGTTTGGCCTGAAGAAGGCGGATGAGGATCTGGGCCAGACCTTGGGTTTTTACGGCGTTGGCGAAGGCTTCTATATCTGCTGGCCCCTGTTGGGGCCCTCTTCGGCGCGTGATAGTGTGGGCGGGGCTGGAGATTATTTTCTCAACCCCCGGACCTATCTGCTGGCTGGCGATTTCCGTACCAGCGCCGGGCTCAGCGCCCTGAAGACGGAGAATGCCGTCTCCCTGAACGGCCATGAGTATGAAAACCTTGTCAGACAGGCCTTTGATCCCTATATTGCCATGCGGAACGTCTATTATCAGCATCGGCGCAGCCTGATTGCCGCTGCAAAGGGGGCGACGGATCAATATGGTGCCGGCGACAGCCATGATCAGCTTGTCCGCCGCTCATGCCTCGATTATAATGACGTCGTGTCCTTTGATAACCTGATACGGGCACGGAGATATCAGAAATGTTTGGAGCAAAAGGGGGGACGTGTCTCTGTGAGCCGGCAGCGCCGGCAAGCTCGGCTGATCTATCGGGTCCTGCTTGACCACAACGCTGCTGATCTGCCGCATTTTGCACAGGTGACTAATTTTGAAGAATAAAATAAACAAAAAAAGAGGGGCGCAACGGCTTGCCCTGTTGATGAGCCTTCTGCTCCTGCAGGGGACATGGGCCTGGGCCGGTGATCCCCAGAGCGCTATGCAGGAGACGGTTGACAGGGTCATGGACATCCTTACGGATCCGGCCCTGGCTGGTGATGAATTTTGGCAGGAGCGGCGTGATCGGGTGGCCAAGGCGGTTGCCGAGCGTTTTGATTTTGCCGAGATGGCCAGACTCTCTTTGGCCAAGGCCTGGAACGAGAGAAATGAGGCAGAGAGGGAGAGGTTTGTCTCCCTTTTTAAGGAGCTTCTTAAGAATACCTATGTCGAGCGTTTAAAGACTTACTCGGACGGCAGCTATGAGGTGATCTTCGACAAGGTGCTGGTGCGGGGCAAAAAGGCTCTGGTCAGCTCCATGGTTATGCAACAGGGCCGTGAGATTGCCGCCTCCTATAAGATGTATCAGAGGGGCAATGAGTGGTTTGTCTACGACGTGGTTATTGAGGGTGTCAGTCTGGTCAGCAACTATCGCAGCCAGTTTGCCGGTGTTATTCAGCAGGAGGGCTATGAGGCCCTGGTGCGAAGGCTTGAGGAGAAGGTCTCTGAAACAGTGGAAGCTCAACCTGACGCCCCGGGGTTGAGTTGATATGGGGTGTAATCTTGTCAGTGATGCGGCTCTTTCCCGCAGCTTCCCCTATCTGCTGCCCGAGGAGTGCAAAGTCCTCTGTTCCTTTCTGGAGTATAAAAAATGCACCAAGGATGAGGTCTTTATCCAGCAGGGTGATCCTGGTGATTTCATGGCCTTTCTGTTGACAGGTAAGCTGGCCGTGAAAAAGGAGACCCGTTTCCCCGGCAAGTTTGTGCTCGTTGCCATCCTGGAGGGCGGCTCCCTGGTGGGCGAGGTCTCGGTGGTTGAGGAAAACCCGCGTACCGCGACCGTGGTGGCCATGGAAGAGAGCGAGCTGCTCATCCTGTCCCATGAAAGGGCCAAAAAGCTTACTGCCGACAATCCGCAGCTGGCCATTAAGCTGCTTAAAAAAATTATCCGGGTGCTGGGGGCCCGCCTGCAAAGTTCCAGCACCAGGTTGGCCCAGCTCCTCTAGCAGCCCGTTGCAACAGGGAGCGAGGGAAACTGAGGCTAGGAAAAATGAGGCGAAAAAATGCACGCCCGCAGGAGGTAAGGGAACCTGCGACACTCCGAGTACCCTTGGGGTGCAGTTTCCATGGGGTTTAGGAGCATTTCGGAGTCTCGCTCCGCTCGCTTCCTGAGTCCAATTTTGACGACGCATCAGCCGATAGCGAACCAAGAGAGACCTGCGAGCATAGTAGTTTTTCAACGGGCTGCTCGGGGCGCGGAGTGTTGCCCTTTGGGCAGGCGCTCATAAAAAGGCTTGACATGTGCAAGCCTTTTTTTTAGTTTGTTGCGCTTTCCATGTGAAGTTGAGGCCAGGATCCGCCATGATGCGGCTGTTGGTCGAGCCGGACGCTACAGGCGGCTGCCTGGCCGTACAAAGGCACCTATAGAAGACCGTCGCACGAGAAACATCGGGCTGCCGCCCTTTAAATACAAGATATTATTCCGTAACGGAGAGTTGACAATGGCTTTACCTAAAAGAAGAAAATCCCACTCAAAAACCCGGATGGGCCGTTCCCATCATGCCATTACCGCGCCCCAGGTCGGCGTATGCAGTGAATGCGGCGAGCCCAAGATGCCGCATCGACTCTGCGGTAGCTGCGGCACCTATAAGGGTCGTGAAGTTATCAAGCTTGATGAAGACTTTGATTAGTCAGTAGCTGCGCCCCGTACGCATATGCCGTCCCCCCGCTGGATTTACTCCTCTGCCGGGGGGGCTGCCTCATTCCTCCTTCCGGGCCAAGAAAATTGGTGTAACCACCTGTTTTGACTTGTGCTCCCCTCTGTTTAGGGGTATTTTCTCCCTGCGTTAGAACTGTTTCATAATTATCTGCTTCTTCAGGCCCTTTTTTTTACTATTGTTTGCCTCTGACGCTATTGAGAGGCGAAACATATAGGCCGCTTGCAAGATCGGGCAGGCAGTATTTGCCTCATTTGTGCTCTGGTGTACGGCTTCCTGTGGGCTTTATCTTAATAAAAGTCTTCTCATGTTGGTGAGTTTACGTGCATATCGCTCTTGATGTCATGGGTAGTGACCGGGGCGCTGACGAGCTTGTCGCCGGCGCACTTCTGGCACTTGGCGCAAGTTCCATTAAGATCACCCTGGTGGGGGATGAAGAGGCGATTTCCGCAGCCCTGGGTAAACGCAACTTTGGTCCGGCCATTGCCGTGCTGCCCACCAGCCAGGTGGTGAGTATGGCCGACAGTCCCATTGACGCCATCCGCAGGAAGAAGGATTCCTCCATGGTGCGGGCCTTTGAACTGCTCAAGAACAAAGAGGTTGATGCAGTTGTCAGCGCCGGCAACTCCGGGGCGGTGATGGCCTCTGCCATCAAGTTTCTCGGTCGTCTCAAGGATATCAGCCGGCCGGCCATTGCCTCGGTGTTTCCCACCCTGAAGGGCCCGCTGATCATGGCCGATGTCGGTGCCAATGTTGATTGCCGGCCCAAGCATCTCTATCAGTTCGGCGTTATGGCCTCCTCCTTTTCCAAGATCATGTTCGGCATTAGCGAGCCCCGAGTCGGCCTGCTCAGTATTGGCGAGGAGGGCGGCAAGGGCAATGCCCTGGTCAAAAAAACCCATGAACTTCTTTCCGCCAGCAATCTAAATTTTATCGGCAATGTCGAGGGACGCGACACCTTTCATGGTGATGTTGATGTCATTGTCTGTGACGGCTTTGTCGGCAACGTCTGTCTCAAGTTGAGCGAAGGACTGGCGGAATCGGTTCTCATCATGCTCAGGGAAGAGATTTCCAAGACTTTTCGGGCTAAGATGGGCTACATGCTGGCCCAAAAGGCCTTTGGTAATTTCAAAAAAAGAGTCGACTATGCCGAGTATGGCGGCGCGCCGCTGCTTGGACTGAACGGCACCGCCATTATCTGCCACGGCCGCTCCAATGCCAAGGCCATTCAAAATGCCATTCTGGTGGCGGATGAACTGGCCGCCAACCGGGTCAACGATCATATCCTGGCCAACCTGGCCCTGGATGAAGCGGGACTGGCCGCTGCTGCCGATGATGAGGCGGATAAATGAGTCTGCGGGCCACCATACTGGCCACCGGCTCACATGTGCCGGCCAGGGTGCTTACCAATGCTGATCTGGAAAAGATGGTGGACACCTCTGATGAGTGGATTACCAGCCGCACCGGCATCAAGACCCGCCACATCGCCGGCCCCGGCGAATATACCTCAATACTGGCTGCGCATGCCGCCCAAAAGGCCCTGGCTGCCGCGGGGCTGGGTGCTGCTGATATTGATGTCCTCGTTGTCGCCACCATCAGTGCCGAGATGACCATGCCGTCCTGTGCCTGCCTGGTTCAAAAGGAGATCGGCGCGGTGAACGCCTTTGCCTTTGATGTCAATGCCGCCTGTTCCGGTTTTCTCTATGCCCTCAGTGTTGCGGAAAAGCAGATTCTCGCCGATCCCTCTCTCAAGATCCTGGTTATCGGTGCGGAAACCCTCTCCAGCCGGGTGGACTGGCAGGATCGCAACACCTGCGTGTTGTTCGGCGATGCGGCCGGTGCCGTGATCCTGGGCAGCAGCCACCGCGGTGACGGTCTGCTGGCTGAAAAGCTTTTTTCCGACGGCTCACTCTACAACCTCCTCTATATTGACGCGGCCCAGAGCCTCAATGCGGATCTTCGCAACGAAGATTTTCAGGGCTCCAGTATCAAGATGGCGGGGCGCGATGTTTTCAAATATGCGGTCAAGGCCATGGAAAGTGCCGTGCAGGTGGTGCTTGACAAGGCCGGTGTGGCTGTTTCCGAGGTAAGCCTGGTGGTTCCCCATCAGGCAAATATCAGAATTATCAATAAGTTAGGTCAAAAGCTCGGCCTTGATCCTGAAAAAATCTACATTAATGTCTCCAGATATGGTAATACATCCGCGGCTACCATCCCGTTGGCCCTTGATGAGGCCAATCGTGCCGGCCGTCTGCAATCGGGCGACCTGGTTATGCTGTGCGCCTTCGGCGGTGGATTTACCTGGGGGGCAACTCTTATTAAGTGGCAATGAATCTCTTGCTCAAGGGATTTTTTTTATAAACAACGAAAAAAGGTGTGCAGAGTGGATCATTTCCTGACCGATGATCAGCAGATGATTGTTGACCTGGCAAGACAGATCACTGACGAAATAGTTATCCCCAATAGAGCCCGCTACGACGAAACAGAGGAGTATCCCCTGGACATTGTCGAAACCCTGGCCAAATCGGATTTCTTTGCCCTTTTTGTGCCTGAGGAGTATGGCGGACTGGGCGGTGGCTGTTATGACCTGGTGCTGGCTCTGGAGCAGATCGGTCGTGGCTGTGTGGGTATTGCCACGGCCTATGCTGCCAGTGCACTGGGGGCCTATCCCATTATCGTCGGCGGCAGTCCTGAATTGAAATCAAAATATCTGCCTGACATTGCCACGGGCAAGAAAAGGGCGGCCTTTGCCCTGACCGAATCCAACGCCGGCAGTGACGCCGGTGGTATCCAGACCACCGCTGTTCTTGATGGCGATGAGTGGGTGTTGAACGGCACCAAGCAGTGGATTACCAACGGCGGCCAGGCCCATCTCTATACGGTGATTGCCATTACCGATCCGGCCAAGGGGGCGCGGGGCGCCTCCATGTTCGTGGTTGAGGCCGATGATCCCGGTTTCTCCACCGGTCCCAAGGAAAAGAAGATGGGCATCCGTTGTTCCGCCACCACGGAACTGATTTTCAAGAATTGCCGTATCCCCAAGGACCGCATGATTGGGCGCCGTGGTACCGGCTTTATCACGGTAATGAAGACCCTGGACAAGTCACGGCCCGGTATTGCCAGTCTCGGTGTCGGTCTGGCCCAGGCCGCTCTGGATGAATCCGTCACCTACGCCAAGGGCCGTTACCAGTTCGGCAAGCCGATCATTTCCTTTCAGGCGGTGCAGCACATGCTGGCGGATATGGCCATTGAAACCGAGGCATCCCGCGCCCTGGTTTATGCCGCGGCCCGACATATCGACGCCCACCCCAAGGATATGTCCAAGGCCTCGGCCATGTGCAAGGTCAAGGCCACGGATGTGGCCATGAAGGTAACCACCGATGCTGTTCAGGTTCTGGCCGGCTATGGCTACATGCGCGAGTATCCGGTGGAGAAGATGATGCGTGACGCCAAGATTCTCCAAATTTATGAAGGCACCAACCAGATCCAGCGTAATGTCGTTGGTCAGGAACTCAACAAGGAATATAACTGATATCGTCCTGCTGGGTGGTTGCCGATGTCTGCGTGGTTGCCCCTTTTAAATACGAATTTTTTTATCCCGGAAAATTATGAGAATTGTTGTCTGCATAAAACAAGTACCGGATGCCAAGGATGTCCGTCTTGATCCCGAGACCAATACCCTTTCACGTGAAGGCGTCAAGTCGGTGATTAACCCCTATGATCGCCATGCCATGGAAGAGGCGGTTCGCCTCAAGGAGCAGTACGGCGGCACGGTGACCGCCATTTCCATGGGGCCGCCCCAGGCCAAGGCGATACTCGCTGAAGCCATCTCCTGCGGAGTGGATGAGGCGCTGCTCGTTTCTGACCGCGCCTTTGCCGGTGCCGATACCCTGGCCACCACCTATACCCTGGCCCAGGCCATCAAGAAAACCGGCGCCGTTGATCTGGTACTCTGCGGCAAACAGGCCACGGATGGCGATACCGCCCAGGTCGGCCCCGGTTTGGCAGCCCGTCTCGACATCCCTTATGTCACCTGTGTCAAGAAGATCAATGGTCTTGAGGATCAGGTACTCCGGGTGGAGCGCATGATGGATGACGGCCATGACGAGCTTGAGATCGATATGCCGGC
The DNA here is from genome assembly GCA_002868945.1 of Desulfobulbaceae bacterium. Lineage (GTDB taxonomy): Bacteria > Desulfobacterota > Desulfobulbia > Desulfobulbales > SURF-16 > BM506. The sequence goes on from PKTX01000041.1 coordinate 40,394, forward strand.
CCTGCTCACCGTGGTCAAGGAAATCAATGTGCCGCGTTTTCCTTCCATCCGGGGGCTGCGCAAGGCCAAGGAGATCGAGATTCCCAGTTACACGGCCGCTGATATTGATGCTGATCCGGATCAGTTGGGTCTCGGCGGTTCTCCCACCTGGGTGGTGAAGGTCTTTCCCCCTGTGCCCAAGGGTGAGCGCACCATGCTTGAGGGAAGCCTTGATGAGGTTGCCGAGAAACTGACGGAAATTTTATCTGACAGCGCCTACGGCGCATAATCCAGTCTCTGTTTGGACATGCTCCGGGACTCGATCTCGACGATCTGCGGCGGCACCCGGTCTTTTCGTCATTTCGTGGATCGCTTAAAAACTCCCGATATGGTCAGACACACCCCAAGGGTTTTTGTACTATGTTGATTATTGATAGTGAAGCGTGTATTGGCTGCGGCCTCTGTGAGGATAATTGTCCCTTTGACGCCATTCATGTGGAGAATGGCAAGGCCGTGGTCAATGATTCCTGTACCTTGTGCGGCACCTGCGTTGATCATTGCGAGGTGGAGGCCCTTTCCATTGAGCGTGATGAGGAGAGTATTGATCTCTCCGACTGGTCTGATATCTGGGTCTATGCCGAATATCGCCATGGCAAGATTGCCCAGGTAACCAACGAGCTCCTTGGCGTGGGGAGGGAACTTGCCGCCCAGCGCGGTGTGAAGCTGGCGGCGGTGCTGCTCTGTGACAAGGCCGGGGATGCCCCGGGCCAGCTCATTGCCGCCGGTGCTGATATTGTCTACACCGTGGAGGATCCGGCCCTGGCGGATTTTACCGATGACGCCTATGGCAATGCCCTGGAAGATCTGGCCAGAAAACATAAGCCGGAGGTGATCCTGGCCGGTGCCACGGCCATTGGCCGTTCCTTTATCCCGCGGGTAGCCACCACCCTGGGCACCGGGCTCACGGCCGACTGTACCAGTCTGACCATCGGCGAGGATGGTCATCTCCATCAGACCAGACCCGCCTTTGGCGGCAACATCATGGCCACCATCATGTGTCCCAAGCATCGGCCCCAGATGGCCACGGTGCGTCCCATGGTCATGAAGGCCAATACCCCTGATCCGGACCGCCGGGGTGAGGTGATTGCCGAGACCATTGCGCCGCAACGTTTGCAGTCCAGGACCAGGGTGGTACGGAGCGTCCTGGCCGAGGGTGAGCAGCTTAACCTGGGCGAGGCCGATGTGGTGGTCTCGGGCGGGCGTGGCCTTGATACTCCCGAGGGCTTCAAGCTCGTCGAGGAGCTTGCCTCGCTGCTTGACGGCGCCGTGGGCGCCAGCCGCGCCGCTGTTGACAGCGGTTGGATCGGCTACCCCCATCAGGTGGGCCAGACCGGTAAGACGGTGGCCTCAAAACTCTATGTCGCCTGTGGTATCTCCGGCGCCATCCAGCATGTTATCGGCATGAAGTCATCGGAGACCATTGTCGCCATTAATCGAGACGCCAAGGCGCCCATCTTTGATGTGGCTGATTACGGTGTGGTGGGTGATCTGTTTGAGATCCTGCCGCGGGTCATTGCAAAACTCAAAGAGCGTCGGTCCTGATAAGGAGTCAGATATGGATTTAACAGGAAAGGTCGCCGTGGTAACCGGCGGCAGCCGTGGCATCGGCAAGGCAGTTTCTTTGCGCTTAGGTGGATTGGGGGCCACGGTGGTTATCAACTACGTCAGTCGGCCTGATGCCGCCCAAGAGACTGCCGACCAGGTCGTCAAGGCAGGCGGCAAGGCGGCCGTCTACCAGTTTAACGTTGCCGACAGTGCAGCCGTGGAGCATGCCTTTAAAAAGATTCTCGAAGATTACGGCCATATCGATATACTGGTCAATAATGCCGGTATTACCCGCGACGGTCTCTTCATGAAGATGAAGGAGGAGGATTGGGATCTGGTGCTTGATACCAACCTCAAAGGGGCCTTTAACTGTATCAAGGCGGTCAATCGCCCCATGATGAAGCAGCGGGCAGGTTCCATTATCAATATAACCTCGGTCATCGGTTTTGCCGGCAATGCCGGCCAGGCCAATTATGCCGCGGCCAAGGCCGGCCTTGTCGGACTTACCCGTTCTCTGGCCAAGGAGCTCGCCTCGCGTAACATCAGGGTGAATGGTGTGGCGCCCGGCTATATTGATACCGATATGACCAGGGATCTGGCTGATTCGGTAAAAGAGATAATTTTAAACGAGATTCCCATGAAATCCATGGGCTCGGCGGATGACGTAGCCGCGGCTGTCGCCTTTCTGGCCTCAGACGAGGCGCGCTATATCACCGGCCAGTTTATTCATGTGAATGGTGGGATGTTCATGGGCTAATGTCAGTCCCTAAATGGTCTTTTTTTGTTCGATCTCTGTGTCTTACTCAAAAAATAATGCTCGAAGGTAAGCGAAACGAAGTGGAGACTCCGATATTGCTATATTCCTCCGCTTATTTTTTTCGCACTCCTTGATCTCGAACAAAAATCCTCATTTATGGACAGACACCTTGGAAAAAACAAATCTGGTTATTGTCTGATCTGAAAATTTAAAGTAACATCGGCTCTTTCCAGTCGACCTATAAGACATCTATCTAAGGAGAACTTATTATGTCTGTTGAAGAGAAACTTATTGATATTATTGCAGAACAGCTGAGCGTGGACAAGGACAAGGTTGTGCCTTCCGCTTCTTTTGTCGATGATCTCGGTGCTGATTCCCTGGATCTGGTTGAGCTGATCATGGCCATGGAAGAGGCCTTTGACACCGAAATCCCGGATGAGGTTGCTGAAAAGATAACCACTGTTCAGGCTGCTATTGAACATATCCAGAAGTTATAGAGGGTCCCGGCTTCTGTCGGATTTATCTATTAATGCCGGTGGAATGACTGTTACGCCTTATCCATGCCATTACGATGGCACGGTAAGGCGTTTTCTGCCGTTTTAGCAGGGGAAAATCCGCAGTAAGAGAGTTGACTATTGCCTTTTAGAAGAGGGATATTATGGCGCGTAGAGTTGTGGTCACCGGTGTCGGCCTGGTTACTCCGGTTGGAACGGGAGTGGCGAAAACATGGGAAGGGTTGTGCGCCGGAAAGTCGGGTGTCGGTCCCATTAGCCGTTTTGATGCCAGCGATTTTGCCGTGCAGATTGCGGCCGAGGTAAAGGACTTTAATGTCGAGGATTATATGGAGGCCAAGGAGGCCAAGCACCTTGACCTCTTTGTCCAGTATGCCCTGGCTGCGGCACAGATGGCCCTGGATGACTCCGGCTTTACGGTCACGGAAGAAAACGCCAGTCGGGTGGGTACCATCGTCGGCTGTGGTCTGGGCGGCCTGCCCACCATTGAAAAATATCATAAGATCTACTTGGAACGGGGCCCCAAGCGCATAACCCCCTTCTTCATTCCCATGGTTATCCCCAATATGGGGGCGGGTCAGATTTCCATCTTTCACAAGACCAAGGGACCCAACATGTCCACCACCACGGCATGTGCCGCAGGTACCCATGCCGTGGGCGAGGCGTATCGTTCCATTGCCGCCGGCTATTGCGATGTCGCCTTTACCGGCGGCAGCGAATCGGTGATCTGCCCCCTGGCCGTGGGCGGTTTCAACTCCATGAAGGCCCTCTCCAAACGCAATGACGAGCCGGAACGCGCCTCCCGGCCCTTTGACCGGGACCGGAACGGTTTTATCATTGCCGAGGGTGGCGGCATCCTCATCCTGGAAGAGCTGGAGCATGCCCGGGCTCGAGGCGCCAAGATATACGCCGAGATGGCTGGTTACGGCCTTTCCGGTGATGGCTATCATATTGCCGCGCCGCCCGAGAATGGCAACGGTGCGGTGCGCTGTATGGAGATGGCCCTGCATGATGCGGGCATGAACCCTGCCGATATCGATTATATCAATGCCCACGGTACCTCTACTCCCTTGAATGATGTGGTGGAGACCCGGGCCATTAAGACGGTGTTCGGTGACCATGCCCGCCACCTTGCCATCAGCTCCACCAAGTCGATGACCGGCCATATGCTGGGTGGTGCCGGTGGTATTGAGGCGGTTTTCACGGCCCTGAGCCTCCACCATCAGGTGGCGCCGCCCACCGCCAATCTGGAGAATCCGGATCCGGAGTGCGACCTTGATTATATTCCGGGCAGTGCCCGCCAAATGAAGATTCGGGCCGCCCTGTCCAACTCCTTTGGCTTCGGCGGCACCAATGCCGTCATTATCATGAAACGTTTCGAGGGTTGATGCTGTGAAAATTGCAATAGGATGTGACCACGGCGGTGTTGCCCTCAAAGAGGAAGTTGTCGCACTGCTGAAGGAGATGGGCCATCAGGTGGAAAATCTCGGCACCGATTCGCCGCTCTCCGTCAATTACCCGGAATTTGCCGAGGCGGTTTGTGCCAAGATCACCGATGGCGGCTGTGAGCGCGGCATCTTGATCTGCGGCACGGGCATCGGCATGTCCATGGCCGCCAACCGCCACCGTGAGATCCGCGCCGCCCTCTGTCATGAGCTCTACACGGCGCGCATGAGTCGTGAACATAATGATGCCAATGTTCTTTGTCTCGGGGCCCGGGTCATCGGTCCGGGGCTGGCTTTGGAGGTGGTGAAGACCTGGCTGGAGACCGAATTCGGCGGTGGCCGGCATTTGACCAGAATAGAGATGTTTTCTTAAAAAACTAATAAAGAGAACAGCAACGAAAAGAAGTGCGGAGACGAATCCCGCATTTTGACTTTTTGCCGCCTCATTACCTACTATGCATTGATTCCCCATGTCATCATTAAAAAACAGTGATCCTGAAATCTTCCGGGCCATCCGTTTCGAGCTGGAACGTCAGACCAACCAGCTTGAGCTCATCGCCTCGGAAAACATCGTGTCCTCCGCTGTCCTGGAGGCACAGGGCTCAATCTTCACCAACAAGTATGCCGAGGGCTATCCCAATAAGCGCTACTACGGCGGTTGTGAGTATGCCGACGAGGTGGAATCCCTGGCTATCGCCAGGGCCCGTGATCTCTTTGACGCCCCCTATGCCAATGTCCAGCCTCATTCGGGCAGTCAGGCCAATATGGCTGTCTATTTTGCCTGCCTGAGACCGGGCGACAAGGTGCTGGGCATGGACCTGGCCCATGGCGGTCATCTCACCCATGGCGCCAAGGTCAGTTTTTCCGGCGATCTCTATGACTTTGTCTCCTATGGACTCAATAAGGAGAGCGAGCAGATCGACATGGCCGAGGTTGAGCGTCTCGCAGAACAGGAGAGGCCCAAGCTCATTGTGGCCGGTGCCTCGGCCTATCCGCGCATTATTGATTTCGCCGGTTTCCGGGCCATTGCCGACAAGGTCGGCGCCCTCTTTATGGTGGATATGGCCCATATCGCCGGTCTGGTGGCGGCCGGTGTCCATCCCTCACCGGTGGGCCATGCCCATTTTGTCACCACCACCACCCACAAGACCATGCGCGGTCCGCGCGGCGGCTTGATCCTGGCCGAGGAGGAGTATGGCAAGAAGCTCAACTCCAAGATCTTCCCCGGCATCCAGGGCGGCCCCCTGGTGCACGTCATTGCCGCCAAGGCCGTGGCCTTCAGGGAGGCCATGGGGGCAGAGTTCAAGACTTACCAGCGCCAGGTGGTGGCCAATACCCGGGTGCTGGCCGACAAGCTGCAAGGCCACGGCTTTCGTTTGGTATCCGGCGGCTCCGACAACCATCTGGTCCTGGTGGATCTCAATAATAAGGAGGTCACGGGCAAGGATGCCGAGGAGGCCCTGGAGGTGGCGGGTCTCACCGTGAATAAGAATGCCATCCCCTTTGATACCCAGAGCCGTTTTGTCACCGGCGGGATCCGCATCGGCACGCCGGCCGTCACCACCCGCGGCCTCAAAGAGGCGGAGATGGAGAAAATTGCCGATTGGATCAATCGCGCCGTGGACAACCGCCTCAACAAAGAGGAGCTTGGCCGTATCCGCGTCGAGGTCCGGATGCTCTGTGAGGAATTTCCGCTTTACCCGGAGCTGGCCCGCGATTATGACAGCTAAGACGGCAGAGCAAAAGCGGCCCTCCTGGCATGAATACTTTCTCTCCATCACCGAGCATGTAGCGCAGCGCTCCACCTGCACGCGCCGCAAGGTGGGGGCCATTATTGTTCGGGACAAAAGGATTATCGCCACCGGCTATAATGGCGTGCCGGCCGGTATCCGTCACTGTGATATGGTGGGTTGCCTGCGTGACGAGCTGCAGGTTCCCTCCGGCGAGCGCCATGAGCTGTGCCGGGGACTCCATGCCGAACAGAACGCCATTGTCCAGGCCTCCACCCTTGGCGTCTCCATTGAAGGAGCGAGCCTCTACTGCACCAATATGCCCTGTTCCATCTGCAGTAAGATGCTCATTAATGCCAAAATTAGAACCATTTATTACGTGCATGGCTATCCTGATCCCCTGGCCGACGAGATGCTGGCCGAGGCCGGCATCAAGGTGGTAAAACTTGCTTCATGACCCGGCCGACATGTAGGAAATGAAAGTGTCGGGCCCCTGGCGCCAGACCTTTTTTTTGGTCACTTTCATATAAAAAATCTGGAAGCGAGAGCAGCGAGGAATAACCCATGAAATGCCCATACTGCGGTCACCTGGAAAACAAGGTGGTGGATTCACGTCTCAATAAGGAATATACCATCACCAGACGGCGCCGGAAGTGTGAGGCGTGTGAGCGGCGCTTTACCACCTATGAACGGCTTGAGGTCACCATGCCCATGCTGATCAAAAAGGATGGTCGCCGCGAAACGTGGGAACGGAACAAGGTGGTGGATGGTCTGAAAAAGGCGTGCGAGAAGCGACCGGTCTCCATGAGCGAGATTGAAGAGTTTGTTGACGGCCTGGAGCGGGATCTGCAGGACATGGGGGAGAGGGAGATTCCGGTGAAGCTGGTGGGGGCCCGGATCATGGATGGTCTGCGCAACCTCGACGAGGTGGCCTACGTACGCTTTGCCTCTGTCTATCGCCAGTTCAAGGATCTCAATGAGTTTATGGACGAGCTCAAGGGCTTGCTCGGGGCCCAGGAAGATGAAATCCCCAACTGAGCAGGACCTGCCCTATATGCGGCAGGCCCTGAGATTGGCCAAAAGGGCCCTGGGCCGCACCTCCCCCAATCCTCTGGTCGGTGCCGTGGTGGTCAAAAACGGCACGATTGTCGGCCAGGGCTATCACAAGAAGGCGGGCACCCCGCATGCCGAGATCCATGCCCTGCGCAGTGCAGGCAAGCGGGCTGCGGGCGCCACCATCTATGTTACCCTGGAACCGTGCAATCACACCGGCAAGACGCCGCCCTGCACCGAGGCCATTCTCCGGGCCGGTATCAGCCGGGTGGTGGTGGGCATGGTGGATCCCAACCCCCTGGTGGCGGGCAGCGGTTGCCGCTATCTGGAGAGTCGGGGGGTGGAGGTGGCCGGCGAACTGCTCGCTGAGGAGTGCCGGGCCATTAATCGTCCCTTTATCAAGCATATCACCACCGGTCTGCCCTGGGTGATCATGAAGGCCGGTTGCAGCTTGGATGGCCGTATTGCCGCGCCTGACGGCCGCTGTGCCTGGATAACCGGGGAAGAGTCCCGTCGGGAGGTGCATCGCTTGCGCGATCGGGTGGATGCCATTCTGGTGGGGGTAGAGACGGCCATCAATGACAATCCCTCGCTTACCACCAGATTGCCCGGCCGGAAGGGCCGGGATCCGCTACGGCTTGTCCTTGATTCATCGCTGCGGCTGCCCCCCCAATCGAACATGCTGCATCAGGATTCGGCTGCGACCACCTGGATTTTTTGCAGCGAGCGGGCGGCAGGCGCCAGGCGTACGGCCCTGGAAGAGGCGGGGGCACGGGTTCTTTCCGTACCGGAAAAAGAGGGCAGGCTCAATATCCATGAGGTGCTTGTCCGACTGGGCAAAGAGGGGATTAACAGCCTGCTGGTCGAGGGCGGCAGTGGTGTGCATACCTCCTTTCTGCGGGAAGGGCTGGTGGATCAGGTCAGCCTCTTTATGGCGCCGCTTTTTCTGGGCAGCCGCTCCATCCCACTGGTGGGTGATCTGGCCGTATCCGATGTCGGTGAGGGCCGCCGCTTCCAGATGAGTCGGTGCAAACGTTTTGGCAGTGACGTTCTGGTAGAGGGATTTTTCAGTTGATAGCCAGGTTTCTCTCTGGCCCGGTAGAGACTGGTGCTGGGCAGAGAGGGGTTCAGGCAGGGGCACAAAAGAGCCCCGGGCAGGGAAAAAATGTTTACAGGTATCATCCAAGGCAAGGGGCGCCTTCTTGAAAAAAGGCCCAGTGGCGGCGGCATGCTCTTTATGATAGAGGCGGATTTTGATTTGCTTGAGCCGCAGGAGGGGGAGTCGATCGCCTGCAATGGTGTCTGTCTCACCGCCAAGGAAATTCAGGGGCGCCGCTTTACCGTGGATGTGTCGCCCGAGAGCCTGACCCGGACAAATTTAGGAGAAAAGGCTGCCGGCTCTTTACTAAACCTGGAACGTGCCTTACGGTTAAGCGATCGCCTGGGCGGCCACCTGGTCAGCGGCCATGTGGATGGCGTGGCCCGGGTTCTGTCCCGTCGGCCCGAGGGAGACTTTGTCCGCTTTGTCTTCACCATTCCGGCCGGATGTGGTCGCTATATTATTGAAAAGGGATCCATTACCATTGACGGCATCAGCCTGACGGTAAACGGTTGCGACGCCTCCTCCTTTACTGTCGCCATTATCCCCCACACCCTGGAAGTGACCAGCCTGGGGAGCCTGCAGCCCGGCACCGAGGTGAATATCGAGGTGGATCTCATCGGCAAGTATGTTGAAAAACTACTCTCTGTTCAGGAGAAGGAGGGTAGTGATACCAGTGGCGGTATTAATCCGGCCTTTCTGGCGGAAAACGGTTTTTTGAAATAATAGTGTAGCTTTTCAGCACTGCAGCAGCCAGATGGCGTGTTGCTTGAAAGAGTTACCCAATAAGGCCATCTTGAATAATTGCTATTTCGGAGTCTCGCAGGCTCGCTTACCTGCTCGATGTTTTCGTTGCGACGAAAATAAAATATCTCATTATTCAAGATACCCATAAGAACTCAACTTTCCGACTTGTTGTATCTGGTTGATATTGTGTGTATTAATAGTGGCGTGGTAAGGTTTTTTTAACATGCCGGAATCCAGATATCAGAACGACAGATTTTTACGCTTTTCGTCTGTTTCCTGAGTTCTGAATTCTTGTTGAACCACTCGGAAAGTTGAATAAATAAGTACATCGCCTGTGCGGTGTCCGCAAATAGATAGGATGTTGTAATGGCTGTAAGTTCCATAGAAGAGGCAATTGAGGATATCAGGGACGGCAAGATGGTGATCCTGGTGGATGATGAGGACCGGGAAAACGAGGGTGATCTCTTTATGGCCGCCCAGATGGCCACTCCGGAAGCCATTAACTTTATGGCCACCCACGGCCGTGGGCTCATCTGCGTCACCCTGACGTCGGAGCAGCTGGAAAAGTTGAAGATCCCCATGATGGTGCGGGACAACACCTGTCCCTTTGAGACCGCCTTCACGGTGTCGGTTGAGGCAAGAACAGGCGTTACTACGGGTATTTCAGCCGCAGATCGGGCCAGGACAATCCAGGTGGCGGCCAGTCCGGATGCCAAGCCCTCCGATCTGGTCAGTCCCGGCCATGTCTTTCCCCTGCGGGCCCGGCGCGGCGGCGTTCTGGTGCGCACCGGTCAGACCGAGGGCTCTGTTGATCTCTGTCGTCTGGCCGGCCTTACGCCGGCCGGGGTGATTTGCGAGATCATGAAGGATGACGGCACCATGGCCCGCATGCCGGATCTGGAGGTCTTTGCCCGGGAGCATGACCTGAAGATCGTCACCATCGCCGATCTCATCGCCTACCGGATGCAAAAGGATACCCTGGTTCATCGTGATGCCGAGACCAAGATGCCCACCCGCTTTGGAGGTGAGTTCAAGGCCATTGTCTACGGCAATGATGTAGACGACTTTGAGCATGTCGCCCTTGTCAAGGGTGAGATTTCCGAGGATGAACCGGTGCTGGTGCGTGTCCATTCCGAGTGTCTCACCGGTGATGTCTTCGGCTCCATGCGCTGTGATTGCGGCAGCCAGCTTCATGCCGCCATGCAGATGGTCAACAAGGAGGGCCGGGGCGTTATTCTCTATATGCGGCAGGAGGGTCGTGGTATCGGCCTGGCCAATAAACTCAAGGCCTATGCCCTGCAGGATCAGGGCATGGACACTGTTGAGGCCAATCTGCAGCTCGGCTTCAAGCCCGACCTGCGTGATTACGGCATCGGCGCCCAGATACTCCGCGATCTCGGGGTGCGTAAGATGAAATTGATGACCAATAATCCCAAAAAGATCGTGGGCCTGGAGGGCTATGGTATTGAGGTGGTTGACCGGGTTCCCATTGAGTCGGCGCCAGTACCGGAGAACTTGGGTTATCTGCAGTGTAAACGCGATAAAATGGGGCACCTGTTGGAGATCAATGAGCCGCTTAACGATTGAGGGCTGACAGGAGTCGCGGCCCAGAGGCTCCACCTGCTGCTTCAGCATGACATTAAATCCTGCCTTGGAGAGAAAGAATGGCAAAGATAGTTGAAGGAAATTTACGCGCCGACGGCAAGAAGTTTGGCATTATCGTCGCCCGTTTTAACAGCTTTATCGGTGAGCGCCTCGTGGAAGGCGCCATTGACAGTCTGGTGCGCTCCGGCGCCGCAGATGAAGACATTGAGGTGCTGCGGGTGCCGGGCGCCTTTGAAATCCCCCTGGTGGCCCAGAGGATGGCCAAATCGGGGCGCTACGATGCGGTCATTTGTCTTGGCGCGGTTATCCGCGGCGCCACGCCCCATTTTGACTTTGTCGCCAACGAGGCGGCCAAGGGTATTGCCGTGGCCATGATGGAGGCGGACCTGCCCATTATCTTCGGTATCCTTACCACCGACACCATTGAGCAGGCCATTGAACGGGCCGGGACCAAGGCCGGCAATAAGGGCGCTGACTGTGCCATGACCGCCATCGAGATGGTTAATCTCCTTGATCAGTTATAAAAAACTGTACTGAAAGGAAGAGCAGAGAAGGGCGCGTTGATCGGTTGATCAACGTGTCCTTTCTGCTTTTCCCACCCTGTGAAAAAAAATGAATGGACTACGCCGGAAGGCCCGAGAGTTGGCCCTGCAATGCCTCTACCAGGTGGATCAAAGTGGCAACCCCGAGGCGGGCATTGACCTTATTCGCCAGAATTTTCAGGCTGCCAAAAAGGCGGTTGAATATGGCGAGACACTGGTGACCGGTGTCAAGGCCCATCGCAGCGAACTTGACATCCTCATAGAAAAACATGCCGACAACTGGAAGGTGGGCCGCATGGCGGTGATAGACCGCAATATCCTGCGTATTGCCCTCTATGAGATGCTCTATGCCCCTGACGTACCTGATGCGGTGGCCGTCAATGAGGCCCTGGAGATCGCCAAACGTTTCAGCAGTGATGAATCGCCCGCCTTTATCAACGGTATTCTGGACGCCTATTGCAAGGCCCCCTCAGATGCAGGATAATGCTGTCAACGTTTTCTGAACGGTAACCTTCCGTGACGGCGTCGCCCAAAAAAGCCGACTGCCTTGTTGCAGCGGCGTAGTCAGGTACAGCTCATTCCCTGAAATGGGCGTGCCTTGCCTGCGCAGCTTTGCTGCTGGCTTTTTTTGCTTCGTGATCACCGGAGTCGACTTTTTACGAATCCATCTTCCTTGGCTGCATCGGCCGTCGTCCGAGAGCCCCTGTGGCCGGGATAAAGTAACGGTGCCCTGCTTTTCGGGGATGTTCCCGCAGGTGGCCACCTCAACCAATTGTGCAAGAGGGGGATGAATGGCACGTCGCGACATAAGTGAAAATGTTGACAGTGAGCTGCGGCCCCACTTCGGCCTGGAGGTTATGGCGGTCCTGGGGCTGGTGCTGGCCCTCTTCTTTCTCCTCTCACTGGTGAGCTTTTCCGTGCCCGGCAGTGCCGCTGAACTTGAAAACTGGGGCGGTGCGGTGGGTCACCTGCTGGCCACCGCCCTCATGAGTTTTCTGGGCTTTTCCGCCTTCTGGATTCCCTTTCTCCTTATCCTGCTCTCCCTGGCCCTCTTTGTGCCGGACGCCATTGTCAACCGTCTGCCTTATATCTGCCTGGGCTGTACCGGCCTGATGGTGGCCAGTGCCGCCATGCTGGCCGCCATTGGTGTGCAGGAGATCTCTCTGCTCGACCGTATCTATCCCCTGGGCGGGTACCTGGGCAACAAGGTGTACAGCATGGCGGCCACCTATTTCGGCGGCCCGGGTGCGGTGCTCTTTTCCTTTGCCCTCTTTTTTCTTTCCTTCATGCTTCTTCTGCGTTTTTCCCCCTATCTGGTGGGACGCTGGATTTTGTCGCGCGGCATGGGCCTCTGGCGCCTCTGGCAGGCCCGCCGTATTGACCGGAATAATGCGGCGCCGGCAGGCGGTGTGGTGCCGCACAAGAGCCGTGCCAAGGGGAACCGGAAACAGGTCGCCGATGCCGAGGAGCCCCGTGTCCTGCCCGCCTTGAAAGAGCCGGTCCGCCTTGCCGCTGACGGCGAGGAGAAGGAGTTTGAACCTGTGCCCGTGGAGGCCGGCGTCTACCGGTTGCCTGCCCTCAACCTCCTGGATAAACCGCAAATCGATGATGTGGTTCTCGACAAGGAGCACTACCTCTCCGTCAGTATGCTGCTTGAGTCCAAACTCGATGAGTTCGGCGTGCGCGGTAAGGTGATCGGCATTTCCCCCGGGCCGGTGGTGACCACCTATGAGTTTGAACCGGCGGCCGGCGTCAAGATCAACAAGGTGGTCTCCCTGGCCGATGATCTGGCCCTGGTGCTCAAGGCGGAGAGTGTCCGGGTGGTGGGCTCCATTCCCGGCAAGGCCGCCCTTGGTATCGAAATTCCCAATCCCATCCGGCAGATTGTCTACATCCGTGACATCATGGCCACCTCCAAATTTCAACAGGGCCGTTCCAAGCTTACCCTGGGGCTGGGCATGGATGTCATCGGCAACCCGGTCACCGCGGATCTGGCCAAGATGCCCCATCTCCTTATTGCCGGAGCCACGGGCGCCGGCAAGAGTGTGGCCATCAACACCATTATCTGCTCCATCCTCATGCGGGCCACACCTGAAGAGGTACGGCTGCTGATGATCGATCCCAAGCGCATTGAACTCTCCACCTATGAGGGCATTCCCCATCTCCTCCACCCGGTGGTGGTTGACCCGAAGATGGCCAGCCGGGCCCTGCAATGGGCGGTGAAGGAGATGGAGCGCCGCTATTCACTCATGGAGGAGGAGCGTGTCAAGAGCTTTGCCTCCTATAACAACAGTGCCGAGGAGAAGCTGCCTCTTATTGTCATTATTATCGATGAGCTGGCCGATCTGATGATGGTCTCCTCCAAGGAGGTGGAGGGCTCGGTGGCGCGTCTGGCCCAGATGGCCAGGGCGGCGGGTATGCACCTTATCCTCGCCACGCAGCGGCCCTCGGTGGATGTGCTCACCGGTCTGATCAAGGCCAACTTCCCCACCCGCATGTCCTTTAAGGTCTCCTCCAAGATTGATTCACGCACCATTCTTGACTCCTCCGGCGCGGAACACCTGCTCGGTGCCGGTGATATGCTCTTTTTGCCGCCCGGCACAGCCCGCCTCCAGCGTATCCATGGCGCCTATATCACCGAACAGGAGACGGAACGTATTGTCGAGTTTTTAAAGAGCCAGGGCACGGCCACCTACGACGAGGAGATTATCAAATCCGTGGAGGATGAGCCTGAGTTGGCCGGTCTGGATGGCCAGGAGTATGACGAGAAGTATGATGAGGCTGTGGCCATTGTCTGTGAAACCGGCCAGGCCTCCATTTCCGGGGTGCAGCGCCGTTTGCGTATCGGCTATAACCGGGCGGCCCGTATCATCGAGACCATGGAGCGCGAGGGCCTTGTCGGACCGGCCGACGGCGCCAAACCGCGCGAGGTCCTGGCCCGCCGCGACTACTCCTGAAACAACCTTGCGTTTTTTCCTTGCCCAAAACAACAAAGAGAAATACAGTAATATTTTTTTAAAAAAGGTGATACGGTTATGCTGAAACGATTTTCCATCTCCCTGGAAGAGGATCTTCTCGAGGATTTTGACGCCTTTATTCGCCAAAAGAGGTATGAAAATCGTTCCGAGGCCATCCGTGACCTGATCAGAAGCTCTTTTATCCGGGATGAATGGCAGACGGATAAGGATGTCATGGGGGTCATAACCCTGGTTTATGACCATCATCAGCCCAAGCTCCAGAAAAAGGTGACGGAACTGCAGCATGATTACCATCAGCAGATCGTCTCCACCACCCATGTCCACATGGATCATGATAACTGTCTTGAGGTTATCATCGTTCGCGGTCAGGCCGGCGTGGTCAAGGAGCTCACCGATAGCCTCAAGTCTCTGCGTGGGGTGCGGGACGCCAAGCTGGCCATGAGTTCCACCGGCAAGCATCTCCACTAGCCCATCTGACTCAGCCGGTTCGTGGCGACAAGCCGGTCGTGCCGTGGCCGCCATCGCGGCCCGCCTGAAAACCACGGCGGATTTTTTGCCTCATTTTCCCTGCCTCAGCTATACTCGCCATTTTTTAGTGGACCGATCGTTGGGAAAATGTCACCTGTGCGCCGGAAGCCGCAAATGTGGCCCTGGAGCCTGCCTGGCCCCGCGTTGTTTTATGCCAAGTGAAGTCGGCTGTCTGCGCCGGTTTTTTTTAAACCATCTGGTGATACGAATTTTCTTCAGGTGTTATTCTGTGTGAGGGTGTGATATGCATCTTGCCGAGGGAATCCTCTCCGGGCCTGTTCTTCTAGGTGGTGCCGTGCTTGCTGCCGTGGGCACGGGTATTGGTTTACGAAAGATTGATCAGGAGCGGCTTATGACCACGGCCCTGCTGTCCGCCGCCTTTTTCGTGGCATCGCTGGTTCATGTGCCTGTTGGACCGGGTAGCGTCCATCTATTGCTTAACGGCTTGATGGCCCTGTTGCTGGGCTGGGGCTGTGTGCCCGCCATTCTGGTGGCTCTGGTGCTGCAGGCAGTTTTTTTTCAGTTCGGCGGTTTTACCGTGTTGGGCGTTAATGTGGTGATTATTGCCGGTGCCGGTCTGTTGGGCTCCTGTATGTTCCGAAGCCGGCTGGCTGACGCCAAGGGCAGGGCGGTGGCCGCCTTTATGGCCGGTTTTTTGTCCGTGGCACTCGCCGCCCTGTTCATGGCCGTGGCCCTGGTGACGACAAATCAGAATTTTCTGGTTACCGCCCGGGTGGTCTTTGTCGCTCATCTGCCGGTTATGGTCGTGGAAGGGGCGATAACCATGTTTGTTGTTGGTTTTCTTGCCAAGGTTCAGCCGGAGATTCTCGGCCTTGATGGATCACTTATAAAAAAAGAGGAGTAGAAAAAAGATGCGGAATGATGTTGCCACTATTTTGTTGCTGACAGTGGTTGTCTGGCTGTTGGCTCATGCGCAGCCGGTCCAGGCCCATAAGGTTCACATCTTTGCCTATGCCGATGGTGAGCAGATCAGGACAGAGAGCCGCTTCAGCGGTGATCGACCGGCCCGCAACTGTGAGGTGACGGTTCAGGCCCCGGCGGACCAGGAGATCATGGTTGCCGGCAGCACGGATGCGCAGGGCCTTTTTGCCTTTGCCAAGCCGAAGCAGGGCGGTGATCTTGATATCATTGTAAGTTGTGGTGACGGGCATCGCGGTTCCTGGCGTCTTGAGGCGGCTGATTATCTTGACGATCGGCCGGAGGCGCATGAGCATCTTCACCAGGAGAGCCGGCAGCCGGCATCGCCGTCTGCCGCCATTGATGAGGCGAGATTGCGGGGCATTGTCGCTGACGAGGTGGAAAAGAAGCTAGCCCCCCTGCGGCGTGATCTCGCCAGACTGGCTGAGAGAAAAACTACCCCTCAGGATATCGTCGGCGGCATAGGCTATTTTCTCGGACTGGCCGGGCTGGCCGCCTATTTCCGCTACAGGAAAGGTCGTTAATATTTGTCCGGAAGCAGCAGCCCTGTCGGTGGACCTTGCCGTGCTGCTTGGCACGAGCCTGTTGCCGATAAGATATTTGTGAAGAGGAGCGCATGGATTTCGAGAATTTCAGTGCAGGCACCTCCATCATGCATGCGGCGGATGTCCGCCTCAAGTTGATCGGGGCCCTTTTTTTCAGTGTGGTGGTGGCCCTTTGTCACTCCCTGTCCGGCGCCGGGCTGGCCCTGCTTATTGGCCTGGTTCTGCTGGCCGGCGCCCGCCTTGCCCCTCTGCAGGTGGCCAGACGGCTGCTGCTGGTCAATCTCTTTTTGCTCTTTTTCTGGGGCACCCTGCCTTTCAGCGCCGCCGGACCCGCCTTTGATTTCGGTTTGCTGCATATCAGCCAGGCGGGTGTGCGCCTGGCCACCCTGGTAACCTTGAAGACCAATGCCATTATTATGGTCTTTCTGGCCCTGGTGGCCACCTCCTCCATGGTGGCCATCGGCCACGGCCTGGCGGCGCTGCGTCTGCCCAACAGGTTGTGTGTGCTGCTGCTCTTCACCTACCGTTATATTTTTGTCCTGCAGCAGGAGTATCAGCGTCTGAGGCGTGCCGCCCTGTTACGCGGTTTTGTGCCGGCAACCAGCCTGCATACCTATCGCACCTATGGCAATCTGCTCGGCATGACCCTGGTGAAGAGTTGGCAAAGGGGGATTCGCGTCCAGCAGGCCATGCAGCTTCGCGGTTTTCAGGGCCGATTTTATCTCCTCACTCCACCTGCCGTGCGCGGCCGTGACTGGCTGCTTTTTGTCCTGCTCTTAACGGCTGCCTCTGCCGTGGCTGTGACGGAATTGACGAGCCGGGCGGGAGGATGCCCATGACCAGTGTCAAGCTTGCCGATATTTCCTATGGACCGCCGGGGGGCTCTCTGCTCTTCAACAATTTATCCTTGGAGATCGGCACGGAACGTGTCGGGCTCATCGGCCCCAACGGTAGCGGCAAGACCACCCTCTTTTATATTATCATGGGGCTTCTGCGGCCGGATAAGGGTGCGGTCCTTCTTAACGGCCGGCAGGTGGATGATGGCCGGGCCTGGCGGCAGCTCCGGCGTCAGGTAGGTTTTCTCTTTCAGGACGCCGATGATCAGCTTTTTTCACCTACGGTCTTGGAGGACGTCGGCTTTGGTCCCTTGAATATAGGCTACAGCGAGTCGGAGGCCCGGCAGCGGGCCGAGGCCACCCTGGAGAGTCTGGGGCTCGCCGGTTTTGAAGATCGCATCACCCATCAGCTCTCCGGCGGCGAGAAAAAACTGGTCGCCTTGGCCACCATCCTTGTCATGGCGCCTGATATCCTGCTTTTGGATGAGCCCACCAATAATCTTGACCCCACCACCAGAAAACGACTGGTTGCCATACTTGAAAAACTCAACCTGCCCATGGTAATTATATCTCATGATTTTGATTTCCTGGCCAAGACCACAGATGTTATTTACTCCCTGGAGCAGGGTCACCTGCATAGATCCGAGTCCAGCCATCTCCATTCACATCCGCATGCCCACCCCTACGGCGAGCATCCCCATGATCATGGTGGCTGAATGATCCCCTTTGCCGACAAAGAGATCGACTGCACCTCCGACGGCCATGTTCATACCAGTCTCTGCCATCATGCCACCGGCGCCATGGAGGAGTATGTCAGGAGCGCCCTTGATCGGGGCCTGCGGGAGATTATCTTTCTGGAGCATTTTGAGGCAGGTATCAACTATCAGGAAGCCACCTGGCTCACGGCGGCGGAGTTTCAACTCTACCACAAAGAGTGTCAGCGGTTGGCTCGGAAATATGACGGTCGTATCAGGGTAGGGGCCGGGGTGGAGGTGGGCCTTAACCTCCGCTTTCTCTCGGAGATCAAGGACTTTCTGGCGCGTTATGAGTGGGCACGAGTGGGACTCTCCTGCCATTTTTTCGAGCACCAGGGCCTGCATATCAATATGCTGAGTCGCAAACCGGAGAATATTCGGCGCCTGGCGGCCGTTGGCCACGATAAGGTGCTCACCCGCTATTTCAACGATCTGTTTGTCGGTTTAGGGGAGCTGGAGGTGGATGTCGTCTGCCATCTTGATGCGGCGTTGCGCTACTGCCATGACGTGGGCTATGCCACCGAGCACCTGTACCTTATCGATGAGATTCTTTTTCGCATGGCCCAGAAAAAGGTGGCCCTGGAGATTAATACCTCGGGCTTTGCCGTGCGCGGCGAGCCCTTTCCCGATGCCGCCATTGTTGATAAGACGCGGCGCTACGGTCTTAAATTCGTGCTGGGTTCGGACGCGCACCGGCCCGGCGATGTGGGCCGCTGCTTCGATCGTCTCAAGAGCTGGCCCCGACTCGGTCTTGCCGACAGGTAGTGGCCATCTTGAATACGTGCCATTTTGCCTGATTTCTTCGTCGCTAGGAGCCTGTCGGACTTAGAGAATCGTAGCGAAAATTCGAAAAATCAAGGCCAGATTTACATGGATTTGAGGCGAATAGCAGAGCTATTTAACGAAAAGCCATGGGAATATGGGCCGATTTTTCGAATTTGCAGTAGATTTATGTCTAAGCCCGACAGGCTCCTAGAAAAATAAAATGCTCATATCTGCTCGATATGCCGGCCTTTTTGTTTTCTGTGCTTCTCCAGCGAAAATATCTCAGTATGGAAGGTGCCCAGACAAAGGCGGCACCCGCAGTCCTTTCAGGCCCCTGTCAAGGAGGCCGCTTTCCGGGCAATCAGACCCGGTAGCCAGCTACTGGAGAGTGATGAGCAGGGGAATCTGGTGCAGGTTCTTGGAGGTGGAGCGGGTGGACCCCAGGCGCCAGTCGCCCGTCTCACAGGTGTCGCCGAGAATAGCGTTTATTTCCTTGACCAGGCCGTTGATGTTGATGACCGGATGACGTGAAAAGACCTCCGGTAGACCGTAGGTTAGGTTGCAGGCCAGGCAGCAGCCGGGCCGTTCGTGTAGGTTGAGCTCAAAATGAAGTGTTTTGGCGGTCTCGTCAAAACCGGCAAATTTCAACTCGATATCATAGGATCCCTCACTGGCATCGCCGAAAAGGGCTTCAAAAAAGGCGTCTGTCCGCTCAGGTGGAAATATCTTTTTACATACGTCGTCGCTAAAAAGTTTCTGCATGTCTGCCATTCCTCTACTCCGTCCATGGTGTGAGCTTTTCAGGTGGAAGGGTTCTGTTTTGCCGGGTGGAAAAGGGGCCGGGAAGCGGCTCCTGCATATGATTTATAAAATTACCCGGCCCGGCCCATGGGGTCAACAGAAATCAGGCAGGAAGGCCCTGGTGACACCATCTTATATGCCCTTCAAAAAAAAAGAGGCCTATGGTATGGTGTCGCCATGCGTCAACCTTCCCTTTTTGCAGAGGAGACCACTCCTCAAGCGGCCCCGATCCCGGCAAGCATGGCCGGCCTCAACCCTGCTCAGCTCGAAGCTGTGACCACCACCCAAGGGCCGGTGTTGGTTATTGCCGGCGCAGGCAGCGGTAAGACCCGTACACTGGTGCACCGCATGGCCTACCTGGTGGAGCAGGGTGTGGCCCCGGAGTCCATCTTGTTGCTGACCTTCACCCGGAAGGCAGCCCAGGAGATGCTGGGCCGGGCGGCCCGGCTTCTTGATAACTCCTGTCAGGCAGTCATGGGCGGCACCTTTCATGGCGTTGCCAATATTCTCCTGCGCCGTTACGGTCGCCATATCGGTTATCCCGCCAACTTTACCATCCTGGATCGGGGTGATTCCGAAGGCATAATCAACCTGCTCAAGTCATCCCTGGGGCTCAGCGGCGCCGGCCGACGTTTCCCCTCCAAGCGGCTGATCATCAATATGATCAGTGGGGCGGTCAATAAGAATATTGATTTTGAGGAGTACCTGCAGGAACGCTATTTCCATCTCCTTGAATTCCAGGCTGATCTGCTCACCATTCGCAGCCACTACCAGAATTTTAAAGTCGATCACGGTCTGATGGACTATGACGACCTGCTCGTCCATTTCCGCGACCTGCTGCGTGATCATCCCGAGGTGTGCAGCGAGATCTCGCAACGCTTTCATTATGTGATGGTCGATGAGTACCAGGACACTAATCACATTCAGGCCGAGATCGTTGCTCTGATCAGCAGCAGCCATCAAAACATCATGGTGGTGGGCGATGATGCCCAGTCCATCTATAGCTTTCGTGGAGCCGACTTCAAGAATATCATGGAGTTCCCGGAGCTCTTTCCCGGCACCAGGGTGATTCGGCTGGAGGAGAACTATCGTTCCGTGCAGCCCATTCTGGAGGCCACCAACGCCATTATCGCCCAGGCCGTGGAAAAGTATGCCAAGACCCTTTTTTCCAATATCCCCGGTTCGGAAAAGCCTTTTTTGTTCCGGGCCCGGGATGAGCAGGAGCAGGCCCGGTATCTTGTCGACAAGATAGAGGGATTTCAGCGGGAAGGGGTGGCCCTGGCCGAGATGGCGGTGCTCTTCCGTTCCGGGTTCCACTCTTATAAGCTGGAGCTGGAGCTGGCCAATCGCCATATTCCCTTTGAAAAACGGGGAGGCATGAAGCTCACCGAATCGGCCCATATCAAGGATGTCCTCGCCTATCTGCGCATTATCTGCAACCCGGCGGATAACCTCTCCTGGAATCGCATTTTGTTGCAGATTGACAAGGTTGGCCCGAAAACGGCCCACAAGGTGCTCGATGCCATTCGTCAGGCGGCCACGCCGCTGGCGGCCCTGGAGAATTATGGGGCGGGCAAGGCGTGGCAGCAGGGGTTGCGCCGCCTGGTGGAGGCCCTGCACGACCTGGAACGTCTGGAGCGTCCCGGTGCCCAGCTTGAGCGGATTCTGGAATATTATCGGCCCATTTTTGAGCGCCTCTATCATGACGACTACCCGAGCCGCAGTCGTGACCTGGATCAGCTCGGCGAGCTGATGACCGGCTATGACACCCTGCAGGACTTTATTGATGATACGGCCCTGGATCCGCCCGAGGAGTCGCGCCGCCACCAGGATGATGATCGCTTGATTCTCTCCACAGTCCACTCGGCCAAGGGCTTGGAGTGGAAAAACGTCTTTGTCATCAATCTGGTGGAGGGTAAATTCCCCTCCGGCCAGGCCCAGCTCCCCGAAGAACGCGAAGAGGAGCGCCGTCTCCTCTATGTGGCCGCCACCAGGGCCAGAGAACACCTCTTTCTCATCGCCCCCCGTCTGACGGCCGGGCCGGATCGCCTGCCGCAAGCCGCCATGGTCAGTGAGTTTATCTCCACCCTGCCCGCCGGTCTGCTGGCCGGAACTACCCCGCAGATGTCGACGGCATCGGCTGTCGCGGCCGGTCAGGCTGTGTCGTCGGCCCCGGGCAGAGACGCGGCCGAGGTACCTGCCATCAATGACTTTAGCGCCGGTCGGCCCGTACGCCATAACTTCTTTGGCGAGGGCAAGGTGATCAAGGTAAACCCGCCGAAAATGGTTGAGATCTATTTCCCGCGCCATGGCCTGAAGAAACTACATCTTGATTATGCCAAGCTGGAGATTATATAAGGTGGCCTGTTATCTTCTTTTGAGCCCTGTTGCGGAGCCAATATCATGAACAAAGAGCAGAAGCATGTCCTGATAATCCTGGCCGTGGTTGTGCTGGTGGTTCTTCTCTACGTCCTCAGCGGTCTTTACCTGCAGCTAGAGCCCCGCAGGCCCGGGGGGGCAAACACACCGGGGACCCGCATGGAGAAGATCCGCGAAGGTTTTACAACAAAATGACTTCCTCCTGTCAATTCCTTGTTGGCGCCGTTTCTCTATCCCTTCAGTAGGTCCTGTTGTTGCCTCAAAAAATCTACCCTTTAATATTTGATATGTTATCGCCATCCGTCGCCAGGAGAGAGCCAGCCGTGATGAATTACCAGCAGGCCTGGGCCTATCTCGATAATCTGCAATTTTTCAAGATCAAGCTGGGGCTTGATTCCATGAACGATTTTCTCGGTCGCGTCGGTAATCCCCAGGAGCGCTTGCGGTGTATTCATATCGCCGGCACAAACGGCAAGGGCTCGGTGGCCATGAATCTGCTCACCCTGCTCACAGGGGCTGGTTATAAGGTTGGCCTTTACACCTCGCCCCATTTAAGCTCGGTGCGGGAGCGTTTTCGGATCAATAACAGCTATATCTCCGAGGATGATTTTGCCGCTGGTGCCTCCAGGATAGCCGGCGTGCTTGGCGACAGGCAGATCACCTATTTTGAGTTCACCACTGCCATGGCACTACTCTGGTTTGCCGAGCAGCAGGTGGACCTGGCCATCCTGGAGGTGGGCATGGGTGGTCGGCTTGATGCCACCAACGTCGTCAGGCCGGAGGTGGCGGTGATCACCAATGTCTCCATGGACCACGAGGCCTATCTGGGCACGACCCTGGCCCAGGTTGCCTCTGAAAAGGCCGGGATCATAAAGGCAGGCGTGCCGGTGGTCAGCGGCGTGGCCGATGACGCGAGTCGCCAGGTTGTCGAGCAGCGTTGCGCCGAATATGGGGTGGAACTGCGCCTCCTTGGGCGTGATTTTTATCATGAGGGTGCCGTGGACGGCAGTTGGACCTATCATGGAACGGAGCAGACCATCAGCGCTCTCAGGTGCGGTATGCGCGGTGCCTATCAGCGGGACAACTCCTCCCTGGCCCTGGCGGTCTGTGAGTATTTGTCGGCCAAGGGCTGGCCTCTCAGCCATGAGGTGATCCGCAGCCGGCTCAAGCAGGTTTCCTGGCCCGGCCGCCTGGAACATTTCACGCATCAGGGCCATCATTTTCTGTTGGATGGCGCCCATAATCCGGCCGGCATGCAGAGTCTCTGTGCCGGCCTGGCCAAGGAGTTCAGCTACCGTCGTCTGGTCTGTGTCTGGGCAGCCATGGCGGATAAGGACATTGCCACCAGCCTGGCCACCATCTCGCCTTACTGCGACGTCCTGATCTTTACCCGGCCGGAATCGGAGCGTTCCGCCACAGCGGCCCAGTTACGGGACGGTCTCGGCCCATTCAGCGGCACGGTCTGTGAAGAACCAGGCGTCGAGCAGGCCCTGACCAGGGCGCGGGCCCTGGCAACGGACGATGATCTGATTCTGGTGGCCGGCTCCCTCTATCTGGTGGGAGCGGCGCGCTGTTATCTGTTGGGGGAGCTGGTCGGATGAAGGATGATTTTTATTTTGACGGTGTTGATGAGAGGGTGATTCGTCAGGAGCGCGACAAGGCTCGCACGCTGCGCAAGAGCGGCTGGTGGCAGAAGAAGATTGCTGCCGGAATCTGTTATTTCTGTGGGCGCCACTTCCGGCCCGGAGAGCTGACCATGGACCACCTTGTGCCGCTGGCCCGAGGCGGCACAAGCAGCAAGGGCAATCTGGTGGCGTGTTGCAAGGAGTGCAACTCCAAGAAAAAGAGCCTGCTGCCCTACGAATGGGACGAGTATATGAAAACCATCCATGCGGGCAGCAGCAAATAGCGCACGGCCTTTAGCAGGCGCAGTTGCGCATCTCCAACTCCTGGGCCTCCATTTCACCCGATTCTCCCAGACAGATGCCGATCTCTCGGGCTGTTTTAACGCGGTTACCGCTGACCGGCACCTTTTTTCTACCCTTAATGGCCTCAGCCAGCGGCACGGATGTCATGGTGTCTCCGGTCAGGGCCACCATGTGGTCAAACTTCTTTTCCTCGGCCAGGCGAACGGCCATGGCTCCGAAACGCAGGGCCAGCAGCCTGTCAAAGGTGGTTGGTGAGCCACCTCGCTGCAAATGACCCAGGACCAGGGAACGGGTATCCTTGCCGGTTCGGCGGCTGATCTCGTTGGCGACCCATTCGCCGATGCCGCCCAGCAGTTTCTCGGAACGGCCAATCTCGCCTTCTCCCTTGTGGATGATCTCCTGGTCCTTGGCGCGGGCCCCTTCGGCCACCACGACAATGGCGTAATCCTTGTCGTGCAGTTCATTGTCGTCGAGCTTCTTGCATACCTCGTCCATGTCAAAGGGAATCTCGGGGATCAGGATAATGTCGGCACCGCCGGAAATGCCTGAATTTATGGCGATCCAGCCGGAATCACGTCCCATGACTTCAACCACCATGACCCGGTCATGGGATTTGGCGGTGGAGTGCAGTTTGTCAAGGGCCTCGGTGGCGGTGGACACGGCCGTATCAAAACCAAAGGTGAGCTGGGTGGCCTCCAGGTCATTGTCAATGGTTTTGGGGACGCCGATCACCGGCATGCCTTTTTCTTCGGCAAAACGGTGGGCTATCTCCAGGCTGCCGTCACCGCCCACGGCAATATGGCAGATAAACCCCATGCGCTTGAAGTTTTTCATGACCCGGTCCGAGACATCATGGATCTCTATCTTGCCGGCCAGATTTTCGATGGGCATGGCAAAGGGATTGCCCTTGTTGGTGGAACCGATAATGGTGCCGCCGGTGGAGGTGATGTCGGCAACCATCTCCGGGGTAAGGCGCACCAGTTCATCCAGGTCCAGCAGACCGAGGTAGCCACTGCGGCTGCCGTAAACCTCCCAGCCTCGGGCATAGGAGGCCCGGACCACGGAGTAGATAACGGCATTGAGGCCTGGGGCATCGCCGCCGCCTGTTGAAATGACTATTTTCTTCATATACGTCTCCTGAGATGGAAAAATAGAGGTTGCATGATGAGGCGCAGCTGCGGCATGAGGGGGGAGTCGTTCCCGTCAATGGGGTGCCTTGGGGAAACAGGCCGCTGGTGCCGGTCCTTGTTCGCCATGGGTGAACAAAACACCTTGATACCGGAATTGCATGCGACAGCATCGGAGTTTTTTATGGCAGCGGTGCTGAATAGTATCTTATTAGAGTATAAAGAAAGGCGGTTTGCCAGACAAATTCTAATTTTAGCAGCCCGGTTTTTTGTTGCTGACATTTGCTTGACTTTATTTAAGTTTTCTCTTAAATTTGATGAATTTGCCAAAAGGGGGGTTGCTTCTGCCTGACAATGTTTTATAAGTAATAGGTATACCGTGAGACAAAATTGTTGCTTTTGGACAATTCCCGTTGTTGTCTCTGTTAAGAAGAATATGAGCATGCCCGTCGTTGGCATCCTTAAGGAGGATTTCATGTTAAAAATTACTGATAAGGCGATTGACAATCTCAAGGCCTATCTGGAGCAGAATTCCATCGATTCTGCCATCCGGGTGGCCATGATGCAGGGCGGCTGAGCTGGCCCATCCCTGGGATTGGCTCTGGATGAGCCAAAAGATAACGACGAAGTGGTTGATCAGGACGGACTCAAGTTTCTGGTGGAAAAGGGACTTCTGACAACATGCGGCGAAATCCTGGTTGATTTCGTCGATGCAGGACCCCGTTCCGGTTTTTCCATTACCTCCAAGGTTCCCTTGGCCAGTGGTGGTGGTTGCAGCAGTGGTTCCTGCAGCAGCGGCTCCTGCGGCTGATTGTTTCCTGACGCACATGCACAAAAAAAGGCCGTGATCTGCTTGCAGATCACGGCCTTTTTTTGGTGTCTTGATCATTTCGGGCCAGGTCCTGGCAGACCCTGTCCTGCCATGCCTCGATCTGTTCTCTGTACAGCCTGGCGTCCGACTCCATCCCGCACGACCTGCAGGTGACCGTGGCTGTCGCTCAACGTCCTTGCAGGGTTGCCGGATGGTTGCAGTAGAGACAGCGCAAGGCATTCTCCATCGGGTCGGCGACGTTGTGGTCGCCTGACTGTTCGTGCCGGCGACTATCAGGGCGCTTTGTTTTTGATGTTGCCATTGCGATCACCTGTTCCGGCCACCCTGTAAAAAAAGCGGCTCACAAAAAGAGAGTGGCACAATAAAAAAAAAGGGATCCAGAAAATCTGAATCCCTTTTGTGATGTTTAATGGGGTGAGCGATGGGACTTGAACCCACGACCTCCGGAGCCACAATCCGGGGCTACCACCAGCTGAGCTACGCCCACCATGCTTTCTGCGCAGATCTCTCTGCGTCAAGAACACTCGGTATATAATAAATTAACGTGCCAAAGGCAAGGGTAAATCCTGCTATTCCAGTGTCTGTCCAGAAATAGGTCATCCCGGAGTCTCGCAGGCTCACGTATCTGTTTGAGATCCAGGAGTGCGGAAAAAATAAGAAGAGCATCTATACGATATCGGAGTCTCCACTTCGTCTCGTTTACCTCCGAGCATTATTTTTGAGCAGGATGAGGTACGCGAGCGAAACGAGACTCCGAAATATCTAATTATTCAAGATGCCCATTATTCTAAGTTCTTGCCGCAGTGTTTGCATTTAGCCGCCTTCTTCTTGACGATCTCCATACAGTCAGGGCATTCCTTCATGAAGTTTTTCTGCAAGAGCTCAACAATGGCCTGGTTGATCTGGTGCTCCAGGTTGGCATCCGTGTATTGCTGATTGCGCAGGGCGTCTATACAGGAAAGGTCGTTGAGGGGCACAAGCATGCGGCTCGCCTTCATCTTGTTGACCAGGCTGGATTTCTCGTCAAGGAGGATGCCCAGCACAGGGGTGAGGTTTTTCTCCTCGACGCAGGTGTTGAGCTGCTCAACCCACTCTTTTTCCTGATGATAGCGATGGTTGGCGGCCATGATGACCTCAGGGTCAAGCACACTGCCGGTAAAGGCCATTTTGTTGCCCACCATCATTAATTCGCCCTTCTCTTCGTTGGCCAGACGCATATAGCGATAGGAGCCGACATGGCCGTATGATTCTTCGATGTGCTGCCAGCCATTGACAAAGGGCGGACATTCATCGTTGAGACAGACAAACATTACCTCGGCCCCCCAGCCCAGGCCATCGCCGATATGGAAGGGTGGTGTCTCGCAGGGGGAGAGCCGGGTGTTGCAGTGGGGGCAGTAGAACTCCATTTTACAGTAACGCATACAATCATCAGCGCTGAGCATGAATACATCTCCTCATTGTAGACCTATGTTGAGCCAGGTCTTTGATATTACAAGATATCTCGAGCAATTTTCTCTTGGCCATCCAAAACACCCCACAGCTTGTATCCTCTTCGGCAGGACAAAAAGCGGCGCTGGAGTTTAAGGCGAAAGTAGATTTACAGTAAGCATTGTTACTTACTTGATCAAGGTGAGAATGGCAAGATCGGTCTGGCGGAGGGGAGGGGGGAAGATCTGGGCAAGGGGCAGAGTTTTTGGCGTGTAACCGATGGAAAAGGCGCTTACGGGATGTGCTTCAGGCATGGCCGCGACTGTTTGCCGCCATGAAAGAGACCAACTGTTCTCCTTGTCGGCTGGTCAGGTTGATAAATTCCAGTCCTGCCGTTCGGGTGAAGAGGTTGAGGCGGGGGTTAAAGGGGGAGGCATCATGCACCGAGACAACACGGCACGGCAAATCTTCGACAAAATGGTTGCCGGCCTTGTTGAGGATGGCTATCTCAAAGGCATCTGGGAAGGCTTCGGTGGGCCGCAGAATATATTTGACACGCAGGCCGCCCAGGCTCATATTGATGACCTGGCCAAAACGTGCGCTGTTAAGGACGATGGTGTCCGGGGCAGCGCTAAAGCGTTGATATCGGCGACGTTCCGGGTCTGTATGTATCATTTTTATGTTCCCCATAAGAGGCGCTCGGCGCAAGAAGATTGTTGGGAAAGTGTAGGGTGTATCTCCCCTGAAAGCAACCAAAAAAATGAGAATTATATTGTCCGGTTTTTTTGCAAATGCTAGGAATGCAGCAGTTCGGCCTTCTTGTGAGCCGTATCAATCAAGGTGATGGAGGTGATTTCGGTCGTTGGCTTTTTGAGCCGGGTATGGCCTTCGGTGATATGGTGTCGTGGTGGCGACCAGCCCCGGCCAGACGCGCTGTTGCCCATGAGGGGGTTGATTTTTACCGTTATGAAGATCGGTATGGTCGGCACCAGTATATGGCCGACCGCCTGGTGCCCGCCCCCTGCAGATGTCGTATTGTTGCCGTCTGTGATGATTTTCTGGGGCGCTCTCTCTTCCTCGTGCCGCAGCAGCCTGTCGCAGAAGGGCAGATCTTTGTTTTCGGCCACATAACGCCTTTGGTGGAGATCGGCCGGCAGGTGCAGGCAGGTGATGTGGTTGGCCGGGTCACTACGCCGCAGGGGCGTGTGCCCGGTCATTTGCACGTCTCGTGCCTGCAAGGTGACTGGCGTCATCTGCCGCAGCAACTGAGCTGGCCGACACTGCTGGCCGAGCCGGGCCTGCGCTTTGTTCGGCCCTTTGCCGCATAAAGGCGCCGGAATTCTGAATTCTCGGTGAACCAGACGTTTGCAACGGCTTTTAACTCGCATAATGTCGAATAATTATCTCAACCCGGAAAGTTGAATCTAATGGTTCAAGATACCCATAAGATAAATGAAACAATGGAAACAAAAACAATGGCGGAAGAGGAAAAGAGAATTGATCGGGAATTTATTCCCAGCCTGCGGGAAGGCGTTGATGTCATACGGATGATTTTTTTTAAAGAGATGCGCCAGCATTTTGCCGAGAAAACGCCGGGGCAGGAAGCCCAATTCTATGGCATGTTGGCCGGGGCCGTGATGAATGAGCTGTTTGGCACCCCTAATCCGGCAGAGAAGTTCACCACCTTTGCGGCGCAAAACAGGGCGCGTATTGATGAGGAGCTTGCTGCTGTGGCCGATAACTTTGCAAAACTGCGTATCCCTCTCACCGATGCCCTGCGCATCCATTATCTATGCAATTATCAGGAGGGCATCGAGGGAGATGAGGCCACGGTGCTGGCCCGGGCCCGTGAGCTAGGTGTGCTGATCGAGGAGCGTGATGTGCCGTTGCCCAAGGGCTTTATGCAGTTGGTCTACAGGGTGGGCAAGGCCCATGGCCTGATCAGGGAACAGAACTCTGCCTGAACGGCACGGGGAAGGGTGCCATGCCGTCCGGGGTGCCGGAGTCTACTGGTGGGCAGCCAATTCAGCCTCCTTTCTTTCCAGTTCGTCCCAGCGCTGGTAGAGCGCTTCCACTTTTTCCTGGCAACAGTCGAGCTCTCGGCACCAATGAGCCAACCTGTCGGCATCGGCCATGATCTCCGGCGCGGCAACATTCTGCTGGCAGGCCGCCAGTTCCTGCTCCGCCTCGGCGATCATCTCCTCCATGTTGTCGAGCTCCTGCTGTTCGCGGTAGGAAAGTTTTTTCCTTGTGAGTTGCTTTTTCTTTCTGGCGGTCGGCGCCGGCGCGGCTTTGGTGGGCCTGCTTTTTTCCAGGTCAGCCAGCCATTGCCGGTAGTCGCTGTAGAGGGCGGCCTTGCCGCCCTGGTCGCTGAAGCCGATGATCTGGGTGGTAATGGTGTCCAGAAAGGCCCGATCATGACTCACCAGGACCAGGGCGCCGGGAAAGTCGAGCAGACTCTCCTCCAAAACGGCAATGGAGTTGATGTCAAGGTCATTGGTGGGTTCGTCCAGCAGGAGGATGTCTGCCGCGCTCAGCATGAAACGGGCAATGAGGATGCGGGCCTGTTCGCCCCCTGACAGGCGGGAGACCGGCATCTCCAGCTGGTCCGGCTGAAAGAGGAAGCGCTTGGCCCAGCCGGCCACATGGATGCTGCGGCCCTGGTAAGTGACGCTGTCGCCGTCCGGGGCCAGGGCCCGGCGCAGGCTCTGATTAAGGTCAAGCTCCTGGCGTTTCTGGTCAAAGAAGGAGATTTGGACGCCGTCGGCCCGACTGATCGTGCCGGTATCGCAGTCCAGGCTGCCATGGATGATCTGCATCAATGTGGTCTTGCCGCAGCCGTTGTTGCCGGCCAGGCCCAGGCGGACGCCGGGACCGAGCTCGAAGGAGAGATCGTTGAAGAGGGTGGTATCACCCATTTTTTTGCTGATGTGGCGGGCACTGAACAGTTTCTTGGTCTTGCGACCGGTGCCGATCACATCAAGTGCCGGGGCTTGTTCGACCTGGTTGCGTTGACGAACCTGGGAGAGTTCGTCCTGGAGACGATGGGCCTCGTTAATACGGAAGCGGGCCTTGGTGCTACGGGCCTTGGGGCCGCGCCGTAACCATTCCACCTCCCTTCTCACCTTGTTGGCCAGGCTGGCCTCCATGGCCTGCTGCTGGTTGAGAAAGTCTCGGCGCTTTTCCAGAAAATTGCTGTAATTGCCCTGAAAACCGAGGTAGCCCTGTGGGTAACAGCGGTTGAGTTCAACAATATGAGTGCAGACGTTTTCAAGGAAAAGACGGTCATGGCTGACCAGCACAAAGGCAAAGCGCGCCTCGCGCAGTATCTTTTCCAGCCAGAGAATCGAGCGGATATCAAGATGGTTGGTGGGCTCGTCAAGCAGGAGGAGGTCGGGCTCCCGGGCCAGGGCGCAGGCAATGGCCAGTCGTTTAAGCCAGCCCCCGGAGAGAGACGCCACCCGGGCCTCGGTATCGGCGAATTCCGCCTGGCTCAGGATCATCTGGGCGGTGAGCATCTGCTGCTCCTCGTCACGATCACTGATGGCGGCCGTGACGACTTCAGTAACACTTTTGTCCGCATCAAAACTGTGGTTTTGGCTGAGATGGACGACCCGGGTATGCTTGCCGGCAAAGATCTGACCCTGATCGGCCTCCTGATTGCCGGCTAAAATGGCAAGCAGGGTCGATTTGCCGGAGCCGTTCGGACCGATAAGACCGGTTTTGCTTTTGGCCTCAAAGCTCAGGGATATATCGCGAAAAAGGGTATGGGCACCAAAGGACTTGCTGATATTCTGGCAGCTGAGAAGTGGAGGCATGTTTTTCCGGGGGGATATCTGAAGGGATAATGGCCATCTTGAATAATTGCTCTTTCGGAGTCGGGCAGGCTCGCTTGCCTGCCCGATTCTTTCGTCGCTCCGAAAATAAAAATCTTCACATATGCTCGATATGTTGGGTGCCCGTGGGGCGGGGAAAGGAGCCTGCTAGACTCCGCAATGACCTCTTGCCGAACAGGCATTATCTCATTATTCAAGATACCCTAATGTTTTGTCGGAAAGATGCCAATGCTGTTGGCAATTTTCCGCAAAGACGGTACATGTTTTGGAAGCAACCTACCATAATCTCCCGTGAATGGGAAAGAGCAGGTCGATGCCGGACCGCTGGCGCCGTCTCGGCGACAGCGCGCCAAGGACCCTGTCCGGCTGCCTGAAGACAACAGAGAAGAAACGAGGATACCATGGCAGAATCAACAGTTACCATTGATACCATTGCAAGTATGCTGGCCCTGGCCGCCAAGAAAACCCTGGAAAAAAGTACCAAGAAAAAAATCAAGTATTCGACCACCCTTATTGCCGTGCCCAAGGTCTGCCTGAAACCGGACCTGGGCAGTTTTGTACAATTTTCCGGCGATTATAACGGGCTGGTGGTGATGAATTTTACCACGGAAGCAGCCCTTGACCTCTATCGCAACTACATGCTTTCCATGGGACTGCCCGAGGATGAGCTGGCCAAGGAGGCCACCTCAAGTGAGGTGGTTGATACCATAGGTGAACTCACTAATCAGATCATGGGGCGGGCCATGCAGATGGTGGAGGCCAAGTTTGATCTGACCTCCTATTTTGGTCAACCCAAGGCCCTGGCCTTAAACAGCGCCATTGCCCTGACCCCTGATCTTGATTACCAGGATAACCGTCGCATTGCCCTGAGTGTTGCCAACAACCGTTTTCATATTGAGCTGGCACTGGAGAAGGTCGAATTTATCAGCTCCGCCCTGTAGGCCGCTTTTCTCCTGGCGTGCCGTATCAGCCCTTGCCTGAGAAAAGGGCTGGACAATAGTTGTTATTGTCTTATTGTTGTCTGCATTGCCACGTTGTCCGGGCGTTTCCCTTGGCGAATGCGTGATACTGCTGCCTGGTGGACCTGTAAAGGGTCTCTTGAATAATGAGATATCTCGGTGCCTTTCTGTGCGCACGCCGTGCTCTTGTACAAGATGAGCTCGTTGCCGAGGGACACAGGTGAGCGGCCGGCAACGGCGAAAAGTTTAAGAAAATAGCGCCGCAAGAGCGCCGTATCATTAGAAGAAAAGCTCTGTTAAGCAGGGTAATTTTCCAGTTTTACTGGTTGAGGAGGAAGTACAATGGCAGGATGTGGTGGCGGCTCCAGCTGTGATAGTGGCAGCTGCGGATCGGTTGATGCAGGTATCGCCCAGCAGGATATGGCAATTTCCGCCTCCCTGGGTCGAATTAAGAATAAACTATTGGTGATGAGCGGCAAGGGTGGCGTCGGCAAGTCCACCGTGTCGGTTAATCTTGCCCTGGGCCTTGCCAATCGCGGCTACAAGGTGGGCTTGATGGATGTTGATCTGCACGGTCCGGATATCTGCCGCATGCTCAACCTGACCGAGCGGTTGATGGATGCCAAGATCAATAAGGATGGTTTGTTGCCGCCCATGATGTACGGTGATAATCTCAAGGTTATCTCCCTGGAATACATGATGGAGAATCGCGATGATCCCGTTATCTGGCGTGGTCCCTTGAAGGTCCAGGCCATTCGGCAGTTTATCGCCGATCTGGACTGGGGTGACCTGGACTACCTGATCATTGATGCGCCTCCCGGTACCGGTGATGAGCCCCTGTCCGTGGCCCAGAACATCAAGGATGCCCGGGCCATTGTGGTCACTACTCCCCAGGAGGTTGCCTTGGCCGATGTGCGCAAATCCCTCAACTTCTGCAAGCATGTCAAGATGGATGTGGTGGGCATGGTGGAGAATATGAGCGGCTTTGTCTGTCCGCACTGTAATAATACGGTGGAGATATTCAAGAGTGGCGGCGGCGAGAAGACGGCCAAGGATTTCGGCCTCAACTTCCTGGGCAAGATTCCGGTGGACCCCAAGGTGGTGGTCGGCGGTGATGACGGTGCCCCCTATCTCAGTTCCACGTCCGAGAGTCCGGCCACGCAGGCCTTTTACCAGGTTGTTGATAATGTCGAAAAGGTCTGTGCCAAGCAAAAGGTCAGCCTGGCCATGGCGGAGAGTGCTTCCAGCTGTGGTTGCGGCGGCAGCTGCAACCCGGATACCTGCGACTGCTGATCCACGCTAACGAGTGCCTGTCCAGAAATGGCCCTCTCGGAGTCTCGTAAACTCGCTTACCGGCCCGATCTCGGTGTCATGCTCAAAAAATAATGCTCGGAATATCGAATATATGCCTGCGCTTATTTTTCTCGCAGTCCTTGATCTCGAACGAAATGACCTATTTCTGGACAGGCACTAACGCGCACTTTTGGTGACACCGCAGACAAAGGGTACGAGGTTCGACAGGGCCTTGTGCCCTTTGTCTGCTTGGTGACCAGTGCAAAGCTTGCCGGTTTCGGACCGGCTTTGATGAATGGTGTGGAATTTTTCTTTGGCGGGTATTCTTCCCGGCGTTGCCTGGTCGGTCCACAGGTTGTGAGCGGTTCGGCATGAGATGATACTGTTTTGTAAGGTTGCCCAGGCATGGCAGGTCAGGTTACTACTCCCTGGACAGATGGTGCGGGCACGGCTTGCCGGCCATGCAAATCTTTGAGCTTAACAAGGAGAAGCGAACGTGTTGATCAGACAGAAAGTTGTGGGGTCCATGGCGGTATGTTGTTATGTCCTGGGCTGCGAGGAGACCAAGAAAGGCGTTATTGTTGATCCGGGTGGTGACGAGGCGGCCATTCTGGCCCTCTGTAAGGAAGAGGGTTTGACCATTGAGTATATCATTGCCACCCATGGTCATCCTGATCATGTCTGCGGCAACCGTAAGATAAAGGAGGCCACCGGTGCGCGCATCGTCATGCATGCCGCAGACGACGCCTTCTTCAACAAGCCCGAGGTACACCAATATTTCTCGATGCTCGGTCTGGAGCATTCGCCGGCCGCCGATATCCTGGTGCAGGACGGCGATACCATCACCTTTGGTAAGCAGACCCTGCAGGTCATCCATACCCCGGGTCATACCCCCGGCGGTATCTGTCTCTACAGCGGCAGCGATCTGTTTAGCGGCGATACCCTCTTTGTCGGCGCCATTGGCCGCACCGATTTCCCCGGCGGTGACATGGGCCAGTTCATGGACTCCATCCGCCAGAAGATTCTCACCCTTCCCGATGACACCGTGATCTGGCCGGGGCACGGGTATGGCGGCTCCCAATCGACCATCGGCGAGGAAAAACGCTCCAACCCCTTTATCACCGGAGTCTGAGATGCGGGAGATCATCCTTGGTACAGCCGGCCATGTCGACCATGGCAAGACAAGTCTGGTGCGGGCCCTGACCGGGATTGATACCGACCGCCTCAAGGAGGAAAAAAAGCGCGGCATCACCATAGAGCTAGGCTTTGCCTTTTTGGATCTACCCTGCGGTCATCGCCTCGGTATCATTGATGTGCCCGGCCATGAAAAGTTTATCAAGAATATGGTGGCAGGTGCCAGCGGCGTTGATCTGGTCGTCTTTGTCATTGCCGCGGACGAGGGCATCATGCCCCAGACCAGAGAGCATTTTGAAATCTGTCGGCTGCTCGGCGTTGACAAGGGCTTTATCGTTATTACCAAGAAGGACATGGTGGAGGCGGATTGGCTGGAGCTGGTCGAGGAGGATGTCCGTGATTTTTTCAGAGAGACCTTCCTTGATGCGGCGCCTCTGCTTAAGGTTTCCTCGATAACCGGCGAGGGTATTGACGAGGTCAAAACAGTTATCGACTCCCTCGTCTCCCGGTGCGACTTTACCGAGGCGCACGGCCCCTTTCGACTGCCGGTGGATCGTGTCTTTGCCATGAAGGGCTTTGGCGCTGTGGTCACCGGCACTTCGGTGAGCGGTCGTATCCAGGCCGGTGATGATGTGGAGATCTTTCCCGCCCGGCAATTCGGCAAGGTTCGCGGCTTACAGTGCCATGGCCGCAGTGTCGAGATGGTGGAGGCCGGTAAGCGAACGGCCATCAATATTCAGGGGGTGGACAAGGAGCGGATCAGGCGCGGTAATATGCTGATCACGCCGGGTTGTCTGGATGCAACCTATATGCTTGATGCCCGTTTTCTCTACCTCTCCTCCTGCGAACGGCCCTTGAAAAACAGGACACGGGTGCGCGTCCACCTGGGCACGGCCGAGATCATGGGGCGGCTGGTTCTGTTGGAGGATGAGACCCTGGCTCCTGGTGCCGAGGCCAATGTCCAGATCCTGCTGGAAGAGCCCGTTGGCGTATGGCCCGGTGATCGCTATGTGGTGCGGAGCTACTCGCCGGTGGCCACCATTGGCGGTGGTGTCGTTTATGCGGCCTCGCCTCGCAAGCGGCGGCGCTTCAGGGCCGATAACCAGGAGGCCTTTGCCGTCTATAATGAAGGCGACCAGAAAGAGCTGGCCCTTCTCCTGCTGCGCGACAGCGGTTATCAGGGCCTGACCTTGGATGAGCTGGGCGGCAGGATCGGTGTCTTCGGCAATCGGTTGCAAAAGCTGCTCAAGACCTCCATCTCCTCCAGCCAGATTATCGTTGTTGACTCGGAGCGTAAACTGCTGGTGAGTCGGCAGCGTTTCGACGCCCTGGCTCAGGCAGTCATTGATACCCTCAGCCGCTATCATCAGCTCAATCCCTTGAAAACCGGCCTGGCCAAGGAGGAGATCCGCTCTCGACTCCTGGGCGGTCGGGAGAGCAAGCTTTTCCAGGCGGTCCTGGCCAGCCTTATCAAGAAAGGCGATATAGTCGCCGAGGATTCCCTGCTGCGCATGGCCGACCATACCGTGGTCTTGCAAGCCGATGAGCAGCAGGTCCAGGCGGATATGCTGGCCCTTTATAAGAAGGCGGGGCTGACCCCCCCCACCTACAAGGAGGTGTTGCACCATTTTGCCGAGCTGGCCCCTGAGCTGGTCAAGGAGATGCTGCCGGTGCTCATCAAGGAGGGCAAGCTCGTCAAGGTCAATGAGGATCTCTATTTCTATCAGGGGCATCTCGACAAATTGCAGGATGATCTGGTGGCCTTTATCAAGAGGGAGGGAGAGATCGATGCGCCGCGCTTTAAGGAGCTCACCTGTCTGACCCGCAAGTTTTCCATTCCCCTGCTCGAATATTTTGATAAACAGAAGGTGACCCTGCGGGTCGGCGATAGGCGCATTCTACGGGACAACCGCTGAGTAGTGCCGGCACCGGGACACCTGCACCAACCACCTAACGGCAAGAAGGGGAGACGACAATCGGCAAGATCAGCGGGAATACAGCAGGCCTGAAGACCGCCCAGTTGCGGGGCCTGGAGAGGCTGGCCAAACGGCGGGTTCCGCCTGAACTGGTGATCAGTCCGGAAATGGCCCGGGAGATGGCGAGGATCTCCGTGGACCTCAACCGCCAGCTTGGTGTGCTCTTGACCAGGAGCGGTGAGGTGGAAACGGTTATTGTCGGCGATCACCGGCAGATTGTTATCCCGGTCCTCACTCATCTGCGCTCAACCGGCGGTCGTCTCAAGGGCCTGCGCTGTGTCCATACCCATCTGGCCGGGGAGGAGATCTCCCAGGATGATTTGATGGACCTTCTCTTTTTGCGCCTTGACCTCATGGCCGTCATCATGGTGCGCCAGGGGCTGCCCGACAGGCTGCATGTGGTCCATCTTGTGCCGGAAGGCGGTCGGCATGAGGATTTTCATTTCCTGCCGCCCGTGGTCCCTGCCGAGCAGAGCGGTGATATCCGAACGCTGATCACCTCTCTGGAGCAGGAGTTTTCCAGGCATCGGCCGGTGCGGGAGGTGGATGCCGGCAAAGACAGGGCCATCCTGGTCAGTGTCACCACCAGCAACAAGGCCCAGGCCCAGGAGTCCATGGATGAGCTGGCCGAGCTGGTGCGTTCCGCGGATGTCCAGGTGATGGATACCGTTATTCAGCGGCGCCAGAAGATTAATCCGCGTCTTATCCTGGGCAAGGGCAAGCTGAGCGAGATTATGGTCCTGGCCCTGCGCCATAACGCCAATCTCCTTGTCTTTGATCAGGAGCTTAATCCCTCCCAGGTCAATTCCATTATCAGTCATACCGACCTGCGGGTCATTGATCGTACCCAGCTCATTCTTGATATCTTTGCCCGGCGCGCCCTGAGTCGCGAGGGGAAGCTGCAGATCGAGATGGCCCAACTTAAATACCTGCGGCCCCGGCTCGGCCTGCGTGACGACTCCCTCTCCAGGCTCACCGGCGGCATAGGAGGCCGCGGCCCCGGCGAAACCAAGCTGGAGATCGACCGGCGGCGCCTTAATGATCGGCTGGCCAAGCTCAATAAAGAGTTGGCCAAGGTGGGCAAGGAGCGTTACCGGCGCCGCCAGCGGCGCCGCAAGAAGGATCTGCCGGTTATCAGCCTGGTGGGCTACACTAATGCCGGCAAGTCCACCCTGCTTAACAGCCTGACCCGCAGCGATATCCTGGCGGAAGATAAACTCTTTGCCACCCTGGACCCCACCAGTCGCCGTCTGCGTTTCCCCGAGGATGTCGAGGTGATTATCACGGATACGGTGGGCTTTATCCGCCATTTGCCGGCCGAGCTCATGCAGGCCTTTAAGGCTACCCTGGAGGAGCTCCATGAGGCGGACCTCCTTATCCATGTTATTGATATCGCCAATCCCCGTTTTGTTGATCAGATGGAGGTGGTGAGCGCCATTCTCCGTGATCTGCACCTGGATGGCATTGCCCAGCTCAAGGTCTTTAATAAGGTCGATCTGGTTGATCCCGCCTATGTGACGGACCAGCTCCGTATCCATGACGGCATTGCGGTCAGCGCCCTGGACCCGGGAACCTTCGGCCCCTTATTGGACGAGGCGCGCCGCAAGGTATTGAAGGAGTGGCAGTCATGAGTCGGCGGCCCTCTCCTTGCACCTGCTGGCTCTCTTTCCTGCTGCTTATCCTGCTGGCCTGCGGCGCCGTCAGGAGCGAGGCGGCGCAAAGGGCCACCATTGAGGAGGCCTTTGTCACCAACTCCCAGACCGACCTGCTGCTTTTCTTTCGGCTGCAGGGCGCCATGAGTCCGGAAATGGAAAAGGGCATCCTGAACGGCATTCCGCTGACCTTTGCCTTTTTTGTCGAACTGCATGAGCATCAGGGGGCCGAGAGTGTACAGGTGGCCAGCCGCAGCTTCAGCCACACCCTCCACTTTGAGACCCTGAAGGAGGTGTTCAATGTCGATTTCAGTGAACATGGCGTGAAGGAGGCGGCCTATTCGGATCTGGCCGCGGCCCTGGCCGCCATGCTCCAGGTCCATGACCTCTCGGTGGCGCGCCTCGGCCTCTTGAAGCCGGGCCTGCGCTATACCGTTAAAATGAGGGCGCAACTGGCCAAGCAGCGCCTGCCGGACAAGTTTAAAAACGTCATGACCTTCCTGAAGATCTGGGATTTTGAGACGAAATGGCATGCTGTTGATTTCCGCATGCCTCCCTGAGGGCAATGATCTCTGCCGGGTACAGGAGGGCGGCCCGGCCCGGCCAGAGAGTGGCAATCTGCTGGAGAGACGGGTGCGCCGCGCCTCCGCCGCTTCGACCAACAGAGGAAAAAAGAGTTGTGGATAAAAACATTGCCTGAGAAAGCATTGTGGAGATAAAGACCCCTTCCAGGACAGAGGAGCTCAGGGCCCGCCGTAAAAAAAGGCGGATCTGGTGGATAATTGCCGCCTGCCTGCTCCTGATGATCAGCCTCACCTTTCTGGAGACCCGTGTCCTTGACATGGGTACCGTGGATTTTCCGGTGAGCGGCAATGTCCTTGTCTATGTGCTGATCAACTTCAACGTCCTTCTCCTGCTGCTTATCGTCTTTCTGGTGCTGCGTAACCTGGTGCAGCTCGTCTTTGACCGCAAGCGCCGCATTCTGGGCACCAAGCTGCGGACAAAGCTGGTCATCTCCTTTATGTCCATGGCGCTGATTCCCACCAGTATCCTCTTTTTTCTGGCCCTGCAGTTTGTCTCCACCTCCATGGACTACTGGTTTAATATCAATGTTGAACAGGCCCTGGAGGAGTCCCTGGAGATTGCCCGTAATGTCTATCAGGAGGAACGCAGCGTGGCAGCGCGGCTCGGTAAGAATGTCGCGCAGCAGCTTGAGTCCAAGCGGTATCGGCATCTCACCGACACCTCGCTGGATGTCTTTCTGAATGATATTGTCGAGAGCTTTGGGCTGGCCTCTCTGGCCCTGGTCCGACAGGATCATCGGGTCGAGGTGATTTCCCTGGCCGCGGAGTTTGCCTCGGCCGATGAGCTGCCGCCCATCCCCGATGCCATGATCCGCAAGGCCCTCAGTAGTGAGGAGCAGCTTGATGTAATCCAGAAGATCAACAGAGGGGAGTTGGTGCGCAATGTAACCTTGGTGCGCTTGGGGTCGGCTGCCCGCGAACCCCATGTTCTGGTGACGTCGTTGCTCATTCCCCAGGAGAAGATTGATCAGCTCCACAAGATATCCGGCGGTCTGGAAGGCTATCGCCAGCTCATGCTCATGCAGCAGCCCATCAAGACAAGCCTCCTGGTTATCTTGCTCATTGTTACCCTGCTGGTGATGTTTTCCGCCATCTGGTTTGGCTTTTATGTGGCCGGTGGTCTGACCACGCCCATCGGCAAACTGGCTGATGCCACCCGGCGAGTGGCCGAGGGAGAGCTTGATTTTGTCATTGACAAGGAGTCGGGTGATGAAATGGGCACCCTGGTGGAATCCTTTAACAAGATGACCCGTGATCTGCTCATTGGCAAGCGTAGCCTTGAGCAGTTCAACCTGGAGCTGGAGAATAGACGGCGTTATACCGAGACCATCTTGCGCAATGTGCCGGCCGGTGTTATTTCGTTGGATAATAAGGGGCGTATCACCTCAATAAACACCTTTGCCGAGACCCTGTTGCATATCAATTCGGAACGGCTGCTCGGTCATGACTATAAGAGTGTCCTGGCCCCGCAGCACAGTGCTGTTCTTGATCAATTCTATGAGGAGTTGGCCCGGACCGGCAAGATGTCGCTGGAAAAACCGCTGCAACTCTCGGTGGGCAACGAGACCTTCTCACTGCGGGTCAATATCACCCGGTTGCACGATGAGAGCGGCGACGATCTGGGCGTGGTTCTGGTCTTTGATAATCTCACGGAGCTGGAAAAGGCGCAGCGCATGGCCGCCTGGCGCGAGGTGGCCCGCCGCATCGCCCACGAGGTCAAGAATCCCCTTACCCCCATCCAGCTTTCCGCCCAGCGTCTGCGCAAGCGATACCTTGACAAATTGGCCGGAGAGGGTGATATCTTTGATCTTTGTACCAAGACCATTATCGGCCAGGTGGATGAACTGAAACATCTGGTCAGTGAGTTTTCCAGCTTTGCCCGCATGCCGGCCGTTCAGAAGAAGAAAAGTTCCCTGGAGGAGATGGTTCGGGAGACCCTGGTCATGTATGAGCAGGGGCACAAGGATGTCAATTTCCGCTATCGGTGCGATCAGGAGGTGCCCCCCTTTCTCTTTGACCGGAAACAGATGGAGAGGGTGCTGATCAATCTCCTTGATAACGGTGTGGCGGCAGTGCCGGAACACGGCGGCGAAATCACCGTGACGCTGAGGTTTCAACAGAATAGCGTCTTTCTTGAGGTCAGTGATAACGGCCCCGGTATAAATGACGAGGATAAGCTCCATCTCTTTGAACCTTATTTTACCACCAAGAAGAGTGGCACCGGTCTGGGGTTGGCCATTGCCACCACCATTGTTGCCGATCACGGCGGCTATCTGCGTATTAAGGACAACAAGCCCTCCGGGGCCCGTTTTATTGTTGAGTTGCCCATGACACCGTAGGAACACTTATGGCCAGGAAAATTCTCATAGTTGACGATGAAGAGACCATCCGTGACTCGGTGGCCGGTATTCTCGGTGATGAAGGCTTTGAACCCCTCACCGCAGCCGGCGCGCAGGAGGCCTTTGCCCTGCTGGAGACGGAGACAGTGCACGTGGTGCTGCTTGATATCTGGATGCCGGAGATGGACGGCATGGAGGCGCTGCCCAGGATCAAGGAGCTTTATCCCGAGCTGCCGGTTATCATGATTTCCGGGCACGGCAATATTGAGACCGCTGTCCAGGCCACCAAGATGGGGGCCTTTGATTTTATAGAAAAGCCGCCCTCCTACGACAAGATTATCCTGGCGGTGAGCAATGCCCTGCAGTTTTCCGACCTGGCCAAGGAGAATGAAATCCTCAGGGCCCAACAGGGTAAGAAGGCGGAACTGACCGGCGTCTCGCCGGCCATCACCGCCATTCGCCAGCAGATTCTGAGGGTGGCTCCGACGCCGGCCTGGGTGCTGATCAGGGGCGAGCATGGTACCGGTAAGGAGCTTGCCGCCCAGATGATCCATAACAATTCACCGGCCAGGAACAGGCCGATGATTGAGGTGAACTGCGCCGCCATCCCCGAGGAGCTCATTGAAAGTGAACTTTTCGGCCATGAAAAAGGCGCCTTCACCGGGGCCACCACCGGTAAAAGGGGTAAGTTTGATCTGGCTGACGGCTCTATTCTTTTCCTGGATGAAATCGGTGATATGAGCCTCAAGACCCAGGCCAAGGTGCTGCGCATCCTGCAGGAGCAGAAGTTCGAGAGGGTGGGTGGCGGCAAGACCATTTCCGTGGATGTCCGGGTGATCGCCGCCACCAACAAGGATCTGGAGGCGGAGATCGAGGCCGGTACGTTCCGGGCCGATCTCTTTTATCGTCTCAATGTGGTGCCCATCACCCTGCCGCCCCTGCGTGAGCGTCTGGAGGATCTCCCCCTGCTGGTCGAGGACCTGATGGCGGATTTTCGGCGCAAGGGTTTTGGCCGGAAAATATTTTTGCCCGGTGCCATCCATGCCATGCAGCGCCATGACTGGCCGGGTAATGTTCGCGAGCTGCGTAATTTCCTGGAGCGCATCTCCATCATGTGTCCGGATGAGGAGGTCACCGGTGAGCTGGTGGTGCAGATCCTTGGTGGCGGCTCTTCCATGACGCTGCCGGAGGCGGAAGGGGTTTCCCCCGACGAACAGGGGGGCTGGGCCGCTTTTGCAAGTTTTAAGGAGGCCAAAAAACAGTTTGAGGCCGATTTTCTCAAGGCCAAGATTGAGGAAAATCATGGCAATATTTCAAAAACCGCCGAACAGATCGGCATGGAGCGGAGTCATCTTCATAAGCGAATCAAGGCCCTCGGCCTTGATTCGTGATGATTGGAGATGATGGACTCGTAAAAAAACCTCTTTTGCCTGCGGACATGCAGGAGTTGGAGCGGTTGCCGCAGCAGCCCTCGAACAAGGGGTAAACAAGGTGTAAAACTGTAATGAGTGATGATAAGTTAAGTTTACCAAGCGAAAAGGATCTGGAACGGGAGCTGGGTGATTATCTCAGCAACAAGTATGGCGGCCAGGTTAAGATTGTCTCGGCCGGCATGCTGCCCTTTGCCAAGAAAAAAGATGTGGAGCAAGAGGCGCGCCGTGATGACGACGAGGCCTTTTACTTTGACCTCAAACCCGAAGAGCTGGTGCGTTATCTCGATGAATACGTGGTGCAGCAGGATGAGGCCAAGGCGGTTTTGGCCACCAAGATCTGCACCCATTTCAACCGAATCCGCCATGAGCTGGAAACCGGTCGGCCCGCCAAAAGACAGGTGGGCCGTATCAAGTCCAATGTCCTGCTCATCGGTCCCACCGGCGTCGGCAAGACCTATCTGGTCAAGCTCATTGCCCGGCGACTGGGAGTGCCCTTTGTCAAGGGTGACGCCACCAAGTTCAGTGAAACAGGTTATGTGGGCGGTGACGTCGAGGATCTGGTCCGCGATCTGGTACGGGAGGCGGATGACGATATCAGTCGGGCGGAGTTCGGCATCATCTATGTGGATGAGGTGGACAAGATCGCCGCCAGCCCCAATCGCATGGGAACGGATGTCTCCCGGGCCGGGGTGCAGCGCGCCTTTTTGAAGCCCATGGAGGAGACCGAGGTTGAGCTGAAGGTGCCCCATGATCCGGTTGCCCAGCTTGAGGCCATGGAACATTATCGGGCCACGGGCAAGCGTGAGAAAAAGGTGGTCAATACCCGTAATATCCTCTTTATCATGAGCGGCGCCTTTGCCGGTCTGACCGACCACATCAAGAAGAGACGCAACGAGCTCTCCATGGGGTTCGGCAGTAAGGTGGAGTCAAAGACGGAGAGCAGCCGTTACTTCCAGGAGGTGATGGCCGAGGACCTCATTGCCTATGGTTTTGAGAGCGAATTTGTCGGCCGCCTGCCGGTGGTGGCAGCCCTCAACGAATTGACCCAGGAGGATTTTGTCAAGATCCTCGCCAATCACAACTCCGCCGTGGTGCTTGGCAAGAAGCAGGACTTTAATGCCTATGGTATCAAGCTTGATTTCGAGGCCGCCGCCTTTGAGGCCATTGCCGCCAAGGCGGTCCTGGAAAAGACCGGAGCCAGGGGGCTGCTCAGTGTCATGGAAAAGACCCTGCTGCCTTTTGA
This sequence comes from Desulfobulbaceae bacterium, assembly GCA_002868945.1. Lineage (GTDB taxonomy): Bacteria > Desulfobacterota > Desulfobulbia > Desulfobulbales > SURF-16 > BM506. The sequence continues at coordinate 83,758 of PKTX01000041.1, forward strand.
GAAGTCACTGCCGTCCACCTCCTGTCGCCACCTGGTCCTCTCCCGAGAGATGGTGGAGGATCCGTACACCGGCCTTGCCGCCATGCTCGCAGAGCAGGAGCACGATTATCACGAGCAGCGCTATGAGGAGCTGCGCCGCCAGAAACATGCCGATTTGGTGGAAATCATCGCCAATTCCAACGGTGACTATCTCCAGGAAGAGGGGGTGGCCTTAACCGCCGAGCGCCTCAATATGATGGCGGACTATTGTCTGACTGAGTTTCTTGATGTGCGGGAGGTGTGCCACGACTTTGTCGAGATGATCCTCCACATCCGTGACTATGCCGCCACGGTGTCGGACGAGAGTAACTTCACTGTACTGTTTGCCGAGGCGGCCATTGACCGTATCCTGCAAAAGAGCAAGCTCACCATTTCGTCGGTCAATGCGGTGTGTGAGACTATTTTTGTCTCCCTTGACTATGGCCTGCGCCTTATTGCCCAGAAGAAGATTGATGGTGAGCTGCTCATCCCGGTGGCGGGTGTCGATGACCCGGATGGCTTTATCAATGATCTGCTTGATGAGAATTTTAAATTGTGAAAAGAGAATGAAGAGAAGTTAACAAGTGGCTGTCCGGAAATGGCCCTTTTGCCCGATCTCTGTGTCGCTACGGAAAATAAAAAAAGGCTCACATATGCTCAATATGCTGCAGCCCAAGGGCACCCGGAGTGTCGCCGGCTCCCTTGCCTCTTTCAGGGCGCGCTTTTTATTTTCCCATGCTCCTTGATCTTGAACAAAATGACTCATTTCTGGACAGGCATTAACAAAATTATGGAAGGTAAAGAATGTGCGAGTATTGCACCGATTTTTTATCTCCTTTCCCTTCTCCATATTCTCTAACTTTTATAAAAAAAAGGAGCTCCCCATGGTTTTTCCAGATTATCGCCCCCGCCGTCTGCGCCGCAACCCCCAGCTGCGCTCCCTGATCCGTGAGACACGCCTTTCGCCGGAGCAGCTGATCTATCCCATCTTTGTCATGCCCGGCAAGGGGAAAAGGGAGGAGATTCCCTCCATGCCCGGCATAAGCCGCATGAGCGTCGATCAGTTGGGCGTTGAGGCAAAGGAGCTGCTCGGCCTGGGCGTCCAGCATGTTTTGCTCTTTGGTCTGCCGGAGAAAAAGGACGCGGCCGGCTCCCAGGCGCATGCCAAGGGCGGTATCATCCAGAACGCCGTCCAGGAGCTCAAAAACAAGGTGCCGGAGATCATGGTCACCACGGATGTTTGTCTGTGTGAGTATACCGACCACGGTCACTGCGGCATCCTGGAGCATGGTCATGTCAATAATGACGCCACCCTGGAAATCCTGGCCAAGATCGCCCTGTCCCACGCTCAGGCCGGTGCCGATATCGTGGCGCCTTCGGATATGATGGATGGCCGGGTTGCCGAAATCAGGGCGGCCCTTGACGAAAATAATTTCGACATGGTGCCCATTATGAGCTATGCGGTGAAATACGCCTCTGCCTTTTACGGCCCCTTCCGGGATGCCGCGGAATGCGCCCCCCAGGAGGGCGATCGCCAGGGCTATCAGATGGACCCGGCCAACAGCCGCGAGGCCCTGCGCGAGGCGACCCTTGATGTGGACGAGGGGGCCGATATCCTCATGGTCAAGCCGGCCGTGGCCTACCTGGACATCATCCGTTCCCTGCGCGAGGAGTTTGATCTGCCCATCGCCGCCTACCATGTCAGTGGTGAATATGCCATGATCAAGGCCGCTGCTGCCAACGGCTGGATTGACGGCGACCAGGTCATGCATGAGACCCTGCTCTCCATCACCCGGGCCGGGGCTGATATTGTTATCAGCTATGGCGCCAAGGAGATGGCCCGCCTCTTGAACGGCTGAGCCCTTCATCCCTAACAGGGCAGGGTGGTGCTTGCTAACATTGGCACCATATTACGGGTATCTTGAATAATTAGATATTTCGGAGTCTCGCTCCGCTCGCTTACCTGTTCGAGTTCAAGAAGCATAGAAAATAAAAAGCGCGCCCTGAAAGAGGTAAGGGAGCCGGCGACACTCCGGGTGCCCTTGGGGTGCAGCATATTAATGATATGTGAGTATTTTTATTTTTGTAGCGACGAAGAAATCGGGCAAAATGGCAATTATTCAAGATACCCTTACGCCCTGGCAACAAAATTCCCTCTTCCTGAGGGAGGGGGGATCCGGCACCACACGGTGCGCACCAGCACGACGACACCATGATCAATCAACACCTCCGCCGGGCACGCAGCATATCGGGCATATGTGAGTTTTGTTTTCGTGGCAACGAAAAAGTCGGTCAGGTCAGCGAGCCTGCGAGACTCCGAAACAGAAATTATTCAAGATGGCCATAAATAAGAGAAGGCCCCGGCAGCAGCATACGCTTGCCGGGGCCTTTTTGCTCGGTACCATGACGGAGGCGATAGGGCGCTGCCGCCCGACAGGTCCGGCCTGGTCGGCGCTCGGCTCAGCCGGTCCGTGTTCCGCGCCCCTGCATCAGGACCAGATCACCCTTGGCCGGGGTCACGCCGCTCTGCTCGGCAATGTGCCGGCCGACAACGGGACATTTGACGGTGAGCAGGAAGTAGAGAGGGCCTCCGGTTTCAGAGAGGGTCTCATAATTACCCTGGCCCTTGCTGATAATGACATCCGCCGCGGCAAAGAGGCCTTGCAGCTCGGCGGAGCAGTCGGCAAGCGGCGTGCCCGGACAGGCGGTGCCGTTGGTGATGACGGTGCACCGTGCTGGAATGCCGCATGCCCGGGCGTCAGCCGGCAGGGCATCATTAATAATGGGCCGCTCCTTGACCACAAAGACGATCTCCAGGGTCGGCCAGAGGCGTTGCAGTTCCTGGACCACCAGGGAATCAAAGATGATTTCTCCGGCATTGTCGGCCAGGTAGAGGAGGAGGCCGCTGTTGGCCAGATCGCGGCGCAGGCTCTGGTAGTCATTGATGGCCAGAGGCCTTGCCAGGCATTGGCGCAGGGTGTGTTCCGCGTCGAAATTCTGCTGGGAGCCATAATCGATGATATTGCCGGCAATGGAAAAGAGCAGGGCCGTGGCCAGGGGGTCGGCACTGGCGCTTATCTTGTTGGCAATGTCCGCCATGAGCTGACGGGCCAGTCTGTTTGATTCCTCCTTCAGGCCAAGAAAAGGGTCGGCGCAGCCCGACAGCTCGGCAATGGCCTCATAGACCGGCATGGAGTTTTCCGGTGGGGTCCTGTTCAGATCAAGGCTGGGTAGGAGCAGGGCAACCGCATCGAGGATTTTTTTTTGAAGAAGGGGATCAGGGGTGCTGAGACGGGCCGCCGTGATGGTTTGTTGGAGAAAACAGGGTAGACAGTGGAGGCTTGATTTCATGGGCGCGCCTCCCGGCCATGCAGGCGTTGATCAAGGAGATACTCCGGTTTGACATTGCCAAGTGCCGCAAAAATGGTGCTCTGCAGCCCCGGATCCTGCCGGTAGAGTGTGTTCATCATGGTGCGGATGCTCTGGCGCTTGGTGCTGCCGGTGAGGGGGCAGGGGTTGGCCACCGGTGCAAAGCCGAAAAGCTCGGCCAGTTCCGTTATCTCCTGCTTTTGCAGAAAGGCCAGGGGGCGGATAATGGCCAGGTTGCCCTTGAACAACTCCTGTTTGGGCAGCATGGTGGAGAGGTTGCCGCCGTAAAAGAGGTTCAGGAAAAATGTCTCGATGATATCCTCCTTATGGTGTCCCAGGGCCAACTTGTTGCATCCCATGTCGCGGGCCAGATTAAAGAGGGCAGTGCGGCGGTTGCGGGCACAGTGAAAACAGGTGGAGGTGCTTGTATGCGCCAGGGCATCTTTGCCGATGCTGGTGCGGATAACCTGAAAGGGCACGCCGGTCACTTCCAGCTGCCTGCCGACACGTCGGCCTTCATCCTTATCAAAACCCATATCAAGATAGACGGCGCTGAGTCCGTAGGAGATGGGGGCCTTCTGCCGCCAGAGCCGCAAGATGGCCGCCAGGACAAGACTGTCTACTCCCCCGGAGACCGCGACCAGAACCTGGTCGCCATCACTGAGCATCCGGTATTCATGGAGGGCCTGACCGATGGCGCGATTAAGTGCGGGTGGCAGATGGAGCATGGCTGGCAGTGGGAGGTCCTGAGAGCGGGGGTGCTTACGGGGTGGTCAGGTATCGGCAGGTGCTGAACTTTTTCTCGACGCCCTCCCGCAGCAGGGTATCGGCCGAGACAAACTCAAATTTTCGTTTTGAGGCCTTGCCAAAGGAAAAGAGGTCGGAAAAAAGGGTCTCCTGGGTCTCTTCATAACTGCCCCGGCAGAGGGTCTTGCCGCTGGCAAGGTGGATCAGGCTGTATTCGAAACTCACCGAGGCCGGTTCGTCGGCACCATATTTTTTGCCGATCAGCTTGTTGTAGCGGATAAGACGAGTGGTGAGCACCGCATCACCGCGGGCCTGCGCACCGATGTGACGGGCCCGCATGCTCGGGGTGCCGATAAAGGTGCCGGTCAGGGATTCCTGCTGGATGGCAGAGAGAATATTGACATTCTCCTTCATGGCAAAAAACTCGGCAATGACGGTGTCCAGGGCCCGGCAGCCTTCATCAAGATCGCGGACCTCGGCCATCTGGCCTGCCTGGTTGCGGTCAAGCAGGTCATGTTCACACTGCAGGACAACGATGGAGCCGAGGGTCAGGTCGTCGCTGCTGTTGTCGGCGCCGGGTTGGGAGGTATGGGAGGCACAGGCGCTGACACAGAGGAGGGCGGCAAGGGCGATAAAAAAGGGAAATGGTCTGGTCATGGAGATGTCCAAGTGAGGGTGGCCGGTTTTACAGGGTTCCCTTTGAAGAGAGGGTGCCGTGTACCCGGGGGTCAATGGCTGTTGCCTGGTCAAGGGTGCGGCCCAGGGCCTTGAAAATGGCCTCTATGATATGATGGGTGTTTACACCATATTTTACTTCCACATGCAGTGTCAATCCGCAGTTGAAGGCAAAGGCGCGCAGGAATTCGGCTATCATGGCGGTGTCAAAGGTGCCGCTCTTCTGGTCCAGGGGTACCACATCGTAATGGAGGTAGGGTCTGTTGGCGAAATCCATGGTGACGCGGGCCAGGGTCTCATCCATGGGCAGGGCGAAATGGCCATAGCGGGTAATGGTGGAAAAGTCGGCCAGTGCCTCCTTGAAGGCCTGCCCCAGACAGATGCCGATATCCTCGACGGTGTGGTGATCGTCAACATCCGTGTCGCCACTGGCCTGCAGGTTGATATCAAAAAAACCATGTACGGTAAGCAGGGTGAGCATGTGGTCGAAAAAGGGGACACCGGTGTGGATGTCCGCCTTGCCCGCACCATCGAGACGCAACTCAAGCTTTATGGAGGTCTCCTTGGTGGTGCGATTGATAAGACTTGTGCGGGGGGCAGAGGGGGTGGCCATTGGCGTTACTCCGGAATCATGATGGTAAAATAACGAATTTTTTGCACTTCCAGTGCATTACGTATATATAAGGATCTGTTTTCCTTCCTCTTTCTTATAACAGTAACTTAAAGAGGGGTGCAAGGGCTAGAACCGGGCCGAGGCAAAAAGCTGCGGAGATGGCGGCTCATGGGGCAGCTGGCGTAGGCGGCAGGAGGATCCGGCCTTGTGCTCAGCCGTGGGCACCCCCTGCCTGCAGGCGAACTGGAAGATTTCTGAGGCGTGAAGAGCCGAGCTGCCGAGTGCTCAGCAAAAATCCTTGCAGGGCAAGGTGTTGGCGCGTGTTGCTCAAGGGGGCGGCACGGTAAATTTTTTATTGACAAGGGGGATGAGTTCCGATATAACTCCCCCTGTTTCGCACACAGTCTTTCAGAAAGGCGGGAATAGCTCAGTTGGTAGAGCACAACCTTGCCAAGGTTGGGGTCGCGAGTTCGAGTCTCGTTTCCCGCTCCATATATACAAAACAAAGGTTCGAAGACTCTTCGAACCTTTTTTCGTCATGGAAACCGGCGTTGATCAGGCTAGTCTGGTCGGTCTGGTTTCTACTGTTATAGAGGAATGTATCATGACCACTTACCTGACTCCGGTCAAAGAAATTGAGCGCAAATGGTTTATCGTTGACGCCCAGAGCGAGGTTCTCGGTCGTCTGGCTGCCGAGGTTGCCACGCGTCTGCGCGGCAAGCATAAACCCAATTACTCAACTTTTCAGGATGTTGGTGATTTTGTTATTGTTGTTAATGCCGATAAGATCAGGCTGACAGGCCGTAAGCTTGAGAACAAGAAGTACTATCAGCATTCCGGCTACCTGGGCGGATTGAAAGAATGTACAGCTCAGGAGCTGCTGGATAAGGCTCCCGAGCAGATTGTTTATAAGGCGGTGAAGGGCATGCTGCCCAGTAACTCCCTTGGTCGTGCTCAACTGAAAAAACTCAAAGTCTATGCTGGTGAGAATCATCCCCATGAGTCCCAGCAGCCTGAAGAGCTCAAGTTATAGATCGGAGAAAATTGATGTCTGCACAGAAATTCTACGCAACCGGAAAGCGCAAAAACGCCATTGCCCGTGTCTGGCTCAGTGCCGGGAACGGTGATGTTGTAGTTAATAAGAAACTGTCCATGGCTGATTACTTTGGCGGTGCCATGGATGAGCGTCTCATCCTCAAGCCTTTTTCCCTCACTGAAACCGACGGCAAGTACAATGTCATGGTGACCCTCAAGGGTGGCGGAAAGTCCGCCCAGTCCGAGGCCCTGCGTCATGGTATAGCCAAGGCCCTGACTGAAATAGATCCCGAATATCGGGGCGTCTTGAAAAAGGCCGGTTTTCTGACCCGCGATTCCCGTGTTAAGGAGCGCAAGAAGTATGGACAGAAGGGTGCTCGGGCTCGCTTCCAGTTCTCCAAGCGTTAAAAAAATCCCAGCCTGGCTGCTGGTTTTGTGTTCTTATACAAGGGAAGAGTGATTTTTGGTCACTTTTCCCTTTTTTTTTATGCCTGGCTCGCCGCTGTCGGCCCAGGTTCTTCCCTCAAGAGAGGATAATCCATGTATAAAATTGGAATTGTTGGTGCCTCAGGTTATACAGGTGTTGAGCTGGCCAGACTGCTGGTCAATCATGCGGATGTTGAACTGACCGTGGCCACATCCCGTCAGTATGCCGGTCAGCAGCTCGCCGATATTTACCCCAGCCTGCGGGGCCGCACCGATGTCGTGTTGGAGGATGTGGTGGTGGAGGATCTGGTGCAACGGGCCGATCTTTTTTTCACGGCCGTCCCCCACCAGACCGCCATGAATATTGTGCCGGCCCTGCTGGCTGCCGGCAAAAAGGTGGTGGATCTCAGTGCGGATTTCCGTATTGATGATGCCGAGGTCTATGAGGCCTGGTATCAGGAGCATATTGCCAAGGAGTTTCTTGATGAGGCGATTTATGGTTTGCCTGAGCTGAATCGCCAAAAGATCAAAGGGGCGCGACTGGTTGCCAATCCCGGCTGTTATCCTACCAGTATTATCCTGGGACTGGCGCCGCTCCTGCAGGCCGGAATTATTGAACCGACCACCATTATTGCCGATTGCAAATCAGGCGCCTCCGGGGCCGGGCGGGCCGCCAGTGTGGCCACCCTCTTTTGTGAGGTGTCCGGTGGCTTCAAGGCCTATAAGGTGGGGAGCCATCGCCATACCCCGGAGATTGAGCAGGAGATCGGCAAACTGGCCGGCCAACCGGTGACGGTCTCCTTTACCCCTCATCTCGTCCCCATGACCCGCGGCATCTTGAGTACGGTTTATGCCGGTCTGCTTAAAGAGGTCGGCCAGGAGGAGGTGGACAGGCTCTATGACGACTATTACCGCCAGGAGCCCTTTGTGCGCCCCTGTGCGCCGGGGACCTTCCCGGCTACCCAGTTTGTGCGGGGCAGTAATTATTGCGATATTGCCTGCAAGGTCGATTCACGTACCAACAGGGTGGTTGTTGTCGCAGCCATCGACAATCTGGTGAAGGGCGCGGCCGGCCAGGCGGTCCAGAACATGAATATCATGCTGGGGCTTGACGAGGGAGCCGGTCTGGGCGTTGTCCCTCTTGCCCCTTGATTCATGCGGAATATCAAGCTGCTTATCAGTTTCGACGGCACGGATTTCTGCGGTTGGCAGCGGCAGCAAAAACTTCCCACCATCCAGGGGATTATTGAAGAGAAGCTTGCCGTGATCTGTAACGAGCCGGTTGTCCTGCATGGCGCCGGTCGCACGGACAGCGGCGTGCATGCCCTGGCCATGGTGGCCAACTTTACCACTGCTTCGGCCATTGCCTGCCATGGTTTGCAAAAGGGGCTCAACAGTCTTTTGCCGCCGGCCATTCGTATCCACCATGTGGTTGATGTTGATAGCGGCTTCCATGCCCGCAAGAGTGCCCTGGCCAAGACCTATTGCTACTACTTTTCCACGGCAGCCATGGTGCCGGCCACCAGTCGTCTCTACGTCACCTCTCTGCCCGGTCCTTTTGCCTTGCCCCAGGTGCAAAAATGTCTGGCCCTGCTCCGGGGACGGCATGATTTCAGCTCTTTTGAGGCCACCGGCTCCAGGGATCGCAGCCGGACAACGGGCCGGGGCGCGGTGCGCACCCTCTTTGAGGCCACGTTGCGTGGCCAGGGCGATCCGGATCTCTATAAACTGGTGTTGCGTGGCGATGGATTTCTGCGTAAGATGGTGCGCAATATTGTCGGTACCCTTTTTGAGGTGGGGCAGGGACGCATGAGCGTTAGCCGTTTCCAGGAGGTTATCGCGGCCAGGGATCGTAATCAGGCCGGCCCTACTGCATCGGCCTGCGGTCTTTTCTTGACTCATATAGAGTACAGTGATGAGGAGCGATGACCAAGCCGTTGCACGCCTGCATAAATAGTAATGACTAAAACCGCCAAACCATCACTTTTTCAGCAGGGCCACAGATTGCCGTAAGCATGGGCGACGCAGACCGGCCGATCAGTGCTGCAGGCGAGTTATAATGAAGGTTATCTTGAATAATTGCTATATATCTAATTACTCAAGACACCCTGAAATATTGTCCGCCGGCCTTGCCCTACCCTTGGGCACGGCCCTTACCATGTCATCGAATAATCTTCTCTTAAAGAGGAAAACAAATGAGTGAGCAAATCATCTCTCTGGCAGCCAGGATGTCTCAGATTAAACCTTCTCCAACCTTGGCGGTGAATGCCAAGGCCAAGGAAATGAAGGCTGCTGGGGCGGATATCCTCAACTTCAGTGTTGGTGAACCTGATTTCCCTACACCGGATCATGTCTGTGAGGCCGGCAAGCAGGCCATTGATGAGAAATTTACCAGATATACGGCAGTGCCCGGTATTCCTGAACTGCGTGAGGCCATTGTCCGGCGCTATAAGGAGGATCATGGCTGGGAGTATGATGCGGATCAGGTCCAGGTCTCCTGCGGCGGCAAACATGGCCTCTATAACATGGCCCAGGCCCTTTTTGGTCCCGGTGACGAGGTGTTGATCCCCACCCCCTACTGGGTCTCCTATCCGCCCATTGTCACCCTGACCGGTGCTACACCGGTGCTTGTTCCCCTGGATGAGAAGGATGATTTTGACCTCACCCGGGAGAATTTGAGCAAGTATGTCACGGAAAAGACGCGGGGCATTATCCTCAACTCACCCTCCAACCCCACAGGCGCGGTTTTCTCCGCCAAGGCTTTGCGCCTGGTGGCGGACATGGCCTTGGCCAAGGGCTGGGTGGTGATCTCCGATGATATCTATGACACCATTGTCTATGGCGACGAGCCCCTGGCCCACATCCTTGATGTTGCTCCGGAACTCAAAGAGCAGGTGATGCTTTCAAACGGCGTCTCCAAGTCCTTTGCCATGACCGGCTGGCGCATCGGCTATACCCTGGGGCCCAAGCATGTTATTGCCGCCATGAACAAGATCCAGAGCCAGTCCACCTCCAATCCTTCCTCGGTGGCCCAGCGCGCCGCCCTGGCTGCCGTGGCAGGCCCGCAGGATTTCCCCGGCGTCATGAAGGAGTCCTTTCTGCCGCGCCGCGATTATATTATCGGAGAGCTCACCGCCATCCCCGACGTCACCTGTGTGGTGCCCAAGGGCGCCTTTTATGTCTTTCCCAATCTGTCGGCCTATTACGGAAAATCCTATGACGGCAAGGTGATCGAGGGGTCGGTGGATATGTCGGCCTATCTGCTGGAAAAGAGCTTCATGGCCACTGTGCCGGGCGCTGCCTTTGGGGCGGACGACTTTGTCCGCTTCTCCTTTGCCGCCTCCATGGATGATATCAAGGAGGGCATGCGGCGCCTGCAGGAGGCCATTGCCAACCTGGTCTGAGTAGAGCACATTGCTTATTGCGAGGCCAACAAAAAAGGCGATTCTCATTTGTCGAGAATCGCCTTTTTTCGTGGAGAGCGGTATGGGCTAGAACTCTTCGCTCATGACCCAGGTCCATTGGTCCAGGGGTTTGGGGGTGGATAGCGGTTTCGTGCCGTTACTGGTGTAGCATTGATAGACCCACTCGCCATTCTTGGTGAAAATTTTTATGACTCCTAGGTTGGGATGGTTGTACATGCCATCTCTGAATGGTCCGTCCATACATTCTCCTGCCTGTTTCTATTTTTTCTTGCCGCCTTGGAAAGGCTCATATGTGAACACGGGTTCATTGTAAGGGATAGAGGAGTGTTTTTGGTCAGGTTGAGGGAGTGAAAATCCTCCAGAAAAACGAAAATCAGCCCTCTTCCTTTTCCAGGCATGTGGCAATGCATGCCGAGCAGTTGTCCCTGGTCTGGCCGCTGGCGCAGTAATCGCTGAAGCTCTTGATCCAGTCTGCCCCACCGCGTGGGCATTCTTCAACAAATTTCACAAAATTTATCATACGGTCGATGATTTTCCGTGGCGCCGCATGTTCGATGCGGCAGGCCCCTTCATCGGCGGTCTGCTCGTCAACGGCCAGGACCTTGATGAAAAAATCCTGCAGGGCCTGGTGGCGACGGATGATGTCGGCGCTGACTTCCTCGCCCTTGTCGGTAAGGGTAATCACCTCATAGGGGGCATAGTTTATCAGCCCTTTTTTGGCCAGGGAGCGAAAGGCCTCGGTCACCGATGAACGGCTGACCTGCAGTTTGGCGGCGATTTCCTTGGCACGCGCCACCTGCTTTTCAGCAACTATATGGGCAATGACCTCAAGATAATCCTCCAGGCTGGCGCTGAGCTGTTCATCATCCTGTATCATGGATTTCTCCTCTTCGTTGCACCATAACATCCTGATGTTATGAGCAGTTTGGCATTATAGTATTAACTTTACCTGTGCTTGCTGATAAATGCTATGATTTTGTCGGGAAATAAGCCTGACCGACAAGGGGTGGTGTTGCCCACACAGCCTCTTCGGGCCTGGAGATCCGGCCTGATGAGCCGCTTAATTCCTTGCCAGGCGGCTCCCCTATTGCTATAAATTGTTGAGAAGATTACCATGCACCATGAGGGAATATTGGCTATTCCGTTTAAAAAAAGAAAGGTGAAAGTATGAATGACAAGGGTTTTACACTGATCGAACTGATCGTTATTATTGTTATCCTCGGTATCCTGGCGGTCACCGCCATTCCCAAGTATGTGGATATGAAGACAGAGGCCGAGGTCGCCGCTGCCGACGGCGTGTTCGGTGCTGCCCAGGGTGCCGCCACCATGAACTTTGCCGCCAGCTTGCTTGATAAAGCTGCTGCTGATAGGCCCGCCCACGGTGCTGCTCCTTGTGATACGGGCCTTGTTGCTAATGCCCAATGTCTAGCAAATGCTATGGAGGAGGTGCCGGCGGATTGGGCTGTTGAGACAACATCTGCGACGTGTGAGGTTGATGCCATTGCCTCTGGTGAGGCTGCCGGCGGTTGTATCTATAAGGATGCAGATGGTTCTGGCGGAATTAACAGCGGCGATTATGTTATTGCCGTTCAAACTGTTGAGGCGGCAGGGCCGCCTGCTGTGAAGGCAAAATTGAAAAAGAGCTGGTAAGTACCATACGAAATTCCTGCAAAAAAAGAGGGGAGAGGCATGTGATTGCCTCTCCCCTCTTTTTTTGCAGGAATGCATAAGGGCTTAATTGGCAAAGGAATCAGCCCCCCCGCATGACCTCCATCATCGACCACATGGGGGTGAAGATGGCCAGGGCGATGAAGCCCACCATGATACCCATGAAGAGTAAGAGGAGGGGCTCGATGAGGGTGGCGAGGTTCTTGATGGTGTAATCGGTCTCTGTGTCGTAATAGTCGGCCACCTTCTCCATCATCTCATCCGTGCGGCCCGATTCCACCCCGACACTGACCATCTGGGTCACCATGTCCGGAAAGAGGGGCTGGTGGCTCATGGCCTCATCCAGGGCCACGCCGTCCGCCACCTCGGCGGAAATGGCCGCCAGTTGATCGCGCAGGATAAGGTTTTCAAGGGCGGCAGAGGAGAGGGTCAGGGTCTTGATAATATCGACGCCGCTTCTGGTCAAAACCGCAAAGACCCGGCTGAAACGGGCCATGTAGATCTTGACGTGGAGCGGCCCGAAGACGGGTAGCCGTATGAGGATCGTATCACGCAGGTGCACCACCTGACGATATTGCAGGCCCATCCGGTAGAGCAGGACAAGACCCACCACCAGGGCGATGATCAGGATATTATAGCTGGCAAAGAAGTTACTCATGCCGATGAGCAGGCGTGTGGCAAAGGGCAGTTCTACCTTGGCCATGGAGAAGAGGGCGACAAATTTGGGCACTACATAGCTCATCAGAAAGAAGACCGCTGCCAGCAGGGCACCGATGACAATCTTCGGATAGCGGGTGGCGGCCTTGATCCGTTCGCGAATCTCTTTCTCGTTTTCGAGCAGGTCCGCCATATAGCTGAAGGAGGAGTCCAGGTTGCCCGATTCCTCACCCACCTTGACTATATTTCTGTAGAGCACGGAGAAAACCTTGGGGTGCTCTGCAAAGGCGTCGCTGAGGCTCTCACCCTGTTCAATGGCACTGCGGATCTCCATAACAACCTGACGCAGCACGGGGTTGGAGAGTTGTTTGCCCAGAATGGTCAGGGTGCGCAGCATGTCGACGCCGGCCGTCAACAGGGTGGCGCATTGCCGACAGAAGAGGATGTGGTCTTCCAGGCGGATGCCCAACCACCTGTCGAGAAAGGTGACGCCTTTTGCCCTGACCTTGTGGGCAGCGCCATTGCGGCCCTGTCCCGCCACCCCAACCGTCACCGGCGTGAGGTGCTGGCTCGTCAGCCACTGTTCAACATCCTTGAGCAGCTCCGCCTCGTGGGTACCCTGTTTGGTCAGGCCGCGGCTGTCTATGGCTTCATAGTAAAAGAGGGGCATGTCTTATTCCCTCAGCTCCAGAGAGAGGCGCAGTACCTCATCCAGGGAGGTGACACCGCTTAACACCTTGGCGAGGCCGGCCCGACGCAGGTCCTTGAAGCCCTGGCGCTGCGCCTGCCGGGCGATTTCCCGGGAAGTGGCGCGTTCCATGATCAGTTTTTCAATATCGGTGGAGAGCTCCAGTATCTCGTAAATGGCGGTCCTGCCCCGATAGCCGGAGTTGTCACACTGGGGGCAACCCTGCGGTCGGTAGATGATCAGGTCATCGGTGGGCGTGTCGGGAAAGAGTTTGCTGATGGCCGGCGTGATTTCCTGGGGGCTCTTGCAGGCCGGACAGAGGCGGCGCGGCAGGCGTTGGGCCAGGACAAGGCCCAGGGAGGAGGCGATGAGAAAGGGCGGGATACCCATGTCAATAAGGCGGGTCACGGCCCCGCAGGCATCATTGGTGTGCAGGGTGGAAAGGACCAGGTGGCCGGTGAGGGCGGCCTGAATGGCAATCTCCGCGGTCTCCACGTCCCGGATTTCGCCGATCATGACAATATCGGGGTCCTGGCGCAGAATGGAGCGCAGGGCGGAGACAAAGGTGAGGTTGGCCTTGAGGTTGACCTGCACTTGATTGACGCCGGGCAGGTCATACTCCACCGGATCTTCAACCGTGATAATATTCTTTTCCGGGCTGTTGATCTTGTTGAGTGCCCCGTAAAGAGTGGTGGTCTTGCCGCTGCCGGTGGGGCCGGTGACCAGGATGATTTCGTGCGGCATGGCCAGGTGGTGACGGAAGATCTTTTCCTGCTCAGGCTCGAAACCAAGCTCGCTGAGATTGATCTGGACCTTACTCTTGTCCAGCAGGCGCATGACCACCTTTTCCCCCTTGCGCAGGGGAAGAATGGACACCCTGATGTCGAATTCCCTGCCAGAGATGGGCAGCTCGATACGGCCGTCCTGCGGCTTGCGGCGTTCACCGATATCGAGCTGACTCATGATCTTGATGCGGGAGATGAGGTTGGGGTGCATCTCCAGGGGATAGGAGCGGATATTGTGCAAGACGCCATCGATGCGGCAGCGGACCCGCACCTCCTGGAGGTCCGGCTCAATGTGGATATCACTGGCCTCCCGGCGCACCGCTTGGATGAGAATGTCGTTGATGGCGGCCACGGCCTCGCTTTCGTCCGCCTCGCCGTTCTGGTCGCCGCTGCTCTGACCGCTCAGGGCGGCATATTGCTGGTCAATGGTCCGGGCCAGCAGAGAGTCTATGGCCACACACGGCACCAGGGTGGCATTGATATGGGCGGAAACCGCATCAATGGCAAAGATGTTGAGGGGATCGGCCAGGGCCACCAGGATCTCCCCGGGCCGCTTGCCGATGGCCAGGACCTTGTTCTTGCGGGCGACATTCTCGGGGATGGTGGCCACCACCTCCGGATCAAGGACGATTTTGTTGAGATCCACATAGGGGATCTGCAGCTGGCGTGACAGGGTGTGGGCCACCGCCTCCTCGGTGACAAAACCCAGATCAACCAGGGCCTGCCCCAGTTTGATATCGTTTTCGCGGCCGAATTTGAGGGCCTGGCCCAACTGGGTCTCCGTGATCAGGCCGCCGTCAACCAATATGTCGCCGAAACGTTTTTTTGCCATAGCTTACCAGCTGTCAGGAAGAGGTTGTCTCATGAGGCGGGCCTGCCGAACCGGCCCCGGAAGCCGGCAAGGGGCGCCATGTCAAGGGAGGTCGCGGCATCCTTGATGCTCTTTTTGTCAATATGCTGTTTGCCGGCGGCATATGACATGAGCAGGGCCCGTGACATCAGTTTGTTGATCAGGCGGGGCGTGCCCCTGGTGTAGCGATAAACCATCTTGGTGACCCGGGCCGGCGGCGTCAGGTCGGCCCGGCCCACCCGATTAAGGCGGAAATTGATATAGGCGGTCATCTCGGCGGCGGACAGGGGCTGCAGGGTCTCGGAAATGGTAATACGCTGCCGGAGCTGGCGCAGCGATGGTCTGTAGATCTTTTCCCTCAGCTCGGGCTGGCCTACAAGAAGAATCTGCATGAGCTTCTCCTTGTCCGTCTCAAAATTCGATAAGAGGCGCAGCTGTTCAATGGACTCTTCCGGCAGGCTCTGGGCCTCGTCAATGATCACCAGGAGCCGTTTGCCTGCGGGGTTGCGGCGCACCAGATAGTCGTAAATTTTCTGGAACAGGGCCGGGGCGCTCTGGTCGCTCTCCTGCCGGGAAAGGGCGTTCAGATCCTGCAGGATGGCAAAGAGCAGGTCGCGGGGCGTCAGTTGCGGCGCAATAATATAGGCGGTGTCGTAACGGTTGTGCAGATAGCTCCCCAGTTTGCGCAACAGCATGGTCTTGCCGGTGCCCACCTCGCCATAGATGATGAGAAAACCTTCGCCACTTTCCAGGCCGTAGCGGATAACCTCGGCCACGGCCGCGTGGGCCCGGGAGGGGAAGAAAAAATCCCGGTCAGGAGTGAGGCGAAAAGGCTCTTCCTGTATGCCGAAAAAATGCAGGTGGTTCATGGCTCCGGGCTGCTTTTCTTTTTCTTCTTGTGGGTCTCGGGTCTAAATTCCTTATGGACATTATCGCTTAAGGCCTCATCGACAAGCCCCTGGCGCTCTCTGGCCTGGGCAGCCATGCTCTCCATGGAAACAATGGTCGGGGTCAGGAAGATCATCAACTCATAGTTTTCCAGACTGCTCTCCTTGTTCTTGAAGAGATTGCCGAGAATGGGCAGGCTGGCCAGGCCGGGCACGCGGCCCTTGTTGAGATCCTCGCCGCTGACATGGATGCCGCCGATAACCACGGTGACCTGATCTTCCAGAAAGAGATTGGTGGTGATTTCCTGCCGGTTGATGAGGGGTTCACCATCCACGGCCGAGGATTGGTCGATACTGTCGTTGGTTACATTGACATCCAGGTTGACAAAGCGGGTCTTGATAATGCGGGGGGTCACCTTGAGGCTGAGGTTGGCCTCGCGGAACTCGGTGTTGATCACATCGCCGGACTGCGAGGTATAGGGCACCTCCTTGCCCTGTTTGATCTCCGCCTCATGGCCGTCAAGGACCAGCAGGGAGGGGGTGGAGAGGACGTGCAGCAGATTGTCCTGGGCCATGGCCTGCAGATCGATGTTGAGGTTCATGTTGTCCCATATAAAACCGATATTCATGGCCGTGGTGGCCGCGGAAACACCGAGGTCCGAGATAATGGAGACCGGTTTGCTTTTGGTGGCCAGGATCAGGTCGTTGCCGTAGTTCTGGTAGCCCCAGCGGATACCGAGCTGTTCCTTGCCCTCCTTGCTGATTACCACCACCCGCGCCTCAATGTGGACCTGCGGGGTGGGCCGGTCGATCTGGCTCAGCATTGCCTTGATTTCGCTGACGTTCTGCTGCTGGTCTTTGATGATCAGGCAGCTGTCGTTATTGGTTGCCGTGATAATGCCCTGGTCGCTGAGCAGGTGGTCAAGCTGGCCCTTGAGTTTGCTGCTGTTGCCGTAATCGGTGCAGACCCGGGCCATGGTAATGCCCTTGCGTGTCTTTTTGTAGCTCTCCCGGCTTTCCACAAGAATGGCGCTGTTGCTCTCCGAGTAGTGCAGGTCCTTGGCCCGCATGACCAGCTCAAAGACCTCGTAGAGGGTGACATTATCCATCTCAAAAGAGATGGTGTCGGTAATGGCATCGGCAACGTAGATGTTGATGCCCGCCTGCCGGCCGATGGCGCGCAGCAGGGTGGAGACCTCCAGGTCTTCACACTGCAGGGAGGCGGGAAAGTCACGTAACCTCTCCACCAGAACATGCTGATCCTCCTTGTTTTGGGCCTGGGCCCAAGGCGGCAGGAGTTGGCAAAAGAGAAGGGCCACAACAAGGCAGGCGCCGAGCAGGTAGGGGGATTTGAAATGTGTCATTGGGCCTTATCCCTGGCAGCCGGTCGGCCGCCGAAGTCTATATCAAGAGTGTCAAATTGCATGGTGTGGCTCCGGGCTTTTTTCGTCAACAAGACCCTTGTTGCCGTGATCTCGGTGATAAGGGCGCCATCCACCATGTCACCCACCTTTACCAGCTGGTCATTGATCACTGCCTGGGGAGTGCCGGTGGGGCTCCAGAGAATGGCCTGCAGAATGAAATCAACAAAAATATCCTGCTCTGCCTCGGCCACCTGTTTGAGACGAATACGCCGACTATCCGGCCAGTTAAAGGGATCACGCTGAGGCAGGTCGCTGTTGGTCAGCCTGCCGGCGGGGGGAAGTTCCAGCAGCTCCAGGGTGGCGGCCCTTGCCGCCGGCAGCGGCCAGAAAGGGCTGCCAAGCAGCAGGAGCGCCAGGCCGACAGCGGCCCGGCCCCCTAAACTCTTTGTGGGGCGTGTCGTCTTACAGGCCATCTCTTGCCTCCAGGCGACCCAGGTCCACCTGAAAATCCACCAGGCTTTTTTCTGTCGGGTCAGCGGCATGGGCCGTCAGTTCGATTCCATCAAGAAGGCCGATTTCCGGACTCTTTTCCAAAAAGGAGAGATAGAGAAAAAAGTTCTCAAAATAACTGCGGCCCTGCAAACGGACGGGATGAAAGGTAAATTCCTCCATGGATCTGCTCTCTTTGCGGCTCATCTTGAGCAGGTCAGGCTGAATATCCACCGGTGCCGAGCCGGTCAGGGTGAAGATGACTTGATGAAAGCGATCTTCATTGCCCTGGTGCTGCCACTGTTCCCGTAATAATTGTTCCTGCAGGGTCAGTATCTCCAGGGTCTGATCCTTTTGCCGGATTTCTCCGGCCAGTTTGAGAAGATGGCCGGCAAGAAGATCGGTCTGACCGACAACGGCCTGGGCTTCAATGTCGCGGATGTTGGCCTGCCTCTTGTGGATTTTGTCCTGGCGTGGCGCAACCAGCAGGACAAAGGCTCCATAGGCACAGGCCAGGCCGATGAGCAGGGTGAGGAACAGTTGCCTGACCTGTTGGGCCAGTTCCGGGTCGGCCCGCATGACAAGGTAGCCTTTCTTGAGGATGCCCGGTATTTCTTGGAGTGTACGTGTCATATTTTCGTAGAAAAATGTCAAGTAAGGCGCATCTGGATGGTGAACTCAATACGTTCCTGGTCCTTGTCCGTGGACCGGTCCGTCACGGTGAGGGAGACATTGGCGAAGACGCTCAAGGCCTGCATGTGATGTATCATGTCAACCAGATCGTTATAGTCAAGGGCCGTGCCCTGTATCTCGCCGCTATTGCCGGTAAAGGTCAAGCTGCGCAGGCGTACCGAATCGGGCACCAGGGCGGCGATGTGGCGTAAGGGCCGGCTGAACCTTTTTTTATGGGCGCCGATCTTGGTAAGACCGGCAATGTCGGTATTTTTCCGGCGGATGGCATTGTCCTTGTCCTGCAGATTTTTTTTGAGTCGGGCAACCTGACTGCTCAATTCGGTGGCTTGATCGGCCTGGGTTTCCAGGTGGACAATCTGTTTATTGAGGTCGGTCAGGCGACCGTTGAGGAGCTGGATCCAGACAACAAAAAACAGGGTGAGCAGGGCAGCCATGCCCACAAAGAGAATGGGGATCAGGTGCTTGATCCGGTCGGCCAGGGGTTTTTGGGGGATCAGATTGATACGTTGTTGCATTCTCTTCCTCTAACTCAGCACGCCGGTGCTGATGGCCTCAAAGAGGTTGTTGTCAAAGGAGGCCTGCTCGTTTTCCATGATGTCCTGCACGGTGATGTCGAGACTGGCCGCCAGCTCCGCGGCCAGGGGCTGCCAGGCCGCTTCACCGCCGCCGATAAAGGCGGTTTTGATCTGGTTGCCTTTGATGACGGCGTTGAAATAGTCACGCGTACGCATCAACTCAAGAGAGACCTGATTTATGTAGGTGGCCCAGTTCTGGTTGGTGGGCCGCGGCTCTGGCCTGGAGGCGGGAGGCGGGGGAACGTCTGTTTCAGGGGCTGACGCCGCCGTGGCTGAATCATCGCGGTCCTCCTTGGTGGCAACCAGAAAATTGGCCAGCAGGTCGTCGGAGCTGGGGTCGAACAGAGAGTCGTCCTGGCGGAGCGGGTCTTCTGCCGCCGGCATGACCGGTCCGTTGATCTCCTCTTCCGCTCTTTGTCCTTCGGAGGTTGTACTGTTGTCATCCTCTTGGACGGGACGTTTGAGGTTGACGTCGCGGGTCAGGCTAAGATCCTTGTTGTCATAAATGGCAATGGAAACCGATGCGGGCCACAGAAGGACGATGAGCGAGGCACCGTTATGGGGTAGGCGACGGCGCGACTCCAGAAAGGCGCAGGCGGAAAAGACATCGGGCTCCAGGGCCACGGGGTTCAGCCTGTAATGGTTCAGGGTGGAGCGCATCTCCTGAAATATCTGCGCCGGAAAGAGAAAGACATTGAGCTGCAAGGAGTCCTTGAGTTCCTTACTTACCTGCCAGTCGTAGATGAAGTCGGCAAGGGGTGTCTCTATTATCTTGTTGATGTGGTAGGGCAGGATCTTGGCCACCACCTCCCGCGGCACCTTGTTGATGGTCAGATTCAATACCTCGAATTGGTCCAGGGGCAGTGAGATGGCGACATTGCCCCTGGGATTGGTGACAGAGGCCATGAGCTGGTGGATGCTTTTGGCCTCAACAGGGGGGCGTTCGCTCCAGCCTAAAGGAGTGGCGGCTGCGGCACCGGTGGGGGTGATGCCTTTGACGGCCAGCAGGCCGCCCTGGTGGTTACCCACCAGGGCGTAGGTGTTGATTTTTTTGGTAAAAGGCCATGGCATGGGGGTCACTCTCCTGCCACGTCCGGCATGGCGGGGGGGGCTGGAAAATCAGGCGGCAGTATCTGTTCGGCAATGGCCTGTTGCACGGCCTGCCGGAGGTGCTCGTTGTCCGGGGCCAGCTCGTATGCCTCCCTGAAAAGGCGGCCGGCCGGAAAGCCAAGATCAAGGCGACTCAGAAGAATAGCCATGTTGAGCAGCGGTTCCGGCTGCTGCGGCCCCAGTTCGGCGGCCTTGTCAAAATAGTAGAGGGCGCTCCAGAAATCGCCGGTCCGGCTCAGGGCAAGACCTTTCTTATTGTAAAACTCCATCTGCTGCCGGGGGGAGGCGTGTGCGGGCGGCTCTCCCACCCGGGGAACAGTGGCGGCAGCCTGATCGCCTCCGCTTATGGGGGGGCGCTCCTGCTCCCTGGTCGGCCTGTCATGGAAAAGTACCTCTTTGAAAGGGGGGAGCTGCAGGCCTGCCGCTATAAGGATGACAAGCACTATTATGGCCAGCAGATAAGGCAGGTACCCCTTTTTTTGGGCAGCCGCAGCGGTTGAGTCGCTCTGCTCCGGGGGCGAATCAGCCTCCTCCTGTTGCTGGATTTTTTCCAGGGCATCAAACAGCTTACTCAAAAAAGGTCACCTGAAGGGCTGGAAGTGTGTGGGCCGCCTTTGTGTAGTGGCGCCGGGAAAAGGGCTCTAAAAGTTGGCGGGCGGCCGGCCGGAGCCATCAATATTATCCGTATAGTCGCGGTCATCGTTAATATAGAAGATTGCGCCGATCACCTTACCGTTTGCATCCCGTTCATCCCCAGGATAGTAGGCCCAGCCGGTGGATTCACTGGCAATACGTGCCGGATTGGTGGCCTCGGCCAGGGAGCGGTCGGCAACACCGGCCGGTCGATCAGCCATGCCTGAGGTCATGTTGGGCAGATTGACGCCAGGCAGGGCCTCGTCCGGCACATTGGAGTAATCATTGGAGCGCACCAGGCGCAGATTGCGCAGGGGCTCGGGCCGGGTGGCCAGTACCAGGGCATTGCGCCGTACCTCTTCCAGGGTGGGCCAGTCCGGGTTATCGCCCGTGGGGCCTGTATTGACGCCGGAGAGCAGGATCTTGGCATGGGCCAGTTCAATGCCACCGCGGATGGCGGCCAGTTTGCCTTTTGTGGCAGCGATCTTGGCCTCCTTCTGCATGTCAAGATAATAGGGGATGGCCATGGAGGAGAGCAGGCCGAGGAGAATGATGACTATGATCATCTCTATGAGGGTGAAACCTCGATCATCGTGGTACAGCTGCATAGTGCCCCCTTCCAGCTTGGTGGAGTGTGCCTAACGTCTTTTAAGTTGGTAAAAATTAAGCACTTTATATCATATTTGTCGAAGAGTCTAAAGGCCATCTTGAATAATTGCTCTTTCAGAGTCTGGCAGGCTCGTTTACCTGGCCGATTTTTTCGTCGCTCCGAAAATAAAAATGCTCAGATCTGCTCGATATGCTTACCTGCCCGTAGGAGATGAGGGAGCCTGCGACACTCCGAATTATTTCATTGTTGACCATAGCCTCATGGCCAGTTGCTTGGCAAAAAGTTGTGGCTACCGGCTGTATCTGACCTCGATGATGCGACTGACCGTGGCCCGTGTTGCCGTGGCGCGGATCTTCAGGATATCACCGGCCGGATCAAGGGGGGACGGGCCCACAAGGGTGGTGGTTATATTGTTGATGGTGGGCGTCGCGGACCAGCCCGCCGGCCAGTTGCCGCCGCCGTCATCTTCGAGGATGCGCAGCTGGGTCACCGATTCGGCGGCATAGAGGGCCTGGGCCCAGAGATAATCCTCGGCCGAGGCCTGGGAGGAGATCATGGTATAACGACCAATGAGCACTCCGAACATGGCCACCACCACGATGATAAAGAGGGCGGCAATAAGGCCGATGCCGTCTTGATTTTGCAGAACCTTACCAGCCCGTTGAAAAACTACTACGCTTACTGACGCGTCGTCAAAATTCGGCTCAAAATGCTCATTTACCCCATGTAAACTGTGCTTTTTCGCCTCATTTTTCCTAGCCTCAGTTTCGCTCGCTACCTTTTTCAACGGGCTGTTACGGAACATTGCGCACCTGGATCTCTTTATGGAAGTCAAGGGTGATGCCATTTCTGTCCAGGGTGAAATTCACCCGGACCATGGCGTTTCTGGTCAGGCTGGCCGGGGTGAATGTAAAGCTGAGGCTGCCGGGCTGGATATTGGTGAGAAGCGGATAGGCCGTGGCGCTGTCAAGTGCGGCTGTCAGATCGTTACTGGTGGTGACTGTTGCCTGGCTGCGAGACAGGATGCCTGAGGAGCTGTCGTAATCGTAGCGGATCACTCCCTGCACCGGATAATAGCGTTTGGTGACCGAGTGGCCGCCGATGATGGCTGTACCCAGGTCCATATTGTTGCCGACTACCTGGGTGACTTGATAAACCTTGCGGTTGCTGATTGACGAAAAGTCATTCCAACGGGTGTTATAAATAGATATGAGCGTATTGAGCGGCAGTGTATTGGTGGAGAGGTCCCTGATCCTGGTGGTGGTGCCCACCGGTTGATACAGGCCGGCCAGGCCGTTTGCTGACAGGGCATTGTCATCGATGATGCCGAAGTTGATGGTTGTTGTCGATGAGGTATCAACGGCATTGGGGACCATATGATGGATCTCGCGTTCCATGCGCATCAGGGCCAGTTTGCCCTCCTCAAAGAGCTCCATGGCGGTGTCTGTCTCGGCAAAACCCTTGAAGCTGGTGGTGATAACCTCGCTGCCCAGCACCCCTATGATGCCCAGCAGAAGAATGACGGTGATCAGCTCGATCAGGGTAAAGCCGTGCTCCTTTCTCCTGTCTGACAGGCTGCGACGATACTCGTGGTGGCCGGCAAGGGGACGCCGCTGTCGCTCCATGGGCGTTCCGGTGCCATGCCTGTCTCTTAAAAATTGCATGTCACCGCCACCAGTTCAAAGGTTTCGCCAAGGGGAGAGGCAACCGTGACAATGATGCGCTTGCTGTCCGTGGCATTGGCCGCCAGGCTGCCGGCCGAGGCGGTGTCTGCATCAATGGTGAGCTCATTGCTGGCTATATAATCGATACTGACCTGACGGCTGAAATCTGTCCAGGACCCGGTAAGGGGCGCACCATCCTGATCGTAAAAGGTGTTGCCGGGGCCGCCCGGTTCGGCCAGGCCGTTATAGTCATCCACATCATCCCACTGGTCGCGGTTGTGGGGGCCGCCGGCCTCGCCATCGAGGCCGAGGGTGGAGGCGTTTCGGGTCGGTTCCGGACAGATGAGGGTATAGGTACTGTTGCCGCGGCCGGTGCCGCTTTCAGTGCTGCAGATCGGTCCACCGCCATTGGGGGTGTTCTCGTCCCAGCGTTTTGCCAGGATCTCATCCATCATGGCCTGGCCCAGGCCAATGGCTCGTTCCCGCAGCAGGGGATCAGGGCTGTGGGTCACTGCGCTGAAATAGGGGATGATGATCATGACGGCCACAGCCATGATCATCATGGTGATGATCAGCTCTATAAGAGTGAAGCCGCCCTTGTGATGAGGCGTTGCCGTACGTATCATGGGCATGTGGCGCCCTCCATGACATAGCCGGTCTGCAGGCAGACGGTGAGGTGCTCGCTGCCGGCAATGGTGTATGTCAAGCCGTTGGCGGGAGCGCTGAGGGGCTGTTCGTAATCGGGGGCTGCCGGATCCGCCGTAATGGGTACGCCCAGGCCGTTAAACCAGAGACCGTCCCCGGCAGTGGGATCGCTGATGGGAATGGTGCCCTCGGCCAGCAGGGCGCGGTTGGTGAAGTCCGCCCCGGCGTTTTCACCACCGCCGCGCCGGCCAATGGTGTAGGTGGTGGCACTCACGGAAATACCCCAGGCCGTGCTGCCGCCGACAAAACTCCTGGTCATGGCCTGATGCTGGGCATAACGGATGGCCCGCTTAAACTCCTTGATGGCCGCTTCTTCCTGCATGTCACCCGGCCATTTGGCAGTGGCCGCCACTGCAATAATGCCGAGCAGAACGATAATGGTGAGTAGTTCAATCAGGGTGAAACCATGTCGGTTGACGAAGTGCCGGGCCATCATTGCACCACCTCCCGCCAGTTGATGATCCGGTCGTTGCCACGGTAGATGCCGAAGGTGAACTCCCCACAGGTGAGGTCCGGAGCGCTGCAGTCCGTCTCGCTGAGCCACACTGGAGCGGTGAGGCAGACATCAAGCTGTTCGCCTGCCGTGCCGGTGGTGGTGACGGTCAAGGTGGCCCGGCCAGCCGCCAGTGGGTCCGGGTCGATGTTGGTCACCCGTCCGGCCGATGGTGCCGAGCAGAAGGCGAGACCGGTGGTACAGTGGTCATCGCTGTTAATACTCCAAGTAGTGCCGTCATAGTAGTGCGCCTCAAAGGGAGAGGCGGTGATGTCCTCGGTCTCGGGGCCGAAGTTGTTAAAGATTTGGATTCTGCCGTGTCGCAAGTTGGTGCCGGTGATGCCGGCCTGGCTGAAGCCCTGACAGCCTGAGCCGGTATCGTGGCAAACCGAGTCGGCATCGGTGAGTTGGAGGGCGTTGATGGCCAGATCAACACTGGCGGCAAAGGGTGCCAGCGGGCTGAGTATGGCCGGGCGCGCGTAGGTAATGGTGTCGGTAAGGGTGAGTTGGACAGTGCCGTTACAGTCGCTGGTGTCGCCGGTCGCAGGATTGACCGTGCCGGCGGTCGGACTCAGACCAAGGCTGTTACCTGATGAGTCTGTGTAGGAGTAGGCCAGGTTCATGGGGGTGGCAAATTTCCAGAAAGCGCCGCAATCGTAATTGCGGGTGATGGCCGGCGTGGGTGCGCCGTTCATGGCGCTTATGGTAATAATGGGCGGTGTGGCAAAGGGAAAGGGCTCACCCAGATAGCTGTAATTGCCTACCACGCAGGCATCGGTGAAAGTGGGAGGGGCCGGGTTGATGCTGACGACAAAATGGTCGGGCCGAAAGCGGCCGATATAGGGTGAACAGAGCTCCATCGGCTCACCCAGGAAGCCGCCGCTGACGTTCTCATTCAACTGCACGATACCAACTTCGGGATAAGCGCTATCATTGACGGTAACACTCGCGTCGGCGGCGGCAAAGGTTACATCACCACTGGCGTAGCTCAAGCCGGGATCATTAGCGGCGGCGGGCAGTACCAGGGCGGCGGCTGGTTGGCCGATGTTCCAGGCCGGCACCCGGGCCAAAGGGAGGCCGGGGTCGGTTAAGGTTGAGCTGCCGCAATCGTCCCACACTCCGTCGCTGTCGGAATCCCGCCCCGCTGTCCAGCGCAGGCTTGTGAAGGTAAGGGAAAAGGCCTCGCCCGCCTTCTTGAACACGCCACCGTCGGCGTCCTGCGCCTTGGGATTGCCGGCGGCATCGGCAAAGAGGGCCAGGGGGCGGACGACAAAATCGTTACTGGTGTCAGTGGCAGGGATGGTGTCGCCGGTGGGGACCCCGGCGGCGTCGGTGACCGGGATGTCGAGGTCAATGCGCAGGCTGTAGCGGCCCGCATCCGTCCAGGTGGAGTTGAACGGGGCGGTACCGTTGCCGTCAAAGGCCAGCTCCACGGTGGCGCCGTTGCCGGCGCTGCTCAGATCCGCACTGGTGTTGCCGGCGATGGTGATGGTGTTGTCAGCCAGCCCTTGGTCTGCTATCGGTACCAGATACTGGAACGTGGCATCAAGGGTCTCGTTGCTGACTCCGGCAATGCAGGCACCTGTCTGGTCGTCCGTGCGCACCACCCGAATCCGCTGCAGGAGCGCGGGGCTCGGCGGCGCTACATTGGAGGGCTTACCGGCGATCTGGGTAGTGAAGGGGCTCGCGGCGTCAGCGTCGTTGTCGTTGCCATCGATGAGCACCCCCACTTCGGAAAAAAACAGCTGACAAGCAGCGCCACCCCCATTGTTGAGGCATATCGTGTCGTTGTCCGCTATGGGTGAGGTGGCCACGGCAGCAAGGGTAATCGTTTCCGCCGTGGTATGGTGTAAATCGACGGTGGTGGAGCCACCGTCGAAGGTGACAGGGTCTGGACTCCAGCCCGAGACTGGGGAAGTCAGATCAACAGTCACTTCGCCGGTGTAGGTCACAGTGCAGTCGGCGTCGGCGCAGGCCAGGATGGTAACCCTCTCGGCCATGCAGGTGATGCCCGTGCCGTCGTGTTCAAGACGGATGTGATCCAGTGGGGTGCTTGGGCCGCCGCAGAAGCCGCGATGGTCGACGTTTTCCACGGCGGAAGCGTCGTAGGCAAGTTCGCCGAGCCAGAGAATGTCGCCGCCTGCAGCGATGGTCCCTGTGGCGTTTAGGTTGTTGGTGGTCACGTCACCGGTGGTGTAGATCAGCGCATTGAGGGTTCCGCTGTTGCCGTTGTTAAAGGTGAGGTTGTCGTAGCCGACAATGAGCAGGTCTTCCGGGGCTCCATCCTTGTTGACATCGGCATGCCAACTGAATTCCACGTCATTGCCGATGAACAACCGTGCCGTGCCGCTGCCGACCACCTCGATAACGTTGCGGCTGCTGTTGAACTCCAGGTTCTCGATCCAGTAATCTACCCCGCCGCGCAGTACCAGCTCGTCGCGCCAGTTGAGCCTGAGCGTCCGGATTCGATAGACCTGTTGCGCGCCGCCGTCACTGATGGTGCCGTGTCCGCCGCCGGTGATGTCGCGGTAGTCGCTGACGCCGCCGCTGCCCAGGGTGTAGTCCTCTTGCCAGCCGAGGCTGATGTCGGTGTTCCCGCTACTGTGTTGAAAGGAGGGCATTTCAGGCTGGGCGGCGGGGAAACCGGAGGCGGTGCAGTCGCTGCTACCACAGGTGTCAGCGCCCCAAGGGTTGAAATCGATGGTGTTGGCGGTTTCCAGGATATTATCGGGGTCACTCACCTGGGCATTCCAACCAAACTCGATGGTACCCGCCGCTGTGCTGTTCTGCAGGGCGCTGGGGAAGATGGCGGCGCAGCTCCCGGACTCCGGTGGCAGACAGCTACGGGCGCTGCCATCCCAGTTGAACCCGGCGGCCTGGTTGGCGTAACCCATTTGGATCTGGGCTGAGGAGAGGGGGGAAGCGAAGACCAGCACCTCGTCAATGGCCCCTTCAAAACGCCATCGAGCAGTTGATTCGCTGGAGCCATCAGGCTCGCCGCCTATTGCGGCAATGCCATTGTCAACGCCCCATGAACCGGTATAGGTGTCGGAGGCCACCATGTTCGCGTCCACATAGATGCGTCGTGTCTTGTTAACAGCATCATGCACTGCGGTGACAAAATGCCATTGGCCCTCCTGGATGACAACGCCGGTGTCGAGGATAATCGGATTAACATTTCTGGAAAAAAAACGCAGCCTGCCATTGCCTCCATCGTTAAGACTGAAGGCGAAACCACCGCTGTTGTGTTGATCGTCCACGAAAATACGCTGGTCACCACCAAGGTTATCCGCCCGTATCCACGCTGAAATGGTGAAGCTTCCTTGGAGATTGGAGAACGATGGCGGTAAGGCGATGTAATCATCCATGCCATCTAAGGCAGCAGCCATACATATACCGCCGGTTTCTTCAGTTATATCCGTGGGGATAAGGCCGTTGACGGCAGTGCCATGGTGGTCGTTGCCGCTGCTGTCCTCCACCTCGCCTGCCGTACCATTCCAGGAAGCTTCATCCATTCTGAGATCGAGGAGGGCAGAGGGGGAGGCTTGAAAAAACAGGATGGCATCGCCGTTTGTTACGGAACTGGTATTGAAGGAATACTCCGTGTAGTCGGTGTCGGAAACTTCGATGCCGATGGTTGCGCTGGTGCCGTTGGTATTTCCGGCGCCGTACTGGAATTTGATCTCGTTACTGGTTTCGTAAAGGATAATCTGAAAGGTGTAGCTGCCGGAATGTGAATAGTGCGGCACATTGATCCAGCTGGCCACAAAGATGCGATTTGGGGCGGTGCCCATTGTTTCATAGGTTACTGATCCGCCCCGGCTCGGCTCGAGGTCGTCCCAATAGCCGGCAATAACCCGATCTGCCGGGCTTGCTGAGCAGGGTCCTTGGCCAACATTGGTGATGGGCAGTGCTTCATTGGTGTAATCCTTGTGAAAACCCAGGTCGGTGCCAAGGTGCAGGGCGCCGTTACTCAAGATCCTGAGCTGGCTGTAGTCGGTCCCCGCAAAATTAAAGGTGAAGCCGATATTAACAAGTTGTTTGTCGTCGTCGGTGGGGTAACGCGTGCAGACCCCCTCCCAGGTGACATTGATCGGGGCCGATGCTTGCCAGGCGAAGGTGGCGGTATCATCATGGAAATAGGTCGCAGCCTGGGTGGGGCTCATATATGGAAAAAGAAGGAAGCTCAACAGGGAAGCTATGAAAAGACGGGCCATGTGAAGAGTCCTCAAAAAAAACAGGCTGAACAAGCATCTCGGGAATCTACCGTATCACAGTTAATGAAGTAGGTAAAGTTTTTGCACCATCGCTATTTCCTGCTAAGTCCCTGGATATAGGTGCAAAGATCCTGGAATGAGGGTTGCGCGAAGATCCTCTGGCGGATGGTGGAGCTGCCGGGCAAACCCTTAATGTACTTCCCGGCGTGGTTCTTGATTTTACCCAGCAGTCGTTAGGCCGGCAGGTAGTGGTCGATGAGCTCCAGGTGGCGGCTCAGGGCCCCCAGGCGCAGGGAGCGGGATGGTTCGATATTGATATGCGGCGAAAAGATCCAGGGGGCGCCCAGGGCGGCGCGGCCGATCATGACGCCGTCGCAGCCGGTCTCAGCCATGAGTCGCAGGCCGTCATCGTAGGAGTGGATGTCGCCGTTGCCGATCACCGGGATGTGGGACGCCTCCTTGACCCGGCTGATGACGCTGTAATCCACGCTCCCGGAAAAACCGTCACTCCAGGTGCGGGCATGGACGGCAAGGGCTGAGGCGCCGGCCTCCTCGACCATGCGGGCGAATTCCGGGGCATTGATGCTCTGATGGTTCCAGCCGGTGCGGAACTTCACCGTTACCGGCTTGCTGGTGGCGGCCACCACCCGGCGAATAATCTGTTCGGCCAGCTTCGGCGTCTGCATGAGGGCACTGCCCGCCCCCTTTTTGATGACCTTGCGCACCGGGCACCCCATGTTGATATCGATGAAGGCCACCGGCTCCTTGTCGATCATGGCCGCGGCCTGGGCCATGACCTCCGGTTCGCTGCCGAAGAGCTGCAGGGCCAGGGGCTGTTCGTCGGGCACGGTGGCGATCATCTGCCTGGTCTTGTGCTGGTCATAAACCAGGCCGTGGCAGGAGATCATCTCCGAATAGACCAGGCCGGCGCCGAACTCGCGGCAGAGCAGGCGAAAGGGCAGATCTGTATAACCGGCCAGAGGGGCCAGGGCAAAGGGCTGGTTAATCTCTATCGGACCAATACTAAAGGAAGATGGCTTCATGTTTTTTTACGTGTCAGCTCTGTTCAGGGAAATATTTTTTGTAGTGACGTTCTCGCAGAGGGCGAGCAGTGTGCCAGAAATGTGCAAGCAGGCCGGCCATGGCACCGCGTCGCTGATATGGCCTGCCTAGTGCCTGGATGGGGTGCAGCTCTTCCTTTACTTTTTTTCACTCGCGACTTCCGGTAATTAAGGGTAAGATAGCGGCCATTTTCCAAGGGAAAAGGAGAGTGCGGACCTGGTTTTTAAACCACAAAGTCTGTTTTGGGTAGCTATTATGGCGATAATTCTTCGAATTTGCCGCAATTATTGCTTTAGAACATAAAAAATGGAGAGAAACACAATGGCACTGGAGCTGAATCTTCAAAATAAAGAGCTCACCAGCGATGAAATTGCAAAACTGGCGGAGATGCGCAAGGTCTGCGCCAGACGTATCCTGCTGGCCACCTCCCTGGCCTCCTCCGGCCATCCCGGTGGCTCCCTGTCAACCCTGGACATGCTGCTGGTGACCTATGGTTGTATCAACCATAAACCGGCTGACAGTCAGTGGCCGGGGCGCGACCGTGTGGTCATGAGTATCGGCCATGTCTCTCCCGGTGTTTATGCCGTGCTTGCCGAGTATGGCTATTTCAGCGAGGAGGATTTCCTTACCGGCTTCAGAAGGGCAGGCTCCGGTTTTCCGGGCCATGTGGAGCGTATCGTGCCCGGGGTTGAGTGGGACACCGGCAACCTTGGCCAGGGTCTTTCCACGGCCGTGGGCATGGCCCAGGCCTTTAAGATGCAGGGCATCGACCAGAAGGTCATCTGCTACATGGGTGACGGAGAGCAGCAGAAAGGCCAGATCTCCGAGGCCATGCGTTATGCCAACAAGTATAATCTCAACAACCTTATTGTCATTGTCGATCGTAACCATGTGCAGATCTGCGGCAGCACCGAGGATGTCATGGATATTGATGTGGCCGGTCTCTTTGAGATCTCGGGCTGGAACGTGCTCAAGCTTGATGACGGCCATGATACCAATAAATTCTTTCAGGCCTTTGGCCGGGCCTATAACGGTGAGGTGGCCAAGGGCGACAAACCCACCCTGATCGAGGCCCAGACCGTTATGGGCAAGGGTATCTCCTTTATGGAAAACCTGCCCAAGTATCATGGTTCTCCCCTTACTCAGGAACAGCTGACCGAGGCTTTTCAGGAGCTGGGGCTGGAAAATGATTTTGACAAGTGGGCCGAGCTCCGTAAGAAGCCGGTCTCCACCGCCACCAAGGTAAAACATGTGGTGCGTTACCCTGATATTGCCGCCGGGGAGCCCATTACCTATGAGAGTAAGACGGACTGTCGTTCTGCCTACGGCAATGCCCTGTACAGCCTGGCCCAGGCCAATAATGTCGAGGGCACCATGAGGATCGCCGGTATATCCTGCGACCTGGAGGGATCGGTGAAGATGGGTGACTTCCGCAAGCACAGCCCCAGCGCCTTTTTCGAGGCCGGGATCCAGGAGCATCACGCCGCCACCATGGCAGCGGCCATCAGTTGTGAAGAGGTGGCCTGCTTTTTTTCCACCTTTGGCGTTTTTGCCGTTTCCGAGGTCTACAATCAGAACCGTATTTCAGATATCAATGAGACCAATCTCAAGGTGGTGGCCACCCATTGCGGCCTTGATGTGGGCGAGGACGGCCCCACCCATCAGGGGATCGATTTTATCGGTCTCATGCGCAACTATTTCCGCTTCAGTGTCTATATGCCGGCTGATCCCAACCAGACCGATCGGGTCATCCGCAGGGCTGCGCTTGATTCAGGCAATGTCTTTGTCGGTATGGGCCGCTCCAAGATGGATATGGTCCTTGCAGTAGACGGCAGCCCCTTCTTTGGAGGTGATTATCGCTTTACCCCCGGCAAGGGTGACTGGGTGCGGAACGGTGATGCCGGCACCATTATCACCTACGGTTCCGTGACCCCCAATGTCATGGCGGCCTGGCAGAAGCTGAAGGATGAGGGCATCAGTGCCGCAGTCTTGGTCATGGCCTCGGTGGTGCCGGTGGATGAGGCCGCCATTGTCGAGGCGGCCCGCAAGGGGCCGATTCTCACGGTTGAGGACCATCATGTCGATACCGGTCTTGGCGCCCTGGTGGCCATGGTCATGGCCGATAATGCCCTGGCGACACCCTTTAAGCGTCTCGGGGTCAGCCGCTATGGCTCCTCGGGAAAGCCTGCTGACCTCTATGCCGATCAGGGACTGGATGCAGCCGGTATTGCCCGTAGTTTCAGGGAGATGCTCTAGCGGCGAACTCTCCCTATTTCTCGTAAAACCCAATAAAAAGGGCGGCTGGAGTTCACTCCAGCCGCCCTTTTTATTGGGGCAGCGCCGCGCTGGCGATGGACCAGGGCCTGTGTCCCCCTCTCTGGTTGGTGCCCACTGCCTGGCTGCCAGTCTCCAGTGCCAGGCGCCAAGAAAATACAGCCGCATCCCGTGTTTGGCGGGGTGCGGCTGTGTGGGAAAGCCTGTCGGGTTGATTGCTGTCGTTCTACCAGGTCTTGATTTCCACGTGGTAGATGTTGAGCGGTTCATTGCCGTCACGGTAGAGGAACTCAACCTTGTAAGCGCCTTTGCTGTTGACCAGAGAAGAGATATCCGTCTTGATGGGTCGGACATCATCCGCGCCGTTGACGCCGTAAAAATTGGTGGCTTGCAGTTGATCCGGCGACCAGCTTGTCACCTGATGGCGCTGACCGGAAGGGGTGACAAGATACACCTCGCCATAGGAGTTGTTGGTCTCGCGACCGTAGCCGTTAAAGGAAAGCCAGGCGTGTTCGCCAAACTGCTCTATGGCAAAGGAGTAGACGTTGTTTTTGACGTTGTTGCCGGAACCGGCGATCCCTTTGCTGTCGTTGGCATAGATCAGTGGTTTGGCGGCGCTGGCTTGCCGTGTCGGCGCAGTGACCTTCTCTGTCTTGGCCTTGCCGGCGGATCTGGCCTTGGGCGCGGCAGGGGATGCTTTGGGCGCAGGTGCTACGGCGGCTGCCGGGCGGGCCGGGGCCTTTTTCTCTGCTGTCTTGGCGGCACCGGTCCCCGGGCTGGAGAGGCCCATCATCTTGTTGCGTTCCGTCTGGACAACCAGGGCGCCGGCCAGATTGTTCTGGCGGATCAATTTGTCCTCAAGGGTCTTGAGGTCCATGATGTATTGGTTCTTGATCTGCCTGGCGTTCTTGTTTTTGTATGAGTCGAACAGGGTCTGATATTTGCGCTCAACCTTTGCCAGGGCCTCTTTTCTCAGGGCGTTTATGCGGGCATTGTACCTCTGTTCGATCTTTCTGATCTCCAGATCCCTGGCGTTTTCCAGGGAGGCGATCTGTTTGGTGAGTACCGGGGCCTGGAGGCTCTCTTTCTTGCTGCTTTCATACTCGCTTTTCAGCTCTGCCATCTTTTCAGGTGTTGCGACATCTTTCATCTGCTGTTCATAGGCGCTGCGCATGGCCGTGAGTTCAGCAGGTTCCCGGTCAATGGTGAGGACGTTGGCCTGCAGCGGTGCAGTCAGGCAGAAGAGAAAAGAGCAAAGAAAGAAAAACTTTTTAGACATAGTGTCCCCCATGTGAGTTGGTGCAATGAGAATTCAGGAATCAGAAGAAAAGCGTAAAGGGTAGTCGTTCTGACCTCCGCCTCTGAATTTCGGCATGTTGGAAAAAAACTTTGCCATATTGCTGATAATATGCGTAATAACAACAATATATAACAAGCCGGAATGTTGAATCGTGGATCGATATTGCTGCTGGTAAACTGCTGCCTAACCTGGCATAGCAACCTACAGAGTTTTTTGCCCTTTTGCAAGGCGCGGCAGGGCTACTCCAGCTCTTCGATATCATCGCTGGGGACCAGCGTCCTGCTGTCGCCCTCTCTGGTCAAGAAGTAGAAGAGTTGGATTTCTATATCCTCGGCCACGGTGTCCGCCATCTCAAGCAGGGCCAGGTCCTGATTGCTCTGGGTGCGAACCGAATCATTACCGACCCGAAAGGTTTCCCTTTTGACATAGTTCGATTTTTCCAGAACGGTTTTGCCGGTTACGGCATTGCGGAGCTCATAACCGAGTTCCACCTCGGCCCGCAGCTCAACGGCCCGGTCAAAGGCGCCGTAGGAGAGCCCGGGTATTTCCACGGCAAAGATGGTGCCGCCCAGGATGTAATCGGCGTCTGCCGGGGAGGAGCTGAGAATGAAACGGTTTGATTTGGTCAGGGTCTGCTGGAGGCTCTGGCGCATCTGGCCCTGCAGGCCAAGAAGGTTGGTCTTGTTTGACCACATATCCACAAATATGCTGAGTTGGCCGTCACCGTTCAAGTCCAGGTCGGCCAGGCGGGTCTGGGGATTGCTGTAGCCGCAGGAGCTGACAAGAAAGAGCACGAGAGCGCAGTACAAGAAGAGTCGGGTCGGAGTGCGGGGCTGTTTGGTGCTGGTCATGGCAGGTCTACACCACAATGCTGATAAGTTTGTTTTTGACGACAATAATCTTGCGGATATCCTTGCCTTCGGTGAATTTGCCGACCTTGTCATCGGCCAAGGCCATTGCCTTGAGCTCTTCTTCCGAGGTGTCGCTGGCCACCTGCAGGCGACTGCGCACCTTGCCGTTTACCTGGACCACCAGGGTGATTTCATCCTCCTTGGCCGCTTCTTCATCAAAGGCTGGCCAGGGGGTGCTGCTCAATTCCGTGTCGTTGCCGATGAGCTGCCACATTTCCTCGGCAAAGTGGGGAACCATGGGGGCCAGCAGTTTGAGAATGGCCTCCACCGCCTCTTTGATTACAGCGGCCTCGGGCCGTGGCTCCTGCTCTGCAGCGGCCAGGCCGCTCAGGCTGTTGTTGAGCTCCATGATGGCTGAGATAGCGGTGTTGAAATGGAACTTGCCGTCAATGTCACGGCTGACCTTGGCTATGGTCTGGTGCGTCTTGCGGTGCAGATCCTGGCCCGGCCTGGATAATTTTTCCGGCCGACTGTGCCGACCCTGCAGGAGCTCCAGGTTGGCGATGATAAAACGGTGGACGCGGCCCAGAAAACGGAAGGCGCCGTCCACTCCCTTGTCACTCCACTCCAGATCCCGTTCCGGCGGCGCTGCAAAGAGGGAGAAAAGGCGTACCGTGTCCGCCCCATACTGATCGATGAGATCGGCCGGGTCCACGACATTACCCTTTGATTTGCTCATCTTGAAGCCGTCCTTGATAACCATGCCCTGGGTGAGAAGGTTGCTGAACGGTTCACTGATGGAGAGATAGCCGAGATCGCGGAGGATCTTGGTGAAAAAACGGGCGTAGAGGAGGTGGAGGATGGCATGTTCAACGCCGCCGATGTATTGATCCACCGGCAGCCAGTAGTCGGCCGCCTCTTTCTTCAGGGGGCCGGCGCTGTAATCGGGACAGGTGTATCGCGCAAAATACCAGGATGACTCGACAAAGGTGTCCATGGTGTCGGTTTCGCGGCGGGCCTCGCCGCCACATTTCGGACAGGTGGTCTTGTAGTAGCTCGCCAGGGTGTGCAGTGGTGACTTGCCGGACGACTCAATGCTGACATCGCTGGGCAGGGTGACGGGCAGATCCGCCCTGGCCACCGGTTGGACGCCGCAGACCTGACAGTGGATCATGGGGATGGGGGTGCCCCAGTAGCGCTGGCGGGAGACACCCCAGTCCCGCAGGCGATAGGTCACCTGGCTCCGGCCGAAGCCCTCTTGGTCGGCCTTGGCGGTGATGGCCTTTTTGGCTTCCTCAGAGGCCATGCCGCTGAATTCCCCTGAGTTGTGCAGAGTGCCGGGGCCGTCATAGGCCTCGGTCATCCGCTCCGGTGTCAAGGTTTCATCTGGGGGCTGGATGACCACCTTGATGGGGATCTCATACTTGTGGGCAAACTCGAAGTCCCGCTGGTCATGGGCCAGCACCGCCATGACCGCGCCGGTGCCATACTCCATGAGAACAAAGTTGGCCGCATAGATGGGCAGTCTGTCGCCGTTATAGGGGTTGACGGCATAGGCCCCGATGAAGATACCCTCCTTGTCGAGCTCCTCACCGGCCTTCTGGCGCTGCTTGGCAATGGTGGTCCGTTTGACGAAGTCGCGCACGGCTCCCTCCCGGGTGGTACCCTTGGTGAGCTTGGCCACCAGGGGATGTTCCGGAGCAATGGACATGAAGGTGGCGCCGTGGATGGTGTCGGGGCGGGTGGTAAAGATGGTCAGCAGATCATCGGTGTCGGCAACAGGGAAGTCGAGCTGGGCACCGGTGGATTTGCCGATCCAGTTGCGCTGCATGGTCAGGACCTTTTCCGGCCAGCCCGTGAGGTTGTCGCATTCGGCCAGCAGTTCTTCGGCATAGTCGGTTATCTTAAAGAACCAGCCGTTCATCTCCCGTGGGGTGACGCCCTGGTCGCAGCGCCAGCAGCAGCCGTCAATGACCTGCTCGCGGGCCAGGACGGTCTGGCAGGTTTCACACCAGTTCACCACCGTCACCTTCTGGTAGATAAGGCCCTTTTCATAAAGCTCGATGAAAAACTGTTGTTCCCAGCGGTAGTAATCGGCATTACAGGTCGCCAGTTCGCGGTCCCAGTCGTAGCTCAGACCCATCTGCTGAAGCTGGCCGCGCATGTAGTCGATGTTTTCGTACGTCCATTTGGCCGGGTGGGTATTGTTTTTGATGGCGGCATTTTCAGCCGGTAGACCAAAGGCGTCCCAGCCCATGGGGTGCAGAACATTATAGCCCTGCATGCGCTTGTAGCGGGCCACAACGTCGCCGATGGTGTAGTTGCGCACATGCCCCATGTGGATACGACCGGAGGTATAGGGGAACATCTCCAGCAGGTAATATTTTTTCTTGCCCGGCTCCTCGCCGACCTTGAAGGTTTTCTCCTCTGACCATTTCTGCTGCCATTTGCGTTCAATGGCGATAAAATCATAATGGTGGGCGGTGTCGACACTGGCCATGGTGCTATCCTTGAAAAAAAAGAGGGAATATCTGTGGTCTATGACGGGGAGGCAGAGCTGGTCGTGGGCAGGCCTCGGCTTGGTTGGCTATTTTTACCATATCAGCCGGGAAGTGCAACTTCTTGCCCGTCGGCCCAACCTAAAAAAATCAGCCGGCTGGTATGGGTTGGCCCTGGTGCTGAAAGGCGAGATTCTCAAAGGTGGTATATTGGCCGATAAAGGCCAGTTCCACGGTACCGGTGGCGCCGTTACGCTGCTTGCCGATGATCAGTTCTGCCAGCCCTTTTTTGGGGTTGTCTTCCGATTTGTTGTAGACCTCATCACGATAGATGAAACAGATGACATCGGCATCCTGTTCAATGGCGCCTGATTCACGCAGGTCGGAGAGCTGTGGACGTTTATTGGGTCGACTCTCCAGGCTGCGGTTGAGCTGGGAGAGGGCGATCACCGGGATGTCGAGCTCCTTGGCCATTGCCTTAAGGGACCGGGAAATCTCGCTGATCTCCTGCTCGCGGCTGTCGCCGCGTCCCTTCATGAGCTGCAGATAGTCGACCACCACCAGGCCGATATCATGCTCAATTTTCAGGCGGCGGGCCTTGGCGCGCATCTCCAGG
Source organism: Desulfobulbaceae bacterium (assembly GCA_002868945.1). Classification (GTDB taxonomy): domain Bacteria; phylum Desulfobacterota; class Desulfobulbia; order Desulfobulbales; family SURF-16; genus BM506. Next base: position 120,755 of record PKTX01000041.1, read on the forward strand.
ACGGAGATGGCAGCGGTGTCGTCGATAAAGATGGGGGCAGTGGACAACTCCCCCGTGGCCCTGGTCAGCTTCGGCCAGTCCTGCTCCTTGATATGGCCGGTGCGCAGGTCGTTGGAGTCCACCCGGCCCACAGAGCAGAGCAGGCGCATGGCCAGCTGGTGCTTGGACATCTCCAGGCTGAACACCCCCACCGGCACCTTGTAGCGCATGGCGGCGTGCTGGACCATGTTCATGGCCAGGGCGGTTTTACCCATACTGGGACGGCCGGCCATGATGATCAGATCGGAGGGCTGGAGTCCGGCGGTCAGGCGATCAAAAAGGTCATAGCCCGTGGGCACACCGGTGATCATCTCCTTGCGTTCGGCAAGCTGGGTGACCTTGTCAAAGGTTCCCTTGATGATGGCGTTCAGTGATTCAAACTTGGAGCCGCTCTTGCTGCTGGAGATCTCAAAAACCGTGGTCTCGACATCGTCAAGGAGGCGGTCGATCTCATCCTGTTCGTCGTAGCAGCGCGAGGCAATGGATGTGGTTGTGCTGATCAGTTGGCGCAGGATCGATTTTTCGCGGACGATCTTGGCATAGTGAACAATGTTGGAGGCCAGGGGCACGGTGTCGGTGAGGCTGGCGATATAGGCGGCGCCACCTGCCGCCTCCAGGGCATTGGTGCTGGTAAGGTGGTTGATCACTGTTACCATGTCCTGTGGTTCGTTACGCTCAAAGAGGGTGACCATGGTCCTGAAAATGGTCTTATGTGTGTCCAGGTAGAAATCGTCCGGCGAGATAAGGTCAACCGTCTTGGCCATCATGCCCTTTTGCTGGAGAATGGCACCGAGGACGCACTGCTCCGCCTCCTTGTTCTGGGGAGGCAGGCGGTGGCTGCTGGAGGGAAAGGGCGGTTGTTCCATGCGGTTCTTTTTTTGTTCCATGTTATGGCAATCTTGAATGACCACCTGGTGTTCCGGTGAAGAAGCAAGGCCTGCCCGGTTTGCCGTGAGCCGGAAGGGCCTGCAGGCGCGGCGGTTATCAACGAGAAGGCATACGGAAAGCCTCGCCGCCATACTGCGAGCGCTTGCCGGAAAGGCCTCCTCCTGGCACCGGCCTGTTATTTTAGCCGCTGTGGATTTTTATGCAAGGTTGATGGCAGGGCAGGTGTAACTGTGGAGATGGCGGCCCATGGATTTTGCGGCAAAAATGACGGCCGCCAACGAAAAAGCGGCTCTTTCCTCGGTGATCAAGGAAAAGAACCGCTTTCGGCAGGCACCAGTGCCAATGGTCTGAAGAAACCGCTTATTCGTCGCTGCTGGTCTCTTCTTCAGCTGCCTCGGCTTGAGCGCTCGGTGCCGCCGGCGCTTTTTCGGCGCCAAAGGGGACAATGAGAACCTTGAACTCGCCAAAGACCTGATAACCGGCCTTGTAAGAGATGTTGAATTCTCCCAGGTTTTTCAAGGGCTCATCAAGGAGAATCTTGCGTTTGTCAACCGTGATGCCGAGCTCGGCAAGCTTGTCGGCAAGGTCTGAGGAGGTTACCGAGCCGTAGAGCTTGTTGTCCTCGCCGGAACGCATGGTGATGGTGATGATGGTGCCGTCAATCTTTTTGGCAATGCTCTCGGCGTCCTTACGCTCGGCATCGAGGCGGGCCTGGATTGCCGCCATGTTGCGATCGCGTTCCACCATGGCTGCCTTGGTTGCCAAGGCAGCAAGGCCTTGGGGGATCAGATAGTTGCGGCCATAACCAGGCTTGACGTTGACCACAGCCCCTTCTTCGCCAAGGGTGTCAATAGTTTGTTTGAGAATCAGTTCCATAATGGTCACCTCAGGTACATGAACCTGTTGTCTATTTTATCCCGCCAGGCGGGATAGTTGTTTGTTACAACGAGGGCTGCGGCGGGTTTCAGGGTGCCGCATCTTCCTCGTAGATCTTGCCTAAATCCTTCCAGACATCGATAATTCCGAGGAGTGCCAGCAGGACCAGGGAATAGGTCTGGATAAAGATAAATATATATATGAAAATCCTGATCGGCCGGGGCGGATTCCATCTTTCCATCATGGCAAAAAGTACAGCCAGCCCCTGAAAGAAGTAAAGAGTCCCGGTGATAAGCAGGCCGTTAAGGCCCACTGTTTTCAGGCTCGTTACTGGTGGAATCATCATGATGCCGGCCAGTATCACCAGCCAGATCAGGTTGTCGGGCAATCGCCAGCAACGGTAGGGCGGCCATGCCGCATAGTCCGGGGCGTGACGATCAAGTAACCGATTGCCCAGGGCCATGTTCAACCAGCTGACAAGCATGGCGGAGATGATCAGCAGGGCCGGAAAAATACGCGGCAACTGCCGGCGGGCATCAATAAAGCCCTGTTCAATCTCTGCCGCCACCTCCGGTGCAAAGTCTCCGGAGCTGGTATACGCCTCCGCCATGCTGGCAAAGGCGTGGTCCATGACGCTGAGGGCGGCGCTGTATGGGTTGGTACCGCTGGCCTGCCAAAAAAGCAGTGCGCCGATGAGCCACCCGGCAAGGACCAGAAGAGTTGCCGTGAGTCCCGCCCAGGCAATGCTCTTTTTTCTTTTCAGGGCCCAGGCCAGGGCCAGACCCACCGGAAAGAGGGTGAGCGGGAAAAGGGCATTGCCGATATTGCCGGCAAGTAACGAAACAATACCGGTAATGATAAAGGCAAACAGGCAGATATGGCGGCTGACTTTTTCCCCCATGGTGGTGCTGTAATAAAACGGCGCCAGGGGAATAAAGGTGCGGAGCCCCTCAAAGACCGGGCTGAGAGCCGGCAGGCTGCAAAGCAGCGAGGTGAGGAGGATTGCGCGCCACTGCCTGTGGGCGTCGGGGCCGGCGGTGCTTGCATCATCCGGCACGAAATCTCCTATGCCTGTGGGTTGCCGGCGTAGGGCAAGAGGGCGATCTGGCGGGCCCTTTTGATGGCCTCGGTCAACTGGCGCTGATGCTTGGCGCAGTTGCCGTAAATCCGACGCGGAATAATCTTGCCCCGTTCGGTCAGGAAGCTTTTCAGGGTTTTAACGTCCTTGTAATCGATGGTCAGTTCCTTGTCAGCGCAGAAGCGACAGACACGGCGGCGCTGAAAAATTCTTTTCTTTTTATTCATGGTCTTATCCTGGATGTGAAAATTCGATGCTAATGTTGGTGGGCGCGGCGTTATTCTTCCTCGTCGGAAGAGTCGCTGTCGTCATCCTGCTCGGCATAGGACTTGTCGCTTACCACAAAGTCCTTGTCGAGTTTGATGGTCATGTATTTTAAAACATTGTCATCGATCTTAAAGATACGTTCCATTTCGTCAACACCGGCACCGTTGCCGGAAAATACGGTGTAGACATAGTAGCCGGTAGGCTCCTTTTTAATAGGATAGGCCAGCTGTCTGAGGCCCCATTTGTCAACCTTGAGGATCTCGCCGCCTGCTGCAGTAATGATGTCGGCGGTTCTGTCGCTGATGGCCGCAATGGTGTCTTCCGAGACATTGGGCCTGATAATAGAGATGGTTTCGTACTTTTCCATAGGTCCTCCTTATGGACTTAAGGCCCCCGAGGGGAGCAAGAAGGTGATACGTCTGGTTCGGATAACAGCTGTTGGGCGCGATCCAAACCCTGTCTGAATACAAAGCTTTCCTTGTTACCATGATGCCGCCTCTACTGTCAACGGTTTTTGGGGGACGGTAAGCGCTTTAGTGGCAAGAGCGGGACGCGGCTTTTTCTTTTCCAGGTGTCCTGAAAAAAAGTTAAGCAACCCCCTCTCTTTGCTGTATAGTAGGGATGAGCATACTTTCTCTGGTGTATGTCATCTTCATAATTTGATTGACATTTCTCCCGGTGCTGGAGTATGAACTTCCCCTTGCGCAACGTGGCGGCAACCTAAGAACCAATATGCCGCGCAAGTTATCTCTTGATAAAAAACATGGATCTCGCTGCCATGGTCCTTAGGGTATCTTGCATAATGAGATATTTCGGAGTCTCGCAGGCTCGCTTGCCTGTTCGCTTTTGAAAAGCATGGAAAATAAACAGCGAAACATATCACGCCGAACGTGAGCAGTTTATTTTCGTTGCCACAAAAACAAAACGGACAAAGATAGCAATTATTCAAGATGCCTTTACAGGGCGGCTTCTTTTCGATCCTCATTTTAATGACATTTCCGGCTAACCATTTAATCCCATTGAAGACATTATGAGTAAATTATCCTCCTCACGATACGCAGAAGCTGGCGTTGATATCGATAAAGCCAACGACTTCATCAGTCAGATCAAGCCCCTTGTTTCTTCCACCTTCAGGCGGGGGGTGTTGACCGATATCGGCGGCTTCGGCGGTCTCTTTGCCCTGGGCGGTGATCGTTTCAAGGATCCTGTTCTGGTTTCTTCCACGGATGGGGTCGGCACCAAACTCAAGATAGCAAGTCTCTGTAACATCCATGACACCATCGGTATCGATCTGGTGGCCATGTGTGTCAACGATATTGTGGTCAGCGGCGCCCAACCGCTCTTTTTCCTCGACTATTTTTCCGTGGGAAAGCTTGAAACCGGTGTTGCCCTTGATGTGGTCAAGGGCATTGCCAAGGGATGCGAGATCTCCAAGTGCTCACTTATCGGCGGTGAGACCGCAGAGATGCCCGGTCTCTATGCCCCGGGGGATTATGATCTGGCCGGTTTTGTGGTCGGCATTGCTGAACGCGACAAGATTATTGACGGTTCCGAGATCAAGGTCGGCGACAAGATTATCGGCCTGTCGTCAAGCGGTATTCATTCCAAAGGCTATTCGCTGGTGCGGAAGATCTGCTTTGAGGAGCTTGGTCTCAAGGTGGATGATTATATCGATGAACTGGGCTGTACCCTAGGGGAGGAGTTGATTCGTCCCACCCATATTTACACGGAGCCCCTGCTCAACCTTTTTAAGAATTACAAGGTGAGCGGTCTGGTGCATATTACCGGCGGTGGTTTTGATGATAATATACCCCGCGTTCTGCCCAAGGGTTCCAAGGCGGTGATCAAGGAGGGCAGCTGGCCCGTGCAACCGATTTTCACCTTTCTCCAGGAAAAGGGCAAGGTGCCGGTGGAGGAGATGCGCCGCACCTTTAATTACGGCATTGGTATGGCCGTGGTTATTGATGAGCGCCTGGTGGATGATGCCGTGCAGCAGCTGGTCGCCCTGGGCGAGTCGCCCCATGTCATCGGCGAGGTTGCCGCCCGTGAAAAAGAGGAAGAGTCGGTGGTCTTTGTCTAAGCAGTGCGGCCCATGCGTGCCGCAACCAGAGGCGATCATCCCGCTGACAGACAAGCGGGAGGGCGTCGCCAGACACTAAAAGAGGGCCCGGGAAGAATCCATCTTCCCGGGCCCTCTTTTAGTGTCGGCTGGCTAACGGTAGTTACGAGTTTGTCGGCGCCTCTTGCACGGTCTTGCCCTTGCGGTCTATTCGTTCATGCTGCCTCAATTTTCAGGCTTATCCTGTCATGCCGTAACGCATAAAAGTTTTGCGCGGCACGGCCCTTTTTGTGGCGCCTCAGCCCTTTCTCCTCACCCTTTTCACCGCTGAATCAAAAAAAGACGAAATTTTAAGGTGTCAATCAGGTCAGAACCACCTTTACCTCTCGAAGAGGTATCTCACAACTCGGAAAGTTGAAAGGCAACGTGCGGGCCTCTCGCCACGATCATGGTGTCTAGCTGCCGCAATCCTTGCTGCCCCCCTTTATTTTGTAGATGGCATGATGCAGACCGGGCAGGATGGTGGCCAGGTTTTCCCGGGCCGCCCGTTCGCTGCCCGGCAGGTTGATGATCAGTGTTGACCTGCGGATGCCGGCCACGCCTCGTGATAAAACAGCATGCGGTGTCTGTTGGAAGCTGGCGGCCCGCATGGCCTCGCTGATGCCGGGGATCTCCTTGTCCAGGAGGGGCAGGGTGGCCTCCGGTGTCAGGTCGCTGGGGCTTACACCGGTGCCGCCCGTGGTCAGGATGAGATCAAGCGCTTCTTCATCGCACCACTCCTTCAGAATGGTGGCAATGGCCGCCGCATCGTCGGCCACAACGGCGTATTTGCTGATGGCAAAAGGACCGGCCGCGACCAGCTGTTTCTGCAGTTGCGGGCCGCTGGTATCCTGCCGTTCGCCGCGGGAGCCTTTATCGCTGACCGTAAGAATGCCGCAGCGTTGCATCTCTGGTGAAGAAGGCCGCCTTTCAGGTCTGGGCCCCTGGTTTTTCTTCGAGCTGTTCATAGTGGGAAAATGCCGTTTTAAAGGTGGCCCGGCCGCCGCTCAGGCTGGCCAGGTCATTGCCGTATTCAAGGATCTCGGCCATGGGTACCTGGCTGACAATAATCTCATTTCTGGCCTCGGAACGAATTTCCATGATTTTACCCCGTCGTTGGGCCAGATCGCTGATCACCTCGGCCAGGCAATCATCCGGCACTTTGATGGTCAGGCTCATGAGCGGCTCCAGAAGGATCTCTTTGTTGTTCGCATGCTTTTTCTGCTGGTAGGGGACGGTGGGTAGGCTGAGATTCACCTCAATACCGAACTTGCGGGAGAGGCGCTGGCAGGCGACCTCCAGATGGAGGCGACCCTGACCGGCCAGCAGGGTCTCGCCGGTCTTGGGTTGCAGGCTCATGCTGAGGGCCGGATCTTCCGCCACGATTTTCGACAGGGCAATGAACATGGCATCCTTGTCGGCCGCATCGGCACAGGCAACGGCGCAGGTGGCATGGGAGCGGTTCAGCGTCGGTAAGGGCGGCAGGGCTTCGGCTCCGGGCGATACTGCCAGGGTATCGCCCGGGGCACTGGCACTAAGATCAACCAGAACACCGATCATGCCGGCATTGAGACTGCTGCTTTCTTCCAATTTGCCGCCATAGGGGATATAAAAGGTGTCGATTTCCTCCCGGCTGTTGCGGCTGACGTTGTAAAGGGTGCCGGGCCGCAGGCTGCCGGAGTGGACCTTGCAGTAGTAGAGGGTGCCCTGTTTGGGTTCATGGTCGATTTTAAAGATCTGGCACCTGGGTGAGGCATCCTCTTCTGTCGTTGTCTCCGGCAGGTATTGGTCGATGAGGTTGAGCAGCAGGGCGGCTCCGTAGCCTTTTTTGGCGGCGCCCGGTAAGACCGGCGACAGGGCGCCGGCGGCCACGGCGTTTTTCAGGCCGTCGATGAGGTCCTGTCGGTCCAGTTCGCCCTCCTCCAAAAGCTCCTCTATCAGCTCGTCGTCGGTTTCCGCCACCTGTTCCATGAGCTTTTCAAGGGCGATATAGGCTTGATCCTGCATGGCGGTGGGGATCGCCGCCTCTGTGCCGGCCTCCGGGGTATTGTCGTTGAAATAGTAGGCCTTTTCTGCGATTACATCCACTACGCCGCAGAAATCCGCTCCGCTGCCGATGGGCAGGTAGAGAACGGCCGGATCAAGGAGGATGTTTTTGCGGATGGCAGCCAGGGTGCCGTTAAAGTCGGCCTTGTCCTCGTCCATGCGGTTGATAAAGAGAATGGAGGGCATGGTGGATTGCTGGATGAGGTGGGCCGCCTTTTCCGTCTGGAATGTGTGGGCCTCGTCCGCGCAGATGGTGAGCACGGCATTGTCGCTGACATGGGCCAGGATATCGGCTTCATGCAGGAAGTTGGCGTCACCCGGAGTGTTGCTGAACACCATGTTCCTGCCTTGCCACTGACAGTGGAAATGGCTGGAGGTTGTGGTCATCTGGTGGGCCAGGGACTCCGGGTCCTTGTCGATGACAGGATTCTCTATGCCGCAGGTTTTGAGGAGGGCGCGGCTGAGTGCGGTTTTGCCGGCCTTGGAATGGCCAAGCAGGACAATGTTTTTGGTTGTTGATGGATCCCCCATGGAATATCTCCGTGCCTCAGGTGCTGGGTTTCTTGTGGAGGTAAAGCGTTGGCGTCAAGTATGAATCCCTGGTAAGGTGGGTCCGCTTTGTGCTCCATCTGGTCGAAAAGGCACGGGCGGCAAGGGTTGCAGCGTCCCTCTCCTCCCTTTCGCAGGGACGGCGGTCATCTTTTTCAAAGATAATGATTGAAAACAGATGTTTAACCTGACTGTGGCCAGTATAGTAAAGTCTGCCTTGCCATAAAGCAAGTACTATCGCCATCTCCTCTGCCTGCGTTGCCGGTCGCTGTAGCCGTGTCAGGGCCGGGCGAGCAGCTGTTGGTTGAAAAAGTTTTTTCCTTTTCCCCCTATCCACTTCATGAAACAGGCCTCTGCCGATACCGGAAAAATAGCGCGTTCCGCGGGCACCGTGGGTTTTGCAGTCATGTGCAGCAGGGTGCTGGGCCTGATCCGTGAGCAGGTCTTCGCCTTTTTTTTCGGGGCCGGCTATGCCTATGACAGCTTTGTGGTGGCCTTCCGTATTCCCAATCTGCTGCGTGACCTCTTTGGTGAAGGCGCCTTGTCCGCCGCCTTTGTGGCTGTTTTTTCCGACTATAACGCCACCCGCGACAAGGAGCAGACCTGGCGCCTGGCCAATAATGTCCTGGTCTTTTTTGCCCTTTTTCTGAGCCTGCTGACCCTGCTGGGCATCTATTTTTCCGAGGAGATCGTCCTCCTGCTGGTCAAGGGAGAGTTTGAGCAGGAGCCGGGTAAGGTGGCCCTGACCAGCCTGCTTACCATGATCATGTTTCCCTTTCTCATTCTGATCTCCCTTTCCGCCGTGGTCATGGGAGCCCTCAACTCAAAGGGCAGGTTTTTTGTGCCGGCCATGGCCTCTTCCTTTTTTAATCTGGGATCGATTATCGGCGGCTTGGGTTTTGCCTACCTCTTCCACCGCATGGGCCAGCCAGCCATTGCCGGCATGGCAGTGGGTACCCTGATCGGCGGCATCCTGCAGCTTGGTTGTCAGCTCCCCCTGTTGCACAAGGTCGGTTTTCGATTCCGGCCTGTTCTTGACCTCCGGGACCCGGGTCTCCATCGCGTTCTCATGCTCATGGTGCCGGCTGTCATCGGCCTGTCCGCCACTCAGCTCAATATTTTTGTGAACACCAACTTCGCCTCCTCCTGTGAGCAGGGCAGTGTCTCCTGGTTGCAGTATGCCTTCAGGCTGATGCAGCTGCCCATCGGCCTCTTCGGTGTGGCCCTGTCCATGGCCAGCCTGCCCCTGATTTCCCGATATGCGGCGCGGAAGGAGTATGCCGAGCTCAAGGAGGCCTTTGTCTCTTCCCTGGTTATGGGGTTCTGTCTCTCCATCCCGGCGGCCTGCGGTCTCTGGATCCTGGCCGAGCCCATTGTCGCTGTGCTATTCGGGCACGGCAGTTTCGGCGGCACGGACGTGCTCAGGACAGCGGAGGCAGTGCGTTTTTATTCCCTGGGGCTCTTTGCCTATGCGGCGGTCAAGATAACCGCGCCTGTCTTTTATGCCCTGGGGGATACGAAATATCCGGTGTTCGGCAGCTTTATCGGTGTCGGCGTCAATCTGCTACTGGTGGTCTCCCTTATTGATGCCCTGAGCTACAGGGCCACGGCCCTGTCGCTTTCCGGGGCCATGGCCTGTAATTTTCTGTTTCTCTTTGTCGTGCTGTACCGGAAGCTTGCCGGCCTATCGTTGGCCTATGTGGGCAAGGGACTGCTGAAGATCCTCATGGCAGCCGGCCTCATGAGCTTGAGCGTGGCCGGCTTGGCCCGGCTCTTTGAGGCCGGGCTGAACGGGGCGCTGCTGCTGCAGATCGGCTCCCTGCTTCTCTGCATTGTCGGCGGCATGCTGGTCTATGGCGGTCTGCTTTATGCCCTGCGCATGGAGGAGCTTGAGGCCTTGCTGGGCAAGGTGATGGCCAGGGTCAAGGGGTAGGAGTCTGTCGGGCGTGATTGATCGGAGCGTGGGAAAGCCCGGCAGGTTCCTGGTTGATCAAAGACGGCGCAACAGATCGAGCTGCCCGAGAAGGGAGGGAATGACGCTGTCCACCCGCAGGATACGGGGGCCGAGATCAAAGGGCAGCACGCCCTGGCGGCGTAACAGCTCCACCTCGAAATCGATCCAGCCGCCCTCCGGGCCGATAACAAGCAGTACCCTGCCGTTGAGGGGCGGCGGTAGAATATCGGCCAGGCCTGCTCCTGTGTCGGGATGGGCGACGAGCATGGCCCGGTACTCTTTGGCAAGGTGTGGCAGGCTATCTTCAACAAAGGGCCGAAAGCGTGTTTCGATGCTGACCCGCGGCAGGAGGGTGTCGCCGGCCTGTTCCAGTCCTGCCAGCAGGCGTTGTTTGATCTTTTCCGGTTGCAGGAGACTGGCGGAGAAAAAGCTCTTTTCCACCCGGCTGGAGTTGATGAGGAAGAGGCGACCGACACCAAAGGTCGCCACCTGGGCCAGCACCCTCTTGAGCATGATGGGTCTGGGCAGGGCCAGGACAATATCCACCGGGGGCGGGGCAGGCTGACGGCAGTGGTCGAGGGTCGACAGCTCAACGGTCCGGCCGCTCATGCGGGTAATGGTGGAGGTTCCGGAAGGGCCATTGATAATCCCTGTTTTCAGGGTGGCGCCTGGTTGGCTTTTTAAGATTTTGATGATATGTTCGGCACTGTGATCCGTGAGCAGAACAGCGCCGTTTTCTATCTCATCCTTGTCAAACAGGATAATATTCATTGATGATTCGCTTTCTGTATAATGTTGGGCAGCATCTGGCCATGCTGGTGCTGGGTCTACCCCTTGCCCTGTTTGTCGCTTTGACGCCGCGCTATCGCGGCAGGGTTCTGTCCCGGCTGGGGTGGGGGCTACGGGCCAAGGTCGCCCGGCTGCCCTCCGGCAAGAGGCGGATATGGGTGCATGCCCTGTCCGTGGGCGAGGTTTCCTCTGTTGTAGCACTGGTATGCGGCCTGCGCAACACTTACCCTGATGCCCAGATCTTCCTCTCCACCTCCACCAGGAGCGGTGCCCGCTACCGGAGTGAGGTACTGGCCGATGTCGTGGACCTCTTTTTTGACTTTCCCTTTGATCACTTCTGGGTGGTCCGTCGTTTTGTCAAGGTTTTGCGGCCTGACCTCTATGTCCAGGTGGAGACCGATTTCTGGCCCAACCTGCTGGCTGCCATCAGACGCTCGTCAACGGCCGCCATCCTGGTCAACGGCCGCATTTCAGCCGCTTCTTTTCGGCGTTATCAACGTTTTGCCTTTTTCTTTGCCCCCCTCTTTGACTCCTTTGCCCTGCTCAGCATGCAGACCGGCGCTGATGTTGATAAGATGATCGCCCTGGGCATTGCCCCGGCCAAGGTCTGTGCCCTGGGCAATCTGAAGATCGATGCCGCCCTGCCCGACTTCAGGCAGCAGCGCGCCGGCGCCACAGCGCCCTTTGCCCTGCCGGCGGCCAAGACGATCATTGTGGTGGGCTCCACTCATCCCGGCGAGGAGCAGATCCTGGCCGGCTGCTTTGCCCGGCTCCATCGCAGTGTGGCGGATCTCTTCTTTGTTGTTGCTCCTCGTAACATCGAGCGGGCCCCGGAGGTGGCGACCGTTTTCAGCGGTCTTGGTCTGACGGTGGCCTGTCGCAGCGATCCGCAGGCGTCCTGGCAGGATAAGGATCTCCTTGTTGTCGACACCATGGGCGAACTGGTGGAGTGTTATCGCCAGGGCGATCTGGCCTATGTGGGCGGTAGCATGGTGCCCTTTGGCGGCCATAACCCTCTGGAACCGGCCGCTTTTGGCAAGCCCGTTCTCTTTGGCCCCCATATGGAGGATTTTGCCGATATCGTCAGTGAGATGCTGGCCGAGGATGCCGCCCGTCAGGTTGCCGATGTTGAGGAGTTGTGTCAGGCCCTGCACCCTCTTGTTGCCGACAGTGACGAGCGCCGCCGCGCCGGTGACCGGGCTCGACGATTTGTCGAGGAGCGACGCGGTGTTACGGATCGCCATCTCAAGGTTATCGGCGACCTTCTCGGGGAAGATAACTCTAGGCTATCTTGAATAATTGCTTTTTCGTCCAATCTCCCGGAGTCTCGCGAGCTCGCTTACCTCGTTATGCTCAAAAGATAATGCTCGGAGGTAAGCGAA
>PKTX01000011.1 GCA_002868945.1 Desulfobulbaceae bacterium
CGAATTTCCTCTTGCTCTTCAAAATGCTTCTCGCTATAGTTCATCAGCCCTTTCTCCTTGTTTTTATTATGTTTTTTCCAAACACAACATACCAGGGAGTAAAGGGCTTTTCTATTAAAAAGTTCGCTATTTCAGCTTGTTAGTGCATTTCTTTCGTAAGTCAGAAAGTTGAGTTTACATTTTACAAGCGCCATTTGATCCTCCAATTTTTGAAACACCAAGCTCAGTCAACGTTTTATGTGATCCTTTTTTGAGAAATACACTTGGCACTCTTCTGGTCCTCTACATGCACTCTCTTTCTTTAGCGAACAAATTGGAAGAACTGCACTTCACTAGCCACCGACGGAGTCCGGTATTGAGATTCAGCTGCCACTGAACCAACTTAGAGTCAACCTGAGCATCGGTTAATGGGAATTTTTTTGGAGCACTATCAACCCAGAATTGAACCTGACATACTGCCTTACCGGCACAAGCTTCACCCACTGCATAGCGATAGACGTCTTCATTATCTTTCTGATCAGCATCAACAGCCACAAAGTACATGACACCAGATTGACCTGTAATCTTGTAACCATCGCCTGCATTCGCAACTGTCGGCAGCCAAATCATTACGAACAAGAATACTTTAGCCATACCTTTCATCTTCCAGCCTCCTCCCGTTTGATTTCATACATATAACGCTTTGCTCACCGATATTCCGGGGACATAATACCAATTCTTGGCATCCCTTCGGAAATTGCTGGTCTGCGCGGGGTATATAATCGTGCACGCTACTGCGGAAGCAATAGCCTGACAAGCTATTTCTGGCTGTCGGTGGCACTCCGGCATGTCTTGCCGATGCACGGCTCCCTGCTCGCTCGGTTCAGCAATGGGGATATGCAGCATTGCGGCTCATTTATGCCAGCCATTGTCCCGTTCAGGGTGGTGGGCCGGGAAAAAACAGCCCTGTGGGGGTGTGTGGGCGCTGTGCGCTGTTGTCTGTGGCTACCATATATGGTAGGGTGCTGCGGCCAGCGGCCACACCCTGGCGGGTGGCGCATGTTTCCTCTTGAAATTACAGGAAAAAGCCCTGTTTTTCCCGGATCACGGCCTTGTGTCCGGGATAAATATAGTGTAGTAAAATGGTGAAGAATTAAGGAGATAAAGTCGAAAGTGGTTCGGCTTTGAATGTGTTGTTTCTTATTGTCGTTTCCCCGGTGTCCATGTGAAGATTTCTCGCCTTATACTTTTTGCCGTGTTGGCCCTGATTCTGGCCTCTGCCGGTGTCTATGTTGATCGGACCAGTGCCTATAATAATAACACTTACGATTTCAAGGCAAAGCATCATGGGCAACCTGGCCGGACCGGTGCTGTTGTTGATCTGCAAGCGGTGAGTCCCCCTCCCCTGCCCCTGGCAGCCAAGATAACCGAGACCATCTCCGGCACCCTGCAGGCCGGTGACACCTTGATGCGGGCCATGATCAGGAGTGAGGTGCCCAAGGATGTCCGCCACCAGATAGTCAACAATCTCAGTTCCTGTCTCGACTTTCGCAGGTTGCGGGCCGGCGATACCTTCACCGTGGACCTTGACGGTGAAGGTGAACTGCTGCGTTGTCTTTATGAATCCGACCCCCTGCACCGTTACACGGTTGTCAAGCGTGACGACGCCTTTGTCGCCGCCCGTGACGAAATTCCCCTTGAGGTGAAAACCGTAAGCATTGCCGGCACCATCAACGCCTCGCTCTTTGCCGCCTTCCAGAAAATGAATCTGAGCCCCAAGCTCATCTATTCCTTTGCCGACATCTTTGCCTCACGTTTTGACTTCAATACCGAGACCCGTCCCGGCGATACCTTCACCATTGTCTACGAGGAGTATTACCAGAAGGACAAATTCATCGGCTACGGCAATATCCTCTATGCCAAATATGGAGATAAGTCCGGCACCAACCAATACGAGGGCTTTCACTATACCAGGCAGGATGGGACCACCGCCCATTACAGCCCCAGCGGCGAGGAACTGGGCACCTCGTTTCTGCGCTCACCGGTGCCCATGGGCCGGGTCACTTCCGGATTCACCTGGCGGCGGAAGCATCCCATCCTCGGGGTGGTCAGGCCGCATCTCGGCATTGATCTGGCCGCGCCCACCGGCACACCGATTATGGCTGCGGCGGACGGCAAGGTGGTCTTTCGCGGTATCAGGGGCGGCTTCGGCAAACAGGTGGTGCTCCGGCATCCAAACGGCTACAAGACATATTATGGGCATCTCTCCCGTTTCGCCAAAGGCCTGCGCAGTGACTCCAAGGTAGTGCAGAAGGATATTATCGGCTACGTGGGCTCGACCGGCATGTCAACCGGTCCCCATCTCGACTACCGCATCTCCCACAACAACCAGTTTAAGAACCCCTTTGCCCTTAAATTCAAACCGCGCTCCGTCCTGACCGGCGCGGAGCTGGCTCGTTTCAAACAGGGCACCCGGCAGCTGGTGGCCATGCTCGACACGTCCACCTCCCATAAAACGCTTTATGTCCGGACCTTTGTTCTCAAGCCGCAAGACACCATCACCTTTCTCTAGCCATTATTTTTCTTGAGCAGATCTCCCTTTCATATTGTCCTGGTGGAACCGGAAATTCCGCCAAATACCGGCTCTATTGCCCGTCTCTGCGGCGCCACCAATACGGTGTTGCACCTGGTGCGGCCCCTTGGTTTTTCCACCTCCGACAAACACCTGAAACGCGCCGGGCTTGACTATTGGCGATTTGTTGACATAAGATACTGGGATAATTTAGAATGTTTCCTTGAGGCCCAGGCCGAGGAACAGCTCTATTTTTTTACCACCAAGGTTGCCAAGATCTATACAGAGGCCCGCTTCCGACCAGGTGATTTTCTGATTTTCGGCAAGGAAACCAAGGGACTGCCTGAAGACGTGCTGCAGCTTTATGAAGATCGCTGCTATACCCTGCCCATGGTCAATAGCAACATCCGCAGCCTCAACCTGGCCATGACCGCCGGCATTGTTCTGTATGAGGCGATCAGGCAACAGCAAGGATATCTCACATGAAACTAGCTCATCGATGTTCCGTTTTTTTACTGCTCTTTCTTTTGTGTGCCCCCGGCCTGGTGCATGCCGAGAAAAGATATATCTCCGATATTCTTATTGTCTCCTTGCGTGACATGGGTACCGCCAGCGGTGAGGTCATTGCCTACCTCAAGTCGGGTGATCTCCTTGAGGTTCTGCAGGAGAACGAAGAGGGGTTCCTCTTCGTGAAAACAGCAGATGGCCGGCAGGGCTGGGTTCAAAAGAAATACACCATTGATGAAAAGCCCAAGGATCTCATTATTGCCGATCTTGAAAAGGAGGTGGCGTCTCTCACCTCGCGGCTCGGCGCTGCCGCCCAACAGCAGGATGACCTGAAGGCTTCGCTGCAGGCCTTGCAGGATACGGTCCGCGATAAGGAGGCGAAGATTTTGGAGCTGAACAGCCAGGTGGCAACCCTGACCAGCTCCGGCCAGGATGCCGAGGAAAAATATCAAGCCTTGCGGCAACAGTCGCAGGATGTCGAGGAGATCGTCAGAGAGCGCGACGCCCTGCAGGCGCGACTGAAGACGGCTGAAGAAGAGACGGAGCGCCTGCGTGTCGTTAATGCGGAACTGGTGCAACGGGACCGCCTTTTCTGGTTTCTCGCCGGTTTCGGGGTCTTTCTTGCCGGTTGGATCATGGGCAAGATATTCAGAAGGCAACGGCGCAGCGGCTTGTCTCTGTAAGGGGGGCAGAATTCGGGAGTCAGGAGTCAGAAGAAAAGCTTAAAGGCTCAACTTCAACAGTTGTTTTATCTTGCCGTAACATCGTACTAGTTTTGTCAGTCAGCCGTTAGGAGTTAGGAGTTAGGAGTTAGGAGTGAGGAGTGAGGAGTTAGGAGTTAGGAGCAAAAAAGCTCTGGCGCCGCGAATTTTTTGATTCCCCTGCCGCCTCACACCTCCTTTCCCTTTCCGTCTCCATCGCTGGCGGCTCATTTGCGCCCTCTTGCCTCCTCGGCAATTTCCCCTGCTGTACCATGCCAGGGCCGCAATTCTTCATGACCGCACGCCGTGGCCTGGCCGGCAATTTATCTGTTGAAACATCGATAAATCTTGAGTATAGCAGCCTTGCGTTATGCAATGTCTTTCACATGGCCATCTTGAGTAAATCCGGAGAAGTATCGTGCTTGATTCAATCAGTAGTTTTGTCTGGGGGCCTGTCACCATTATCCTGCTCCTGGGCACAGGGATCTTTACAACTCTTCTGTTGAAGGGCGTCCAGATTCGCCA
The DNA here is from genome assembly GCA_002868945.1 of Desulfobulbaceae bacterium. Taxonomy (GTDB): domain Bacteria; phylum Desulfobacterota; class Desulfobulbia; order Desulfobulbales; family SURF-16; genus BM506. The sequence goes on from PKTX01000011.1 coordinate 4,285, forward strand.
CTTCTTTTACGGATTCGGTCTGCTCTCCGGCAAGTATGACAACCCCGAGGACAAGGGAGAGATCACCCATTTCCAGGCCCTTTCGGCTGCATTGTCCGCCACCATTGGTACCGGTAACATCGCCGGCGTCGGAGTGGCTATTGCCAGCGGCGGGCCGGGCGCCCTCTTCTGGATGTGGGTCACGGCGTTTTTCGGCATGGGACTCAAATTTGCCGAAGCCCTGCTGGCCGTCAAGTATCGCGTCGTGCATAGCGATGGTTCCATCAGCGCCGGTCCCATGTACTATCTGGAGCATGGTCTGAAGCAGAAATGGCTGGGGGTGCTCTTTGCTTTTTTTGCGGCCATTGCCTCCTTTGGCATCGGCAACATGGTGCAGGCCAATTCCGTGGCCGCGCCCATGCTGAGCACCTTTAACATCCCCAAACTGGCCACCGGTCTGATTATTGCCGTGCTGGTTTTTGCCGTTATTGTCGGCGGTATTAAGCGGATCGGCCATGTGGCCAGCCGCATGGTGCCCTTTATGGCCTTGTTTTACGTGGTGGGTGCCCTTGTTGTCCTTGTTTTGAATTTCCAGGCCATTCCCGCTGCCTTTACCATGATATTCCATGATGCCTTCAGCGGTACGGCCGCCACCGGCGGTTTTGCCGGCGCAGCCGTGGCCCAGGCCATCCGCTGGGGTGTGGCCCGTGGTCTCTTTTCCAATGAGGCGGGCCTAGGCAGCGCCCCCATTGCCCATGGTGCGGCACAGACCAACGAACCTGTCCGCGAAGGGCTGGTTGCCATGCTTGGTCCCTTTATCGATACCGTCATTATCTGTACCATGACCGGCCTGGTTATTATTGTCACCGGGGCCTATGAGGGCGGCCTGTCCGGAGCCAACCTCACCGCCCATGCCTTTGGCACCGCCCTACCCATGGTGGGGACCTATATCGTTGCCGTCAGTATGGCTATTTTCGCCTTTTCAACAGCGGTGAGCTGGTCCTACTATGGTGATCGATCTGTCGAGTATCTCTTCGGGGAGAAGTCGATACTGCCCTACCGTATTTTCTATTGCCTTCTCCTGCCGGTGGGCGCCACCTTTGAACTGAGGCAGGTCTGGGCGATTTCCGACATCTTTAATGCCCTGATGGCCTGGCCCAACCTGATCGGCCTGCTCTTTCTGTCCGGCGTGGTGCTGCGCTCCACCCGGGAATATTTTGCTGATCCCGGCAGAATGAGCTAAACAGATAAACCCCTTTATTCTACTTTAAGGATATGTCATGAAAAAAATAGCTGTACTGGCTGGTGACGGAATCGGCCCCGAGGTGATGCAGGAGGCCATCAAGGTCCTTGATGTTGCCCAGAAGAAGTTCTCCTTTGCCCTGGAATATGTCCATGAGGATGTTGGCGGGTGTGCCATTGACAAGCATGGTGAGGCCCTGCCTCCCCATACTCTGCAGACCTGCCAGGAGAGTGACGCCATTCTTTTCGGCTCGGTGGGCGGCCCCAAATGGGAAGCTCTGCCGCCGGCCCAGCAGCCGGAACGGGCCGCCCTGCTGCCCCTGCGCAAACATTTTGATCTCTTCTGTAACTTCAGGCCCTCCAAGGTCTTCACGTCTCTGGTGGGTGCCTGTCCCCTGCGTGCCGATATTGTTGGTGACGGTTTTGATATCCTCTGCGTGCGGGAACTGACCAGCGGCATCTATTTTGGCGAACCCAAGGGACGCGAGGGCAGCGGCCCTGATGAGTATGCCTTTGATACCATGGTGTATCGGCGCTGGGAGATTGAGCGTATTGCCCGCATGGCCTTTGACGCGGCGCGGCTGCGCAACAAGAAGGTCACCTCGGTTGACAAGGCCAATGTCTTGACCACCATGGTTCTCTGGCGTGAGGTGGTCAGCGAGATTGCCAAGGAGTATGAAGACGTGGAGCTGTCGCATATCTATGTCGATAATGCCACCATGCAACTGGTGCGCGATCCGCGTCAGTTCGATGTCCTGCTCTGCGGCAATATGTTCGGCGATATTGTCTCCGACGAGGCGGCCATGCTCACCGGCTCCATGGGCCTGTTGGCCTCGGCCAGCCTGAACAAGGACAAGTTCGGCCTTTATGAACCGGCCGGCGGTTCCGCGCCTGATATTGCCGGTCAGGGCATTGCCAATCCCATTGCCCAGATCCTCTCGGCCGCCATGATGCTGCGCTACAGCTTTGGCCTGGATGAGGCGGCCGATGCCATTGACCGGAGTGTGGCCAAGGCCCTGGACTCCGGCATCTTCACCGCTGATATCGCCATTGACAAGAGCAAGGCGGTGGGCACCGCGGCCATGGGTGATGCCATTGCCGCGGCCCTGTAAATTGTCTAACTGTTCCTCGTTGCAGCCGCCGAAGCGGCGGTATCCTCAGACACTGCATCATTAAAGAAGAAGGAAGCCCGGCGCACTTACTGCTGTCCGGGCTTATGGCCATCTTGAATAATTGCTTTTTTGTCCGATTTTTTCGTCGCCACGAAAAATAAAAATCCTCACATATACCTGATATGCTGCACCCCAAGGGCACCCGGAGTGTCGCAGGCTCCCTTACCTCTTGCAGGGCGCGCTTTTTATTTTCTATGCTTCTCAAACTCGAACAGGTAAGCGAGCCTGCGAGACTCCGAAAAATCTAATAATTCAAGATACCCTTATTTTATATATGGCTCTTCCACGCGAAAACTTCGCCATTATACTTGTTGAACCGCAGGGTGGCGCTAATATCGGTTCCATCTGCCGGGTGATGATGAACTTCGGCTTTCAGGACCTGCGTCTGGTCAAGCCTCGTGTCGATCATCTCGGCAAGGAGGCGCGCGACATGGCGGTAACAGCCAAGAAAAGCGTCCTGCGTTCGGCCCGCAAGTATCATGACCTGGCCGAGGCCATTGCCGATTGTCATCTGGTCATCGGCAGCAGCCGGCGCTTCGGCAAGTATCGCAATGAATTCATCAGACCCCATGAGCTGGCGGCAAAATGCAGTGCCCTGCCCTGCCACCAGAAGGTGGCCTTGGTCTTTGGTCGCGAGGACCACGGTCTCACCACCCATGAGCTGAGTCTCTGTGATACCTTTATCACCATTGAGACCACCCCGGAGCTGCCCTCCCTGAATCTGGCCCAGGCCGTGGCCATCTGTCTCTACGAATATGCCCGGCAGCCGTCCGAAGGTTCCGAAAGTGCGGATGGCGGCGTTGAGCGGGCCGTCTCGGGCCATAAGGAGCAGATGTTCGACCACATGCGGCGCACCCTGCTGGCGGCCGGTTATCTTGATCCGGGCAATCCGGACCATATCCTGCGCACCTATCGCCGCATCTTCAACAGGGCCGGTCTTGATGAACGAGAGGTCCGTATCCTGCACGGGCTCTGGAGTCTGATTGATCGACAGCTTGCTGCAATCAGCCCAGGGAAGGAGAAAAAGTAACCGTGTCTCAGCTTGTCGGCACGGGCTGTGGAAGCCGGTTGTCCGCCCTTTTGTCGATTTTGAAATCCACCTCGTAGCGCGTCGAAGGACCGGCCGCTGTTGACGGGGCAATGCCCAGGGCGCTTATCTTGTAGATCAGGCTGTTGTCCTCCTCCTTGAGAAAGACCACCTCGGGCTGCTGCAGTTTCACCTGGCTGGAGAGATTGAACTGCTGCCGGACAATCTTCTGGTAGGTGGCCAGCAGATAGCGGTAATGACCGGCAAGGGTCTGCTGCTTGTCCAGTTCGGCCAGGGCCTTTCTGATCTTTTCTTCCTGCGGCGCCATATCCAGGGCATATTTTTGGGAGTTTTCCGTCAATGTAACAAGGGCCTCCCGGTAATGGGCCAGGGCCTCGTCATATTTTTCAGCGGTGTGTAACTCCTCGCCCCTGGCAGTCAAGCTCCTTATCTTGTCGACAAAGAGTTCTCTGTCGATGCGGGCCACCATTTTCCTTGAGAGGGGCAGAGCCGCCAGATCGGCCAGATCGTTCTCCTCAATGATGGTGATGATGCGCTGAAAAACAAGGCGGGCCTCGCTTTGCTTGTTGAGCGCCATGAGGGCCTCTGCCTCGTCAAGGCAATTATTGATTTCCGCCTCGTGCCGGGCTCTGCCCATGCGGCCGACCAGGCCATAATCAGCCACCCTGTTCTGCCGGGCAAAGGCCAGGGCCTGCCCATAGGCCTCCATGGCCTCGGCCCATCTCCTCTCCTGGAAAAAGCGATCTCCCTCCTCCACCAGAGCGACAAGGGTTGCCTCGTCCTGCTCCTTATAGTGACTGTAGATGGTATCGCGGACCTGCAGGAGCGCGGTGCGCAGCTCGCTGATGCGTGCATGGTGGTACTCCTCATCGCTCAGGGCGACGTGCAGGGCCTGTTGATATTTCTTGAGGGCCACCGACCACTTCTGCCGGGCGATATTCTCCCGGGCCGCCCGGGAAAATGCGGCGATCTGATCAAGTTGCTCCTGGGTGGTGCGATCAATAAAGTGGCCGTTATGCAGGACCTTGCCCTCCAGTCCCTGCTGAAAGGTCTCCGAGGCAGCCATATTGATGACGCTGTTCAGTAATTTCTGCTTGTCCACCTGGTGCAGAAGGCGGACATTGCGCAGAGCGTGTCTCGCCCGGGCCATCTGCGCCTCGGCCTCCTTGTACTCCTGGTTGCCGATAGATGCCCTGGCTCGCCGCCAGTGATCGTCACCGCTGACAAAGGCCTTGTGTTCATAACCGGCATAGGCAAAGGGGGTCAGGATGATCAGGGCGGTGAGCGCCATGGTGCGCATCCTTCTTCTGCGCACGCTTTTGTGCAGCCTCTTTTTGATGGCGGGTATGGCACTGTTGCCCCGGTCAATCTGGTCGGCCATGTTAAGAAGCTCGGCCACACCTTTTTTATCGCCGCGACGGGCGGCGAGCTCGGCAGAGGCCAGGCTCTGCTTGAGGTTGGCCATGGTCCCCTCGATAAAATCAATATCATTGTTTATATTCGGGAAATCAGGCACCAGGCGCCGTACCTTGTGCAGGCAGGTAAGGGCCTTGGGATAGGCGGCCTTGTTGAGAAGAAAATTGACCTGACGGGCAAGAACGCGGGCCTCTTTGACCTTGGCTTCAAGGTCGGCAAAGAGGTTGTGTTTGTTGGGGATGGCGGTGTTGGCAGGCAGCTCTTTCATATACTCATAGGCGGCCAAGATCCTCTTTGAGCCTATAAGTTGCATGAGATGATGCAGATACTTTTCAGCCATGGCACTTTCCTCAGGAAAAAAAATTAAACCTCACCTTATGATGAAATCTAAACCTTGATGCCTGGAGACTCAATCGGCACAGCGTTTAAAGATTGCATAGGCGCAATGCTTAGTGTCGTGTTAACTCGTGTCTGTCCAGAAATGGCCCTTTCGGAGTCTCGTAAACTCGCTTACCGGCCCGATCTCGGCGTCATGCTCAAAAAATAATGCTCGGAGGTAAGCGAAACGAAGTGGAGACTCCGATATCGC
>PKTX01000023.1 GCA_002868945.1 Desulfobulbaceae bacterium
CAGTACACTGGAAGATGTGACTAAATCCCACAAAAAAGGATAACGGATTCGTCTTTCCTCTTGACAAAGAGTCAACCATATCAGAGGTGAGAGGTGAGAGGTGAGAGGTGAGAGGTGAGAGGTGAGAGGGATTTTACTGCTGGCAGATCTCCTTTACAGCCCTTTTTTCCTTGGCCAGGCAGGAGACCAGGGCCGCCTGGCTCTCCTCGGAAATTGACGGGGCGTAGCGGGCCATCCTGGCCACCGTGTTCCGCCAATAGCTGGTGTCCCGGCCCAGCTCTCGGCAGGTGCGGGCCAGGCCGTGGCAGCTCAGGCAGGAATCTTTCAAGGCCTCGGCACATTGCCGGCCGGCGGCAAGCGGTGGTGCCGTGACCGGAAAAAACAGCACCGCCAGAAGCACCATACCCTTGACCATACCGCCTCGTGCCATATTCATCCTCCTTACAACCATCTTTTGCCGCGGCAGGCGGCAATAACCAGCTTGGCCAGCCCCTTCATAAAAAGAGGGTCGGTGTTGAGCGATCTGGTCCGCACCAGCCGCATGCCGAGATCCCTGGCCAGCTCGGCATACTGGATATCTATCTCGTAGAGGGTCTCCACATGATCGGAGACAAAGCTGATCGGCATCACCACCACCTCCTTGACCCCCTTTTGCGCCAGCTCCACCAGGGTATCCGGCGTTGAGGGTGACAGCCATTTTACCGGCCCGGATCGGCTCTGGAAGCAGAGCTTGCCGCGCATGGCCAACTGCTCCTCCACGGCGATAATGGTCTTGGTGAGATCATTGAGATAGGGATCGCCCTCCTCGATAAACTTCATGGGCAGGCTATGGGCTGAATAGACCAGGGTAGGATTGTCGGCACAGCGGCCCAACTCACGATGTACCCCCTTGACCAGGGCGGCAATATAGTCGGGCTGATCAGGCCATGACTCAATGGCGGTGATCTCAAAGTCATAGGGCAGCGCCGCCGCAACCGCGGCCAGATCGGTGACCGACGAGCCGGTGGTGGCCTTGGAGTAATGGGGATAGAGAGTGAAGGCGACGATCCTGGTGATACCGGCCCGCCCCATTTCCTCCAGGGTCTGCCTGGCATCCGGATGCCAATAGCGCATGGCCATATCCACCTTGAAATCTCCCACCTGGCCAAGAAGATTGGCCAGTGTGGCACCCTGTTGCGCCGTGATTTTCCGCAGCGGCGAACCACCACCAATGAGCCGATAGGCCTTACAGGAGTTGGGGGCCCGCCTTTTGGCGATAAAACGGGCAATGGGTTTCTGCAGAAAGGCAAAGGGTGACAGATGGATAATCTGCCGATCTGAAAAGAGATTAAAGAGAAAGGGCTCGACGTCCTCAAGCCGTTCCGGGCCACCGAGATTAAGGAGGATGACGCCGATTTTCCGGTTATCTGCTTTCTGCATATGCACCTGCCAGTTCATCGGCCGCCTCTACCCGCGCCGCCACCTGGCCGGGCGCAAAGCGCAGATGACTGAAGATCCGCTTCTCCATCAGGAGACATTTCTCGAAATTTTCCATGATCATCTCACCACGCTGCGCATCGCCCTGGCCGTAGCGCTCCAGAATATAGGCGAGCCGCTCATCAAGGGAGACGATGCGGTCATGATTGACCCTTTTATCGGCGTAATAAACCACCTCTTTGGCAGAGAGTTTCTCCGGCGCATAGTCGCCAAGCACGACATGTTCACCAACAATCTCCGCCACCTGGATAAAGCCGTGGGCCAGACAGATTTCAACGCCCACCTCGGTATGGTGACAGCGGCCCCCCAGACACTGGCTCTTGGCAATGTCATGGAGCAGGGCACCGGCCAGGGCCAGCTCCAGGTCAATGGCAAGGCCGGCGCGCTGCAGCTCGCGGCTGAGCAGGGCCGTGACGCGCGCCACCATGAAGGAGTGATCCTTGATATTGGCCAGCATCTCATAGCGGCCCATGAGTTCAGTGCATTGCGAAACAGAGGGAATCATGTGTTTAATATAAAAGAGTTGGAGAGGTTAAAGGAGGTAGAGAAGGTAAAGAAGTTATTAGAAGTTAGAGAAGTTAGAGGAGTTAGTGAATAAAGGCTCCTCTACCTCCTTTACCTTCTCTAACTTCTCTACCTCCTTTAACCTCTTTAACTCCTTTAACTCCTCTACCTTCTTTACCTCCTCTACCTTCTTTATCTTCTCTTACTCAATCGATGCACTGCATCCACCACAAACTTGGCCTTTTCCGGCGGGGTCTCCGGCAGGATACCGTGACCCAGGTTAAAGATATGACCCTTGGCCGCCTTGCCACGCTCCAGGATAGAGGCAATCCTCTTTTCGAGCTTCTCTTCCGGCAAAAGCAGGGCAATGGGATCAAGGTTGCCCTGGATAGCAATATCAGGACCAAAGACCTTGATGGCAGTGGGAATATCCACCCGCCAGTCAAGCCCGAGAACATCGGCGCCGGACTGTTTGGTTAAATCGAGCAAGCCGGCACAGTTGTTGGCAAAATAGATGAGCGGGATGCCGGCCGGTTTCAGGGCCTTAATGATATCCTGGACATAGGGCAGGGCAAATTCGGCAAAATCCCCGGCGGACAGGGAGCCGGCCCAGGAGTCAAAGACCTGCAGGGCCTGGGCACCGGCCTCGGCCTGGGCCTGCAGGTAGGTGATGGTGCAATCAGTGATCTTGCGCATGAGGGCGTGATAGAGATCAGGCGCCGTATACATCATCTTCTTGGTGTTCCAGAAGGCCTTGGAGGAGCCCCCCTCAATGGCGTAGGTGGAGAGGGTAAAGGGTGCCCCGGAAAAACCGATGAGCGGTACCTTGGTGGCCAGCTCCTTGCGCAGCAGACGGATGGTGTCAATAACATAGCCCAGTTTTTCCACCGGGTCCGGCACAACAAGGCGCTCGACATCCGCCTGGCTGCGCACCGGATTGGCAAGAACAGGCCCCTGCTTTTCCAGAAAGTCGAGGTCCATGCCCATGGCCTCCAGGGTCACCAGGATATCGGAAAAGAGGATGGCGGCGTCCACACCGAGGATATCCACCGGCTGCAGGGTCACCTCTGCCGCCTTTTCCGGTGTCTTACACAATTCTAGGAAGGTCATCTGGCTGCGAACCTTATGATAATCGGGCAGATAGCGGCCGGCCTGGCGCATGATCCAGATGGGGGTGTGGGATACGGCTTCTCCTCTACAGGCTTTCAAAAAGGTGTCATTCATAAGGTTCGTCCCGGAATTGATTGTGTTAGTAAAAATGACTAAAAGAGTGGTTGAGGCCGCTGCAAAAGCTACCGAGGGCTGACTACGGCGAAGCGCCGTTCTTTTTCAGGCGGGCCGGTCAGGCCTCTTCCTCGACTTTATAGTTACGGGGCACATAGTTGCAGAAGGGCTCCTCGTCCATATAATCACCGGACATGGCATAGGCCCTGGCCCGGCAGCCGCCGCAGACATTGATATACTCGCATTTGCCGCAGCGGCCTTTGTAGGCCGCAAAATTACGCATATCCTGAAAGAGCTTGGAGTTTTCCCAGATATCCTTAAAGGACTGCTCGCGCACATTGCCGGCCGCCTTGGGGAAATAGCTGCAGGGCAGGACATTGCCGTCGACATCAATGAGGCAGATGACCTGGCCGGCCAGGCAGCCCTTGGCGCCGCCGGTGGAAAACTTCAGGCTGCGCCGTTCAAACTCATCGCCCTGCTCCTTCTTCTTCTGCAGCAGAACCCTGTAATAGTTGGGGGCGCAGGTGGGACGCACGAGCAGCTCGTCCTCATTCTTTTCCATCTCATAATGCCAGTCCAGCAGCTCGTCATACATCTCCTGGCTGACCAGCTCTTCCATGATATCCTCACCGCGGCCGGTGGGCACGATCATGAACATATACCAGGCCGTGGCGCCGAGCTTCTTGGCCAGCTCATAGACCTTGGGCACCTCGTCGCGGTTGCGCTTGGTAAAGGATGAATTGATCAGAAAGGGGATATCGTTTTTCTTGAAGAGACGGGCGGCATTCATCATGCCGTCAAAGGCGCCGGCCTGGTTGCGAAAATTATCATGGACCTCGGCGGTTGAGCCATCCAGCGACAGGGAAACCATTTTGATGCCGCTCGCCTTGATCTTGTCGCAGACATCCTGGTTGACCAGAAGGCCATTGGTGGCCAGACACATGCGCAGGCCCTTGTCGGTGCCGTAGGTGGCAATATCAAAGACATCGTCGCGCAACAGGGGCTCGCAGCCGGAGAGGACCACCACCGGTTTGGCATAGGAGACGATATCGTCGATCACCCGGGTTGCCTCACTGAAGGAAAAATCAGGATGCCCCTCTACTTCCAAGGTGGATGAGGAACGACAGTGGACACATTTCAGATTGCAGCGTCTGGTGATCTCCCAGGCAATCCATTTCGGTTCAAAATTCAAGCGCATCCTCCCTTTATTCTTGCGGGGCAGGCGGGCAGCCCCGGCCCCCTGTCCCCTTCATGGTGATGATCTGAGGGCCGCTGCCTTGCCGGGTCATCCGGCCCCTCTTCGGCCACGGCCTGGCGGGCTGCTAGAGAAAATCGGCGGCAACCCCGGCCAGATGGCTCCTCTCACTCTTGCGCAGGGTGATGTGGCCATGGACCGCCAACTCCTTTAAGCGCTCCACCGTATAGGTCAAGCCGTTACTGGAGGAGTCGAGGTAGGGGTTGTCAATCTGGTACGGGTCACCGGTGAGCACCATCTTGGTGCCCTCGCCGGCCCGACTGACAATGGTCTTGACCTCGTGCGGGGTCAGGTTCTGGGCCTCATCCACAATCACATATTGATTGGAGATGGAACGACCCCGAATATAGGTAAGGGCCTCCATCTCTATGATGTGATCTTTGAGAAGTTGTTCCGCTTTTTCTCGAACCGAGTCGTCATCTTTTTCAGAGGCCTTGGCCCGGTGATCACCGAGAATATAGGTTAAGTTGTCGAAAATAGGCTGCATCCAGTGACGCATCTTCTCATCCTTGTCGCCGGGCATATAGCCGAGATCCTTCCCCAGGGGAATAATCGGCCGGCTCACCAGAATCTTGTCATAGAGGCCGAGTCCGATGGTGGTCTCCAGGGCGGCAGCCAGGGCGAGCAGGGTCTTACCGGTACCGGCCTGCCCCACCAGGGTGACGATCTCCACCTTGGGATCAAGCAACAGCTCCAGGGCCACGCGCTGCTCCTTGCTGCGCGAACGTATCTGCCAGGCGCTGTCATACTGCTTATTTAAGCGGACCAGGGTCTTTGCCGAGCTGGCCTTCACCAGGGCCGTGTGTTTGGCATCAGCCTCGTCCTTTAAGAGGACGAACTCGTTGGGGTAGAAATCAAAGCCCTCCACCGGCAGCTCTTCGCTCTGGAAAAACCGGTCAAAGAGATCAGAGGGCACCTCGATCTCCCGATAGCCGGCATAGAGTTCGTCAAAGTTGACCTTCTGCTTTTCAAAATCCTGCACCTCAAGGCCCAGGGCATCGGCCTTGAGGCGGGCATTGATATCCTTGGAGACGAAAATAACCTTTTTCTTCTGACAGTGCAGGGTGTAGGCCACGGCCAGAATTCGATTATCCGGTACAGCCAGATTGAGGCTGGGATGCTTGGAGGTCTCATGCTCCAGAACGATCATCATGGTGCCGCCGTTTGCCATGCCAACGCCTTCGGAGAGGTGACCCTTGCTCCGCAGGCTGTCAAGCTCCCGGACCACCATTCTGGCATTGCGGCCCAACTCGTCGCTGCGGGTCTTGAACTTGTCAAGCTCCTCAATAACGGTCATGGGCAGGACCACTATGTTGTCGGCAAAGGAGTAAAGGGCATCGGCGTTATGGAGAAGGACATTGGTGTCCAGGATGAAAAATTTTCGCGTGGTGCTCATGGGGGGAATAGTGACCCTGTCAAAAAAAGAATGAGTTTCTGCAGGTTACAGCAACCTTTCCCCGAATATTAACAGGGGCACAGTCGCCCGGGCCTTGGCCGTGCCGGCAGCATAAAAAAAAGTATTTTCAAACTAACCGGAGAGACTTTGATCTGGCAAGAAAAAAGGGAAATTGTTTGCCACCGGCGCTTATGGTGCTATAAATCAGAAATTCATTGTCTGCCGGTGAGCCGGCAGTAATGGTCGCCACAAGCGCCGGGCCGCAGACGCTGCCGCAAGAAGAGATCGTGCCGCCCCTCCTGGTGTATCGCCAGGTGTGAAAGCGGCGCCATGCACCCCCACCTGCCGAGAAACACCTGTCATGAAAATAGCCCTCTGCCAAATCAACCCCATCATTGGTGATTTCAGCGGCAATGCCGCGATCATCAAGACCGAGGCCCAACGGGCCAAGGAGATGGGCGCCGAACTTGCCATCTTCCCGGAACTGGCCCTGTGCGGCTACCCGCCCATGGACTACCTGGAGCATCCCGCCTTTTTAGAGGGACAAAACCACGTCCTGGACCGGCTCATCGGAGAGATCAACGGCATTGCCATACTCACCGGCATTATCAGCGCCTGCCCCCAGGAGAGAGGCAAACCGCTGCACAACAGCGCCATGCTCTTTCGCAACGGCGAGATACTCCACACCAGCCACAAAAAATTGCTGCCCACCTATGATGTTTTTGACGAAAGCCGCTATTTTCAGCCCGGCACTGCCAGTCAATTCTTCTGTCTTGACGGGCTGAACATGGGTATCACCATCTGCGAGGACCTCTTTAATGACCCGGACGCCTTTGCCGAACGGCTCTATGACACTGATCCGGTGGCCGACGTAAACGCCGAGCACGACCTGGATCTGCTCATCAATATTGCCGCCTCGCCCTTTACCATGGGCAAACAGGAGGTACGCCGCACTGCCTTTGCCGCCATCAGCGGCAAGTACGGCCTGCCGCTGCTCTACTGTAATCAGGTGGGGGGCCAGGACTCCCTGCTCTTTGACGGGGCCAGCTTTGCCCTGGACAGGCAGGGCCGCCTCTGCGCCCAGGCCAGGGCCTTTGCCGATGATCTGCTCATGATTGACAGCAGCCGCCTTGTTCCCACGGCTCCGCCGGCAACAGACCAGGTGGCGGCCGTGCATGACGGCCTGATCATGGGCACCCGGGACTACCTCCACAAATGTGGCTTCAGGCGGGCCATTGTCGGCCTGAGCGGCGGCATTGACTCGGCCCTGACCTGCGCCCTGGCCTGTAGCGCCCTGGGCGCCGAAAACGTCATGGGGGTGGGCATGCCGTCACCCTACTCCTCGCCGGGCTCCATTACCGATGCCGAACAACTGGCCGTAAACCTGGGCATTCGCTTTGAACTCCTGCCCATAGATCAGATCCTGGCGGCCTGCCAGGCAAGTCTGGCCCCCCTTTTTGAGGGCCTGCAGGAGGATGTCACGGAACAGAACATTCAGGCCCGCATCCGGGGCCTGCTGCTCATGGCCCTGGCCAACAAGTACCAGGGCCTGCTGCTCAGCACCGGCAACAAGAGCGAGCTGGCCGTGGGCTACTGCACACTCTACGGTGACATGAACGGCGCCCTGGCCGTGCTCGCCGACGTGCCCAAGCTGCTGGTCTATGAGCTGGCCCGTTACGTCAACAGAGAAGGGGAAATCATTCCCACCAACACCATCAGCAAGGCACCCAGTGCCGAGCTGGCCCCCAACCAGAAGGACCAGGACATCCTGCCGCCTTACGAGGTGCTTGATCCTATTCTCAGCGCCTATCTGGAAGAGCATAAGTCTCTCTCGGAAATCATTGCGGCCGGCTTTGACGAGGAGATCGTCCGTGATGTGGTCTGGCGCATCAAGAGCAATGAGCACAAGCGCAAACAGGCGGCCCTGGGGCTCAAGGTGACCAGCAAGGCCTTTGGCTTCGGCAGACGCTATCCCACGGCAGAGAGGTTTCAGGGCTGACAGAGGGGTGAACAGGTGCGAACGCAGCTTCAGGAAAGGGGATGCGGCACAGGCAAGGCGCCGCCTCCGAAAGATGGCGGTATGGCGTCAACGGCAGTGACTGAAGTGGGGCGGCCCCTGGATGATCATCTCGGCAATGGTCATCTTCACCTTGGGCAGCACCTTTCTCTTTTGCCCCAACCAAGCGGTCTCTATGCGAACAAACTCCTGGAAGAGCGGCGTCCGTTCCATGCGCACCACATCCTGCCTGTCGCCGGTGATCTCCTGACAGCGAAAGCAGCCGGGAAAGAGAAGCTGACGACCATCCGGCCTGGTCATGGCGGAGGGCACGCCGTGTAGTCGGCAGATAAGGAGACGATGCCTGTAGAGGCCGCAGAGACCGGCATCGTTCAAGGGGCACATGATCTGCGGTCGTTCGCCGTGCGCCAAGGCCTCCCGGCTCCGGGCAACATAGTCACGAGCGCGCCGCTCAAACTCCTGCCTCTTTTCCGGAGCCAGCTCCGCCAGACCCTGCCAGAGATAGGCCCATTCACTGTAGGTATGGTGCAGGAAATAGCTGTCGCAACAGTTATCGGTGCAGCCGGTGCAGCTGAAGCCCAGCTCCTGCGCCACCACGTCATACTGCTCTTCTATTTCTTTATAAATCGCCGCTATGCGGCTGCTGATTTCCGGCGGCAGAAGGGGGGCGGACATGGTAGTGGCTTCCGTTGATCGACTCTCTCTGATTTTGACAAATTGCGGTGCGGCCCGGCCCACTTCGGACACAGAGGCAGGCACGTACGCAGACGAAGTGCTTTTCAAGAGGCCCTTTATATTCCTAAAAGGAGAAAAAGGCAACCGGGCCGCACCACTCATTTCAGGAGAGCCGCCGCCTGCGCCTCAGCACGGCAACCTGCCGCAGCGGGATCGCACCCCGCGCAGGTACCGCAGGGATCTGCCCGCAAGGCTTCGACGAGACGCTATTTATGACAGGTGGAACAGGACTTCCCCCTGGTCACCTTCTTTTCTTCATGGCAGGGCCAACAGAATTTTTTATGAAAGTCGTTGGCAACGCCGCTCTTGTTGACAAACTCCACCAGCAGCGAACCACCGCCGGCAGGATCCTGGTGGCAGTCGGCGCAGGCCAGGCCGGCCTGATGAAGGTGATGGGGGAAAATCACGGCCTTCTTGTTGCCCTCCACCTGAAATCTTTCCTTCAGATCAATGGTTTCAGGCCCCCTGTCCAGGGCCCTGCTCCCAGCGGGCATGCCGGCCGTGAGCAGGACGGCAACCAAAGCAAAACATCTTTTTTTCACGTATCTTTCTCCTTGCACAAGGATTGTTGCAGCGACATGGCCTTTTATTATTTTGCCAATGAGTTCAGATAAAGCTCCAGGGATTGCATGGCCACGGATTCGGCGCTTAACGGCTCACCCTTCAGGGGACCTGCAATACACTGGTTAATCATCTCTGTAAGGTTAGCATTGCTGGCCGCCTTTTCCATGCCCTTGCCGTCCGGATGGCAGGTGGTGCAACTAATGGCGTTCTGCGAGGCGCCCAGTCCCGGGTTGTTAAAGAGCTGCATGCCCAGTGCCACGGAAGGTTGCTCAGCCAGGGCTGCCGTACCATAGAGCAGCAGGGCGGCCGTCATTGCAAAAACGATTTTCTTTCTTCTCATGATCTACTCCCGGTCTGTTGTTTAGTGTCTGTCCAGAAACAGGTCATTTCCGGACAGACACTCCTTAATAGCCCGTTGAAAAACGTAGCGAGCGTAGCTGAGGCTAGGAAAAATGAGGCGAAAAAATGCGCGCCCGGAGGAAGTACCCTTGGGGTGCAGTTTACATGG
>PKTX01000009.1 GCA_002868945.1 Desulfobulbaceae bacterium
TGCGAGAAAAATAAGCGCAGGCATATATTTGATATCGGAGTCTCCACTTCGTTTCGCTTACCTCCGAGCATTATTTTTTGAGCATGACGCCGAGATCGGATGAAAGGGCCATTTCTGGACAGGCACTAGATAGCGAACAAAGAGAGACCTTCGAGTGCAGTAGTTTTTCAACGGGCTGTTATAGGTCCGGGCCATCTTGCCCCTGCCCATGGTGCTCATCGATCTTCACCACACTGAGCACAAAGCCGGAAAGCAGGCCCAGGGCAAAGACCAGAAAGAGCAGCAGCGAGCGGGACAGGGCCAGCTGCCAGAAAAGAAACCTGATCTCCACCTGCTCGGTGTTCTGCAGGGTAAAGATCATCACCAAAATGATGATCACCATGAATGCCGCCACTTTGACCTTGCGCATACCACCCTCTCCCTGACGATTGATAGTGTCGCAAAAAGCCCGATCTCTTGCCTTGCCTCGGCATCGCCGGTTGCGCGACGTCACCGTTGACGTCACCGCTTTCGCTGTCGCCGCCTTCCCTTGCCTGTCGAAATTTTGTACTGAAGCATACAGATACTTTTTTCGCGTCCACCAGTGCTAAAACCAGCCCTTTTTCTTGAAATAAAAGACCATGGCCACCGCCATCCCTGCCATAATGGCCAGGGCCATGGGATAGCCATAGACCCAGTTGAGCTCCGGCATATTGAAAGGACTGCTGTCCGGATTAAAATTCATGCCATAGACACCGGCAATAAAGGTAAGCGGAATAAAGATGGCGGCAAAGATGGTGAGCACCTTCATCACCTCATTCATCCGGTTGCTCATGGATGACAGATAGATATCGATCATGCCGGCAATGATATCGCGAAAGGTCTCCACCGTATCCAGGACCTGAATGACATGGTCATAGAGATCCTTGAGGAAATGGCCGGTGTTTTCACCAATAAAAGGAACTTCATCGCGGTAGAGACTGCCGGCCACCTCACGCATGGGCCACACCGACTTGCGCAGCAGAATCATCTCGCGTTTCAGGTGGTGGATACGGTGCAGGGTGTCCGGGCTCGGCTCTGAAACAAGTTGTTCCTCCAGCGCCTCAACATATTCACCCAATTGCTCAAGCACCTGGAAATAGCCATCAACCAGGGCATCAAGCAAGGCATAAAGCAGGTAGCCGCAGCCCATCTTTCTGATGCGGCCCTTGTTGGTGGTAATGCGCTGCCGCACCCCGGCAAAGACGTCACCCTGGACCTCCTGAAAGGAGACAAGAAAATGCTCCGTGAGGATAAAGCTGACCTGCTCCATCTCGACAATATTGCGATCGCCATCATAAAATGGCATTTTCACAACAAGATAGACATAATTGTCAAAGATATCAATTTTGGGGCGCTGAGTGGTGTTGAGGATATCCTCGATGGTCAGGGCGTGCAGATCCAGGAGGGCGCCGACCTGCTCGATGATCGCCACCTCGTGGAGGCCGTCCACATTGAGCCAGCTGGTGGAGGGGCCGGCGATCAGCTCCTTGATTTTCAGCCAATCCATCTCGGTGGAATCGACAAGGGTCTGCGAGCCATAATCAATGAGCCGGAGCTGCACGGCATGGCTGCGATCCTTGCCCACATAAACAGAAGAGCCGGGCGGCAGTCCGGCCTTGTCGGAACGAAACTTGAGAAATTCCAGCATACCTCCTCCTTGACTCCACCATACACGGACAGTCCCAATGGTTTGCCAACACCTGACAGCTATCCTATCTCATTGCCCGGCGCAATGTCCAACCGGAAAAGGCCGCGCAGCAGGACCACCCCGGCTCCGGTCCGCACAAAGTATGGCGCCAAACCAAACACCCCCTGCCAGATGCGCCTGGCTTGCCGCAGGGAATCTTGACCTCATGGGTTCTGCAACTTTCTGATGGACGTGTGAGTCAACAAGAATTCAGAACGACTTATTTTCACGCTTTTCTTCTGTTTCCTAACTCCTGAATTCTGAATTCTGGATCCAAGCCGGCAATAACCTATTTCTGGTCAGACATGTGTGAGTGCTCATGCGACGTGGCAGCCAGCTGACCGCAGGCCGCGGAGATGTCGTGGCCGCGGCTCTGGCGAATCAGGGTGGTGAAGCCGGCGGCACGCAGGACCTCCTGAAAGGCGACAATGGCCGCCTCGGTCGACCGGCGGTAGGGAAGCTCCTCACATTCATTATAGGGCAACAGGTTGATCCGGCAGGGGATACCGTCCAGCCTGGCGGCCAGGAGGCGGGCCTGGTCCGGGGAGTCATTGACATCCTTCATGAGTATATACTCGAAGAGGATAACACCTCGTTTGGGCAGGGGATAGCGGCGGCAGGCGGCCAGCAGCGCATCAAGGCCGTACGTCTTGTTCACCGGCATAAGGCGGCTGCGCAGCTCATCCGTCACAGCGTGCAGGGAGATGGCCAGATTGATCGGCAATCGGCGACCCAAATCGATAATACGCGGCACCAGCCCACAGGTGGACACCGTCACTCGCCGCCTTGAATAGCCCAAACCCTGGTCAGCCATAAGGATGGTCAGGGCCGTAATCAGGTTCTCGTAATTGGCCAGGGGCTCACCCATCCCCATAAAGACGAGATTGTTGATCAGTTGCCGATGGGTGGGCCGCTTCATGCCGCCGGCCACCATATCCTCCATCACGGCCAGCACCTGGTTGACCATCTCAGCGGGCAGCAGGTTGCGGCGCAGACCGAGGCGGCCGGTGAGGCAGAAGGCACAGGCCATGGCACAGCCCACCTGCGAGGAGAGGCAGAGGGTATGGCGCTCCCCCTCGGGGATGAGCACGCTTTCGATAACGGCACCGTCACTGAGGCGGAAGGCATACTTGCGGGTGCCGTCCTTAGAGACCTCGACGCGGTCCGGCCGCAGGCTGGATATACAGGCCTGTTCAGCCAGACGTCGGCGCATCTGCCCATTGAGCTGCGTCATGTCGCGCAGGTGGCGACTGCCGGGCCGCATGAGCCAGGCCATGATATGGCGGGCCCGACCGGCCGGCAACCCCAGGCTTTCCAGGTACTCGCCCATTTGAAGGAGGCTGAGATTTTTCAGATCTTTTTTGACAAGAGAGGTCATGGGCTCCGACAGGAAGAAGGCATGGCGGCCGCGCCGCCACAGACGACCGACCCAAAAAAATTCAGGGTATCTCGTTAGAGCCCGAGATGCATCGAAAATAAACAGGAATCAGGAATCAGAAAACAGCAGAAAAGCTTAAAAAAGCCGTTCTGACTTCAGAATTCTGATTTCTGATTCCTGGAGTCAGAAGGCCATCCGGCGGGCCGCGGCTCATCAAGAAAATAATGGACAAGCCGCATGGTTCTGGGTTAGTGAGCTGCCATGAACAGCCGCGAACACTCCATACTCGGTGCCACCTGTTACGGTCACTTCTTAAGCCACTTCAACATGCTTGTCTTTCCGGCCGTTCTGCTGCCCCTGGCCGCCAGGCTGGAGCTGACCATGGGCGCCACCCTGGCCCTCTCCTTCTGGATGTACCTGCTCTTCGGACTCACCGCCCTGCCCTGGGGGCTGGCCGCCGACCGCTTCGGACCGCGCCGCCTGCTGGCCACCTTTCACCTGGGGGCCGGTCTCTGCGCCTTCTGGGCAGCGACAAGCCTTGATCAACCGGAGCAGCTCCGGCTTGCCCTGGCAGGCATCGGCCTCTTTTCCGGCATCTACCATCCGGCCGGCCTGGGCTGGATCGCCAAAGAGATTCGCAACACCAGCCGTGCCATGGCCTATAACGGCATGTTCGGCAACCTGGGCCTGGCCACGGCACCGCTGCTGGCCGGTCTGGTCAATTATATCTGGGGCACTGCCATGGTCTACCTGGTGGTGGGAACCATGAACCTCATCGGCCTTGTCATTCTCATACTGGCCAAGACCGAGACAATGATGGCTCCGGAGGGCCGCCCCCAAAGACAGGGCAGCTCTGTTAACGCCTTTCTGGTTCTGCTGCTGGCCATGATGCTGGGCGGCATTGTCTATCGCGGCACCACCATCTCCCTGCCCGCATACTTCGAGCTGCAAAACGGCAGCCTCTACCAGGGCCTGACCCGCCTCAGCGGCGGTCTGGGCTCTGCCAATGTGGTGGCCACCCTCTTTACCTCCCTGATCTACCTGGTGGGCATGGCCGGCCAATACTTCGGCGGCTGGGTGGGGGAGCGATACCGGCTGACCAGCGGCTACCTGCTCTTTCACCTGCTCACCATCCCCATGACCCTGGCCATGTCGGCAAGCGCCAACGGTATGCTGATCTTTTTTGCCATGATCCACGGCTTTTTTCTGCTCGGGATGCAACCCCTGGAAAACACCCTGGTGGCTCGCCTGACGCCGCCCCACTTCCTGAGCTCCGCCTATGGCATGAAGTTTATCCTCACCTTCGGGGTCGGCGCCCTCAGCGTTAAGATGGTGGCAGTGGTGGAAAAGACATGGGGTTTTGCCGCGGTCTTCCAGAGCCTGGCCGGCATCTCCACCCTCCTGGTCCTGGTCATCGCCATCCTCATCAAGACGCTGCACACCAACCAGGCCACGACCTAGTGCAGTGTATCACTTAAAGTTTTGTATATTTATGCAACTATGCCTTTAACCACAAAGGCACGAAGAGCTTCTTGTTTTTATGTTTTTCTTTGTGCCTTCGTGTCTTGTGGTTCGTATGCAATAACGAAATTCTACACGTACATTTAAGTTTTACGGAGTACTAGTCGGCAATCACCTCCTGCAGGGCAGTGGCCAGTTTCTGGATGGTGTAGGGCTTTTGCAGAAATTTCCGAACGCCCAGGGCCAGAACCTCGTCGATGCGGCTGTCCTTGCGAAAACCGGAGACCAGCAGCACCTTGACCTGGCTGTTGATCTTTTTCATCTCCACGTACGCCTCCCGCCCCGACATCACCGGCATCACCATGTCAAGCAGCACGGCAGAGACGGCATGCTGCTGTTGCCGATAGACATCCACCGCCTCCCGGCCGTTCTTTGCCGTTAAGACGGTATAGCCAAGGGATTGTAATATTTCCGTGGCAGTACTGCGGATCAGGTCATCATCGTCAACCACCAGAATAGTGCCCTGGCCACGCGGCACCTCAGGCCGCTCAACAGGGGCCACAGGCTGCGCCTCCACGGTGAGCTGCGGCAGGTAGACCGTGAAGGTGGAGCCCATACCCTCCTCGGAATAGACATCCATAAAACCACCCAGCTGCTTGACAATATTATAGGCCATTGCCAAACCGAGACCGGTGCCCTTGCCCTGCTCCTTGGTGGTAAAAAAGGGATCAAAGATCTTGGAAACGGTCTTGGTGTTCATGCCCACACCCGTGTCCTGCACGGACAATCGCCAGTAACTGGTGCCGCCTGCCTCCGGATGGCTGGCGCGAAAGGCTTCGTCCACCTCGACAACCTCCAACTCCACGCTGAGCCGACCGCCCCACGCTTCGTTCTGGCGCATGATGGTCATGGCATGGCCGGCATTGATACACAGGTTGAGAATGACCTGCTCGATCTGGGTGGGATCAGCCAGCACCCGCGCCTCGGCCGGCGCCGGTCGACAGATAATCTCCACTGATTTGTCGAGGCTGTTCTCGCAAATTTTTATGACATGCCGGATCGATTGATTAAGATCCACCGGTACCAGGTCAATTTCCTGTTGGCGCGACAGGGTGAGGAGTTGCCGGACCAGATCGGCGGCCCGGTTGCCGGCACTATTCATCCTGTCAAGGTACTCCTGCAGTCTGGCGCCCTCAATCTTCTCGCCCGCCGCTAAGCGGAACTGCATGAGGGAAAGATTGCCGAGGATACCGCCCAGGACATTGTTGAAATCATGGGCCAGACCGCCGGCCAGGGTGCCGACGGACTCCATTTTCTGGGCCTGGCGTAGTTGCTGCTCCTTGGTCTCCAGCTCGGTGATATCGTCAAGACGGATGGCAATGCCGTCGGTGCCGTTGGCCACCAGGGGGAAGAGGGTCATGTTGAAAATTCGGTCACTGCCGTGATTCATCTGTTCCCGATGCAGCTTCACCGGCGGTCGATCCCTGCTGATCTCCTTGAAATGGCTGCTGTACTTCTGAAAGAAGGGGGCAACATCCCATATCTTCCGGCCGATGGCCTGGGACGAGGGGATACCCGACAACCTGTAGGCCGCCGAATTCCACTGGGTAATGGTGCTGTCGTGATCCACCGTCACCAGCATGGAGGGCATGGATTCAATGATATTGTTGAGGTAGTTACGTATGCGAGCCACCTCCTGTTCCGCCTCTTTACGGGCCGTAATGTCCCGCAACATTCCCTCATAACGCAGGATGGCGCCTGTTGTTTCCTCGCGCACCGCGTGGCAGGAGAGCGCGGCAACGATGGTTGTGCCGGACATGGTGCGCAGAGTGGGCTCAAGGCCCTGCACAAAGCCCTGGGCGGCCATCTTTTTTTGAAAGGGCTCGACACTCTGCCGATCACTGAAAAAGTCGGTAAAGAGATTCCGACCCAAGAGATCCCCGGCCTTTGTGGCGCCGAGCATGGCCGCACAGGCGGGATTGGCATCAAGAATGGTTCCGGTGTCGTCCGTCACGAAAATACCCTCCATGGCCCGTTCAAAGAGGTGACGGAATTTTTCCTCGGAGCTCCTTAAACTCTGCTCGCGCTGGGCGATGGCCCTGGTCATGACGGTAAGGGCGGCGGCAAACTTGTCAAGCTCGTAGACCCGACTGGTGGCGGGCAGCTCCATGGCAAAATCGCCGCGGCTGATCTTCTCGGTGACCTTGACAAACCTGCGCACCGGCCGCGTCACCATTTTCAGGGTCGCGGCACCAAGGAGGAGGGCCACCAACCAGCAGAGCAGGCCGGTAAGTATCCCCTGGCGGCGCACCTGGGCCACCTCAGCCAACATCTCCTCCATGTCCAGGCAGACGCGGATATGGCCCAGAACCATCTGCTCAATGCTGATAGCAGTGACGATAATCAGCCGCTCCTCTGCCGGTAAGACCTGCACCAGAAAATCCTCACCGCCGCCCACTGACCCCGTATTTGCCACCAGATGGCCGGACAGCTTGTCCACATCGGTGGCAGCCAGGATGTTACCGTCCAGGTCGCTGATCTCAATGGCCGCCACATTGGCCTGCTTGGAAAATTTGCGGACAAACTCCTGCAGGGGGGCATAGTGCTCGGCAAAGAGGTGATCCGCCAAGGCAAAGGAGGCATTGGCCGTAATGATTTTACCGGTGTCGATGAGCTGCCTTACGGCATGCTCCTGAAAACGATTGGCGGAAAGGCTGACAATGGCCGCGGTGAGCAAAAACGTGACAAGGGAGACGTAGGCCAGGAGATGGGAACGCAGGCGAAAGGACATGATCAAGGGGCAAGCTCCAGGGTCTGTTGCAGCCGCCTGCGAAACTCCTCATAATCGGCATCATCCGCCGGGCTGATCGCGGTGATGCGCAGGCTTTCCAGGATCTGCCTGTCATCCGGGTCAGCCATGGAAAAGGCGGTAAGAACCCGGCGAATCTTGGCGACATGGTCGGCTAGCATATCCTTTTTGACCACAAAGGGGAACTGGGGAATAGCCGGCGAGGAGGCGATAAAGGTGAGGCGACCACTCAGATCGGCAAATACCGGGTCTGCCAGCGCATCGCGCCGCACGGTGCCGGCATCATACTGGCCGTTGAGCACTGCGTAGAGCACACTGTCGAGCTTGCCGAGAAAGCTGAATTCCACCTCGGCCGGATCAATGCCCCTCTCGGAAAGCTGTTCAACCATAAAGAGATAACCGGCATAGGAATGTCTGCCGATGGAGGCGATCTTCTTACCCCGCAGCTGCTCTATGTCGCGAATATCGCTATCGCGGCGCACCACGGTGCCGCCGTGAAAATCGGGCTGTCCCCTGGCAATAACCGTGTAGCCCGCCTCCTGCATCAGAAAGAAACAGTGTACACAGGGAAAGGCCAGATCATAGTCACCCTTTCTGCCTCGGGCCACATAGGTCTTGAAATCAGGGGCGGTGACAAGCTGAACCCGCATACCCAAAACAGACTCAAGCCTTTTGACAATGGGGCCAAAGAGCCGGACAATGGTACGCGGCGATTTATAGGGAAAAACCCCGAATTTGATGACATGGTCCGTTTCATGACTGAAGACCGCACTTACCATGGGCGAACAGATAAGCAGCCCCATAGCAACTCCGAAAACAAGAAAATACCTTTTCATATCAGTGCCGGTCCTCGTGATGTTTCATCTCTGTACCTTCTTCAGCCTATGGTGCTACCGTTGAAACTGTCAAGCAGGGAATAGAGTGCCGCCCCTTTTTTGCCGCCACCCACAACTACACGATATTGCTAGGCATTTTTTGCTGTCCGCCGCGAATAGATTTGTGCGTGCCAACCACCTTCTGCTACCATGAAAAAAACTCCTCCTTATTGACTGCGGCGCTCTTTGCAGTTCATTCCGCCGCTCAAGCCGTCACCGTGAAAGGACAGCGCTTATGGACAGCAAGCAATGCCCCCCCCCTACCAGAGGCCTACTTCTCCGAGTCTGCCGTGGCCACCTTCATCATTTCTCCGGAACACGCCGTTATCTTCTGGAACAAGGCCTGCGAAGAGTTAACAGGCCTGCCTGCCTCCCAGGTCTTGATGACCCGCAACCACTGGCGCGCCTTTTACGATGAGGAGCGGCCCTGCCTGGCCGATATAGTCATTGACGGCAATGTCGAGGATTTGCCGCGCCATTATGAAAAATTCGGGGTCTCCACCCTGGCCAGGGACGGCATCCGGGCCGAGGGCTGGTTTGACAATCTGGGCGGCAAACGCCGCTATATCATCTTTGACGCCGCACCCATATATAATGATCAGGGCCAACTGGTCTCGGCAATTGAGACCCTGCAGGACATCAGCGCCCTGAAAGAAACAGAGCAGGAGGACCTTGTTGCCGGCCTGCAAAGCACCATAGCCGGCAACAAGACCCTGACAGGCTATCTGCCCATCTGTTCATCCTGCAAGAATATCCGCGACAAGGAAGGCTGCTGGATCGAGGTGGAAAGCTATTTCAGGGATGAGGCGGGCATCCTCTTTAGTCACGGTATCTGTCCGGCCTGTATCCGCAAACTCTATCCGGAGTTTTACGACAAGCTGCAAGAGTAGTCTGCCGCTCTTCTGGGTATCTTAAATGATGAAATACCCGTAACACATATCACAAAGTTGAGTGCAATTATCAAGATGGCCTTTTCTTTATGCGCCGGCCTTTAACAGGGCCAGGGTGGTCCGGGCTATCTCCTCCAGGGCCGAACGGGGATAATCTGCCATGGCAAGCACCACCATGCCGGCGCCGGCCGCGGCAATGGCGGCGGCAACGGCCCGGCAATCCAGCCGCGCCGCCAATTCTCCGCTTGCCACGCCTCGAGCAAGGCGATCGGCCAGCATGGCCTGTTCCTTGTAAAAGACGGCAGAGGCCATCTCCTTGGTCTGCCGGTCATGCTGGCTGCTCTCCAGTACGGAGAGGATCATCAGGCAACCGCCGGGAGTCTCCTCACTGAACTGCATATCAATGACCGCGGTCAACCAACGCTGCACCGCCTCGTGACAGTCAACGGCCTCGGCCATAATCCTGCCCAGCATCTCCTCAACCTGACGGCCATAGAGGCGCAGACTCTTTTGAAAGAGGGCGCGCTTATTGCCGAAGGTATTATATATACTGGTTCTCTTCAGGGCCATGGCCCTTTCCAGATCGCCAATGGAGGTGGCGCCATAGCCCTTCTGCCAGAAAAGCCGCATGGCAGCGGCCAAGGCTGCCTCCTCATCAAACGCCTTTGTTCTTCCCATGGGGCCTCTTTTATTTAACTGATCGTTACAAAAAACTTGACACTCTTGTTGCAAGGGTATCTTATTGTACCAATCGGTACCATATTTTTTTATCCACTCTATCATTATAGAGGCGTGACCAAGGAGGCGTTATCATGAAGCAGGGGGCTGCACTGATTTTATTGTTCTTTTTTGTAGGGATCACCATGGAGGCCATCGCCAGTCCCAAAACACGCTACGACAAGTCCACCGACACCTGTCGGAACATTAGCGAGGGTCGTCTGGAATGGGAAAGCCGGCCCTGGGGCACGGGCGGCAAGCTGTTCAGGGCAGAGTGCCAGAACTGCCACAGCCGCAACAACAGCGAGGGCGCCCCCTTTCTCTGGGTGGAGTCAAAAAGCTCCAAGGCGTGGAACCGGGTTTTCAGTCAAAGATATCCGCAATGTGCCAAGGACGGCTCCTGGAACTCCATACCCATGGAGCAGCAACTGGTGCTCAACGACTATCTCTACCGCTGGGCCAAGAACAGCCAGGATGTAAACGACAGCGCCTGACGCTAAGAGGACTCCCCCGGTCCGGGGGACAACAAACCATGGAAAAAGCGGTACCGGCATGAGGCGGCACCGCTTCTTTAATGGTGTCAATCTTGATGATCCCCTAAAAAATCACTGCCAGGCCAAGTCCATGACGTTAAATCAGCAGGATAGGCAGTGTGCCGATGGCCATACCTTATTTTTCAGGAGGCCATCAATCTCGGCCAGAAGTAGATGGGCCTTGCCGTTGGAGGCACCTGCCGGGGTGGGAGCTGCAGCCGCCCGGCGCTCGTACCTCTTCCAGCAGATCATCAAAGGTTTCTGCCAGATAGGGGGCAAAGAGGTAACGGATATCCTCCAGCCTCTCGCTGATGACAAAAGGCAGGGTCTTGGCAAAAACATCGAGAAAAATAATGGCATTCACCGATGAATCACTGCTGAAGGCGGTGCGCAGACGATTGGCCATGGCAACATTGACCCTTTGCAGGTTCTGATAGAGGCTTTTCAAGCCGGCCAGCTCCAGATCGGCATCCTTGCCCCGGCAGCGTCGGAAATATTGACCAAGGAGATAGGTGCCGGCGGCCCGGAAGACGGTTTCCTCCTCAGTGGCCAGGGGCAGGTGGAAGTTGGCCATGGGCTTTAAAAAAAGGGTATGAGGACAACCACTGGTGGCAAAGAGCAGCCCCAGAAGGGAACTGAGGGCCCGTTGGGCCGTGGTCTGCTCTGAAATGGTCCGGCCTGCCCGGACCACAACCACCTCCACCTGATCAAAGGAGACAATATCCTCAAAGCGCGGCACAATATCGACAAGGGCGCGGGCCACCGGGCAGCAGGCATGCGTGGCCCGATCCAGAGGACAGTGGGGGCATTGGCAGACGTCGAGCCCGGCCCAGACAGGCAAAGGCCCGGCCGGCTCGGCAAGATTTTCCAGACTCTGCTCGTCTATGCGCACATCAATAACCTGGCAGCCCCCCTGCTGGTCCGTAAAGCTGTACCGAATCTCTATAACGGCCATTTCCTCTTCCATCCCTGGTTCATCAGCCCCGTCGCCGCCTGTAACAAGACAAAACTCAAGCTGCCAACCTGTGACATCTTGTTGATATTTAGTGTCTGTCCAGAAATGGCCCTCTCGGAGTCTCGTAAACTCGCTTACCGGGAGTCTCGTAAACTCGCTTACCGGGAGTCTCGTAAACTCGCTTACCGGGAGTCTCGCAAACTCGCTTACCGGCCCGATCTCGGCGTCATGCTCAAAAAATAATGCTCGGAGGTAAGCGAAACGAAGTGGAGACTCCGATATCGAATATATGCCTTCGCTTATTTTTCTCGCAGTCCTTGATCTCGAACGAAATGACCTATTTCTGGACAGACACTATTTAGCAGATTAAGAATGCTACTGCGAAGTCCTCGTCAACAGAACGGAATTCAGGGGACGACATCCAGAAGCCGGAACAACTCATTTTCAAGCTTTTCTGCTTACTCCTGCCTCCTGAATTCCCATCCAATGTCAAACAGCTATCCCAAATCGACCTGTTGCAAAAATCTTTGCGGCCAACGTAACAGCTTCTGCGCGGAGTTTGCTCAACTCTCAGGAGGACAAGAGGCGGCCCCTTGGCCGGGAGCGACTCACCACCGCTCTGTGGATCAGCAGTTTGCCGCCCTCTTCTCGGCCGGCCAGAAACGAACCGCCATGCAGGCCGGGACCGCGATGGCACCTCCTGCTTACGCGCGGATGGCGTTGCCGGTAGTAGCTCACCAATCCCTTGTCCATACTGCAGACCAGTGCACAGGAGGACGCCGCCAGTGCCGCAGACTGCGGCTCTGGCGGCGGCGCCACGGCCCGGCGCGCCAGACGCTTTCGCACACCACTGAGCACACCCAGCTGATAGGACCTTCTTTGCCGGGCCGGCGCCGCATTGTGGCACCGATATGTCTGCCAGAGGGCGGTCAGACGCTCGCGCAGAAAGGAATAAACATGCTCGGCCACGGCCAGGTTCTCCTCGGCACCGATGAGCTCCACTACCCGGAAGGTCTGGCCGCTGGCCGCATCAAACTGACGGCAGACAATGACCTTGACATAGAAAAAATCCTTGAGAAGGGCGGCAATCCCCCGTTGCACTGCGGATATGCGTTTCTTCCCCTCGTTAATGATCAGGTAGTCATAGCGACTGAGCGCCTGCCCTTCAATCCGGCTGATATTATACTTGCGCAGCAGGCCATTGGCCTTTTCCATGGCCAGGGCAGCCTCATGTTCATTGCTGCTCTGGGCCAGGGCCAGTAATTTTTCCACCTTGGCAGGCAGCACTCGGCGCCGGTCTCTCTCCCCCTGGAGCAGATGGGGCAACGAGCCGCTGGCCCGGCAAAAAAGAGGATGGACACCAAGGTGCTGACACGCCTCCTGAAAGGCAGGACCATGGTCCCTTTCATGGCCGCGCCCCATGACCTCATGCACATACTGATGGGCCATCTCGTGCCTGAGCACCTCAAGAACCACATCCCAGCCATGATTCCGGATCAGCCAGCCGGCCATCTTGAGACCGGCAAAGCCGCCGGTCCAGGCGCCGGCCAGGTTCATATCATCACTGATCTCAAAGACCGGCGTCGACAAGTGCAGGCCATGCAGCAGGCAGATCTGCTCATGCTCGGCCAGCAATTGCTCTAGCCAGATCCTTTGCAGTTCACTCTCTGTATCAGACATGCCTCTTCCCATCGCTTGGCGCCTTGCCGGCATATTTTTTTGACTATTGTTGCAGGCAACTTCACCACATTGCCTGGTGGTCCGCTGATTAACACCATGTTTCAGCCATTATCACATCCTCAAGCAGAAAAGGGTAATGAGCGGCATGATGCCTCACAATTATCTCCATATCGTCCGGAGGCCGGATTTTTTCATCCCCACCGGGAACCGGCTGAGGTCGCGTTTGTCTTGAGAGACAGGGTGCGAGCCGGTTCCGACAGTGACAAGCGCGCCACAATCACGTATAATGGCCTCGGTACCGCCCCTATCGATCTCAACTACGAACCCATGCGCTTCCTTCTCTACAACATACGCTATGCCACCGGCCGCGGCCCCCGCTTTCACCTGCCGCTGCCCTATGCCGGCATGCTCAAATCATCGCACCACAACCTGGCGGCCATCACCGAATTCATCAAATCCGTGGCGCCCGACATTACCGGTCTGGTGGAGGTGGATTGCGGCTCCTTCCGCATGCGGGCCGCCTGCCAGGCTGCCGCCATTGCCGGCGCCCTGCAACACTCACACCTGGTGGAACCAAAGTACGGCAACGGCTCCCTGGCCGCCAGAACGCCCATCCTCAGAAAACAGGGCAATGCCCTGGTCAGCCGTCAGCAGTTTATCCGTCACCATTTTCACTACTTTAACGAGGGGGTGAAACGGCTGGTGATCGAGGCGGAGCTGCCGGAGGTCACCATCTTTCTGGTCCACCTCTCCCTCAAGTATCGACACCGCCAGCAGCAGCTTGAAGATCTCTACGGCTTTCTGCAAAAGGTAGATAAACCGGTGATTGTCGCCGGCGATTTCAATACCTTCCAGGGCTCCAGGGAGCTCAACCTCTTCCTGGGCGCCACCGGTTTAAAGAGCGCCAATGAAAAGGAAATGCCCTCCCATCCCAGCAAGGCACCGCACCGTCAACTCGACTTTATTTTACACAGCCCGCAGCTGCGCGCCACAAACTTCCACATCCCCAACATCCACCTCTCCGATCACGCCCCCCTGGTCTGCGACTTTGAGCTGGCCGCCGGTTAACAGCCCGTTGAAAAACGTAGCGAGCGTAGCTGAGGCGAGGAAAAATGAGGCGAAAAAATGCGCGCCCGGAGGAGGTAAGGGAGCCTGCGACACTCCGAGTAC
>PKTX01000055.1 GCA_002868945.1 Desulfobulbaceae bacterium
TTCGTTAAATAGCTCTGCTATTCGCCTCAAATCCATGTAAATCTGGCCTTGATTTTTCGAATTTTCGCTACGATTCTCTAAGTCCGACAGGCTCCTAGTATCAACTGCCCGATGCAGCGGTTCGGTGACGGATTTCAAAGGCGTGCAGGCTTTTGCGGGAACGGCTGAAATCCGGGGGGGTGGCGGGGCCGGATATGTCGAGGATGCTGAAATGCCGGCCCAGTTCCTCGTCCAGGTGAAAGGTGCGGCTCTGGCAGAAAAAGAGCAGAAGGCCATTCTCCTCCAGCAGGGCCATGGCCGCGGCAATCAAGGGGCCATGCTGTTCTTGGACAGCAAGACCCTTGGCGCCCTTCTTCCCTCTCTTGACAAGGGCGGCCGGGGCAAGATGGATCAGGTCGTACCTCTCCACCTGCCGTTTTCGTAGCCAGCTCAGGCAGTCGGCCTTGTCCAGTTTGTGGCGCTGCGGATCAAAACCATTTAAGACCAGATTTTTCCTGGTCCAGGCCAGGGCTGTAGCAGTGGGATCGATACTGGTGGTGCTGCGGGCGCCTGCCATGGCGGCATGGAGAGTGGCGGCGCCCGTGGAGCAGAAAAGGCTCAAAAAACGGCTGCCTTCCGCCATTTCCCCGATACGGAGCCGCAGGGAACGTTGCTCCAGAGAAAGACCGCTGTGGCGCGTCGTCGGGCCGAGGTTGACCAGAAAACGGCAATCACCCTCCTCCACCTCCAGCAGACGCTCCTTGCCTTGTTTCCCGTTTCTGGCAGACCCGCCCGGCTGACGCTCCCTGCTGCTGAAAAAGATACGGTTGCGCTTACAGTCAAGCAGGTCGGCCAGGGTATTGATGATCTCTCGACGCCGGGCCCTGGCCTTCTCCCTGCTGACCGAGGCGGGGGCGGCATACTCCCGGACCAGGATCCAGGGACCATAAAGATCAATGGTCACATTATACTCCGGCATGTCGCGGTCGTAGATGCGCAGGCAGCTGATCTTCTCCTTGGCGGCCCACTTGAGCAGCGGTTTACTATTCTTTTTGAGACGGTTGGCCAGTGGCGAGGCGGGCGGTGCGCTGCTCAGCCGCCATGGTCCCTGGGCAACGGTCGGGGCCTGCACCTCATGGAGGCGCAGGGTGCAGGGAATGGGACCGTTGAAGAAACGATGATGGGCCACGTTTTCCTGGCCCAGGGCGTCAAGAAGGTCCGGATTGCCGGCAAAAACCGCCAGGCGCCAGTTGACAAAATGACGCCCGGCAAGGCGGCCCAGGCAGCGATAGAGGTATTTGACTTCATCCCTGGCAGAGAGACGTTCGCCATAGGGCGGATTGGTCACCAGGAGGTGGAAGCCGGCCGCCTTCTGGGTCGGCGGCCGAAGGCGGGCCAGTTCGCGACGTTCCACGTGAATCTTGCCGGTGAGACCGGCCCGCTCGATGTTGGCCAGGGCCGCCTTGATGGCGGCCGAATCCGCATCAAAGCCGAGCAGGCGTGGCCAGGGCCGCTCAAGTCCGGCCTCCTCGCGGGCCATGGCCTCATTGACCAGCTCCTGCCAGATCCGGGCCTGGTGGCCGCGCCATTTCAGGAAGCCGAAATAACGACGGTCCAGTCCCGGTGCCACGTCGCCAATGATCTGGGCTGCCTCAATGAGCAGCGTTGCTGAACCGCACATGGGATCAAGGACGATATCGTTGCCGGCCATGGCCGCCGTGACACCGGCCTTGCTGACAATGGCGGCGGCCAGGGATTCCTTCAGGGGAGCCTGGCCGCCCTCCAGGCGATACCCGCGCCTGTGCAGGCTGGCGCCGCTCAGATCAAGGCTAAGCTGGGCCATATCCTCCTTGAGATAGAGGTGCAGGCGGATATCAGGCTGCCTGCTGTCCACCGTCGGTCGGTGCCCCTCCCTGTCACGAAAATAATCCACCACCGCATCCTTGACCCTGAGGGCGGCGAAATGGCTGTGTGTGACGGTGGAGTTGCTCAGCACGCAGTCCACGGCCAGGCTGCTGTCGGCACCCAGGTGGTTTGACCACTGCATGGCCCGCACCCCTTCATAGAGGGCATCGCTGTCCTTGGCCGCAAAGCGGTCCAACACCACAAGCAGGCGGGAGGCAAAGCGCGACCAGAGACAGACGCGGTAGGCCTCCTGCAGGTTGCCTTGCCAGGTCACGGCGCCTCTCTCTACCTCTACCTGCCGGCTGCTGAAACGGTTTATTTCATCGGCCAGCAGTTCTTCAAGGCCGCTGGAGCAGGTGGCGATGAGTGACAGGACGGTGTTCATGGCCGGGCCTCCCCGGTGCGCCATTTTTGCTGCAGATGGTTAACAAGGCGCTTGAGACGCTCTTCCAGGAGTCGGCAGAAGAGGATGAACAGGGGGGAGAGGGCAATGGTCAGCAGTGCACTGATGACACTGCCGTGCACGATGAGACCCATTTTCTCCAGCAGACTGTAGTACAAGAGGTGAAAGAGGTAGAGGGAGTAGGAGTATTCACCAATGAGAATGAGGCCCCTGACCCTGTTGGCCGGTATGCTAAAACGGGCCCGCAGGCTACTGTAGACCAGCAGCACGGTAGCGCTTACAAAAAAAGGGGCAATGAGCAGGGCGTCCTGGATGGCTATGGTGTCCTGCGGCCGGGTGGCCCAGACTCCGCCGCTGAAAAAGAGGCAGGCGCCGAGCAGCAGGGGGTAATCAAGGTCGGACCTGCCGGCATGATCCTGCCTGAAACCGGCCAGGCCGAGTCCCAGGGCAAAGAGAAGCAGGTGGCCCAGGAAAAAGTCGCGATAGACAAAGTAGTCCGATGCAAAGGGCAGACCCAGGCTGAAGTAGAGACCCTGCAGCAGGGCGGCCGTGCCCAGAACATGGCCCAGGTAGCCCCGGAGCCCCTTGGCGCGCAGCAGCTTATAAAGAAAGGGGGCGATCAGGTAGCATTGCAGGAGAGAGCTGATGAACCAGTAGATGCCCGAGGCCTGGTGCAAAGGAAAAGCGGTTATGGTGGCCAGGGAGTAGGTCTTCTGCCAGAAGAGGGCGGCACAGAGCAGGGCCAGCCAGTAGAGGGGGTAGATGCGCAGCAGTCTTTTGCGGTAAAAGGCCGTGACGGCATGGCTGTTTAGTTCCCCCAGGCCGGCCAGGGAAAAGGAGAGGCCGTAGCCGCTCAAGACAAAAAAGAGGGCAATGACACCGTTGGCATAACCGGCATACATGGTGGTGAGGTGGGCATTGACATAATGGTTGACCAGGACTGCCAGGATGGCAATTCCTTTGAGGAGAGAGGTTTTCTGGCGATCTGTCAAGGCGCTATCCATAGCTTCACCGGGGTGGTAGTGTTCAGCCGTCTAGCACTACAGGCAACCTGCAGCAAGGCAGACAGGTAGTGATGCGTTACGCCTGCTTTGCAGGCATTCCTGGAAGGGTTTATTTTGCTTGTTGTTCGGGGCCACAGCACTTCCCAGTTCCTTGTGACGATCTCCGGCGAGAAATGAGGTTACGAAGGGGGAGCCAGGCAGCGGGTCTTCTGCAAAACCTGCTGCACTAGTAATGCATTTTGCGGGGCAGGCATAGATAATTTTGCCGCTTCGGCCTGCAGGGCGCCGTTGATGGCCATGATTTCCGTGCTCCGGCCCTTGCGGGCATCCTGCAGCATGGAGGAGATATTATCGGCCGTGGCTCGGCAGACATCCAGGGCATGGCCCACCGGATCAACACCGACGTCAATACCCTTGCATCGGGCAATATGGGCACTCTCCTCCACCAGGGCCACAAGCCGGGCCCGGGCCTCGTCAATCTTCAGGAGCTGGCCGTTGGCGCAGTCGTAGAGCACGGTGAGGCCGTTGATGCCGGCATTGACCAGGAGCTTTTGCCAGAGCCGGCTTTCAATGTTGTCCACCACCTCGGTGGTAATACCGGCGGCGCTTAAGAGGTGGGCAACGCGGCCCAGCTTGTCATGCAGCCGGGCCGGCGCGGCCTGCGGCTGGAGAAAGCCCAGGGCCGTGGCCCCGTTACCGCCATGGCGGACAACACCTGGTTCAATCAGGGTGGCGCCCTGGGCCGTGACGCCCGGCACCAGACCGGC
The DNA here is from genome assembly GCA_002868945.1 of Desulfobulbaceae bacterium. Classification (GTDB taxonomy): domain Bacteria; phylum Desulfobacterota; class Desulfobulbia; order Desulfobulbales; family SURF-16; genus BM506. Next base: position 4,059 of record PKTX01000055.1, read on the forward strand.
CCCGGAATCGCGGAAGAGGTGAAGATGGCCGATGCCGTTTTGCAGGCCGATAGTCAGGCAGTCGGTGGGCACTCTTTGGCGCAACGCGGCCAGGACTTCGGCCACCTCTGCAGATTTAACGGTGACAAGCACCAGGTCCGCCTGCTGCAGGCAGGCGTGATCAGCGGTAATGGGCAGGGCCACGCTGCTCTTCCCGTCTGACCTGACCAGGGTGAGGCGATTGGCCAAGGCGGCGGCCCGCCGGGCATTGTGATCGACAAGGGTGACCTGTCTACCGTTTGCCGCCAGGCAGGCACTAAAGAGGCAACCCAGGGCCCCTGGGCCGATGACCACAATCTTCATGGCAGATACCCTAACAGCCCGTTGGGAAAGGTAGCGAGCGAAGCTGAGGCGAAAAATGCGCGCCCGCAGGAGGTAAGGGAGCCTGCGACACTCCCGGTAGCCTTGGGGTCCTGTTTACATGGGGTTTAGGAGCATTTCGGAGTCTCGCTCCGCTCGCTTAGCTCAAGCCGAATTTTGACGACGCATCAGCAGATAGCGAACGAAGAGAGACCTTCGAGCGCAGTAGTTTTTCAACGGGCTGCTCAAGACAAAGGCACAGAAACACCGAGGTTGCCCCGATCTCTCTGTGCCTTGTCTAAGAAAAGAATCGCGCCGGCAAGGGTGGCTATGCCGCGCAGACGCGGGCATGGGCCGTCGGCAACAAAACGACTATTTGCTGATCACCGCCTTTTCAACCAGGGCCTCGTAAAAGTAGCCCATGCCGAAATCCTTTTTGGCGGCAACTGTACCTTCAATCAGAACAATATCGCCCTCATTCGCCATTTCATCGGTGGTTACTACCAGGTCGTGGCTCTTATCGGAGGGGGTACCGGTGCCATCCTGGATATGCAGCCAGTTGGTGCCCATAATCTGCGGCGACACCTTGACCACCTTGCCGCGCACCGTGACCTTCTGGCCATTGAGGTCATCGGCCTGGGCAAATACTTCCTCCACGGTACGACCATTATCACCCTCGGCCTTGGCAACCTGGATCTCCTGAGGAGTCACTACGGCCTTGGTGCTGCCGCCCGAGGCAGCCACAGCATCCATGTTCGGGGCACCACCGCCGGCGCTCAAGGCATCCGAGAAGCTCTCTTCAACGGAAGCACCGGAGAGATCCATGCCGGCGTGGGGGTTGGTCGCGGCGCCATCCGCCAGGCCGGAGGAAAAGACGATCTCGTCAAAGGTGCGGTTCAGGGAGGGGCTATGGAAGTCCTTCATCACCGGGCCGTTACCCAGGCTGATCTCCTGACCTGTTTCCACCTTGGTCTGGCCCATGGCCACCCAGATTTTCTTTTCACCATTGTCCAGGTGTATGTAGGTATAGCCGCCGCTGTCAAAGGTCTCAACCACCGTGCCGGTCAGGGCAGTGTCACTGACCGGTGTGCCGGCCTGCATGGTCTGTTGCCCTGCCGTGACCTGGCTGGATGGTGTGGTTGCTGATTTCTGCGCCTGGTCGCCACTGTCGTTTGAACAGCCGGTCAGGGTCAGTGTCAGGGCCATGGCGGCTGCCAGGTAAATTTTCCTTGTTTTGATCATGATTCACCTCAGGTATGAATAAAGCGGAACGCGGAACGATGAAGGTATAACGAATTCATCAGAATTAATATATATCAATAACGTATGACGCCGATTATCGCCATAGGGTTCATTTTTTTATAAAAAAGAGAAGTGGGGTACCAAGAACGGAGACAGGGACCGGGCTGTCAGCCGCGCCCTGGGAGGACACACGGGGCACGTCTGACATGCCCCGTGTGTCTGGCTGAAGATCAGGAATCATAGGAGAAGTGGAAACCATCCTGGCCGCGGCCCACCTTGACATGCCCGCCGCCTTTAAGGCTGCCGAAGAGGATTTCATCGGCCACGGCATCGCCGATTTCCGTCATGATCAAGCGCCGCAGGGGACGGGCCCCGAAGCTTGGGTCAAAGCCGTGCTTGGCCAGCCATTTGCGGGCCTCCCGGCTGAGCGAGATGGCGACCTTGCGTTCGGCCAGTTGGGCGGAGAGCTCAAGGATGAGCTTGTCGACAATCTTTTCGACAATATCAATACCGAGCTGGTTGAAGGAGATAATGTCGTCGAGACGGTTGCGGAACTCCGGTGCAAAGAGATCCTTGATCGCCTTCTGGTCTTTACCGGTGTTGTGGGAGACAAAACCCATGGGCTGATTGGTCATCTCGCGGGCGCCGGCATTGGTGGTCATGATGATGATGACATTGCGGAAATCGGCCTTGCGCCCCGAGTTGTCGGTGAGGGTGGCGTGATCCATGACCTGCAGGAGGATGGAGAAGATGTCCGGATGGGCCTTTTCAATCTCATCCAAAAGCAGCACGCAGTAGGGATGTTTGCGAATGGCATCGGTGAGCAGACCGCCCTGATCAAAGCCGACATAGCCGGGAGGGGCGCCGATGAGGCGGGCCACCGCATGTTTTTCCATATACTCGGACATATCGAAACGTTCAAAATGGATACCCAGGCCATGGCTGAGCTGGCGGGCCACCTCGGTCTTGCCGACACCGGTGGGACCGGCAAAGAGGAAGGCGCCGGTGGGACGTTGGGGATCCTTGAGGCCGGCCCGGCTGCGCTTTACGGCCGTGACCAGGGCGTCAATGGCGTGGTCCTGGCCGAAGATGAGGAGCTTGAGGGCACCGTCCAGCCCCTTGAGCTTTTCGGCGTCCGAACCGGAGATATTCTTGGCCGGAATATGGGCCATGCGGGCAATGGTGCTCTCCACATCACGCACGGTGATGGTCCGTTTTTTACCCTTGAAGCCGTGCAGCCTGAAGGAGGCGCCCACCTCATCCAGCACGTCAATGGCCTTGTCGGGCAGGAACCGGTCGTTGAGATAACGGTCGGCCAGCTCGGCCGTCACCTTGACGGCGGCGTTGGAGTAGGTCAAGTTATGGTGTTTTTCGTAACGGCCCTTGAGGCCCTTGAGGATGGCAAAGGTCTCTTCCACCGAGGGCTCCTCCACGTCGATCTTCTGAAAGCGGCGGGCCAGGGCGCGATCCTTTTCCACATAATTCTTGTACTCCTCATAGGTGGTGGAGCCGATGCAGCGTAGCGTGCCGTTCTGCAGGGCCGGTTTGAGAAGGTTGGAGGCATCCATGCTGCCGCCGCTGGTGGCGCCGGCCCCGACAATGGTGTGGATCTCATCGATGAGGAGGATGATATTGGGGTCCTGTTCCACCTCGTTGATTACGGCCTTGAGGCGTTCCTCAAAATCACCCCGGTACTTGGTACCGGCCAGCAGCGCCCCCATGTCCAGGAGACGGAGCTGACAGGTGGCCAGCAGATCGGGCACCTTGCCCTCATGCACCTGCAGGGCCAGGCCCTCGGCCAGGGCGGTCTTGCCGACCCCTGGTTCACCCACCAGCAGAGGGTTGTTCTTTTTGCGGCGGCAGAGCACCTGCATGATGCGCTCCAGCTCTGATTTGCGGCCGATGAGCGGATCTATATGGCCCTCGGCGGCCCGCTGGCTGTAATTGATGGTATACGCCTCCAGGGCGTTGCCGCTTTTGCGGACCTCCTGGGGGCAGCAGCTCTTGTTGAGGGCGGCAAAGGGATCTTCCTGTTCGAGACGGTGGGAGATGTAGTCCACCACGTCGAGGCGGGCCAGGCCCTCGGCCTCAAGATAGTAGACGGCAAAGGAATCGGGCTCATTAAAGATGGCGGCCAGCACATCGCCGGAGTCCACCTCCTTTTTGCCGCAGCTCTGCACATGGGCAATGGCCCGTTGCAGGACACGGTTAAAGCCGATGGTCTGGATGGGGTCGGAGATCGATTCCCGATCCAGCAGCGGCATATTACTGGCAAAGAAGGATTCCAGATTGACCTTGAGGTTGTCGACATTGCCGCCGCAGCCGATAATGATGCGGCGGGTCATGTCGTCGTGCAGGAGGCCGTAGAGGATGTGCTCCACCGTCACATGTTCATGATGTCGGGTCTTGGCCTCGCGAATGGCCATAACCAGGGCTATTTCTACTTTTTGACTTATCATGGCAGCGGCCTACATCTGTTCAAGGGAACATTTTAAAGGATATTCATGCTGGCGGGCCAGGTCATGCACCAGGGCCATTTTGGTCTCTGCTATGTCCCTGGTATAGACACCGGCAACGCCGATTCCCTGCTGGTGGACATTCATCATGATCCGAGTGGCATCCTCTGTTTTCTTGTGAAAGACGGTCTCCAGGACCATGATGACAAAATCCATGGAAGTGTAGTCATCGTTGTGGAGCAAAACCTTGTAGAGCGGCGGTTCTTTGACCTGGTGTCGCTCCTTTGAGGCCACGCCTCCCTTTATGTCGTTTTCTGCTATCGCCATTGTCGCAAACTACTCCTTAATAGTCAACGCGCCACAGGTGCTTTCTTGGGCCCTGCGGCGGTTAGACAAGCATGGAAAAGAAAAAGTTCTCTAAAATCAAAGAGTCTCGAACTGCTGATCCTTTTAATTTAAATTCAGCCAAAAGCAAGGCCGCCAGAGCGTTGATCAGCTCCTGACGAGTAAAACCTTCGGCCTGCTGAAAACCCTTGTAGATGACAAAGGGGTGGCCCTTGAGAAACTCGGAGTCGGCCGCCGCCTCTTTGATGGCTGCCAGATAGCCCTTCTGGAAAACGCCAAAGGACTGGCCGGAGCGATAGGCGGGCGTGCCTCTCTCCTGCAGGGCCCGGAAAAAGAGGAGCTTGCGAATGAGGTTGCGCAGGCCGGCGATGATCACCAGGGGGTGGAGGCCGGCGCCGAGCAGGCGGCTCTGCAGGTAGAGGGTGCGGTTCAGGTCACGGCCGGCAAAGGCGTCGGTGAGCTCAAAGATGGCCTCTTCGCGGGTCAGGCCGGTAACGCTATTGACGTCATCAACATTGACCACCTCTCTGTCGTCGCAGTAGAGGCAGACCTTTTCCGCCTCGCGGACCGCTGCCACCGGGTGAAAGCCCACCCGCGCCATGAGCAGCTCCATCACCCTGGGGCCGGGCCGTTTCGCCATCTGGCTGAAGGTCCGGTTGATCAGCTCCCTGATAACAGCCTCCTGATCCTTGCGGGCGGCGCCGGTCTGGCCGCTCTCCACCGACAGGTCGACAATAACGCCGATCTCGTCAATGGTCTTGTATAATTTTTTGCGTTTATCAACGCTTTCCGTTAGCAGGAGAAGGTGGTTGCTCTCCGGAATGCCCTTGGTCAGGGTGGCCTGCACCAGATCGGCCTGGTCCGTGCTGCTCCGGCTGCCGGTGGGTTGTTCCAGGAGGCGGCCCTTGGTCCAGGCCACATCATCGGGGCGGCTGAAGCCAAAAAGCGTGCGCCACTGGCCGGCGCTCAATTCGCTGAGGTCGTCATCCGCCTCCAGGCCGCCGAGAGCGGCGAGCTGTATCAGATAGCGCGTCGCCTTGTCCGCCTCGTTGTTGCGGTGTGCCTTGACGGCCCGTTCCCATATCGACTTGCCCACCGCCTTGGAGTGAAAGAGACGGGAGTCGACAACCCGAATGACCTGAGGAGCGCCAAAGAGGCTGAAGGTACGCAGCTCGTTCATGGTCTGCGTGACATCTTCCTGGTCACCGTCAACACTGCGCAGGTTCCGGGCGCGGCTCTTTTCGTCAGGTAGCAGCCGGTTGGCGATCTCGCGGCCCGCCTGGCTGCAGAGATAGCGTTCACCAAAAACCAGATAGACCGGATGGCGGGCGCCCTTGTCCATGTCGGTGAGCAGGGTTGACAGATCGTGACGGGTGTACTTCATTTTTACCTGCGGGTATAACGTAAAAAAAGCTGTGAAGGCCAAGGTGAACGGCGCCCCCTGCCAAGGAGCGGCGGCCTCGCCTCTGCCTGAAGGAGTTGCCTGAATCGTCAAAAAAGGTGATAAGGCAAAAGGTGCCCGCCATCAGGTATAAATAAAAAAGAGGGGCACGTAAACCCGCAAAGCATTTTTATGGAAAAGGAAGATTCATGTTTCTAGGCGCGCATATGTCGGTGGCCGGCGGCCTCTATCTGGCTATTGAGCGGATCCGCAGGGTGGCAGGTACCGCCCTGCAGATCTTCAGCCGTAATCAGCGGCAGTGGCAGGCCAAGCCCATCAGTACCGAGGAGGCTGAGCTTTTTGGCCGGGCCTGGCGGGAGTGGGGCGACTATCCGGTGGCAGTGCATGCCTCCTATCTCATCAATCTGGCCGCTGACAAGCCCGAGATGCGGCGCAAGTCGATTAAGGCCCTGGCCGCCGAGCTGCAGCGGACCCAGGCCCTGGCCATCCCCCATATCATTCTTCATCCCGGCTCCCATGGCGGTCTTGGCTCGGAGGCGGGCGTGGCCCGGGTGGCGGCCAGCCTTGATGAGGCCTTTGCCCTGGTCCCGGAGGCGGCGGCCCCCATGATCCTCCTGGAGACCACGGCCGGCCAGGGCACGGCCCTGGGCAGTACTTTTGAGGAGCTGGCCGCCATCCGTGCCGCCGGCAAGAATGGGCGGCGCCTCGGAGTCTGTCTTGATACCTGCCATATTTTTGCGGCCGGCTACGATATTGGCAGTGCCCAGGGCTATGAACAGACCATGGTCGACTTTGACAGAATCATCGGCCTGCGGCATCTCCACTTTATCCATGTCAACGATTCCAAGAAGCCGCTGGCCTCGCGGGTGGATCGCCATGACCACATCGGCGCCGGCGCCATCGGTCTCAAAGGCTTCCGAATGCTGATGACCGATGCCCGCCTGCAGCAGCTCCCCAAGACACTGGAGACCCCCAAGGGCGAGGATCTGGCCGAAGATCTGGAAAATCTGCGCATTTTACGTGAACTTGCCGCCGGCGGCGTGACCGGCGAGCCATGAGTGCCGGGGCCATTATCCATCTGGACATGGACGCCTTTTATGCCTCGGTGGAGGTCCTGGATAATCCGGAGCTGGCCGGCCGGCCGGTTATTGTCGGCGGCAGCAGCGATCGGGGTGTGGTGTCGGCCGCCTCCTATGAGGCCAGGGCCTATGGCGTTCATTCCGCCCAGCCCATGGTCACGGCTCGGCGTCTCTGTCCCGGCGGTGTCTTTCTGACCGGGCGCATGGCACGCTATCAGGAAATATCCCGCCGGGTGATGGCCATTTTCAGCAACTATACCCCCCTGGTGGAGCAGGTCTCGGTGGATGAGGCCTTTCTCGATGTCAGCGGCTGTGGCCGCCTGCTGGGTGATGCCGAGCAGATCGCTGTGGCCATTCGGAGCCGGGTGCGCCGCCAGGTAGGCCTGACGGTGTCGGCCGGGGTTGCCGCTTCCAAGCTGGTGGCCAAGATCGCCTCGGACCGGCAGAAGCCGGACGGCCTCACCGTGGTGCCGGCCGGCGGCGAGGCCGACTTTCTCGCCCCCCTGGACATCAGCTGTCTGTGGGGGGTGGGTGCCAAGACCATCCCCAGCCTTCACCTCCTGGGAGTAAAGACCATCGGCGACCTGTGCCGTTTCGAGCTTGATTTTCTGGAGCAGCGTTTCGGCAAGCAGGGCCGGCACATGTACTTCTGTGCCCGCGGCATTGACCAGCGCCGGGTGCAGATCGGCGAAACAGTGAAGTCCATCGGCAACGAGGAGACCTTCAGCAGGGATCTCACCGGTCTGGAGGAGATCAAAAAGGAGCTTCTCTTTCTCTGCTTCAAGGTGGGGGAGCGCCTCAGGGCCCAGGAGCTCAGGGGCCGCACCGTGACCTTGAAAATCAAGTATGCCGATTTTTCCACGGCCAGCCGTTCCGTCACCCTGGCCCGGGCCACAGATGACAGTCGCCACCTCTATCAGGTTATCGAGGGCCTGTTGGCCAAGACCCAGGCCGGTGTCAGAGCGGTGCGACTGGCCGGCCTCAGCGTCGCCGGCCTCAGTGGAGGGGGTGAACCCTGCCAGGCCGATCTCTTCAGTCGGGAGCAGGAGAAGAATCGCCGGCAGCTCTCCCTGGCCATGGACGCTATTAACCGGCGTTACGGCTCGCTGACCATCAAGCCGGCCATTCTGGCTGAAGAGAGGCGGGCGGCACCTAAAAAGATGGGGGAGTAAGGATCCTTGTTGGCTCTACCCCTTTTCCTGCTCCTCGGCACACCGTACGCACAGGGTGGATTCGGGTATCAGCAGGATGCGGCCCATGGGGATGGTTTCGCCGCACTCAAAGCAGATGCCGAAATCAGGGTCATCCACCTGGGTGAGGGCGTGCTGCAGGCGGGCCAGCTTGCGTTTGGCATTGCCCAGGGCCGCCTGGTTGATGCCCTGGCTGCTGATCGCCTCCATCCTGGAGAGGCGGCCCACCGCATTGTCCGGCGCAATGGGGCGGCTCAGCTCATGTAACGCGGCCACCTGGTTCGTGGCGGCCTCGATCTCCGCCATTATCCTTTCTTTAATCTTGCTGCGTTGGGGGTCTTCCATGGTAATTTACGCGAAAATTTGTCAGCCGGCCGGCTCATCGCCGCTGGCCCAATCAGGTAGTTTTCCTTGAAAAATTCACCCCTATGTAAAGAGGTCACAGTATGAGATCAGTCGACGAACTCTGGGACGATATCGGCGCTCTGGCCGAGGAGTAGGCCCTCCATGTCATCACCAAACTCTACGCCAGCTATGAAGGCCGGTTGAGCCGCGACCCGGAAAACGAGGCCTGCCGGCAGTTCTTCCAGGAACTTGACAATGCCATCAGCCAGACCCTGGAGTGTAACCTCAATCGCCGTTAACAGCCCGTTGAAAAACTACTGCGCTCGAAGGTCTCACTTGGTTCGCTATCTGCTGATGCGTCGTCAAAATTCGGCTTGAGCTATGCGAGCGGAGCGAGACACCGAAATGCTCCTGAGCCCTCTATGAACTGCATCCCAAGGGTACTTCCTGTGTCTATTCAATGTTGAGCTTCTTGATTTTCCGCCAGAGTGATACCCGGTCAATGCCCAGGGCCTTGGCGGCCGCAGTCTTGTTGTAAGCCGTTTCCTTGAGAATCCATTCAATATAGGATTTTTCCACCTCCTCAATGCTGGCATATTTATCCGTGCTCTTGCGGAAGGTCTGCAGGCCCATGTTGCGGAGATCGTCGGGGATATCGGCCAGCCCGAGGCTGGTGTCGTTGCTCAGGGCGACGCCGCGCTCAATGATGTTTTCCAGCTCACGGACATTACCGGGAAAGTCATAGCCCTGCAGGGTCTCAATCACCTCGGCGCTGGCCTCGGCCACCTTTTTACCCATGGCGCTGTTGTATTTGTCCAGAAAGAACTGGACCAGGAGGGGAATGTCATCCTTGCGTTCCGACAGGGGCGGGATTTTCAGGGAGACCACGTTGATGCGGAAGTAGAGATCCCGCCGGAAGTTGCCGGCATCGACCTCGTCCTTGAGGTCGCGATTGGTGGCGGCGACAAAGCGCACATTGACCTTGATCGGGCTGGTGTCGCCGATCCGCATGATCTCCTTTTCCTGCAGGACCCGGAGGAACTTGACCTGCATGGAGGGCGTCATTTCGGTGATTTCATCGAGGAACAGGGTGCTGCCGTCGGCAATCTCCACCAGTCCTTTCTTGTCCTCGTCCGCCCCGGTAAAGGCCCCCTTGCGATGGCCGAAGAGTTCATTGGTCAAGAGTTCTTCGTTAAAGGCACCGCAGTTAATTGACAGCATTTGCCGGCCATGGCGCGGGCTGCGGCTGTGGATCAGTTTGGCCAAAAGCTCCTTGCCGGTGCCCGACTCGCCGCTGATGACGACATTGGTATCAGTGGCGGCAATCTGGTCGGCCATTTCCAGCAGACTGCGCATCTGCCGGTTATGGGTGATAAGCCGGGGCTGTTCCCTCTGCTGGAGCACCTGTTTCTGAAGAACCTCCACCTCCTCCTTGAGCAGAACCTTTTCCACGGCCTCGCGCACCACCTTGCGCACCTCGGCAAGCTTGAAAGGCTTGGTCAGGTAGTGGTAGGCGCCGCTCTTCAAGGCCTCAATGGCGGAATCAATCGATGAGAAACCGGTGATCATGATCACCTCTGTCTTGGGATAGAGTGATTTGACCCGGCGCAGCACCTGCATACCGTCTATCTGCGGCATCTTCAGGTCGGTGAGGACCAGGGCAAAGGCCTGCCGGTCCAGACAGGAGAGGGCCTGCTTGCCGCTGCTTGCCGCTGTGACACGGTAGCCCTCCTTGCGGAGAACGAGGCTGAGGTTTCTTAAGGCCACCTCTTCGTCGTCAATGACCAGGATTTCAACGTCAGACATCAAGATTTCTCCTTGCCCGGCAGGTTAATGATAAAGGCGGCGCCGGCCTGACGCTGCAGATCAATGTGGATGGTGCCGCCGTGCTGGCTCACTATTTCATGGACGATAAAGAGACCGAGGCCGGAACCCTGCCCGGTATCCTTGGTGGTAAAGAAGGGGTCGAAAATTTTGTCCTTGAGTTGCACCGGAATGCCCGGCCCGTCATCGGCAATGACTATTTTTATGCCGCCCTGTTTCTGCCAGGCCTTGATCTGGATAATCCCCTTGCCGGCCAGGGCGTCAATGCTGTTTTTCAGGAGATTCAAAATGGCCTGCTGGATTTTCTGCTTGTCGACAAAGACGGAGAGCTCCTCCCCCACGGCCAGACGGATCTCGACGCCCCTGGGGATCTGGCCCTTGAGCAGCAGGACAATTTCCTGGAGCAGGGCGCGCAAGGGATAGTGTCGGCGCTGAAAGTTTTCATGACGGGCCAGGGAGAGCAGGGTCTGGACAATGGAGATGGAGCGCTGCGTTTCCAGGTGGATCTGGTCGAGTAACTGGTGGGCCAGGGGGGTGTTGGCCGGGCCGATTTCTTCATCAAGCAGTTCGGCGGAGCTGGAGATGTTGGAGAGGGGGTTGTTGAGCTCATGGGCGACACCGGCCAACATGGTGCCCAGCGAGGCCAGCTTCTCCGACTTGACCAGCTGTTGCTGGCGTTTCTTGAGCTCGCGACTCATGCGATTAAAGGCGGAGATCAGACTGTTTATCTCATGGTTTGAACTGGTAAAGGGCGCCTCGACAAAGTTGCCGGTGGCAATGAGGGCCGCATGCCTTTCAAGCTTCTTGAGGGAGGAGACAATGCCCCGGCCCAGCAGGGCGGCTGCCGCGCTGAACAGGACGATGAGCAGGGGCAGGGTCAGCAGCAGGGTGTTGCTGATCAGGCGAATGAGACGCTGGATGGCCCGGCGCTCCATGACCACCAGATCCTCGGTGAGCATGATCAGTTCGTTGCCCTGTTCACGAATAAGGGCGGCCAGTTCGCGGGAAAGCTCGCTATGGCCCAGGCGGGCAAAGGTGGCGCCGTAGTCCTGCAGGGCGCTGCGCACCGTGTTGATATCCTGCTGGGAACTCAATCTGACAAAGAGCTCCTCGTTGTCGGCCAGCTGCCCGGTGAGGGCGTCCAGGTACATTTCCCCCTGTTGCAGCGCCTTCGGGTCGTTGTAGAGCAGAAAGTTTTTCTCCATGCGCCGCACCTCCAGGGTGTTTGCCAGGAAGGTGTCCACGGTCTCGATATTGTGAAGTTTGCCCTCGATGCGGCTGACAATCCAGTAGGTAATGGTGGAGATCCCCACCATAAAGGCGAGCAGGAGATAGAACCAGAACATGATTTTGCTGCGAATACCGCCGGGCTGTTGCATTTTTTTTCACCGAAAAAGGGCTGCCGGTAGAGGGGGCCGGCCAGGATAAGAACCATCGTACACCCTTATGTTGCATAACGCAACAGCATGTTCGGTAATGAAACGCGCTTGAACTGTATGTTTTCCGGTGGAAAATTTGGTATGCCATGGTTTGTGTTGCAAATACGCAACATGGCCGGAAGGACCTCTTCGGAGGTAACTTGTTGAACTTACTAGTATAAAAATTTTTCGGCGCTCCGGCACGGGAAATGCTGATTGAGGGCGCAGCCATGTGATGAGCATGGATCCGGCAATTTTTCTTTTCAAATGGATCGACAGGGGCATGTGTGCGCAGGAAAAAAGTTGGCAACAAGAAGGTACTCCTGATCACCAACTCCTCTGACCTGGGCGAGGATGTTCTGCGGCACGGCATCAATCTCAGCAAGCGGATGGATGCCGGCCTTGAGGTTCTCCACCTGGTCACGGCCCCGCAGGCGAAACAGGCCGCCGAGCATTTCCAGGCCCTGGTCGCGGCAATGGAGCCGGCCGAGCCCCTTCCCTACAGTCAGTTTGTCGGACAGGGTGAATTTGTCGGCGAGGCCCTTGACTACGCCCGAAACAAACGGAACCTGCTCTGCGTTATTCTCTATCCGGACAGTGACGGCGGCCGGGAAAGGCAGGGCAAGGGCCAGAGAAGATTCAAGGAAGTTATGCAAATGTTGAACTGTCCGGTGGTGGTTTACAGCGGCAGTCCAGTCTATCTGTGAGATAATTTCAGTAAGAGGATGAACGTGAAAGTACTTATCGGCATTACCCAGGATTTAGAGACGGCAAAGAGCGATTTGACCCATAAGTTCAACAGCTTGGGAAACACCACCGAGGTGGGCCCCTTCAAGTCCAGGGAGGAGGCGGAGAACTGGAAGACCTTTATGATGAAGAGACGCCAGAACTATGAAGAGATCGCCTCGCAGGCAGCGCCGGCCGAGGATGCCCTCTGGTTTGGTTTCACCGTGGAAAGCCCGGTTCTTCATTAAACATCAGGGAGTGGCGCCCATGTGGCGCACCAGACCAATGCCTCATACATACTTTAAACCAAGTATTATCCGCAAACTGGCGCCCTTTAAGGTGGATGGCCTGGCCATTCCCTATGCCGAGTTTGTCCCCAAGCTCTACAACCTCTGCATGACTCTGGGGTTTCGCAAGGGCTTGATTATGCCGTCCCGAGCCTTTTGCTCGGACGAAAATCAGGGCTGGCCCATCATTCTGCTCACCAAGCATTTCGGCACCTTTCCCTTCAATCATGGGCGGGTGGGCGGTATTGTCGCCATTGATCGGCATGGGCCCCACGCCCATCACGGCGAGGACTCGGTGATCGTGCAGGCCAGTCATGTGGGCTATGATCCCATCAGCGGCGTCTACGGCAAGTGTACCCGTCCCAAGATGGAGGGTACCTGCATCTCCGAGTCGTGCGGCAAGATAACCCACGTTATCACCCCCTACCTGGAGCAGTATCACTTTGCCCGGGAGAGGATCTTTCTGCATCGGCACGAGAACGGCACCCATCTGATCACGGTCAAGAACTCCTTTATTGATTTTGACTCGCATCCGGTGAAAAACGGCCTGGTCCTGAACCTGGAAAGTATTGTCAAGATCAATGAGAACGGCAAGATTCTGCCGGTGACCGCCATCAGCACCAGCCAGACCTATGAGGTGTGTGACGAATTTCGGCGGCGCATTGACGAGAGCGGCTATACCTGGAAGACAGGGGAGGGAGAAGGCATCGGCACATATCTCACCGATGATCTTTTCTACTTTCGTGAAGATTTCCATGAGACGGATGAGTCGATCCTGCTGGAGCGCAATCTCATTGAATTCATGCCCACCATTGTCACCTCCCGCAATCCGCCGTTGCGGGCGGCCAAGATCAATATCCAGCTGGAGTTTGCCCGTACGGTGGAGTCGATTCGGCGCGGCGCCGAGTATGACAACAAGAATCTGCTCTATGTGGCGGGGCTGAATGTCGATCTCTCCGAGTTTGAGGGCCACCCGGCCACCACCTACTTTGTGCCCTGGGCCGCCCATATCCAGCTCAAGGACGGCACGCCGGTGGAGTACACCCACCCCCTGGAGCAGGAACGCCTCTATGCCTTGCTCATGGAGCAGAACAGCCTCAATCCCGAGCAGGCGGACCTCAAGGAAGAGATCGGCCGTATGCTGGCCGCACCCCGTTTTGATATCCGGTCGCCCAAATGAAGCCTGACGTAGAGCAAAAGAGTCTGAAGCAGGGCGGCTTGCCGCCTGGTTGGACCGCCCTGCCGCCGCCCGGCGCCGCCGGGCCGGTATTCTGAGTATCGCCCCCCATGTAAAAGAGTTTAGCGGCCAGGTGTAGAGCCCTGTTCCACCATGTGGACAGGGCGGCGGCAAGAGGTGCGCCATGGTCGGCCTGCATGAGAAAAAAACGCCCCGGCGCCAGGATCGGGGCGACAGCCTATAACAATGTGGAGGAAGGAGAGATGGACACCCTGTTTGTGTCGTTTGTGGTAATTCTGGCGGGAGGAGTGATGGCACTCCTGCTGGCCCGCCGGTTTAACCTGATGAAGCTGGTAACGGTTGCCGTTATGTCGTGTGGTTGCGGGATAGGCCTGGTAAAGAGCCTCTCCTTGCTCCTGAGTCAGGCGCCCACCGCAGAAAAGAGCTGGGCCTGGCTCCATTTTTTTGAGCTCACCTTTAAGGTGGACAGTATAGCCCTCTTTTTTCTGATCCCTCTGTTTGCCGTGCCGCCCCTGGCGCTGTTCTACAGCCTGCAGTACATGGCGGATCAGCAAAAGAGGGTGCGGGTGGCGGTTAACTACTTCTTCTTTGCGATACTGGTGGCCTCCATGGCCCTGGTGGTCATGGCGGCCAATATGATTACCTTTGCCCTGGCCTGGGAGATCATGTCTCTCTCCTCCTTTTTTCTGGTGGTCTTTGACTATCAGGTCAAGGCCAACCGCCAGGCCGGCTATCTCTACTTCATCTTTGCCCAGGCCGGCGCCATGTTTCTCTTTGCCGCTTTTGCCCTGCTTTACAGCCACACGGCAAGCTTTGATTTTGCCGCCTTCGCTTCGGTCCCGGAAAAGGCCAAACTGCTCATCTTCCTGATCGCCTTTATCGGTTTCGGCTCCAAGGCGGGTATTTTCCCCCTGCATATCTGGTTGCCCAAGGCCCATCCGGCCGCCCCCAGTCATATTTCGGCCATCATGTCCGGTGTGATGATCAAGATGGGTATCTATGGAATTTTCCGTATCTATCTACTGCTGGACGCCGCCACCCCCATTATCGGTCAGGTGGTCCTGGTTACCGGTATGATCACCGGCGTCCTCGGCGTGGTCTACGCCCTGGCCAAGCAGGATATCAAACAGCTCCTGGCTTACAGTAGTGTGGAAAATATCGGCATTATTCTCATTGGTCTGGGTATCGGCATGGTGGGTGTCTCGGAGCAGAATCAGGCCATGGCCTTTTTCGGTTTTGCCGGGGCCATGCTGCACCTCTTCAACCACTCCATCTTCAAGTCCCTGCTCTTTATGGGGGCCGGCGCCGTTCTGCACCAGGCCAAGACGAAGAATATCGACCAGCTCGGCGGTCTGATGAAACGGATGCCCATTACCGGTCGCACCTTTCTGGCCGGTTCCGTGGCTATTTCCGGCCTGCCGCCCTTCTGCGGTTTTATCGGTGAATTCCTCATCTATTACGGGGCCTTTCATGGCATCAACAACCAGCGTTTCTCCTTTATCCTGGCCATCCTTGCCATTGTCTCCCTGGCTGTCATCGGCGGCCTGGCCACGGCCTGTTTTACCAAGGTGGTGGGCCTGGCCTTCCTGGGTGAACCGCGCACCGAACAGGCTGCCCGGGCCACCGAAGCGGCCTGGGGCATGGGCCTGGTGATGATCGTCATGGCCGCGGCCTGCCTGGTGATGGGGGTGGTGCCGGAGCCCTTTATCCGCCTGGCCTTTGCCGGGATCAGGGATGTCGGCTTTACGGCCGGCTATGACACGCAGGCCTTTTTGGCTGTGGTCCGCCAGCTCTCCCAGGCCATTCTCATTTTCCTGGCCCTTCTGGCGCTGGTCAGCCTGCTGCGCAAGGTGCTTTACCGCGGCAAGGAGATCGGCAGTGGCTCCACCTGGGGCTGCGGCTTTACCCAACCCACGGTGCGCATGCAGTACACAGGCACATCATATGCCGCTGAGATTATAGATTTTTATCGGCCATTTGTGCCGGTCAGACGCCTCTACAGCGGCATCAGCCGGATCTTTCCCGGCAAGACCACCTGGGAGACCGGTGTCGACGATGTGGCGGAGATCAACTACATGCAGCGGCTGATCAAGCCGCTCCTGCAGTTCTTAAACAGTCTGCGCTGGATTCAGCACGGCAACATTCAGCTCTATATCGCCTATATCATTGTCGCCATTATCGTCCTGCTCCTCTTTTTGTAGGGCGCAGAGGTTACGTCACCCATTGTCATTGCCGCCGCCGGGTCCTGGGCCCGGTTGGGCGGCAGCAACATAAACTCGAGGTCTGAGATGGAATCCATACTCTCATTGTGCTTTGCAATTCTGATCGCCCCCCTTCTGCCCGCCGTTATTCAGAAGGTAAAGGCCTTTTTTGCCGGGAAACAGGGGCCGCCCCTGCTGATAAACTACTACACCATGATCAAGCTCTTCCGGAAGGGCTCGGTCTACAGTACCAGTACAAGCTTTGTCTTTCGAATGGGACCGGTGGTCGGCTGCGTCACCAGCCTTATGATGCTGCTCTTTTTTCCCCTGGCCGGCATCAAGCCGCTTTTCTCCTTTCACGGTGATGTGCTCATCCTCTTCTATCTCATGGGGCTCGGCCGCTTTTTCACCATTCTGGCGGCCTTGGACACGGCCTCGCCCTTTGAGGGCATGGGGGCGGCCCGCGAGGCCTTTTTCTCCACCCTGGCCGAGGCCACTGTCTTCGGTATTCTCATTCTCTTTTTCCGCATCACCGGCAGCCTCAGCTTTGCGGAATTTTTCTCGGGCAGGCATGTCATCTCTCTGAGCAGCGAGCATGGCGCCCTCCTTCTTCTGGTTATTGTCGCCCTCTACATCGTCATGCTCACGGAAAACTCCCGGGTGCCGGTGGATGATCCCGCCACCCATCTTGAGCTGACCATGATCCACGAGGTGATGATTCTGGACCACAGCGGCCCGGATCTGGCTCTCATCGAGCTGGGGGCCTGGTTCAAGCTCCTCTTTTATTCGGCCTTTCTCTCCATGCTCATTGAGCCCTTTCACCTGGAGAGCGCCCTGCTCAACAGCCTGCTCTTTTATGCCGTGGTCTGTTTTATCTACATCACCATCGGCATGGTGGAGTCCATTACCGCCAGATATAAGATGAACATGGTACCCAAGTTCGTCCTGACACCCTTTGCTCTGGTCTTTTTTGTCACCATTCTCACCATGGAGCTGGTCAAATGATTGTTCTTTCTGATTTTTTGCTCTCTCTGACCCTGTTGTCGGTCCTTCTTTCCCTGGCCTCCAATCGGCTCATGGCCCTGGTCAAGATCATGGCCTTTCAGGGGATTGTCGTCTCGCTTATTCCTCTGGTGCTGGAGCAGCATCAGGACCTGGCCATGGGCTCCATTCTCATGCTGCAGGTCATGATTCTTATCAAGGGCTTCCTGATCCCCGGCTTTATTTACATGGCCCTGACAAAGATCAAGATCAAGCGCGAGATCGAACCCATCATCGGTTATCACGCCTCGGTGTTTGCCGGTCTCTTCTTCATCCTGCTCTCCGCCTTTATTACGGATCGGCTTGATATCAGCCTGCCAGGCGGCCAGGTTCTGTTGATGATCACCGCCATCACCACCCTGGCGGCAGGGCTTTTTCTGCTCATGAGCCGCCGCAAGGCCATTACCCAGGTCATCGGTTACCTGATGATGGAAAACGGCATTTATCTGTTCGGCACGGCCCTGGCCAAGGAGACCCATACCCAATATCTGGTGGAGTTCGGCGTCCTGCTCGATCTCCTGGTGGGCATCATGGTCATGGGCATCGTCCTTCACAACATCAACAGCACCTTTGATGATGTGGATACCGCCCTGCTCGGCCAGTTAAAGGATTGATGGCGCCGCCAAAAGTCGCCAACGGCCTTGTTGCGACAATTTGTGCGTAGCCATCATTGAAATGGATTTTTTTACGATTCCATCAACCTTAAGGTAAGGATATATAAAATGTTAGAGTTCACCTGCCTCATCCCACTGTTTACCGGGATTATCGCCATGTTTATGCCGGCCAGGCTGGGTCGGATAATCCTGCTGGTAACGGCTGTTCTCCACCTGCAGCTCACTGTCTTGGGCTGGTTCGGCAAGGTCACCCCGTCTTTGCCCGGCTATTTTGCGGCGCCGCCGGACGGCCTGCTGGTGCTGCTTGTCACCTCCTTTATCTTTCTGTTTATCTCCGTCTATGCCGTCTTTTATATGCGGGAGACGGAGATGGCCAGTGAGCCGCACTATATCGGCGCCACCCTCTTCTTTCTGGCCTCCATGTCCATGGTGGCCCTGGCCGATCACCTGGTGGTCCTGTGGATCGCCATTGAGGCCACCACCCTGATGAGCGCGCCGCTTATCTTCCTGACCCGTTCCAAGTCAGCCCTGGAGGCCACCTGGAAATATGTGCTCATCTGTTCGGTGGGTATTGCCCTGGCCCTGCTCGGCTGTTTTTTCATTGTCATGGCCATGGCCAGCAATCATCTGGATGTGGGCATCACCTTCTCCTCCCTGGGCCAGGTGGCCGAGCAGCTTGACCCGGTCTGGCTCAAGGCCGGCTTTATCTTTCTTGTCATCGGCTATGGCACCAAAATGGGCCTGGCCCCCATGCATACCTGGCTGCCGGACGCCCACAGCGAGGCGCCGAGCCCGGCCTCGGCCCTGCTGTCCGGGGCGCTGCTCAACTGCGCCTTTCTGGGAATCTATCGCAGCCATCAACTGCTCTACCAGGCCGGTCTGGGCGACTTTTCCAGCCGGATCCTCATCGGCTTTGGGCTGCTTTCCATGCTTGTCGCGGCAATCTTCATGTATAACCAGACCGGTTATAAGCGGCTGCTGGCCTACTCCAGTATCGAGAATATGGGTGTTATCGCCTTTGGGATCGGCATCGGCGGCCTGGCCACCTATGGTGCCATGCTGCACCTGATCCACCACTCGCTGATCAAGTCGGCCCTCTTTCTCTCCTCGGGGAATATCCTGCTGGGCTACGGCAGTAAATTGATCAACAAAACCGGCAACATGGCCAAGCTCTTGCCCAAGACATTCGCCCTCTTCATGGCCGGTTTTGCCGGTATCTCCGGCTTCCCGCCCTTTGGCATCTTTGTCAGTGAGCTGCTTATTATCATCGGCGCCTTTCAGCAGGGCAATACCATCAGCGTCACCATCTTTATCTTTGCCCTGATTCTGGTCTTTGCCGGGGCCGCGCGTCTGGTGATGCGCATGTGTTTCGGCAGAAACGACGAAGAGATTCTGGTGCCGGAAAGCTATGGCCGGCTGCTGCCGCCTCTGGGGCTTTTGCTCTCTTCAGTGCTTCTCTGTGTCTGGTTGCCTGACACTCTCTATGAAAAAATTCTTTCGGCCATTGCCACTATCGGAGGTGGGATACATGGATAAGCTGCTTCATATACGTAACGGCGAAAAGGTCAACCGGGCCGAGATCCCCTGCCTGCCCTTCAGCCAATTCCGTCAAACCCTGCTCGATTTTGCCGAGGAGGGCGGTCAGGTTGTCCAGTTCTTTGCTTACCAGGAGAGCGACGCCGTCAAGCTGCTGGCCGTGCTGCGCAGCGACAGGCTCTTTGTCACGGGCTGCGAGGCGCCGCAGAGCTTTGACTCCCTCACGGCGGTCAGTGAAAAATTTCATATGTTCGAGCGGGAAATAGGCGAGCAATACGGCCTCAAGGCCGAGGGCCATCCCTGGCTGAAGATGGTGCGCTATCACAAGAATTACAGCGGGACGGCCGATGTCTTCGGCAATGACTATAGTCAGGATATCCCCGGCAACTATCCCTACTTCACGGTGGAGGGTGAAACGGTCCACGAGGTGGCGGTGGGACCTGTCCATGCCGGTATCATCGAACCGGGCCATTTCCGTTTTCAGTGCTGCGGCGAACGGGTTTTTCACCTGGAGATCCAGCTCGGCTACCAGCATCGCGGCGTGGAAAAATTGTTGCAATCCGTCCCCCTGAAGCGTCTGCCCATCATTGCCGAGACCATTGCCGGTGACACCACCATCGGCCACGGCCTCTGCCAGGCCCAGGCCTTGGAGGCCCTGGCTGACCTGCAGGTGGACGACGGCGCCAGGGTGGTGCGCACCATTGCCCTGGAGCTGGAAAGGATCGCCAACCATATCGGTGATCTCGGCGCCCTGAGCCTGGATGTGGCCTTTAATCCGCCGGCCGCCTATTTCGGCCGGATCAGGGGGGAATATCTCAATCTCAGCCAGATTCTGGGCGGCAGCCGTTTCGGCCGCGGCCTGGTGAGGCCGGGAGGGGTCACCCATGTCATGGGCGAGGAGCAACGGCGGT
Source organism: Desulfobulbaceae bacterium (assembly GCA_002868945.1). GTDB lineage: Bacteria > Desulfobacterota > Desulfobulbia > Desulfobulbales > SURF-16 > BM506. The sequence continues at coordinate 24,213 of PKTX01000055.1, forward strand.
TGCTCAGTGACAAGCTGGCGGAATTGACGCCGGAGGTGGAGCACGTCAACGAGCTTATCTTCGGTTCTCCCAGTGTCCAGGCCCGTTTTGACAACACCGGCACGGTACGTCGGCAAGATGCCGAAAAGATCGGCCTGGTGGGCTATGCCGGCCGGGCCAGCGGTCTTGCCTATGACGCCCGGGTCAGCTTTCCCAGCGAGTGCTATGCCGAACTGCCGGCCAACCGTAATCTAAAGACCGAAGGCGACGTCTGTTCCCGGGCCACGGTGCGCCGGGAGGAGATCATGCACTCCACCGGCTTGATCAATCTGCTGCTGGCCCGCAGCCAAGAGGCCAAGAGCTATACGCCGGAGGAGCTCAACCTGGCGCCGCAATCGCTGGTGGTCACCCTTAATGAGGGCTGGCGCGGCGAGGTATCGCACTGCATCCTCACCGATGACCAGGGCAAGATTATGCGCTACAAGGTCAAGGATCCCTCCTTCCACAACTGGACAGGTCTGGCCCTGGCCCTGCGTGATGAGGGAATCTCCGATTTCCCTCTCTGCAATAAGAGCTTCAATCTCTCCTATTGCGGATTTGACCTATAAAATTCCCACCTCTTCCAGGTGAAAGATAGAAGGTGTTATCATGTTAAAAGTATTGAAAAACAGGTTGGAGCAGGGGCATCGCACCTCGCGATATCCCAAGGAGCAGATTCATCTCTACAAGAGATTCCGCGGCCTGCCCAAGGTCAACAGCAGCTGCCGGGCCGAGCTGGTGCAGCAGTGCGCCGCCGCCTGCCCGCAGGATGCCATCATGGCGGATGCCTGCCGGATCGATCTGGGCCGCTGCGTGTTCTGCGGCCTCTGTGAGACCCTGTCCGCCGGCGAATTTGTCACCTTCAGCCAGAATTTCGAGATGGGGACGGCGCAGCGCAATGATCTTTTTACCAGTGGTGATCTGCCTGCCCTGGCCGACCACGCCCAAAAGCACTTCAAGAAACTCTTTGGTCGCTCCCTGCAGTTACGCCAGATTTCAGCCGCCGGTTGCAATGCCTGTGAGGCGGATACCAATGTGCTCAACACGCCCTTTTTTGATCTGTCGCGTTTCGGTATCCAGTTCGTGGCCTCGCCGCGCCATGCCGACGGCATCCATGTGACCGGACCGATTTCCGAAAATATGCGGGCCGCCACCCTGGAAACCTTTGCAGCGGTGCCCAGCCCCAAGGTGGTTATTGCCAGCGGCGCCTGCGCCATCTCGGGCGGTCCCTTTCACGGCAGTGAGGATATTGTCGGCGATCTCAACAGTATCATTCCGGTGGATCTCTACATCCCCGGCTGCCCGCCGCACCCCCTCACCACCCTGCATGCCCTGCTCAACTATTTCAAGTAAGCCGTAACCATGAGTTGTCTGGTGCAATGTCGGAAGGATCTGGGCCGCCTCCTCCATCTGGCCCGGCAGGTGGAGCTGCGGCCCGCGCCGCTGGTCAGCGAGCATGCCGTCATGGCGGAGATCGCGGCCTCCTTTGCCGGGAATGGTGGCAGCACTCTTCTCTATGTGGTGGGGGAGGATGGTGTTCTCAAGGGCGCTATCAGCCTGGCAGACATCCTGCGCTACCTCTTTTTCTATCAGCATGATCCCTACTCGCCGCCGGCAACCCTGCGGCAACTGGCCCGGACTGAAAGCGCTGCAGGCTTCATGCGCCGGGCCCTGAGCGTCAGGATGACCGAAGAGGTGGTGGATGTTCTTGAGAAAATGACGGCAGCAGCCCTTACTGAATGCGCGGTGGTGGATGACAACGACCGGCTCCTGGCCCGGCTGAGCATGACCGACCTGGTCCACTATTACCGGCAGGTGCAGAATCGGTGCAGCGATGCGCCCGAAGAGTGGTTGCCGCCGGGAGTCAGCGGCGCAGCTCCAACTGCACCGGACAGTGGTCGGAACCCATAATGTCGCTTAAAATGGCGGCGCCCTTGAGCCGCTGCCTGCTGCCGGCATCAACAATGAAGTAATCGATCCGCCAGCCGATATTCTTGCGCCGGGCGTTAAAGCGGTAGCTCCACCAGGTGTATTGGCCCGGCTCTTGATTGAAGAGACGGAAGGTGTCGACATAGCCGGAGGCCAGAAAGGTGTCGAGCCAGGCCCGTTCCTCGGCGCTGAATCCTGGATTCTTTTCGTTGGCCTTGGGGTTGGCCAGGTCGATCTCCTTATGGGCCACATTGAGATCGCCGCACAGCACCACGGTTTTTTGGGCGGTCAGTTCATCGACAAAGTCGTGCAGGGCCCTGTTAAAGGCGAGCTTGTAGTCAAGGCGGCTCAGGCCGGGCTGGGCATTGTGGAAATAGGCATTGACCAGGAAAAAGGAGTCAAATTCAAGGGTAAGCAGGCGTCCTTCGCTGTCAAACTCGTCGCGGCCCAGACCGGTGATGACCCGGATCGGTTTGAGCCGCGTATAGACGGCCAGGCCCGAGTAGCCCTTTTTCCGGGCAGCGGCGAAATAGGCCTCGTAGCCGTTCATCCCGGTAAGCTCTGCCGAGAGTTGTTCGGGGTGGGCCTTGGTCTCCTGGATGGCCATGATGTCAGGCCCCAGCCCCTGAACAATATCGACAAAGCCTTTTTTTGCCGCGGCCCGGATGCCGTTGACATTCCAGGAGATGAGGCGCAGAGTCGGGCGCTCCTTGTGGCGTGGCCGCGGCAGGCGGCGCGGCGTCACCCCCAGCTTGGGGCAATAGGCGGCCAGTACACATCGGTCACAGTGGGGGCCCACCGGTTTGCAGGTCCCCTGGCCAAAGGCGACCAGGATGGAGTTCACCGTCAACCAATATTTTTGCGGCAGTTTGCGACGCAGGGCCATTTCCGTCTGCTCCGGGGTTGTGGTCTCCACATAGCCCCAGATATTCATGATGCGGTGGACATGGGTATCCACGCAGATGGCCGGCTTGCCAAAGGCCACGGCCAGGACAAGATTGGCGGTCTTGCGGCCGACGCCGGGCAGGCTGAGAAGATCGTCAAGCTCGGTGGGTACCTTGCCGCCGAAGGTGTCCAGGGCGGCCGGCAGGGCTGCCAGATAGCGGGCCTTATTCTTAAAAAAGCCCACCGGATAGATCAGTGTGCGGATCTCCTCCTGGCTGAGGGCGGCAAGCGCCGTTGCCTCCGGCGCCTTTGCAAAGAGGCGGCTGCAGGCCTTGGCCGTGGTTTCATCCTTGGTGCGGGCCGACAGAATAGTGGCCACCAGCACCTTGAAGGGATCCTTGCTCTGCACGGCTATGAGGTCCACCACCGGCACCTGGTAGGAGGCCACCTCCTGCTTGAGGAGAGCGAGAAAGAGGTCGATATTTATGTCTGGCATGGCGTAATTTATCAGCTGTCAGGCAAAGACATCTCTTGGTAGTTTCGCCTATTTTTTTGGGTCAGGTGTGTCAATGGAAAAATAAAAAAAACTTCTCATACCCCTTGACTTTCCCGGTCAGAGCGCTAAGACTAGCGCACCTTACCTTGAAAAATGAATCAATATTCATTTTAACCATAGGCATCGACTCTGCCATAGTTTTTTTGACAATGCCCCGGTTTGAGGTGAATAGTGGTCATTCTTTTATTCTTGGCTTCACCGGGCCTTCTCAAGGTCTTATCAGCCGATTCCATCTCTTTGATGTGACCGACTTGTTGCGAAGCCGTAACGCCAGCAATAGTGAGGAAGTATCATGGGAGTAGTTTCTTCAGTAATGCCCAATAGTGACCAAGCGCTTGCCATGCTTATGGAGGGTAACAGGCGTTTTGTCAATACCCAGGCAACCCATCCCCACCAAGACCCTGAGTATCGTATTACCCTCGGCGGCGGGCAGATGCCCTTTGCCGCTATTCTGGCTTGTGCTGATTCACGGGTGCCACCCGAGGTGGTTTTTGACGAAGGTCTCGGTGATCTTTTCGTGGTGCGGGTCGCCGGCAATATTATCAATGATCAGCTCCTGGGTAGCCTGGAGTATGCCGCCGCCCACCTGAACACCCCCCTGATAATGGTCATGGGGCATACACGGTGTGGCGCCATTGGTGCCGTGGCCAGCGGCGCCGAGCTTGAGGGCCATATCGCCTCCCTGGCTCCGGCCATTCAGCCGGCCGTGGACAAGGTTCGGGGCCGGGAAGGAGATCTTACCGACAATGCCGCCAAGGAGGTGGCCCGCATGACCGCTGATGAGCTGCGCAATTCAGAGCCGGTGCTGGCCGGTCTGGTCAAGGCGGGCAAACTGAAGGTTGTGCCGGCCTTTTATGACCTTGAAACCGGTGTTGTGGAGCTCTTGTAGAAGGGCGTGGCTGACACGCTGCTGTTTACATTTATTTTGATCTAAAATCTCTGTCCGGGGATTTGACCCGCCACACCCTGCCGACCTGCGAGGTCCTTTCTGCAGAGTTGTCGGAGGTCAGAACCAGGCTGCCGCCTGCAAACCGTGCAACAACGCTGCAGGGGATAAAGCAGGGATTTGGATGCAACCGTGATGCCTGTTCAGAAGTGAGGGAGGATCTCTTTTTTGCAGAGATCAAAGATCGTTTCTGAGTGAGCATCACCCGACTTCCGCCCGGTCTTGTTCCGGGCATATTTATGATGAGGAAAGAAAAAATGCTGACGAAAGTGTTGCCGTTTATAGATTGGTTCAAAGACTATGACGGCGGTAAGTTCAAAATCGACCTGATTGCCGGTATTACGGTGGCCATGGTCCTTATCCCGCAATCCATGGCCTATGCCCAGCTGGCCGGCCTGCCGGCCTATTACGGCCTCTATGCCGCATTTTTGCCGCCCATGGTGGCGGCACTGTTTGGTTCCAGTCGCCAGCTGGCGACCGGGCCGGTGGCGGTTGTCTCCCTGATGTCCGCCGCCTCCCTGGAACCGCTAGCCACGGCCGGCGGTCCGCAGTTCATTGCCTATTCCATTGTCCTGGCCTTAACCGTGGGTGTTTTTCAGCTATCCCTCGGTGTGCTGCGGCTCGGTCTGGTGGTCAACTTCCTCTCCCATCCGGTGATCAACGGTTTCACCAATGCGGCGGCGATTATCATTGCCTCTTCCCAGTTCTCCAAGTTTTTCGGGGTCTATGTGGACAAGGCGCCCCACCATTACGAGACCATGATGCGCGTTGCTCAGGCGGCCATGGATTACACCCATATTCCGACGCTGCTTTACGGAGTCGGCGCCGTGGCTCTCATGGTTGTCTTGCGCCGGATCAACCCGCGTATCCCCAATGTCCTGGCGGCGGTTGCCGTGACCACCCTGATTTCCTGGGGTACCGGCTTTAATAATGATGCCCATGTTGATCTCAACACCATTGCGGTGGATGGCTTTGCCGAGAAAATCACGGAGTTCAACAATGTTGTCGCGCACATCAAGAGCCTGGGCGAAAAACGTGCCGCTCTGAACCAAAGGGTGGAAGAGCAGAAGAAGCATGATGCCGAAAGCGGCCACGGCGCCAAATCAGTCGCCCTCATCGGTCTGGAGGCCGAGGTTGCCATGCTCACCACCCGCATGGAGGAGGCCAAGCATGAGGCCCACCTTCTCCGCACCGATCTGCGCGACATGAAGTTCGAGGCCGTCCGGAGCGGTGAGGGTGATATGGCCCGGTACACCTTTTATGTCAAGGGCGCCATCCCGCCGGCGGTCAATGCCGATGGCAAGACCTGGCGGTTGAAGGTGGGTAATACCACCCTTGACACCGACAATCTCAAGATGATGGGTGGTGGCGCCATTGTCGGCGAGATTCCCAAGGGACTCAGTTTTGCCGTGCCCGGCACGGTCAAGGATCCGATGACCGGCGAAAAGATCGGCGAAAGCCTGCTCAGCCTCAAGACCTTCCTGAAGCTGCTGCCCACCGCAATTATTATCTCCCTGCTCGGCTTCATGGAGGCCATTGCCATTGCCAAGGCCATGGCCGCTAAAACCGGTCAGAAGCTTGATCCGAACCAGGAGCTTATTGGTCAGGGTCTTGGTAATATTGTCGGTTCATTCGGCGGTTCCTACGCGGTTTCCGGTTCCTTTTCCCGTTCCGCCGTCAACCTGCAGGCCGGCGCGGTTTCCGGTATCTCTTCGGTGGTTACCTCCCTGGTGGTGGTCTTGACCCTCTTTTTCTTCACGCCGCTGCTTTACCATCTGCCCCAGGCCACCCTGGCCGCGGTTATCATGATGGCGGTTATCGGTCTTGTCAACACCAAGGGCTTTGACCATGCCTGGAAGGCCCAGTGGTATGACGGCTTTATCTCTATCCTGAGCTTCTGCGTCACCCTCTATTTTGCCCCCCATCTTGACAAGGGCATCATGGTCGGTGTGGCCCTGTCCATGGCCGTGTTCCTCTATAAGTCCATGCGGCCGGTGGTGGCCTCCCTCTCCCTCAACGAGGACAAGGTCTTGAAGAGTGCTGAACATTATCGTCTCAAGGGTTGTCGGCACGTGTCCGTGGTTCGTTTTGACGGACCCCTCTTCTTTGCCAATGCCAGCTATCTGGACGAGCAGGTTGCCAAGTTCCGCACCATGCATCCTGATCTGCGTTATATCCTGCTGGATGCCAGGGGTATTAACGACATGGACGCCTCCGGTGAAGAGGCCCTGGCCATGCTGGTCCGACGGGTGCGCAGCGCCGGTCTCGGTTTTGCCATGAGCGGTACCAAGGGCCAGATTGTCGCAGTAATGCAGCGTACCGGGCTTTACAGTGAGATTGGTGCCGAGAATTTCTACGCGGATACCGAGGCTGCGGTCCGGGCTATTCTCGAAGAGATTCATGCAGATACCGATCTGCCGGCCGACGGCTGTGAAAAGTGCCCCCTGACCCGCTTTATTCCTGTTTCATAAAGCAAGCGGCAGAGGCAGGGGGAAGGGCGTCTGCGACGTTGTTCCCCTCCTGTAGACATGTCGTATAAAAAAACCAGGCTCCTCAAAGGGGGGCCTGGTTTTTTTTATGGCAAAAGGCGGTATGGGCGGCAAACTGCCGCAGCAGGGGGCCAAGGCGTCACTTTTTCTTGACATAGGGGGACGTATTTGGTGAAGTTAAAAGGCCAATATGCCAGGAAAATGCTGGCTATTTTCCAGGGAATAGGCCGCATTGGCTTGCCTCAATATTTCATTTTTCGGTAACTATCCAGCAGCACCCCATCTTGCCGCAGGCGGGCTGGCTCATGTTCCGAATGCACGCTTTGCCGTACCGTCTAGCGCGAACGGCGCTAGCAGCGAAGCGGCGCTGCTCAAACAGTTACCCTTTTGGTGGTTTTAGTTCTTTCCGGCACCAGGCTGGATAGTTACATGCCTTTTTTTAATGTGACCTGCTGTTATACGTTTTTTATCGAAGGAGAGAAAGATGAGTATTCGTGTGCAATTTACCTGTTGGGTGCTGCTGGTGAGTGTCCTTGCCATCGGCGCCCTGGGTTATGTGAGCTATCAGTACAGTAAGGACGCCGCCCTGCAGGCAGCCTCTGATAAGGTCGCTATTCTGGGAAGTTACACGGATGCTGCCCTGCATTTTTCCCGCACCCAGGCCGTGCCCATGGTCAAGCACCTGGTGGGCGAGGAACGCTTTTATCCGGAAATCATGTCCGGTTTTGTCATGGCCCGTAATGTGGCCGACCGTTTCAAACAGACCCAGCCCGGCTATACCATCAAAAATGCCACGGTGGACCCCCTGTGGCCGGAGAGCAAGGCCGATGATCAGGAGCTGAAGGTTATCTCCGAGCTCAAGCATAGCAAGGCTGAAAAAACCACCGGTGTCATGAACAAGAAGGGCAAGGATTTCTACTATGAGGCCCGGGCCATGAAGGTGGGAGAAAAATGTTTGCGTTGTCACGGCGACCCCAACGATGCCCCCAAGGACCAGATTATGATTTATGGCTCGGAAAACGGCTATAACTGGAAGGCCGGCGATGTGGTCAGTGCCATGTTCATCTATGTACCGGTTTCCGATGCCCTGGCCGCTGCCAAGACCTCGGCCGTGAAACTGGTTGGCATGGGCACGGCCTGTATGGTCTTTGCCCTGCTGCTGGTCGCCCTTTTCTTCGGAATAAAGATTGTTACCCCCATTGAGACCCTGTCCAAGCGGACCGAGGAGATCAGTCTCGGCAAAAACCTGGATACGCCCATTACAGTCAAGCCGAATCGGGAAATTGGTGAACTGAGTCGAGCCATTGATCGTTTACGCCTCAGCATTGCCCGTCTGATCAATAAAAGGGGAAAGTAATCGGATGAAATTCAGCTCCAACAGAGAGGTGCAAGTGTCGTCTTGCCCTTGGAGAGCATTATTTTTTGAGTACGACGCGGTAAGCGAGCTCGCGAGACTCCGGGAGATCGGGCTGGTTGGAATCTGCGGTGGACTTCAACCTGTCCGGCTCACAGACGGGTTTTGCGCTGAACAGGATTGTCACTAGCCATGCAAGGATGTGTGTCATGAAGCAGATTACCAGTACCCTTGTTGCCGTGGCGCTTGTCCTCGGCAGCATGCCGCTTGCCGGGGCCGTTGATTGCCAGTCCCTCATCGAGCAGATAAATGCCCAGCGCAACTTTCTGTTGCGCAAGGAGATGGTGGAGGAGGCGGCCAAACAGTGTCCAGACAACCCTGTGCTGATCTTCAAGTATGCCTTCAGCCTTGAGCGCTTCAACAAGCCGGAGGAGGCCCTCAAATATTATCAGAAGGCGGCTGCCCTTGATCCCGGCATGGCTCAGGCCTATTTTGGCCAGGGTGATATCTATAATCATCTGCAGCGCTACGAAGAGGCCATTGCCGCCTATAACAAAGGGCTGGAAATAGACCCCACCAATGTGCGGGCCATCAAGTGCCGGATCAAGGCGGAGGAGCAGCTGAAGACCGATAAGTAGAGGGCAGCCCGGGGCCCTTTTGCCGGATCGATATAAGGCCATCTTGAATAATTGCTGTTTCGGAGTCTTGCAGGTTCGCTTAGCTCAAGCCGAATTTTGACGACGCATCAGCAGATAGCGAACGATGAGAGAACTTCGAGCCTGGCAGTTTTTCAACGGGCTGCTAACGGCAGCCCCGCGAAAGTCGGTGGCGGCTGCGACCAAGGCGTCTGTTTGAGCGCCTTTTTTTTGTCACGCTCAGGTCGCGGCAAGGCGCGATGGTTTCGCCGGGCTGATCTGGCCTGAAGAGGGGTGGCCCATGCTGGAGAGTGCTGAGATAAACGATGCGGAAATGGTCCGGGTCATTGCCGATTTTCTGGAACAGGGCCTGGTTGGCAATATCGTTGCCATGTTCAAGGCGGATACCGGCTATTATCGCTTGATTGGCCGCGTATTGCAGGATGAACGTTTTGCCGTGCGTCTCGGGGTTGCCGTGCTCTTTGAGGAGCTCATCGAACAGCGACCTGCCGAGGTGACCCTGGCCCTGCCTGCCCTGACCCCCCTGCTGCACGACGGCACCCCTGCCTATGTGCGCGGCGAGGCGGTCAACCTGCTTGGCATGATCGGCAGCAAGAAGGCCCTGGCCCTGATTGAACCCCTGGCCCATGATAAGGATCCGCAAGTGGCGGAGATTGTAAAAGATTTCCTGGCGAGATAGTTTCTGCCCAGAAAGAGGTCGTTTCAGAACCTGGCAGGCTCGCTTATCTGTTCGAGATCATGGACTGCGGAAAAAAGGCCCATGCGGCATGAAAGTGATTGTGCCGGCAGAGCATATCTGCTATAAGTCTTGCCCTTTTCTTATCTGAAACCTTCCCCTGACAGCCGTCCTCTCAGCAAGCATCGTACTTGTGTTGCCGGACTGGTTGTTGAACCACCAGCGTCTTCCTGTTTGTATAAAGCATAGAAGGCAGTGAGGATAGCCAATGCCTTCGTCAAAAGACAATAGATCCCTCCGTTTTGCCGACCTTGATCTGCCGCCGGCCCTGCTGAAGGCCCTGGACGAGTCGGGTTATGAAACGCCCTCCCCCATCCAGGCGGCCATGATACCCCATGTCCTGGCCGGCCATGATGTTATCGGTCAGGCTCAGACCGGGACCGGTAAAACCGCGGCCTTTGCCCTGCCGCTACTGGCCCGGCTCGCCCTCAAGGAGTCGCAGCCCCAGGTTCTGGTGCTGACCCCGACCCGCGAGCTTGCCATTCAGGTGGCCGAGGCCTTTCAGCGCTATGCCTGCCATCTCAAGAATTTTCATGTCCTGCCCATCTACGGAGGCCAGGATTATGCCATTCAGCTGCGCCAGCTCAATCGGCCCGTCCATGTGGTTGTCGGTACGCCGGGCCGGGTCATGGACCACATGCGCCGCGGTTCCCTGCGTCTTGGCGACCTGCGCTGCCTGGTCCTGGATGAGGCCGACGAGATGCTGCGCATGGGCTTTATCGATGATGTGGAGTGGGTGCTGGCCCAGACCCCGGCCAAGCGCCAGGTTGCCCTCTTTTCCGCCACCATGCCGGCCAGTATCCGCAAGATCGCCCAGAAGTACCTCAACCAGCCGCATGAGATTACCATCAAGGAGAAAACCACCACGGCCAAGACCGTGCATCAGCATTTTCTTCAGGTCCATCAGGCCGGCAAGCTCGACAGCCTGACCCGCATCATGGAGGCGGAGCCCTTTGACGGCATGCTCATCTTTGTGCGCACCAAGACCGAGACCGTGCAGCTGGCTGAAAAATTGGCGGCCCGCGGTTTTGCCGCCACCGCCCTCAACGGTGACATCCAGCAGAGCCAGAGAACGCGCATTGTAGAGCGTTTAAAAAAAGGCGACCTTGATGTCATCGTGGCCACGGATGTGGCAGCCAGGGGTCTGGATGTTCCCAGAATCAGCCATGTAATCAATTACGATATTCCCCATGACACCGAGTCCTATGTGCACCGCATCGGCCGCACCGGCCGGGCCGGCAAGGAGGGCAAGGCCATCCTCTTTATTACGCCGCGGGAAAAGAGGATGCTGGCCACCATTGAAAGGGCCACCGGCCAGAAGATCACCTTCATGAAGATGCCGTCCACGGCCATGGTCAATGAGAGCCGCATTGCCGCCTTTAAGGAACGTATTGCCGAGACCCTGGCCTCTGAGGAGTTGGCCCTCTATGCCGATCTGGTGGAGGAGTTTCAGGAGGAGCATGGCCTGGAACCGCTGGATATTGCCGCAGCCCTGGCCAAGATGGTGCAGGGTGATACCCCCCTGCTCCTCAACGAGTTGCCTGGCCCGGACAAAAAACAGCCCTTTGCGCAAAAAAATGGTGCCGCAGAGCAGGCAACACCGCAGGAGATGGACATCTACCGCCTGGAGGTGGGCCGCAGCCATGGTGTTAAACCGGGCAATATTGTCGGCGCCATTGCCGGCGAGGCGGACATTGACAGTAAATTTATCGGCGATATCAGCCTCTTTGATGACTATGCCACCGTTGAGCTCCCGGCCGGCATGCCTGCCGATGTCTTTCAGGAGCTGCACAGCGCCGTGGTCTTGGGGCGCAAGCTGCGCCTCAGCCGTCTGGGCAAGAGCCCGGTCAAGGCAGCAGGCGGCCGCCGGAAAAAGCCGGCGACCAGAAGGGTGCGGCCCAGTGACAAGAGGCGAGCCGCCCGGCCTGGCAAGAAGAGGAAGTAAGGGGGCTTCTTTGCTCTGTGCGGCGCTGCTCCGGATGCGGCCTTTCACGCATGAATCTGGGGCACAGCCGAAAAGAGAGCATGTCTCAGAACATTCGGGGTGTATCCATACACAGTATGGCGCCGCCTCTTTTCGGGAGAATGACTTCTCTCCACACCACAGGGGGGCTTCTCGTGGCCCCCCCTGCCCGACAGGCTCCTCGTGCAGTGTATCACTTAAAGTTTTGTATATTTATGCAACTATGCCTTTAACCACAAAGGCACAAAGGCACAAAAACACGAAGAGCTTCTTGTTTTTATGTTTTTCTTTGTGCCTTCGTGTCTTGTGGTTCGTATGCAATAACGAAATTCTACACGTACATTTAAGTTTTACGGANCTAGACATCATGTATCGACCTGTCCAACCTCGAAGACGTGGGTTATTCTAGAGGTTGGATACCCTTAAAACAGAGCCATAATCGAGGAGGACAGGTCATGTATGAGTTTAACAAATACGTTGGATTAGATACACATAAAGATACTATTGCCGTGGCAGTCAGTGACGCACGCGGGGGAATATCACGATATTACGGCGAAATTGCCAATACTCCTGAAGCGATTAGCAAGCTGGCCAAGAAACTGAGTCCGGAAGGCGAGGCTCTCTCTTTTTGCTATGAAGCCGGTCCCTGTGGCTACGGGATTTATCGCCAGATTTCCAAGATGGGTCACTACTGTACCGTCGTTGCCCCATCATTGATCCCCAGCCGACCAGGAGACCGGGTGAAGACAGATCGCCGTGACAGTGAATCCCTCGCTCGCTTGCATAGAGCCGGTGAACTCACGGCTGTTTGGGTACCCGATCAAGAACAGGAAGCGATCCGGGATTTGACCCGTGCGCGGGAAGATATGAAGGCCATGGAGCGTCAGGCCCGTCAACGCTTGAATGCTTTTTTACTCAGTCATGGCAAAACCTATGATTCAGGCAAGAGCAAGTGGACACAAGCACATTTCAGATGGCTGGAGCGGGTCAAATTTGAGGTACCGGTTCAACAGATCGTGTTTGAGGAATATGTCGGAGCTATCAAGCAGGCCCAGCAAAGAGTGTCCGGCCTGGAAGATGAGATGCTCAAGGTGATGGAGGGCTGGTCTCTGGCCCCGGTCGTTGAAGCTCTTATGGCGCTACGTGGAATAAAACTGATCACGGCCATGACCGTGATGGCGGAACTGGGGGACATCACCCGCTTTGACTCCCCCTCGCAACTGATGGCTTATTTGGGTCTGGTCCCCAGTGAATATTCCAGCGGCAAATCAAAACGCCGTGGAGGGATCACCAAGACCGGTAATGGACATGTCCGCCGCGTCTTAACTGAATCTGCATGGTGTTATCGGTTTCAGGCCCGAAGAACAGCGCATTTACAGCGACGAGCTGAGAAGACCAGCGAAGAAGTACAAGCCATTGCCTGGAAGGCGCAGAAGCGGCTGTGCGGGCGCTACCAACATCTCTTGGGTCGAGGCAAACTCAAGGTTCAGTTCTGTACCGCCATAGCACGGGAGTTAACTGGCTTTATCTGGGCAATTGCTTGTGAAGTGATGGGCCGTCAAATGGTCAGTGCACGCTAAATGCATAATTATTACTGAGACAGTTCGGCAACAAAGGATAGATAGATGGGTGCAAGTATTTGGGACAGGGCAGGAGCGGCCAGCCAGGAGAATCCTCGGTGCTCCTATGAGGCGCCTTCCTTTGAAGGATGACCCTCGAAACTAGAGAGAGGCAGCTCCACGACGAAGACATGTCAGGCGGTAACCAACCCGCGAATATCAGAGTGATCTACCGTCGTTGTATGCTACTCGTGCCCTGTCCCAAATACTTGCAAAACAAAAGAAATAAACTAATTTTGTGGTAAAACTTGACAGGTCAATACATATCAGGAGCCTGTCGGACTTANATCGTAGCGAAAATTCAAGAAATCGAGGCCAGATTTTCATGGATTTGAGGCGAATAGCAGAGCTATTTAACGAAAAGCCATGGGAATATGGACCGATTTCTCGAATTTGCAGTAGATTTATGTCTAAGTCCGACAGGCTCCTAGCCAACCTGCAGCTGCACGTCACCGGAGAGCACCTCGTGCAGGGTACCGGTATCATCCCTGATAAAGAGCAGGCCGTTGTCGTCGATGCCGCACGACACGCCGTTGACCACGACGCCCTTGGCCGTCAACCAGGTAAGACGCCGGCCCATGGTAATATCACGCTGGCGCCACCGCTCCCTGACAGCCGGCCACTGCTGTTCCTCAAGCTCCTGGAGAACCAGATCCAGGTGGACAACCAGGCTCTCCAGCACCTCCCCTTGCTCGAGGGGGTGTCGGCAATACTGGGCCAGGGCGCCGGCTCGGTTTGCTATGGCAGGCGGATAGCCGGCCGCCGGCCGCCTGAGATTGAGGCCGACCCCCAGAACCACCAGCGGCCCGTCCGGGGCCGACATGTCCGATTCCGCCAGGATACCGCCGCACTTTTTTCCGGCAATGATGATGTCATTGGGCCACTTGAGCAGCACCGGCTCACAGAGCAAAGGCGACAGTGCCTCGGCCACGCCAAGGCCGGCAGCCAGGGTGATCCTGGCCATTTCCTGCCAGTCGAGCCGCGGCCGCAGAACCATGGAGAAGTAAAGGCCATCACCCGGACTCGACAGCCACTTCTTGTCAAGCCGCCCCCGGCCGGCCAGTTGGTGGCCGGCAACAATGACCAGTCCGGTGGCCGCGCCCAGGCGGCCCTGCTCCAGGGCCACCTCATTGGTGGAGCCGGTCTCCGGCAGATAGCGCAGCTCATGGCCGGCCACCCGGCCCGCTGCGCAGAGTTCCTCTAAGTGTTGTTTTTTTATGCTCATCTGTCGCGCCTTTGTCTTGTGGTCGCCATCACTTTTTTATACATTGCGGAGAACGTCTGCCGGCCCATGGACCGATTAGGGGTCAGAAGTCAGGAAACAGAAGAAAAGCCTGAAGGGTATCTTGATACAAGACGATCTTTCGGAGTCTCGCAGGCGCGTCTGCTTGCGGAAAATAAGCACGCCCGGCAAGAAGTGCCGGTTGGGTGCAGGTATATATTCGCTATCGGAGTCTCCACTTCGTTTCGCCAGACTCCGAAAGATCGGGCCGGCAAGCGAGTTTACCTGACTCCGAGAGGGCCCTTTCTGGACAGGCAGCACCGAGTCACGATAACCTCATAGTATCGCCCCCCCTACCAACCTGCAAAGGAGAAATACCATGCCCTATGTCAACATCCGCGTTGCCGGTCAACTTACCAAGGAGCAAAAGGCCGAGATCAGTCAAGGCGTCACTGATGTCATTGCCAAGGCAGCCGCTAAACCGGCAGACTCCATCCTCATCTTTATCGATGAAGTGCCCCACGAAAACATCGCCAAGGGCGGCATGCTCCTGGAGAAAAAATAAGGCCCATGACCAGCGAAAACGAGGCACGTCAGCGCCTGGCCACCCTGCGCCGGCAACTGCATCATCACGCCTACCAATACTATGTGCTGGACAACCCGCTGATCTCGGACGGCGAGTATGACCGCCTTTTCCAGGAGCTACTGGCCCTGGAGGAGGAGTTTCCGCAGCTTGTCACTGCCGATTCGCCCAGCCAGCGGGTCGGCTCCCTGCCCCTGGAGGGATTCAGCAGCGTGGCTCACAGCCACCCCATGCTGAGTCTGGAAAACAGCTTTAGCGATGATGACCTGCGCGCCTTTGAAGATAAGTTACGTCGCTTTTTGCCCGACGTCACCACCTTCACCTATGTGGCGGAACCCAAGCTCGACGGCCTGGCCGTTGAACTGATCTACCAGGAGGGTGTCCTTGTCCAGGCCGCCACCCGCGGCGACGGGCGCAGCGGTGAGGATATCACCGCCAACATCAGGACCATCGGCGCTATTCCTCTCTCCCTGCAGAACGCCCATGCCGGTCGCCTGGAGGTGCGCGGCGAGGTCTTTCTCTCCAGCGCCGACTTTAACCGCCTCAACCGGCAACGGGGCGAAGCCGGTGACCCCCTCTTTGCCAATCCGCGCAACGCCGCGGCCGGTTCCCTGCGGCAACTCGACTCCCGTCTTACCGCCAGGCGCCCCTTGGACTTCTTTGCCTATGGCGTGAGTGATCCGGACCAGGTACCGGTACGCTGCCAGAGTGAACTCTTCCACCATCTGGCCGCTCTCGGCTTCAAGATCAATCCGCTCATTAAGCGGTGTGATGATATTGAGGCGGTGATTACCCATTACCACCACCTCAGTAGCATGCGCACGCAATTGCCCTATGAAATTGACGGCATGGTGGTCAAGGTGGATGACTTCGAGCTCCAAGGCCGTCTCGGCAACAAGGCCCGCAGTCCGCGCTGGGCCATTGCCGCTAAATTTCCCGCCTCGCAAGGCACGACCATTCTCAGGGACGTGGAGTTTCAGGTGGGCCGAACCGGCGCCATTACACCGGTGGCCATCCTGGAACCGCTCGCCATTGCCGGAGTGGTGGTGAGCCGTGCCACCCTCCATAACGAAGACGACATTACCCGCAAGGATCTGCGCCGTGGCGATACGGTCCTTATCCAGCGAGCCGGCGATGTTATCCCGGAAGTGGTAAAACCGGTGCCGGAACAGCGTGACGGCAGCGAGACACCGGTGCGTATGCCAACCACCTGTCCGGCCTGTGCCACTGCTCTGGTGCGCAAGGAGGGAGAGGCGGTGTTGCGCTGTCCCAATACCGCCTGCCCGGCCCAGAAGCTCCGCAGCCTCTGCCACTTTGTCTCCAAGGCCGGCCTCGACATTGATGGCCTGGGCAGCAAGGCGGTGGAAAAACTCTTCTCCAAGGGTCTGCTGGAGGACATTCCCGGCCTCTACTCCCTGAAAAAGGCCGATTTAGCGGCTCTGGAGGGCTGGGGAGAGAAATCCGCCGCCAAGGCGACCCGTGCCATTGAAAAGAGCAAAAAAACGTCCTTGGCCCGTTTTCTGGCCGCTCTCGGCATTCGCCATATCGGCGAGGTCACGGCCGGCCTGCTGGCCGAATATTTTCAAAACCTGGAGCATCTTAGTGCCGCCTCCATGGATGATTTTCTCCATGTTGAAGGAATCGGCAGCCAGATGGCCGAAAGCCTGGCCCTCTATTTTGCCGATCCAGCCACCCGCGATCTTCTTAAACGCCTCATGGAAGCCGGCTTTGAGTTTTCCGAACCGACGCAGCGCGATGCCGGCGCCCTGCAGGGCACAACCTTTCTCTTTACCGGTAAACTGCAGCTTTTTTCGCGCAGTGAGGCCAAGGAAAGGGTCAAGGCGGCCGGTGGCCGGGTGACCTCTTCCCTCGGTAAAAAGGTGGATTACCTGGTCTGCGGCGACAAGCCCGGCAGCAAACTGAACAAGGCCCTGGAGCTCGGCATCACCATCCTTGAAGAACAGCAGTTCCAGGCCATGCTCAATTCATCCTGAAATAGATATGCCGACAGCCAAGGAGGAAGCCATGAAGAGATGTGTCCGCGCCGTTGTTTCCGGCAAGGTGCAGGGTGTTTTTTTCCGCGCCTTTACCCAGGAGGAGGCACAACGCCTCGGCCTGGAGGGCTGGGTACGAAACCTGGCCGACGGCCAGGTTGAAACCCTTTTTTGCGGTCCAGCAGACAAGGTTGAGGCAATGCTTGCCTGGCTTACGGAGGGCTCCCCACAAAGCCGGGTGGACCACCTCGATTATAAAGAGGTAAACGAACCGCCCGGCAACCGCGGATTTGACATTCGTTATTGACTGATCTGCAGCCGGCCTCGGTTTTTTTTGAGATCAGGCGAACGTTTCCACCGTCGCCCCATTCAGCTCGTTGAGATGGACATTATTTCAGCACAGCGCCGAGATCTCTAAACGGCCCAGTCGACGGCCCCTTGCGCCGGCCGGCCAGAGCCCCTGTTGTTGACAAAAAAGGAAGTCCTATTAAAGTGAATGTATAAATATACACCAGATGCGGCCGACCAGGTTGAGGGCCGGCTGCAGCACGGTTTTCCTTGGGCGGCGCGATCTGCCCCCAACCGGCTATCCTGTCAGCCCGTTGAAAAACGTAGCGAGCACAGCTGAGGCAAGGAAAAATGAGGCGAAAAAATGCGCGCCCGGAGGAGGTAAGGGAGCCTGCGACACTCCGAGTACCCTCGGGGTGCAGTTTACATGGGGTTTAGGAGCATTTCGGAGTCTCGCTTCGCTCGCTTAGCTCAAGCCGAATTTTGACGCCGCATCAGCAGATAGCGAACGAAGAGAGACCTTCGAGCGTAGTAGATTTTCAACGGGCTGCTATGTGCCGTCATCAACAATAAGGGTGCTTTGTGGAAACGAGACCGGATTCAGTCAAGCGACGCCGGCAGCTGCGTCAGAAGAATTCCCTGCGGATTATCTGCCCCAACTGCGGCAACGACCATTCCTTTTTCGAGGTGGCGGACGGTGTCATCCTCACCTCCAGATATACGCAGAACAGGGATGGCAGTTTCAGTCAGGATGGTGATGAATCACAGATCATGGGTGAGGTGCGCTTCTTCTGTGCCGAGTGCAACGAAGATCTCACCGCCCATCACCAGCGCTTTGTGGAGATGCTCTTTTGACGGACAGGCAGCTCATCCCTGATAACAACACCCTCTTCCACTGTTTCCAGAACCTCGGCAATCAGCACTGTTTTGTCGGTCGCCTTCGCCTCAAGGCTGCTGAAGAGTTCCTTCTGCATGACCTGGAGGGTCGCGGCGTTCTCCTCTTTCCCAGTGGCTTGTCGCAGCTTCTGGCCCGCTCCAAGGTGGCCCAGGCCCGTCTTCTCGGCCACTTCATGGTCCCGCTGACAATGGCTGTTTTTGACCACCATGAGCTGCTGGAGGCCGTTAACCGCTATGGCCGCCACCAAATAGGCCCGGTTATCACCAAGGCGGACCGTAAGAACGGGGGCCAGGGCATCAACAAGTGGTCCTCCATAGAGGATGTCTTTAATCAGGCCGGCCGGGGTGCCCTTGCCTATCCCTTTGTCCTGCAGCCCTTCTTTGCCGATGCCGCCGATATTCGGGTTATTTGCCTGGATGACTACCAGGAGAGCTACACCAGGCACAATCCGGATAACTTTCGCAACAACCTGCACTGTGGCGGCGTCGGCAAGAGCGTAGAGCTCAGTGAGGCGCAGCAGCAGCTCTGCCGGGCCGTCATGGAGCGGGGCGCCTTTCCCTATGGCCATATCGACCTGCTGGTCAGCAGTGACGGTGCCAGTTACCTGAGCGAGATCAACCTGCGTGGCGGCCTGCGCGGCGCCCGCATAAAAGGGGCCCGCTACCAGGAGCTGGTCGACCGCATCCACCGCGATTTCATCCGGCAAAACTGCATCCGGGACTGATCCCCGTTGCTGAGGGGCAGTCTGCGGCGCGTCCTCTCCGAGCCCCTCTCTCGGCCGCAAGTCGGCCTGTCCCCCAGGCCTCCATATGCTGCCCTGGCCAAATGTGCCGCAAAAAAAAAGGAGATTGAATCGTCAGATTCAATCTCCTTTTTTATATCATGCAACAGCTGCCGAGGCAGCTGTAATCTACTGCTTATACACAGCCGGTGGGCTTGGGCAGACCAGCCATCTTACAGGCGCCTTTACCAGGTCCTGAGGGGAACAGCTCGTAGATGCGCTTCAGCGGGAAACCGGTGGTCTTGGACAGGATACGAACCATGGGAGCAATACCGTTCTTCTTGTAGTAGTCCTGAAGAGCGTTGATTACTTTCCAGTGCTCGTCGGTCATGTCAGTGATACCTTCCTCACTTTTTACATACTCGACCCACTGCTCATTCCACTCTTCCATACCATTGGTCAGGAAGCCGTCCTCATCTACGCTAAAGCTTGATCCGCCGTACTCGATAGAAGCCATATTGATTCCTCCTTTAAAT
This sequence comes from Desulfobulbaceae bacterium, assembly GCA_002868945.1. GTDB lineage: Bacteria > Desulfobacterota > Desulfobulbia > Desulfobulbales > SURF-16 > BM506. Next base: position 43,606 of record PKTX01000055.1, read on the forward strand.
TTTCCTAAAAATAGGGTTATCCTATATAAAAATCAAAACCTTCCATAAAAAGATGTTCTTAATTACAGTATCCCTGTTTTTTTGTCAATGGCATGGTCTCTTTTTTTTCAAGGCAATGAATGACCATTCAGCTTTATCTATACGTATTTATTAATATATTTTTTTTATTCACAGACCTTTCTTCGGAGCGCCACTGTGGCTCGGTTCCATTAATTCCTTAAAGAAGATGATGGAAGGAAAGTTGGCGGAATAGAGGGTGGGCAGCCTGCTGCTTGATTTGGCAACAAAGATGAGGTGGCCGATGCCATAGGCGGCGGCACTGGCCAAGACCCGTTCATTATCATCGGCCAGCAGGGTTCTCTTTTTGTCATAGGCGATCCTGCCCTGCAATTTTTCCCAGAAGAGCGGCTCTTCCTTGGCCAGCCCTATTTCATCGGCACAGATCAGCTCATCAAACTCCCGGGCCAGCTTGGTTTTGGCCATTTTGATGGCCAAGGTCTTGGGGTGGGCATTGGTCACCAGATATATTCGCTTGCCATGATTTCGACAAAACTCGAGAAATTCAAGGACATATGGATGAATGGCAATAAGATGATCAACCTCTTTCTTGAGCCTTTCGATATCGAGATCAAGCTGTTCCGACCAAAAATCAAGGTCGGTCCAGGCCAGGCCCCCCTCCTGTTCCTTATATTTGGCCAGCAGTTCCTCTTCCGCCGTAAAGATGGAGATATTATTCTGGCTGGCGTAGACCTCGGGCACATACTGCTCCCAGAAATAGTCATCAAAATGCTTATCCAGCAAGGTGCCGTCCATATCCAGCAGCACGGTATCAATATCACGCCAATCTATGACGGCCTCTCTCTTCTTGTTACGCATGGCTCCCTTTTCCGTTAAGGATATCCTCCACTCTTTTTCCTGCAATGTTCTCCTGCAATACCGACTGGATAAAGCTGCTGACCTGGTCATACTCATCATCTGGTATGAGAAAGCCAGGCAAGGGCCGCGCCTTTTTTAAGCGCGCCCTGGCCTGAGCGATGCAGGAGGCGGAGGCCAGGCAGCGGGCCGTGGCCTCCTTATCGACGTGGTCACAGAGGGCAAGCAGCACGTCATAAAGGTTACCCCAGTATTGTCCCTGGCCGATATGTTCGATGAGCTGCTGGCCGGCCGTGCTCGCCGTAATGTAATAGGCAGGCAGCTCGGCGCTGTCACCCTGCCTACAGGTGTGCAGCGAAGCCATGCAGCGGCAGGCAAAGGGCCGTACCGGATAGATCCGGCACCTCTCCTCCTGCAGAAAGAGGCAGGCCCGGCCCCTTGTGGTTGCCGTCGCCTCAGCCATCTCCTGTCTGCCAGTCAAGCATTGTTCAGCAAACTCATTGGTGGTTTGTAAAGGCTGGCGGCCAGCAGGGGCGCTCTCCAATTTTGCCGCCAACCAGGCCTTAAGCCCATGGTGGCGCACATAGTCATGGATCAGGTCAGCCTCCACCGCCGTAACGTTGACATTTTGCGTACAACAGACACTACAGCCTTCGTGGCAGGCCAGGTTCAAGGAGCTGGCCGACAGCCAGCGGTCAAAGCTGTGGTAGACCACGGCCACAAGATCTTGACGGATATGGCTCATTGCGGCCGGTCCTTCTGCTGCTCGTCACGGTGCTTTTTATGGTCGAGAATCTTGCTGATCAGTTTTTCAGGGGTATATTTCAGGGCAAGTATATACATCAGAATGGCCAGGGCCACATCATCAACCCACCCGGCCAGGACAATGTGGTCGGGAATAACATCCAGGGGAAAGATCAGATAGAAAAAGCCGGCCAGCAGCAGAAGCTTGACGCTCCACGGTGCATCTTTATGGAGAAATATATGCCAGAGAAGGCGTACCTTGGCCAAAAAACCCATCATACCCTCACACTGCCAATAAGCTCCGTGGCCGACTGTCTGCCGCTCTTTTCGAGATAATCGGCAAATTCGCTGACCAGGGCGCCGCTGAGTGCCGGATTGATGAAGTTTGCGGTGCCGATCTGCACGGCAGTGGCCCCGGCCATCATGAATTCGACAACGTCCGCAAGGCAGCTGATGCCGCCAATACCGATCACCGGAATCTTGACGGCCCGGGCCACCTGATAGACCATGCGCAGGGCCACCGGTTTAATGGCCGGCCCGGAGAGCCCGCCCATGATATTGGCCAGCTTGGGTCTGCCTGTCTTGATATCAATGGCCATGCCGATGAGGGTGTTGATCAGGCTGACTGCCGTGGCACCGGCCGCTTCCACGGCCCGGGCGATCTCTGTGACATCCGTCACATTGGGGGAGAGTTTTATAATAACCGGTTTCCTGGTCACAGCACACACGGCCTCGGTGACGCGCGCCGCCATGGCCGCATCAGTGCCAAAGGCAACGCCGCCCTTTTTGACATTGGGACAGGAAATGTTCACCTCAATGGCGGCAATATCGTCAATAACGGCCAGACGAGCGGCCAGCTCCCGGTAATCCTCCAGGCTGTCACCAAGAATGTTAACCACCACCGGCACGCCCAGGCCACGGAGCATCGCCATTTTTTCCGTAATAAAACGCTCTACCCCGACATTCTGCAGGCCAATGGCATTGAGCATACCGCTGGCGGTTTCCACAACACGGGGCGGGGCATTGCCGGGCCGGGGATGCAGGGAAATGCCCTTCACCACAATAGCCCCCAGGCTGGTCAGATCTACATAGGGCTGAAATTCCTCGCCATATCCGAAGGTACCCGAGGCGGTCATAATAGGATTGGCGAGCTGCCACGCCCCTATGCTTACTTTGGTATCTACAGCCATATCTCACCTGCCTCGAAAACAGGCCCATCCTTGCAGACGTGGACATATTTTTGATCATTATCGGCAAATCCGGCCCGTTCAACCGTGCAGCCCAGGCAGGCCCCCATACCGCAGGCCATGACAGCCTCCAGGGACACCTGACATGGCCAGTTGCGCTGCCGGGCCAACGCTGCCACACCCTGCATCATGGGGGTGGGGCCGCAGGTATAGATCGTCGCCTTGCCGCGCACCTTTCGAGCCAGCAGCTCGGTGACAAAACCGTGCTGGCCGGCTGAGCCATCGTCGGTGGCCAGCGACACCGGCGCCACCGCCTCATACTGTTCCAGCAGGAGGAGTTCGGAACGGGTGCGGGCCCCGAGCAGGATGGAAATTTGCTCGTCAGGTCGTTGCTGCCTGATCTCTTGTCCCAGATAAAGCAGGGGAGCAACCCCCAGACCGCCGCCCACCAGGCAGTGATGGGGTGATGATTTTATCTGAAACCCCTTGCCCAAGGGGCCAAGCAGAGAAATGGGCTGGTTTTCCGGCAAGGCGGCCATCAAGGTGGTACCCTTGCCCACCACGCGGTAGAGCAGGCCGAGCCTGCTCTTGTTTATCTCATGGATGGAGAGGGGCCGGCGCAACAGGGGGTCTGTGGCCCCCTGTGTCACGGCAACCATGACAAACTGGCCGGGTTGCGCCGCAGCCGTGATCTTTGGCGCCTCAACAGTCATGCACCAGGTATCCGGCCCCACTCTTTTGTTGGCGATAATTGTGCCTGTTTCCAGATAGTGCAACTCCACCTTACTCACCGCCTCGGTCATATTTGCTTTTTAGACATTTTTTTCGTTTGATTCAGCCGAAGCGCAAGGCGTCAGGCAAAGCACAAAATGCGTAGATCAGTATGTTTTTCTTGCTTGTCAGCTAACGCCCACTTTCAACCTTAAGAAATATCACGCCATGCCGGAACGATACATCAAAAAAGACGCGCTTGTCATATATTCATGCCTCACTTGTCAGTGTCGTGATCAAGCAAGGCAATCAGTTTTTTTTGGTCAACAGGCTGAGGGCAATGTTCGTCAATCTGATGATAACTTGCTGATTAAATTGTGAATTCTTTCAAGATCATCGAGTGAATAATATTCTATTTCGATTTTGCCACGGTCACCGTTCTGGACAATGCGCGACTTTGTACCGAACTGCCGGATAAAATCATGGGTCAGAGTTCGGCAATATGAGGCTGGTATGGGTTTTTTGGCAACAGGACGGCTTTCGCCCTTGGCCGTACTCTGTTTTTGCTTGCTGCTTCGCACCAGATTTTCGGTCTGGCGGACAGAGAGACCCTTTTTGATTATTTTGTCGCGTATCTCCCTGGCCTCGTCATGATCCTTCACGGCCAGCAAAACGCGGGCATGCCCCATACTTAAACGACCGGCGCCGATATCATCCTTGATGAAATCCGGCAACTGCAAGAGACGCATGGTATTGGCCACGGTTGACCTTTCCTTGCCGACGCGCTTGGCCACTTCTTCCTGGGTCAAAGAAAACTCTTTAACCAGCTGCTGATAGGCAAGGGCCTCCTCAATGGCATTGAGGTTCTGGCGTTGGATATTTTCAATGAGGGCCAGCTCCAGGCGATCCTGGCTATCCACATCCCGGACAATAACCGGCACATCGGTGAGACCGGCCAGGCGCGAGGCGCGCAGTCGTCTCTCCCCGGCAATGAGGATATAACGCTCATCAGTCTCACCGTGAGGAGTAACAACCAGGGGTTGCAGAATACCTTTTTCAGCAATGGACTCTGCCAGCTCCTGGAGGGCATCCTCATCCATCTCCTTGCGAGGCTGATAGGGGTTTGGCTCTATGACATCGATATTACAGAGAATATACTTGCCCTCTGCGGCTACCACATCAAAATCTTCAGCCAGCAAGGCGTCCAGCCCTCGGCCCAGGCGATTACCGCTACTCATAGTCAACCCCTCCCTGCATTCGCTCTTTGTTGTTGCTTGAGAAATTCCTTGCCCAGGTTCATATAGCTCAGGGCACCCGCCGAATTTTTATCATAGACAATCACCGGCTTGCCGTAACTGGGGCACTCACTGAGCCGCACATTGCGGGGGATCACCGTGTTATACACCTTGTCGCCAAAATGCTTCTTGACCTCTTTGGCCACCTGGTAAGTCAGCTTATTGCGCCGATCATACATGGTTAACAGCAGCCCTTCAATAACAAGAGCGGAGTTGTAGGATTTTTTCACAAGCTTGATGGTTCGAACCAGTTGACTGAGGCCCTCCAGGGCGAAATATTCACACTGCATGGGAATTATCACCGAGTGGGCGCCGCTGAGGGCATTGAGGGTGAGCAGACCCAGCGAGGGAGGGCAATCCACCAGGATATAGTCATATTCGCCGGCCACCTGCGCCAATACGCGCCACAGAAATTGCTCCCTCTTTTTTTCATGCATCATCTCGACCTCCACCCCGATAAGGTCGATACCGGTGGGCAAGACCCAGAGGTTGTCAATGGCCGCAACCGGCCTGATCACCTCAGGCGTCTTTTCAGGACTCAAGTAACAATGGTAGAGATGCTTCGTTTGGGGGGATGTGACAGGAACACCGACAGCACTGCTGGCATTGCCTTGCGGGTCGGAATCAACCAGCAGGGTTTTTTTGCCCAGCATAGCCAGGGCAGTCGCCAGGTTCACCGCCGAGGTCGTCTTGCCCACACCTCCCTTCTGATTGGCCATGGTAACAATTTTTGCGCCTTCCTTTCTCGTTTCCGTCATATTCGCCTCTGCATTTTCATAAACCAATGGCCGTGCCCCCTCTGCCCCTCGCAGCAAGACGCGACCCCCCACCATTAACAACTACATATAGAAACCCCGCGACGGCCCTCACTCACGCAAACCAAAAAATGCCGCGGGATGAATCGAAAAGGCGACAATATTCTTTACAAGATACGCTATTTCACATGAATAACAAGTCCTTTTGCCGACACCTTGCGTGTATTGTTCCACGTGGAACAATACACGCCGCCTTGGTCTAAACAGTCGCGACAGCAAGAACAAGCTCAAGGGTTCTGACCATGCTGGCTAGAGATATGTGTTCATGGACTGAATGGACATCCTCCATGCCGATACCAAGGATCGCGGTTTGCAGATGGCGACTGTTAAAGATGTTGGCATCACTACCGCCGCCGGCAACAACGTAAGAAAGCTGGCGACAATCAAGACGCTCAGAGGCCTGCCGGGTCAGGGCGAGCAGTGGGCTTGACTCGTCGAGAAGCATGGCTGGATACTGCTCCGGAAAAGAAAGGGAAAAGAAGGGCGGCTCACCGGCATTGGTGGTGCCAGGGATGTAACGTTTAAAGATATGGGAATAAATCGCCTCATGTTTTTCAAGAAGATCGGCGGAATGACTGCGGATTTCACCACGAAAATGTATAGTGTCTGGAACGATATTAGTGGCGGTGCCGCCACTGACAAGGCCGATGTTGGCGGTGGAGTAGTCGTCGATCTTACCCACCGGCAACTCGGCAAGGATGGCCGCTGCCAGGGAAAGGGCATTAATGCCAGCCTCCGGGGCCAAGCCGGCATGAGAGGCCCGGCCGACAATTTCCGCCTCGACATACACTGCGGCAGGGGCACCGACAATAACGTTGTCAAGGCCGGTGGAGTCAAGGGCAAAGCCCATGTCGGCCCGAAGCCTGGCAGGATCAAAGGCCTTGGCGCCCAGGAGGCCTATCTCCTCGCCGGTGGTAAAGAGCAACTCCAAGGGAGGGTGCGACATTTTTTTTTCAAAGAGAACCTGCACCATTTCCATAAGAATGGCGATGCCCGCCTTATCATCACCGCCAAGAACGGTATCACCTTTTGAAGTAAAGATGTCGTTATGGCGCTGCACCCTGACGCCGATACAAGGATTGATCACATCCATGTGGCAGTTAAAAAAAAGGGGTTGTTTGGTAGTATCGCTGCCGGGAATTGTAACAATGAGGTTGCCGGTATCTGAGCCGGTGATCTGAGCGGAATCATCAACCGTCACGGTCGCCCCGGGAAAACCATCAAAGAAATCGGACAAATAGCCGGCCAGCTTCCCTTCAGACTTGCCGGGGCTGTCAATCTCGCACAGGGTGACAAAATAATGGGCGAGTCTTTCGGAGTTTATTGCAAAAAATGAAGAAGACATGAACGAACTCGCAGGAGGTTAAAATGATAAAAAGGGTGAGCAGCTATGATAGCATAAAAGCCTTTATCACTAAAGACGGATCTGTGATCAGGGAGTACATGCATCCGGATATACACAAAAACAAGGAAATTAGTGTGGCTGAGGCGCGGCTGGCACCCGGCCGGAAAACCTTGGCGCATCGCCATGAAAGCAGTGAGGAGATTTATGTAATCCTGGCAGGAAGCGGCTGGATGCAGCGCGGCGACAATCGTTTTGCCATAGAAAAAGGCATGACCGTCGCCATACTGCCGGGCGAGGTGCATGCCTTGGAAAATAGCGGCACAGAGGATCTCGTCATCCTCTGTTGTTGTGCACCGCCATACAGTGATGCGGACACAAGGTTGATTGAATGATATTGATAAGCCCGGGGAGCATGGACAAATGGTCGTGGAAGTCGGTCGCAGCTATCTTAACAAGCCGCCGCATCAGAAAATGTCTACAATCAGGCGAAACAGGAAAAAGAAACGAGCCATGTGACTGCAAAAGATAGGCGGCAGATCGCAGATGCGCCGCTATGAACCGGCCGTCTGACTCTCTTTTTGGCGGAACTGTCCCCTTACGCCTCGGAGACAATGTCCTGGCCAAGGGCAACTTCCATGGCCCGCACGGGACAGACGGCAACGCAGAGACCGCAGCCGGTGCACTTATCCGGATCAAAGAGCACTGACATGTCGGTGCGATCAAGATAAAGGGCATGGGTGGGACAGATGCCGGTGCAGGCGCCGCACTGGATGCAGTGGCTGTCATCACGGCGGATGATGGTGGAAATCGGCTCTATTTTGACGCCGTAATTCTGCAAAAACTCGAGGGCCTTTTTGACATTGCTTCTGTGGCCGGTAAGCTCAAGGACCATGAGGCCGTCATTGCCGGGCAGGATGGTGGCCTTAAGTATGTTGAAGTCAACATCATACTTCTTGACCAACTCACAGATAATAGGCTTATCGCCGGTCTCCTTGGGAAAATGCAGGACATATATTTTGGTGTTCATGGCTTCGTGTGCATGTAGAGGTTTAACTAGGGGCCTATGACCTGGCACGGCAAGGCAAAACAGCCAGGCAACAGGTGTGGGGGTCTCGGACATGATCTGGGTGGCTTCAGTGAAAACCGAAGGTCTCACACTCTACCAAATGAAAGATAAAGCGTAAACAGTGCTTTTAGGAGCTCTGGGGCGAGAAGCGATAGCCGACACCACGCACTGTTTCAACGGCAGGGGCGGCTGTGCCAAGCTTTTTACGCAGGCCGGAAACCAACACATCAATGGCACGCTCAGTGAGGCTATAGTCAAACCCTCTGATATCATTGATAATCTGTTGTCGACTATAGACCCAACCAGGCTTTCTGATCAAAAGCTGTAAGATCTGAAACTCGGAGTGGGTGAGATGAATCTTACTGCCGGCCACATAAACCTCGTACCGATGGGGAAGTATGCTCAGTTGACAGTCGCCAAAGAAAATTTCATCATCGTCTGATCGACCAGCCGCGGCAGGGGAGGTACGGCGCAGCAGTGCGTTTATACGGGCAATAAGAATTTTGGTGCTGAAGGGCTTGGCCAGATAGTCATCAGCGCCGGCACTGAGGCCGGCGACGATATCCTCCTCTTCTCCCTTGGCGGTGAGCATCAGCACAGGCACAAAACTCTCATACTCTGTGCGGATGGTGCGGCAGACGGCAAGGCCGTCCATGCCGGGCAGCATCAGGTCAAGGACAATAAGATCAGGTTGATGACGATCAAAAAGCTGCAGACCCGATTCTCCGTCATCGGCACAAAAAACCTGAAAGCCGGCCTTGACCAGGTTGTAGGTCACCAGCTGCTGGATATCTTCCTCATCCTCGATAAGTAGTATGGAACGTGGGCTATCTATCATAGACAAAGCAGAAGACTAGATCTGCTCCTCATGTCTGACAATTCTGCCCTGCAACATGTAGATGATATCCTCGGAGGTATTAGTGATATGATCGGCGATACGCTCAACACCGCGGGCAATGGCAAGCTGCATGGGGAGGAAGACCTGCTGGCCCGGATCGGTCCGGGCGATTTGCTCAAGCTGACGCCGAATGGTGCGCTTGGCCTCATCCACCTCATCATCCTGCAGACAGATACGGTAGGCAAGATCGGCATCCTCATTGACAAAGGCATCAAGGCAGTTACGAAACATTGCCTGGGTGGTAACAAACATCACCTCAAATTCCTGAGGAAAAACTATCTCGGCAGGATTTTCGGCATCCTTGCGGGCCGCGTGCAGGAGCAGAACCTTATCGGCGATTTTACAGGCCAAGTCTCCGATCCGCTCCAACTCACGGTTCATCTTCAAGGCAGTGACCACAAAACGCAGGTCACTGGCAACGGGTTGGTGGAGGGCGAGAATCTTCAGACAGTCCTCCTCGACATTGACCTCAAGGGCGTTAATTTTGGAGTCAGCGGCCTGAACCTCAGCGGCCAGAACCGGATCCATGCTCCGCACTGCCGTTATGCTGTTTCTGATACCCTCCTCGACAATGGTACCAAGATAGAGAAGGTGCTGCTTGAGCGAATCTATGGCGGAATGGATATTTGTTGTCACAACGTCTCACCTTACTTTCAGCCGAATCGGCCGGTTATATAATCTTCTGTAGCCTTTTTCACCGGAACGGTAAAGACCCGGTTGGTGGGGCCGAACTCTATCAACTCTCCCTCATAGAGAAAAGCGGTATAATCGGAGATACGCGAGGCCTGCTGCATATTATGGGTAACAATAATAATAGTATATTCTCCGTTCAAATCGCGAATAAGATCTTCGATATGGGCGGTTGAGCGGGGATCCAGGGCAGAGCAGGGTTCATCCATCAGGATAATCTCCGGTGATACGGCAATGGCCCGGGCAATACAGAGACGTTGCATCTGGCCGCCGGAAAGACCCATGGCCGACTCGTGCAGGCGATCCTTCACCTCATTCCAAAGGGCGGCACGGCGCAGTGACTTCTCCACCGTTTCGTCAAGGATGGGCTTTTCATTGATGCCGGCAATGCGCATACCGAAGATGACATTTTCATAAATTGATTTAGTAAAGGGATTTGATTTCTGAAAGACCATTCCCACCCGTCGGCGCAGGTCAATGACATCAACGGCCCTGTCAAAGATGTTGCGATCGTCAAGTTTGATACTACCGGTGATGCGCAGACCGTCAATCAGGTCATTCATGCGATTGATACACCGGATAAAGGTGGACTTGCCGCAGCCGGAGGGACCGATCAGGGCAGTTACCTGATGACGGGGAATGGCAAAGCTGATATCAAAAAGGGCCTGGGCCTCACCATAAAAGAGGCTGAGGTTGTCTGCCTGGACAATGGCATCATCAATGGTAATAATGGCCTGTTCGGTGTTTTTCATAGCTACAAAGCTCTTAGTCGTTGGTAATAGCAAACTTCTTTTTCATGCGGGAGCGCAGGACAATGGCGGAACTGGTCATGGTAATGACAATGGCCAGCAGCAGCAAGGTGGTGACAAAAACCATGGGCTTGGCGGCCTCGACATTGGGAGACTGGAAACCAATGTCGTAAATATGGAAGCCGAGGTGCATAAACTTGCGATCAAGGTGAAGAAAGGGAAAGGTGGCGTCAAGGGGCAGGGCCGGGGCAAGTTTGACCACGCCGGTAATCATCAAGGGCGCCACCTCCCCGGCGGCCCGAGCCATGGCCAGAATAAAGCCGGTCAAGATACCGGGCGAGGCCATGGGCAGCAGAATACGGGTCAGGGTCTGCAGTTTGGTGGATCCCAGGGCAAAGGAGGATTCGCGCAGGCCGCTGGGAATGGCACCCAAGGCCTCTTCCGTGGCAACAATGACCACCGGCACGGTGAGTAGACCCAGGGTAAGACTGGCCCAGAGAATACCACCAGTACCAAAGGTAGGTGTCGGCAACTGCTCCGGGAAAAAAAGCTGATCAATGGAGGAGCCGATGCCGTAGACAAAAAAGGCCAGACCAAAAATGCCATAGACAATGGACGGGATACCGGCCAGATTATTAACGGCAATACGCACCAGGCGCACCAGCAGGCCCTCACGGGCATATTCGCGCAGATAAATACCGGCCAGCACGCCCAGGGGAAAGGAGAGTATGCTCATGATAAAGATGAGCATAATGGTCCCGAAGATGGCCGGGAAAAGACCGCCCTCTGTATTTGATTCCCGGGGTTCGGCAGTAAAAAGCTCCCAGACCTTGCGCAGATAGATACCGGTCTTGGCCACGGGAGACATGTCATTGGGCCGGTAGGCCCGGATCACCGACATCAGGGCAATCGTCTGCTGTCTACCGCCGGCATCCTCAAAAAGGGCGGTGTTGGCCATAAGATCCCGCTCTCGAACCTCATAGCGGCTGACATGAGCCTGAAACTCCTGGGAGAGACTCTCTTTACGACGCTGAAGAGCTGCCATCTGAGGATCTGCCTCTTTGTCGTGGTAGACAAGCTTGGCAATCTTGCCGTCCAGCCGTTCCACTTGCGCATTAAGGGTACTGAGCTCAGCCTGGATATCCTGGAGCTCTTCCAGGCCGGGACCAAGGGCTGCCAAGGCGCTCTTGAAGCGGGCCCAGGGATTATCAGTAGCGGGCACTTCCAGAGAAGGCAGCTCCAGGCCGGCAAGATAGCCGTAGAAATTGCCATAGGCACTACGCTCAAGAAGCACCGCCTCTCTGGGAGCGGTTTTCTGCTGTATATGAGCCTCGGTAAGCCACTTGAAGTCGAGAGGGTAGAGGTCTCGATTGCCTATCTTGACCTGATGGCGGATGCCGGCCTGTTCATCATCGGTGGTCTGGACAACCTCGCCCAGATAGGCGGAACCATCCTCCATCTCAAAATGGACAAGGTCAGCGGGCCAGTAGACCGCAATACCATTCTTGACAATGACAAAGAGCAGGGCAAAGGTCAGGACAAGGATGAGGGTCAGGGCGGCGCCGGTGGCCCAGACAAAGGGCTCACCATCCTGCCAGTATTTGTTTTTCAGAATCTTCTTGAGCACAGGCAATCACCATCTAGTAACGCATATATTTCTTCCGCAGTCTTTCACGGACCAGTTCAGCGCCGGTATTGACCAGAAAGGTCATGACAAAGAGCAGCACGGCGCAGAGAAAGAGGACCCGGTAGAGGGTACCGTCCACCGGGGCCTCCGGAATTTCCACGGCAATATTGGCGGACAGGGTGCGCATGCCGTTGAAGATGGAAAGATCCATAATGGGTGTATTGCCGGTGGCCATAAGGACAATCATTGTTTCACCCACGGCCCGGCCCAGACCGATCATGGCGCCGGCAAAAATACCGGGGCTGGCCGACGGTAGAATAACGCGCCAGACAGTCTGCCAGCGACTGGCACCCAGGGCCATGGAGGCGGCAGTCAGGCTGGTGGGGACATTGGAGAGGGAATCCTCGGCAATGGAAAAGATAATGGGGATAACCGTAAAGCCGAGACCAAAGGCGATGATGATGCAGTTGCGCTGGTCATAACGGCTGCCGGTGCTGTCAAAGAGAAAGCGGCTGAAGTTACCGTCAAAAAGCAGGTTTTCCAGGGGAGGCCCGAGGAGATAGGCAAGATAGGCACCTACCAGAAGAACCGGCAGGATTAAAATAAACTCATAACCGGGCCGCATTTCTTGCACCACCTGGAAGCGCTGACAGTATTGCCACACCAGAATAAAAAGGAGAAAGGCGCCGGGCAACAGCAAAAAACTCAAGAGCAACGCGACAATATGGGTCTCGATAAAAGGGGCCAGAACCAAGGCGATCAGGAAACCGATGACCACCGAGGGCACAGAGGCCATGACCTCCACCAGCGGTTTAATAAGACGCTGCAAGTGGGGCGGCGCAAAGTGGCTGATATAGACGGCCCCGAAGGTGGCCAGCGGCAGGGCAAAAATCATGGCATACATGGTGCCCTTGATGGTGCCGAACAACAGCGGCGTAATGGAAAATTTCGCCTCATAATCGTCACTGCCTGCCGATGATTGCCAGACGTAATCGGGGGCATCGTAATTTTCATACCACACCTTGCCGAACAGGGTCCGCAGATTGATTTCCGGATGAGGATTATGCAGGGCATTGACCTGCAGAACATTATCGGCACCGAGGGAGATAAGGCTGTTGCCGCGCGAGGAAAGGGCAATCAGGTTATGGGGACCGGCCATGTTGAGCAGATGCCGCTCACTGGTCATGTGGTCAAGGTGCAGACGCCCCTCATTATCAAGAGAAAGAAGGGATTTATCACGCTGTGAGGGGAGAATATAGCGCACCGCGCCCTGATGGCTTTGCAGGGTATGGATCTTACGCAGTTTTTTTGTTTCACTCGCCTCGCTGTCGCGCACTCCCATCCAGGTGGTAAGCGAGCCGCCGGCCGTGCCCACGGCCAGGGATTGAGAGCCAAAGACCATGGCCATGGCAGTGATCGGTTCTTTAAAGGCGGGCATGGTGTCGGTGAGGGTGATATCCGCATCAGCCAGACGCCAGCGCAGCAGGGTGCCGCCTTGCGTACCGGCAAAGAGGGCACGGCCGTCCCGTGCCAGGGCAAAAGCGGTGATCTCCTCAAAATAGGGGGCAATGGCCTGGCGCTCCTCGGAAATGGTTTCATCACCAAAGAGATCCTCGCGCACCGTGCGCCGCCAGATGGAAAAACCATTGTCGGCGTGCAGGCTGACGCGCAGCAGCAGGCCTTCCTGCTCATTGAAAACAGCAAGACTGTCTACCACGGCCGCCTCGTGTTCAGGGGGGGGCAAATGGTCGATTATCTCGGTCAGAGGCACAATGGTACGACGGCCTTGCTGATCGAATTGCGGCCGAAAATCAATGCGAGCCACGCTCAGGCTGCCATCATCCCAGAGCAGGCCATAGTGATTCGGAGCCACGGTAGTGACCTGTCTGAGCAATCGATTCGAGCCGGCAGCAAGATCAACCGCGACAGCGTTGTCCGTGTCGGCCAAGGGCCGAAAAAGCAGGCTGCCGGTGCTGTCGAGACTAAAGATATTCTGCTGATAATCATCAATGCCCAGGGCCACAAGCGGAGCGCGTTCCGATCCCTGACTGAGGGTGGCAAGAGGCTGCACCGAGGCCGGCTTGAAGAGAGGGATGGTCACTCTGACAATGAGAAAGAGGATGGCGATAACACTAAAGATAACCGCCACGCCGCCAACGGTAATAATGTGGCGCGCCACTGTATCAAGCTGTTTGTTGCGACGCAGTAAACGAGAATCCATGCGGCGTTAATACTCCGGAAAAGGCAGAATAAAATAAAAAATAAAGAGACAACAGGAAGAGGCACCCGATCGGGTGCCTCTTCCTGTTGTCTAGTGAGTTCGGCGGCCTGCTATTACAAAAGAGAGAGCTGCTTTTCAACAAACTGGGCTGGCAGGGGCAGATAGCCGTCCTTGACAACAATCTCCTGACCCTCCTTGGAGAGGACGAATTTGAGAAATTCCCTGGTCAGAGTGGGCAAAGGCTGGTTGGGCTCCTTCACCACATAGATGTACAGGGTCCTGGCCAGCGGATATCTGCCACTCAGGACATTTTCATAGTTGGGGGCATAGGCCTCTTCACCCTCCTTGGCGGAGAGGGCCAGGGCCTTGACTCCGGAGGTCCGATAGCCGATACCGGAATAGCCGATGGCGGCACTATCCTCGGTAACAGCCATAACAACCGAGGCGGAACCGGGCTGCTCCTTGACCGTATCCTTGTAATCACCCTTAAAGAGGGCCTTTTTCTTGAAATAACCATAGGTGCCGGAGGCGGAATTACGGCCATATATACTGATGCCGGCCTGCTGCCATTGGCCGGTGAGGCCAAGCCCTCCCCAGGTGGAGATATCAGCCAGACCGCCCTTACGCGTCTTGGAGAAAACAGCGTCAACCTGGGGCAGAGACATAGCCTCAAGGGGGTTGTCCTTGTGGACATAGACGGCGAGGGAGTCAAGGGCGACGCCGATGCGGGTGGGCTTGAAGCCGTATTTGGCCTCAAACTTGTCCTCCTCGACATTTTTCATGGCCCTGGACATGGGGCCCAGCTGGGCGGTACCGGCGATCAGGGCCGGTGGTGCGGTGGAGGAACCCTTGCCCTCGACCTGAATTCTGACGTTGGGATATTTTTTGCGAAAGGACTCGGCCCAATAGGTCATCAGATTATTAAGGGTGTCGGAACCGATGGAGTTGAGGTTGCCGGAAACACCGCTGGTTTTCCGGTACTCCTTGATATCGGCATCAACCGTGGTGGCGGCGCCGGCCATGGAAAGGCTGCTCAGAGTGGCGGCGCCGACCAGCGCGGCAAAGATAAGGGGGCGAATAGGTGACTTCATCAATGTTTCTCCTTTGGTAAGTGGCGTTCCAACAAGGATTCGTTTTGAGGTACGGCAGGGGGCCACAATAAGCACGGGCATCTTTTTAAAATTGCCGAGATTATCTTTAAGCACCACGCCGTGATCGCCCAAAAGGCCTTTGCTGGTCAGGCACTGATTGTGATGGGGCATAGATACTTCTGCCCGGGACCATACGAGCCGCATGTGCGGTACCAGGGCTGATAGTGCCAGGCCGATATTATGAAAATGTTAAAAAAAAATGATGATTCGATGAAATCGACCGAACCTTTTTCAACATCGGCAATGTCTATTATTATGCCGCATCAAACAAAGGATAACTGTGCCAGGCAAATGTTAAGATTGTGTTAAAAATGGCCCGGGCAAATAAAAAAAATGCTTCCCACTGAAACTCAGCCATCCGTAAAGAGGAAAAGGTCTATGAATATGAAAGGGATAACAAAGAAACTGTGCTACTCGCTCCTTGTTTTACTGGCCCTGCCCGTTGTCAGCCACGGCAACAGACGGCTGGAAAAGGCCACCTTTGCCGGCGGCTGTTTCTGGTGCATGGAGGCTCCTTTTGAAAAGCTGCCTGGGGTGACGACCGTGGTCAGCGGCTACAGCGGCGGCAACACGGCAAACCCCACCTATGAGGAGGTCTCGGCCGGCAACAGCGGTCACCTGGAGGTGGTGCAGATAGAGTATGACCCGCAAGAGGTGAGCTATGCAGAGCTCCTGGAGGTCTTCTGGCGCCAGGTGGACCCCACCGACCAGGGCGGCCAGTTTGTTGATCGCGGCAGTCAATACGCCACCGCCATCTTCTACCACAACGAGGAGCAGCGTCTGGCGGCCCGCAAATCGCGGCAAGCCCTGGCGGCAAGCGGTCGATATGATGGCGATATTGTCACCCCCATCCTGGCGGCCCAGCCCTTTTATGCGGCCGAGGAGTATCATCAGGATTATTACAGGGAAAACCCCATCCGCTATAAGTTCTACCGCTATCGTTCCGGCCGCGACGACTTTCTGGACAAGGTGTGGGGTGAGGAGAAAAACAACCCGGAGGCTCAATTACCCGAACGGCTCACCGACCTGCAGTACAAGGTGGTGCGTGAAAACGGCACGGAGCCACCCTTTGACAACGAATACTGGGACAACAAGAGGGCGGGTATCTATGTAGATATCGTCTCCGGCGCACCCCTCTTCAGCTCCACGGACAAGTATGATTCAGGCACGGGCTGGCCCAGCTTCACCAGGCCCATTGAGCCGGAAAACCTGAAAGAGGTACAGGACCGCAGCCTGTGGAGGACGCGCACCGAGGTGCGCGGCGTCAAGGCCGACACCCACCTGGGCCATGTCTTTGACGATGGACCGCCTCCCAGCGGTCGGCGCTACTGCATCAACTCCGCGGCCCTGCGCTTTATTCCCCAAGAAAGGTTGGCGGCAGAGGGCTATGGCAACTACCTGTCGCTCTTTGGGCCGGACAAGGAGTGATGGTCTGGCAACGCCAAGAAAAAGGCTTCGCCCCTCCTTATGAGGCAGGCTGATCAGGCACCACCAGCAGTCGCCCCTTATGACGGACAATATCCACCTGCACGTCGTAGACGGCGGAAATCATCTCCGTCGTGAGCTGCTCCGGGCTGCCGGCGGCAAAGACCCTGCCCTGCCGGACCAGAAGAAAGCGGTCCATGAAGCGCAGGGCCAGATTAAGATCATGCAGGGTAATGACCACGCCCACCCGCTGCTCATCGGCCACCCGGCGGATGATCTGCAGGATCTCAAGCTGGTTTTTGAGATCCAGGCTGCTGGTGGGTTCATCAAGCAGAAGCACCCTGGGCTCCTGAACCAGTGCCCTGGCAATACAGACCTTCTGCAGTTCACCGCCGCTCAGCTCATCGGTACGGCGCAGGGCCAGGTGAGCCAGCCCCAGCCGGCGCAGGGCGCCATCGGTTTTCTGCAGATCCGCGCGGCTGCTGTGCCAGCGCAGGTGGGGCTTTCTCCCCAGCAGTACCGCATCAAAAGCTGTCATGCCAGCCCCTTCGGCCCGTTGGCTGACATAACCAAAATTCCTGGCAATCTTCTGCTTGGCCATTGCCGCCACCTTGATGTTGTCAAGAAGCACCTGGCCGGACCAGGGCCTGAGCATGGCATTGACACAGCGCAACAGGCTGGTTTTGCCCACGCCATTGGGACCCAGAATCGTCAGAATCTGGCCGGGTTGCAGGGTAAAACCGAGATCATGGAGAATGATGCGGCCGTTGCTGTAGCCCATGCGCAGCTTGTCAACCTCCAGCATCATCACCTTTGCCTGCTGATCAGAATAGAGAGAAAGGCCGGCGCCCCCAGAAAGGCGGTGAGAATCGCCACCGGCAAGACATGCGGTGCCAACAGCTGCCGGGCCGCCGTATCTGCCGCCAGGAGGAGGGCCGCGCCCACCAGGGCGGCGCCAGGCATGACAAAACGATGGTCGTCGCCGATAAGCCGTCGCACCACATGGGGACAGATGAGGCCGACAAAGCCGATTATACCCAGAAAGGAGACAATGCAGGCTGTCACGGCCGAGGCCGTGATCATGCCCAACAGCCGCACCCGCTCCACCCGCACTCCAAGACTGCGGGCCGTTTCATCGCCGGCCGCCATGGCGTTGTAATTCCAGCGGTTGCACGCAAAAAAGAGCAGGGCAGCAGCCACCATGACCGCCATGATAGCCACCTCGCGCCAGCCGGCCCGGCCGCTATCACCAAAGCTCCAGAAGAGCATGGCTGCCAGCTGCACATCATCGGCAAAATATTGCAGGAACATGGTGCCGGCTGAACAGAGGGCCCCCAGGGCCACGCCGCTCAACACCATGACCTCGGGCGTGGCACCGCGCCGTCCGGCAATGGCGATAATAACCAGGGAGATGAGCATACAGCCGGCAAAGGCGCTGGCCGTGGTGAGCCACGGCTTGACAATGGTCAGCACGGTTGTCTGGCCGGGCTGCATAAAACCGCTGCCCAGCACCATCACGGCAAAGGCGGCGCCAAAGGCCCCGGCCTGGGAAAGTCCCAGGGTAAAGGGCGACCCCAGAGGGTTACGCAGGATCGACTGCATGGCGGCTCCGGCTGCCGCCAAGCCGGCCCCGGCCAACAGCGCTGCCAGGGCCTGAGGCAGTCTGATGTTGAAAATGATGATACGCAGGCGCTCATCGCTTGCCGAACCTACCAGGGTGCGCAACACCTCTGGCACGGGCAGGCGAACCGGCCCCAGGGAGACGGCCATGATCAACAGACCAGCACAGAGCAGGCTCAAACCGGCCAGGAAGATGACCTTGCCGGCCAGGTAGTTTCCATATGCCACCCAGAGGCGTTCTTCATCAAGAGACGACATGCTGTCAACGGAGTTCCAGGCGATTGAAGGGCAGGCCGCCATACTGCGCCTGCAGGCGGGCAAAGGCCCGAGCCCCGTTCAGAAACAGGGAGATCTCCTCGGCCCGGGCCAGGGGCTCGATATCGGCAAAGTGTTGCGGGTAAAGAACCTTGCCCACATAATAGGCATTGGCAAAGATGGTTTCAAAGTTCTGGGTGTAGGAGTTGTAGGGAAAGAGACCGTAGATCCGAGACCACCGCACGGCAGACAGGGCCTGGTAGGCGGCATCGTTACGCAGCTCATCCAAGGCATTGCTGCCGGCGGCCAGGGCCATGGTGGAAAGATCCACAAAAATCACCTGCGGGTCACGCCGGACAATGAGCTCCTTGGCCACCATGGCATGGGAAAGGGGCCGGTCGCCAGGAGTCGGAGCGGCAATGTTGTCGGTACCGGTAAAGACAAAGGGTGCAAAGGAGGGCTCGGTGGACTGAAAACCCTGGGGACCACGCTGCCCCAAACCACCGACATAGCAGGAGGGCCGCTCTGTTACCGGAATATTACTGGTACGCCGGCGCAGGTCCTCCTCCATGGCCGTGAAAAAGGCAATTACCTTTTCGGCCCGCTCCTGCCGGCCCAGGACAGCAGCCATCAGACGCAGGGCCTGCTCAAGATGAGGCCGGCCGTAGGTAAGGTTGCCATACTCCAGGGTAATCACCGGAATACCGGTCTTGGCCTGGAGCCGATCAGCATCCTGGCCGGCAAAGGTCTTGAAGATCACCTGGGGTTGAGGCTGCAGGGCGGCGATGAGCTCCGGGTTGTCACGGCCGCGGAATTGGCCGAAAAGGGGATAGGTGGCAAACTGCGGATTGGCCATGGCATAGGGCCTGGCATCAATGGGGGCAGGGCCCTGCTCAATGCTGTCCACCGCCACAATGCAATCCTGGGCCTGCAGATAGGTGAGCAGCCGCAGACAGCCGGGGCCGGAACAGATCACCCGTTCCACCTGGTCGGCAATGGTGACCCGACGACCGGCCGCATCCCTAATGGTGCGGGCCGCCTGGGCCTGCGTTACCAAGGCCAGGAGGACAAGGAGGCAACCCATCACCCGGAAAAAACGGGGCAGGCCAGGCCCCTTGCCCCGATGTTGTTGGCAGGATCGGCCCCGAACAGGTGTGCGGATATGGTTCATTTCGGCCAGCCCCGCTCATAGTCGACCAAACAGTCGAGACAGACCGTTTGGCCATCCTGGAACCGGGCCGATTGTTCGGTGCAGCTCTCGCCGCACTGCCGACACACCACGGCGGCAAGGAGGCGCGCCCGGCTCGGCGCTTCATAGGACGGCTCCTTGAAGTCAAAGAGCTCGGCAAGGGGGGCTGTGAGAATATGGCTCTGCAGGGCCTGACGATCCATGTCAGCGGCGGACAACGGTTTTTTAAAGACCAGACGGATGGCGCCGCCGCTTGTGCGACAGAAAAAGGTGAAGGCCATTTTACCGCGATCACGCCACAGGAGGTTCCCCTTGCCCACTGTACAGCCGGTCAAGACCTGCACCGCATCCACACCGCAGGCATCGTTTTCGCTGACGCAGACCACCTCCTCATCCGTGGCAAAAGAGAGGCCGAGCCGTTGGCCGGCCGCCTCGCAGGCCCGCACGCCAATGGCCAGCCCCGGACAGCTGTGACCATGAAATTCCCGGCAGCGCTGCCAGGCACCGGCCAGGGTGGTAGACATGGCTGTCTCTGTTTTATCGTGACTCTGCATGGTTATCCCGCCTCCTTTGCAGCAGTGGAGATGATTACCTCTCCTGCTCATAGTCATCCATGTAGATCCAGAGCACGGCGCCCAGCTCCACCGGCTTAGGCGTGCCACTTGGGTCAGGCAGGGTGTAGTCGGCCTCGTTTAAGGCGGCAAAGCCCCACCAGCCGGCCCGCGGACACGTAAAGGTGAAGACGCCGTTTTCATCAGCCTTGACCACCTGGGTGACATGGTAGTCACTGGGGGCCTTGAGATGACCATCCTGGTTATAAAACTCCACCTCCACCTCGGCGCCCGGTACCGGGCGGCCGCCCAGCAGCACCTGGCCACTGAAGCTGTTGCCGGCATAGTTGGCAAAGGGCCGCGTCAGGGGGATTATTTCGGTGGGCAGACCCACGGCCTCATCCCAGCCGCTATCAGCGCCATAGGCGGCGATAATGGTCTTGGTGTAATGGACGATGGAAAGATCCTCGGCCGCCTCCCAATAGGGCGTGGGCTCCATGACAACGTGATAGACACCGGGCCGCGTCACCCGGTAGAGGGTCTGCCAGGCCTGGTGTTCCATCACCGTGGCAGATTTAAGGAACGGAGCGAGATCCTGTCGCCTCTCGTTGCTTATCACATAAAACTGCTCCGGTTTGGCCAGATCCATGCCGATTATCTCAAAGGGGTGAGAAAAGGAGAGGTTGAACTCCACATTCCTGCTCTCCTGGGTCACCACGTTTGTCGATGGCACAACCATACCGAAATGGGCCTGGGCCTGGCCGGCTGTAGCCACGAGAGCAACTCCCAGTGCCAGTCCCAACACGTTTTTCCTCACCATTTTCTCACCTCTCTGCCGCAGCCCGAACCAGGGGCCGCGTCTTGTTGTGTTACCTTTTTCTATAAAGTATTACCGCCGATTCACAAAAAAGGGCTTGTCGCCCTAAGCAGTAACACTAGTTGAATTTTTGTGTTACAAAACCACTGTTACCCACTCTTGTCAACTGATATTTGCCTGAAAAAAAAGAGTGGGTGCCGGTGACAACAACGGCCGTGCCCTTGTTGTCAAGAAATGGAGGCGCCGCAGAAGTGCCGGTCTTGTCAGGGATGGTTCTTGCGAATAAGGCGTTTGATAAACCTGCGGATATCACCCAGGCTGGTGGGTTTAGAGTCGCTCTGTGAATCAGCGATCTGCAGCATTTCAGCCTCATCAAGACGCTGCTTGATAATTGAGGCATAATAATCCGCCAGATCAGGATGGTTGCGCAACACCTCCTGCATACAGCTCATGTCCACCCTGATCAGGGTAACATCCGTGCCGGCAATGTATTCAAAAAGGGAGGGATGTTCGGTGAACATGGAGATCAGGCCGAAGTACTGGCCGGCCACCAGTTCGTTGCCCACCATCTTTTCGCCATTGGGCAGTTTAATGCGCGACTCAACCAGGCCGCTGGTAATAATATCCAGGGCGTCACTGCTGTCGCCTTCCAGCAAAATGGTGCTGCCCGCATCAAAATGGAGTTGATGGCTGGCAAGGGCAATATCATCAATCTCCTTGTCACTCAGGGAAGAAAAGATGTCGAGACTCTTCAGGGCAAGCTGGATGGTGGAAGGCTCGGCAGTCGGGATCTCCGCCCGCCTGGTCCGCCACTCCTGGACATTGACAGCCGGGGTGACGCCGGCCCTGGCCAGCACATAATGAATCTCGCGATACAACTCTTCCCGGCCGCGGAACATGGCCGGATAGTTGGCAAAATGGACCCAGACCATATAGGTATACGGCAGGGTGGAGGCATCGGTGAGACGGACAACCGGAGCCGGATATTTGAGGTTATGCTTGCAGTTGTAGACGGCCTCCAGCAAAAGCTCCTTGGCAAGACGGGGGTCCACCTCAGCCGGGATCTTAACAAAATACCAGGGCCGATAGCGGTGATGCTGGCCATGCAGGTTTTTAAAGCCCTGGGAGGCCAGGCGGGCATTGGGGATGACATAGGTGGTATTGTCCCAGCCGTGCAGCCAGGTGGCCCGCCAGTTGATATCAATGATCTGCCCCTCGGTGCCGTCGTCCAGGCGCAACCAATCTCCCACCCGAAAGGCGCCTTCCAGACTCAGGGCAACGCCGGAGAAAAAGTCCCCCAGGGTCTGCTGCAGGGCAAAACCGAGCAGGGCAGTGGCCAGACCGGTGGAAATCCAGACACCGGTCAGTGAATAGCCCTGTACCCAGAAGAAGACGCCCAGGCCTATAAGCAGGCAGGTGCCGGTGATGACGCCATGCAGCAGGCCCGGAACCGCCTGGGGATGAGAACGCCGTTCACCCACATAGCGATGCGACAGATAGGCCTGGCCAACCTTGGCGACAAACCAGCCGACAACCAGGCAGAAACCCAGAACGGCAAAAGACGACAGGAGCTGCCGCCAACCGGGCACAATGAAAGAGAGAAGGGTGAAAAAAAAGAGTAGAAGTATGGGGCCAGAGAAGAGACCGACAAGGGCCTCAGCCAGTGATTCGTTGCCTTCACCGGAGCGCCTGGCCCAAAGGCGACGCACCAAAAAGGCCAGCGCCGCCGTCAGCGTAACCAAGAGGCTGACCACAGGATGGGCGTGATACAGATCAACTGCTCTTTGTAACATTATGCCCTCGCTAGGCTAGGCTACGGCCGGCAACCGTTCTTTGAGCCAGCTCGCCATGACCGCTTCTTTTCGCAGCTCGGTTGCCCGGCAGCTCTCGGGGTCGGACTGCAGCCGCCAGCGCCGCATCAGGCAAGACATGATTGTAACGTTCGCCACTTATTTCATCGTGGCGGCATGGCCTGGCAGTTCTAAGTACAGCCTTGTTTTCTCGCGGTGGGTTGAGATGGAACGCCGGGAGGCAGCAACCCCCTCACAGGGGAGTGATGCCTCATCAAAGCGTCCACCGCGGCTTTGTCTGGAAAGAGAAACAGTGTGGCCGCCGTCATTGTGGGGAGTGTCACGTTCCCTCGCGGCTCAGGTGTTATACCCTGCCCACCTCCACTAAATTCTTGTGCAGGGCAATGATCGCCTTCTGAAAATCCTCCTCTTCCACGACAAACTGGATATCCACCTGACGCATGCACTTGTGCAGACCCAAAATCTCCACGCCGGCATTGGCCAGGGCATTGACGGCCGTGGGCAGCACCCAGGTATCCGCCATGTTGGTGCCGATGGCCGACACCAGGGCCACCTTTTTAACGAGGATGTCGGCGGTGGGAAAGGATCTTTTTATGCCGTCGGTCAGCTGTTTGACCCGGGCCAGGGGGGCGGCAACATAGTGGGTAATGGTGTTGGCATTGGTATCCTTGGCCAGATAACGTATCTTCTGGTCGGTAAAATGGCGCAGCATCACCGCGTCATGATCCCAGCGTCCCACCATGTCCTGGTCCCAGACCTCTATACCGGTGACCCCTTTACGGCCGGCAATGATCTCCACCTTGGCATCCGGACTCTTATAGTCATTGGTGATCAGGGTACCGGGATGATCCGGCTCAAAAACATTCTTGATACGCAGGGGAATATCGGTTTTACGCATTCCCTTGGCGGCACCGGGATGGATGGCCTCCATCCCCAGGTCGGAGAGTTGATCTGCCACGTCATAGTTGGTGGCGCCGATCACCTCCACCTTGTCCTCACCCACCATTTTGGGATCACCACTGCTCAGGTGATACTCCTTATGGATAATACCCTCCCGGGCACCGGTGAGCACCGCAACCCGGCTGAAGGTGATTTCCGTATAGCCCCGGTCATAGGTATTCATGATCCCTTCCTCACACTGGGTGTAACCGGTGACAATGGGCAATTCATGGGCCAGGTCTATTTCACTGAAATATTTCTTGATCTTGTCATCAAGACAGAGCTGCTCCGTCTCCATCCAGCCGGAAAGGTCAATGAAGCGGGCATTAACCCCCTTATCCTTAAGAATCAGGTAGCTGTTATGGGCACTGTGGGCCTCGCCGATGGCCGACAGCATCTCGCGCACGGTCATCAGATGTTCATCAAGCTGAAAATGGCCAAAGGAGCAGAGACGGGTAAGATCCAGCAGACAGCTGCGCACCCCCTCGATCCTCTCCTTAACAAAGCGATCGGCCTGCATGACATCAAGGCCGAGTCCCTCAAAACCCTTGTTGATGGCGCACATTTCATGCCCCACCCGGCTGATGGCATCCCCCCAGGCCCACGAGTCGTCATCCTTGGAGAACAGAGAATAGACCCCTGATTTACTGGTCTTTTTATGCTCCAACAGCTCATTGGTGATGCCGCCGTAGGCCGACACCACGATAATCCTGTTATAGAGCTCTTCTTCGCTGCGGTCGCCAATGAGAATATTGTCCAGCACATCGCCGAACTGACTCATGGAGGTACCGCCTATCTTTTCTACAGTATGGTTGCCCATCACTACTCCTCAACTAATTCATAGGCCCCGTCGCTGTCATGTGTTTCACGACCGGTGACCGGCGGATTAAAGGCGCAGATGAGACGCATGTCTTCACTGCCCCCCTTTAAGATGTGGCGGTCATGGTTGTTGAGGGCATAAATAACCCCGTCATGGATATCGTGGACCTCGCCGGTGGCAAGATCCTCGATGGTGCCGTTGCCGGCCACGCAGTAAACCGCCTCCAGATGATTTTTATACCAGAATTCATGCTCACTGCCGGCGGCGATGATCGTCTCATGAAAGGAGAATCCCATGCCGTCCTTCTTGAGCAGAAGGCGGCGGCTGGTCCAGCCGTCGCCCTTGACCTCGCGTTCCGAATCGATAATGTCCTGTATGTCCCTGACGATCATTACATCTCTCCGGTCAGATTTTCCTTTTTCTCCTGCAGGATGGCGGCAATGGACTGATCAACAATACCAATGCCCTTGAGCAGGGTTTCCTCGTCAATAACCAGGGCGGGCAGAAACTTGACCACCTGATCATCGGCACCGGCCAGCTCAATCACCAGACCGTTTTCAAAACACTTCTCCGAGATCTGGCTGGCCAGGCCCCGCTCCGGGATCTCCAGGCCGTAAATCATGCCGCGGCCTCGCACCGAGGCATTCAGTTCCGGATATTTGTCGGCAATGGCCTGCAACTCTTTCTCCATGACCGCGCCCTTGTACTTGACCGCCTCGGAGAGATCGAGATTGTCCCAGTAGTGCATGGCCTCGTAGGAGGCGACAAAAGCCAGGTTGTTGCCGCGGAAGGTGCCGGTGTGCTCACCCGGCTTCCACTGATCAAGGTCCGGCTTCATAAGGATAAAGGCCAGGGGCAGTCCGCCGCCAATGGCCTTGGACAGGGTGATGATATCAGGCTTGATACCCGCCTCTTCAAAGCTGAAAAAGTCGCCGCTGCGACCGTTGCCCACCTGGATATCATCGACAATGAGCAGGATATCAAATTCATAGCAAAGTTCGGAGAGCTCCTTGAGCCAGGCGCTGCTGGCAATATTCACACCACCCTCGGCCTGGATGGTCTCCAGAATAACGGCGGCCGGCAGATCCAGACCACTGGAGTTGTCCATCAGCAGTTTGCGGAAGAGATCCAGGGTGTTGTAATCAGGCCCCATATAGCCGTCATAGGGCAGAAAGCTGACATTGGAGCGACTGATATAAGCCTCGTCCCGATAAAAGTTGTTACCGGTGATGGCCAGGGAGCCCATGGTCAGGCCGTGGTAGCCGTTGGTAAAGGAGACAACGTTGGAGCGCCCCTTGACCATTCTGGCCAGCTTCAGGGCGGTTTCCACGGCATTGGTGCCGGTGGGACCGGTAAACTGGATCTTGTAATCCAGGTTGCGCGGCTCCAAAATGGTGTCCTGAAACTTCTGCATGAATTTCTGTTTGGCAATGGTGGCCATGTCCAGGCCATGCAACACGCCGTCAGACTGCAGGTATTCAATGAGGGCATTACTGATCCGCTCGTTGTTGTGGCCGTAATTCAAGGTGCCGGCCCCGGCGAAAAAGTCGATATACTCATTGTCCATCTCATCCACCATGACGGATCCCTTGGCCGACTTGAAGATAACCGGAAAGGAGCGGATATAACCGCGGACTCGTGATTCCATGTTTTCAAATATACGCATTTGTTCCTCCATACATAAAAGTGCTTTTTATCGTTTCAAAAGGTCCCACCCGCATCAGATGCTCGGCCTCTTCGCCGGCACCCAGATCCTCCTCGGAAAAGAAGGGCGTGGTGGTAAAAAGATGATCGGCGCTGAAATGCCGCGCCACGGATCGAAAAAGATTGATTGATGGCTTGTTGTCCAGGGTTATGGTGGCCTCCAGAAAAAGGGGCTGTTTTTCTACAACCAGTTCGATGAGCAGTTTTTTGCCAAGACCCCTGCCCAGCCATTTCTTGCCCACTCCCACCTGCCAGACAAAGAGGGTATTATCGTGCCGAGGCGGCGAATAGCCGGTCAAAAAGGCACAGAGATCGCCATTGCTCTCCGCCACCATGCTCGTTTCCTGAAAATGGTGGGCCATCAAGGCATAGTAATAGGTGGAGTTGACGGACAAAACGTGCGACTGTTCGGCAAGATCACGCATGGCCGGGGCATCACGACTGGTTGGTGGTCTGATGATTATCTTTTCTTCCATAGAGTAACTATTTCCTCTTTTGGTGGCCTGGTAAACAGTCCATAGTGGGGCTAAAAATCGGCAGTGCAAGGACGCTCGTCACCGGTTGCAAGGGGCTGTTACT
Organism: Desulfobulbaceae bacterium; assembly: GCA_002868945.1. Lineage (GTDB taxonomy): Bacteria > Desulfobacterota > Desulfobulbia > Desulfobulbales > SURF-16 > BM506. Next base: position 70,688 of record PKTX01000055.1, read on the forward strand.
TCATAACAACGGTTACCGGGTCTCTCTTTTCAAAGGCGTAATCCAGCTGCTCCAGGAGCTGCTCGGTGGGGTTTTCCGTATTGACGGAGACCACCATGGTCGGCTCCAGATCGTCCAGCGGGTCGAGTTCCTCCTGCTGCTTTTTAAAAAGGTGCCAATGGGCGGCATAGCCCGGCCGGCCGGCCGATGTCCGATCATCCATGCGGGCCTTTGTCGCCCTTTCCGAACAGTAGCAAAGAACAAAATAGGGTGTCACCTTGAGCTCTACAGCAAGCTCAAGAAGATAGTTGCGCTCCTGCCTGGCGCCGTACACGGCATCCAGAACAACGGTTCTGCCGGCCATCAGCTCCTGCCTGGCATAGGCCAAAAGGGCATCATAGGTGCGACGGTTCATATCAGGCACAGACTGTTCGGACGGCAGGGAGTCGTGCCCACCGCCCCGGGCGGACTCGGCAATACCGAAGAACTGCTTTTGTACCTTATCAAAGTTAAAATAGGAAAAATCGTGCTTCCTGGCCCATCGTCTGGCAAGCCGTGACTTGCCGCTGGCCGGCAGCCCCATGAAAACAAAAAAAGAGGGAGGACCGGCTTCTTCTGTTACATCTTGTTTTCCTGCTGTGATGAATATTCCTCCTTATCTGCTGAATTCAGAATAAACCAAACAAGCCCCGGACCGCTTTTTTTAATCAGGTTATAAAAACGAAGAGATCTTGTCACGTCTTACTGGATGACGCAGGCGAGCCAGGGCCTTTTTTTCAATCTGCCGAACCCGTTCCCGGCTTACCCCTATTCTGCGGCCGATCTCCGCCAGGGTCAGGCAATCGCACCTGTCCAGGCCATAGCGCATCTCCAACACCCGAGCCTCCTTGGGTTTCAACTCCGCCAGGATCTCGGCCAAGCCTCGCCGGATTTTTTCCCGGCCGATACTTTCATCCATGGAGAGATGTTGATCGGCAATAAAATCACCCAGACAGTTCTTGCTCGTGTCCGAAACGGGCGCATCAAGCGAGATGGTGGGCGGCAAGCCTTTCAAGCGGCGCACCAGGCGCCTGGAAACTCCGGCCCGACGGCACACCTCCTGCTCCTCCGGCGGTCTGCCAAACTCGTTATGCATCAGGTAATAAAACTTCAAAAACCTGCCCCGTTGCTCGGCAAGATGGGAGGGCAGCCGGATGGTCCTGGTCTGGTCCACAACAGCCTTGCCCATGGCCTGGCGTATCCAGAAAGGAGCATAGGTGGCAAAGCGGGCCCGCTTTGCATCAAAACGATAGGCCGCCTTCATCAAGCCAATGGCGCCCTCCTGGACAAGATCCGCCTTGGCCAACCCCCTGCCGAGAAACTTCAGGGCAATGATCTCCACCAGGGCCAGGTTGCCCAGAACGATTTCCGCTGCCAACCGATCAACCTGCTCCAGACAGGCAAGAATATCCCGCCGCCACCAAGCAGGCAGCCCCTTGCCCTGCTCAACAGCCTGGCGCAGGCGGCGAACTCGCCTTTTCTGGGGCACCACCGCAGAGGCGCCCCAGCCTCTCACCTCGTGCTGCAGGCGGAGCATGTCCCTGTCCTCTGTTGCCAGTTCCCGGACAAGACGACAAACCTGGCCAAACAGGGACCAGATAGTACCGGAGAAGTGTTTCTCCTCCGCCCGACTCAGACGGGTAAAGGGCAGCCGAGTCGAGGTGTCACCTTCCTCACCAGGGCAACAATCCGGTGCCACGTTCTGGGCAGCCGAGCCGGGGCCGCCTTCAGCTTCCGGCAGCCCCCGCCAGTCAGGAGCGCTGAGAGCCCAGGCCGGAAACTCCTGGGCCGCCGCCTGGTCATAATGATAGTCCTGCAGGTAGTTATCCATAACGAGTAAAATTGGGGCGGCTTCAGGCGCTCTGCGTTTTCTGAAAAATGGTGAAATAGAAGGCCGACTCTTTGGAGGCGAGGGTAACGGCCGGATAGTCCCGTTGTAAACGAGCCAGATCCTCTTCATCCATCTGCTGGTCCGCCAGGCGGACACCGGCCAATTCGCAGGCCGACCCGCCGGTCAAGGGCACCTTGCCGCGCCAGAGCGTCTCTTCAGGCAGCAACCCTCTGCCGCTGAAGGCCTGCCGTAAAATCCACTTGCCTGTTTTCAGGCCATCACTCTCCTCTTTAATCTTCAGATCAGCCGGAATTTTCATGGCCAGAGCGATCATCTCCTTGTCCAAAAAGGGAATGCGTTGTTCCAGACTGCAGCGCAGGGCCATGCGGTCCGTGCGCTGCAGATTGACATTATGGAGAGTGGCAAGACAGCGCCTGCCTTCCTCATTCAACCGGGCCGCAGGGATATGCCACATGTAATGATAACCGCCAAAAAGCTCATCCGCCCCCTCGCCGCTGAGCACCACATTGCCATGTTCACTTGCCAGCCTGGCAGCCAGATAGCATGGCACGGCCGAACGGATCAGAGCGGGATCATAGGTGCCCAGGCCATGGATGACGCGATAAAGGGCCTCGTGATAGTCGTTGAGAGTAAAGGGCCACTCGTGGTGCGTGCTGCCGATATGGTCGGCAACAAGACGGGCGGCCCGCAGATCGTCGGCCTCGTTGCCCTGTTCATCACGCATACCCACTGTAAAGGTGTGCAGCTCATCCACCTGACGGGCGGCCAGGGCCGCCACCAGAGAGGAATTCAGGCCGCCGCTGCAAAAGGCCCCCATGGGCTGGCCGGCATCGCTCACCACCCTCTTGGCAACTGCCCCGGTCAGGCGTTTGCGAATACGCCAGGCAATCGATTTTTTATCCCGCAACGGCCGCTGATCCACCTTGGGTAACTGGTAATAGCGGATAAAGCCGTCGGTGGAGGTGTAATAATAACCGGGCGGAAATTCCTGAATCTCATCAACCTCGGTTTCCTTCATGGCCTCACGGTCCGAGGTAAAATAGATGGTGCCGTTACGAAAGCCGTAATAGAGCGGCTTGATGCCGATGGGGTCCCGGGCCAGCATAAAAACGGAGCGTCGCCTGTCAAAAAGGGCAAAGGCAAACATACCGTCCAGATCACGCACCCCGTCCGGACCGCGCTGGCCGTAAAGGGCCAGAATGACCTCGGCCTCGCAATGGCCCTGAAAGGTGTGACGCTGCAGAAAACGATCACGAATAGCTTGAAAATTATAGATCTCGCCGCTGGCCATGACCGCCTTTGACCGGTCGGCCGTCAAGATGGGCTGCTGGTCGTCCAACTCCAGACCATTTGCGGAACCGGCATGTCCCCAGACCATGTAGTCGTTGTCATAGATACTGCAGGTCGTTGCCCCCCCCTGACTCATGACGCCGAGCATCTGCTTTATTACCTGTTTGTCTCGGCTGCCAAAACAGCCGGCTATTGCACACATCTACTCCATCCTTTTTGTTTCAGTTTCTCCGAGCGTACACCGGCCATGGCCGCGCCACCGGGGGGCTTTCCGCTGCCTGGTTACCAGCCCCACAAAAGCCTTCTGGCCACCCAGCCGGTAACACCGCTCTCATGGCGCACCCTGACCCAGCCCTTGACGCGTTTCTCGGTGCGGAAAACCACACCATATTTGGCCTGGGTGACAATACGGAAGTTGGTACCCGGACCGCTGCGAATATTGATGACCGGTTTTTTGACCACCAAATGGGCCTTGCGGCTGGTGAGCGGTGCATAGACCCAGCCTTCGTCGTTTTCAAAATCGCGCACCTTGTACCAGGAGCCCTTGGAGGCAATAATCTTGAGGGGAAAACCGCGGCCCACCTCCCATTTCACCGAATAGTTGGTGGATGGTCCGGAGCGTATGTTGACCGTGTCTCGGTCAATACTGACCATTCTGGCCTCAGCCGCCGAGCCCCAGAGAAGCAGAAGAGCACCAAGCAGAAAGAGTTTTGCCGAAAATCGCATTGCTTCAAAAACCTCCATCATTAGGTACTGGGCGCCGCAGTCCGCCACAGTGGGACAACAGTGGCACCGCATGCCGAACCCGGACCACCTCTCGGCCCCGTTCAAGGAACCGATCATGGGGCATGGTCGGCAATGGCAATCACTATGTTCGAAAAAACAAGGGGTGGTGACGAGTGACGTATCGACCTGGACAGAAGGAAACCGAGACGCCGGACAACGGGATCGAAGCAGACAGCCCACCATGAACGAGGCGAACAGGGCTCTGGAGTAGTCGTTGTGCCAAAAAGCCCGACTACGTGGATTTGGCGCTGTTCCCTTCTTTTTGTTCGGTAAGCGGCAACATGCCCGCCTTCTCGTCAACTATACGCAGGGCATCAACAAAGGTACTGAGGCCGGATTCCAGTTGGCGCAAGACTTCATCAGGCAAGCGATGCAACACATCGGTCAGTGTTCCCTGGGCCGGGCGCGGCGCCTTGGCCAATAAGGCCGTTCCCTTTTCCGTGAGATAGAGACGGACCACCCGCTGATCAGTGGTTGAGCGTTTTCTGGTGACCAGCTCCTTCTGCTGCACCTTATCGAGCATGTTGCTGCAGGTGGACTGATGGATGGATAAGGCCCGGGCAAGCCCCGAGACGGTGAGCCCCGGCTCATTGAACAATTCCCACATCATCCAGAGTTGCGCCGCGGAAAGCCCTGATTCTTTCTCGACCCAGCGGGAGTGGGCCTGGGCGGAACGAAAAATGATCCGAAAATTCTTCAGGATTGCCTGAAAGCGCATAAAACGCGGGTCATCTGCCTTATTATGAGGCCGGAGATGCAGTTCATCTGAGTCACTCATCCCGTGTTATTTTCACTCTCTTTTTTAAAGTATTTCAACAAAATATATTTGCATAATAACATATTGCCCCAATATTGCAAGCAGGCGGCTATAGCCCCGACAGGGGGCGGTGGCATTGGGGGGCCGCACTTTTTCAGGCGGATGAGGAGATGGTGCGCACCACCGTCACAATGGCACGGGCCAGCCGGCTGAGATCCGTGCGGCTGATGATATAGGGGGGCATGATATAGATCAACCGGCCAAAGGGCCGCACCCAGACGCCCTGCTCAAGAAAGAGTTCCTGCACGGCGGCCACATCCACCGGCTCATGCATCTCCACCACGCCGATGGCCCCGAGTACCCGCACATCCGCGACACCGGCCACCTGCTGACAGGGAGCAAGCTCCCGGCTCAGGATTTCCGTAATAACGGCCAGGCGCTCCTGCCAGGGGCTGTCCAACAACAATCTGAGGGAGGCCAGGGACACGGCGCAGGCCAGGGGGTTGCCCATGAAGGTGGGACCATGCATAAAAAGACCAGGATCACCCTTTGAAATGGTATCCGCCACCTCGGCCGTGGCCAGGGTGGCTGCCAGGGTCATATAGCCACCGGTAAGCGCCTTGCCCAGGCAGATAATATCAGGGCTGATGCCGGCATGATCGCAGCCGAACATGGTGCCGGAACGGCCAAAGCCGGTGGCGATCTCATCCAGGATAAGCAGCACGTCAAAACGGTCACAGAGGGCCCGGACACCGGCCAGGTAGTCGGCATGATAGAAATACATACCGCCCGCCCCCTGCACCACCGGCTCCATGATGACGGCGGCCACCTGATCATGGTGCTGCTCCAGCATCTCGGCAAAGGGGGTCAGATCCTCTTCGTCCCACGCCTCGTCATAACGACAGGTGGGCCGGGGTGCAAAGAAATGCTGCGGCAGGATGCCCTGAAAGATATGGTGCATGCCGTTCACCGGATCACAGACCGCCATGGCCCCGAAGGTATCGCCATGGTAGCCGCCGCGGATGGTGAGCAGACGGTTTTTACCGGCCTGGCCGCGGGCCTGCCAGTACTGAAAGGCCATCTTGATGGCCACCTCCACCGCGACGGAGCCGGAATCGGCCAGAAAGACGCGCTGCAGAGGGGCCGGGGTCAGCTCCACCAGGATCTGGGCCAGCTCCACGGCGGGTCGGTGGGTGATACCACCGAACATAACATGGGCCATCTTCCTGAGCTGCTCCTCGACGGCCCTGTTGAGGACCGGATGGTTATAGCCGTGGATGGCGGCCCACCACGACGACATGCCGTCGATCAGCTCGCGGCCATCAGCCAGGCGCAGACGAACGCCGGCAGCGGATTCCACCTCATAGACGGGCAGGGGACCGATCATGGAGGTATAGGGGTGCCAGATATGGCTTTTGTCAAAATCAAGCAGTTCGTTCATAACAAAGAAGGGCGCAATCAGGCGTTATCCGCGGCCTGCTGGCTGCGAATTTCGGCCAGCAGTTCGCGGCCGCCATCCTCCAGGATCCTGGTGCCGAGTTCCGTGCCGATGCGTTCCGCCTCGGTGCGCGCGCCGCTCTGACTGGCGGTGATATTCTTGCGGCCATCCAGGCTGACCAGGCCGGCGTTCATGGAGATCTGATCACCGGCCAGGGTGGCCAGGGCATAGGCGGGAATGGAGCAGCCCCCTTCCAGCTTGCGCAGAAAGCCGCGCTCAGCCAGCAGAATGGTCTCACTGTCGACATTGTTGAGACAGGAACGCACCGCGCTGCGTTTTTCAGCGGAGAGACCGGCTGCCGCCTCAATGGCCACGCAACCCTGGCCCACCGGCGGCACGAACTGGTTTTCCGGAAAGGTGTGGACGATCATGTCGCTCAGCTCCATGCGATATACGCCGGCATAGGCCAGCATGATACCGTCGCAGAGACCATCCTTCATCTTCTTGATCCTGGTCTGCAGGTTGCCCCGGATGTCAACGGTCTCCACATGGGGATAGTGGAGGGCAAGCAGGGCACGGCGTCGCACCGACGAGGTCCCGATAACGATCTTTTTGCCGGTGTCCGCCAGGGAAAGATCAGCCTGGTGGCTGAGCAGGACATCGTTGGCCTTTTCACGCTCGGTAAAGGCGATGAGCTCAAAGCCCTCGGGCAGGCGCGAAGGCATATCCTTGGCGCTGTGCACGGCAATATCCAGGGTGCCGTCGGCCAGCTGCTCCTCAAGTTCCTCGGTGAAGACACCCTTGGAGCCGATCTTGGCAATGGAGGTGTTCAGCACCTTGTCACCCTTGGTCTCCATGGTGATAATCTCTGTTTCTATGCCGGCCGCCTTGAGTCTCTCCTCAACATAGTAGGTCTGCCACATGGCCAGCTTACTCTTTCTGGAACCGATGGTTATTTTCATCATTCTCCGTCAACTCCCGCAAAATTATCTCTGTAAAAGGTGTCCACCACTGCAAAGACACGAGGACTATGAAGAGAGGCCGCCCCTCTGCTCACACCCAGTTGCCATACCTAGTGTCTGTCCAGAAATAGGTCATTTCTGGACAGACACTACCTAACGCCGTCCAACATTAATTTCCCTGGTCCAGTCTGTCAAAGCCTTTAACCGTGTGCCGGCAAAAGCGGCGCCGCTGCTGGTTTGGCTCTCTGCGCGGCTCGGGGAAGCAAAGCCGCCTGTCGCCGATCAGGCGGGATAGGCCGGCGTGGCGCCCGGCCTGGAGGCCACATAGGAGCCGAGGCGATTAGCCTCCTCAAGACAGTGGGCCAGGGAGTCGCCGGCCAGGAAACCGGCGATAATGCCGGCAAAAAAGGCGTCGCCGCTGCCCACGGTGTCGGCCACTGTTACCGGAAAACCGGGGTGGGCACAACTCTGATGCCGGTTGACCAGCAGGGCGCCGTCACTGCCGCGGGTCACGGCCAGCAGCTGCAGGTCAAAGGCCTGCAGCAGGGCGGCGGCCACCTCCTCCTCACTGCCTCGGCGGCCGACCAGGGCCGCGTTGAGCTGCCGCAACTCATCACTGTTGACCTTGACCACCCGGGCGGCGGCCAGCGACTCCCGGACATGGGCCATGGGGGTATAAGGGGGGCGCAGGTTGACGTCATAAAAGATGGTGTCGGCCTGCCGCCAGAGCCGACGAATGGCCTGCCTGCTTTCCGGCTGGCGTTGGGCCAGGGTACCGCAGACCAGATGAAAGGGCCGGCCGGCCAGCAGACGCTCCACCTCCGAGGCCTGGATATGATCCCAGGCCGCCGGTTTTTTGATGTCAAAACTGGGTTCGCTGTCGCTTGCCATGCTCACCACCACCCGGCCGGTGGGACGCCTGTCGTCAATCTGGATGGCCTCAGGACTCAGGCCGATCTCCCGCACCTTGGCCAGGGTCTCGCGGCCCAGATCGTCATCACCAATACGGCTGGCCGCCAGCACCTGCAAGCCACGGGCCTGGAGATGATAGGCCACATTCAGGGGCGCTCCCCCCAGCACCCGCCTTTCCGGAAACTGATCCCAGACAATCTCGCCGATGGAAACGATTAAACCTTCTGTCATAACCCCTCCCTGAGCTTGCACGTTTGTATTCAACTTTCTGCGTTGAGATACCTATTAAACATTCAACGAGAATTCAGACTTCAGAAGTCAGCATACAGCAGAAAAACTTAGAAATCGTTCGTTCTGACTCCTGCATGCCGTCCCCTGAAGTCCTGGCATATTGGAAAACCTTCGCCATACCACTATCCCCGAAAATATGGTGCCCGGGCAACGGCTTCGGGTGGTTTGAGTCGTTTGCACCATTAGGCTCTGGATAGTGCCGAAAGTTTTTGCTACCCTGCAGTAAGCAACCCGTGGACTGCCATGCAGTATAGGCCACCTGACGACAGATAGCAAAACAAGGATGATTCCATGATCAACAGCCTGATGACCTATATCCAAGAGAACAGGGCCGCGGTTTACAGCCTTTTCCGATGCTTTCAGGAGACCGGCAAGAAGCTGATGCTGCGCACCGAACTCTGGGATGAATTTGAGCACTATTGCAGGACAACCAACAACGATAAACTTCTTGATTCGCCCCTGGCCAAGGCCATAGCGCATACCCAGGAGGCGGCCATTGTCGCACCCTGGCTCTACCTTGATGTCCGGCCGCGGGTGGCCCAGTGGCACTATCTGCGCTTCCACTTTGAGACCATGACCTCCGAGGAGGTGTCGGTCTCCGAGTTTCTCGGGTTCAAGGAAGGCCTGATCAACACCGATCCCAATGACCGCATTCTGGAAATCGACCTCACTCCCTTTGAACGGCACTTTCCCAAGATGACCCAGAGCCGCTCCATCGGCCATGGTGTCGAATTTCTCAACCGCCGTTTTTCCAGCCGCCTGGCCAGTGACCTCGCCAAGGGGGACGAACTGATCCTCGCCTTTCTCAAGGTGCATGGCTATGGCGGTCTGCCCTTCATGATCAACGACACCATCAGCAATATGGCCGGCCTGCAGCAGGCCCTGCGCACCGGCATGGAATACCTGGCCGACCAAGCCGGCGATGCCACCTGGCAGGATGTCGCCGCCACCCTGCAACTCATGGGCTTTGAACCGGGCTGGGGCAGGAGGGTGGATCGCATCATCGACAGCTTCAGCCTGCTGGCCGATATCCTTGAGGCCCCGGATCACGGCGCCCTGGAGCAATTCTTCAGCCGCATCCCCATGATTTTCAACGTGATCATCGTCTCACCCCATGGCTACTTCGCCCAGGACAATGTCCTTGGCCTGCCGGACACGGGCGGCCAGGTGGTCTACATCCTCGACCAGGTGCGGGCCCTGGAAAAGGAGATGCGGAACCGCATCCACGAACAGGGCCTTGACATTGAGCCGCAAATCATCATCCTCACCCGTCTGCTGCCGGAGTCCGAGGGCACCACCTGCAACCAGGTGGAGGAGAAAATAAACGGCACCCAAAACGTCAAGATTGTCCGCATCCCCTTCCGGAGCAAGGACGGCACCGTCCTGCCCCAGTGGATCTCACGTTTTGAGATCTGGCCCTATCTGGAGCGTTTTTCCCTGGAGGCGGAAAAGGAGATCATGGCCCGCCTGGGCCGGCGCCCCGATCTGATCATCGGCAACTATTCGGACGGCAACCTGGTGGCCACCCTCATGTCGCAGCGCCTCGGCGTCACCCAGTGCACCATTGCCCATGCCCTGGAGAAAACCAAGTACCTCTACTCCGCTCTTTATTGGCAGGAAATGGATGATCAGTACCACTTTTCCTGCCAATTCACCGCCGACCTCATTGCCATGAACACGGCCGACTTTATCATCACCTCCACCTACCAGGAGATTGCCGGCAGCGACAACATGGTGGGCCAGTATGAAAGCTACTCCTCATTTACCATGCCGGGCCTGCAGCGCGTCATCAACGGCATCAATGTCTATGACCCCAAATTCAACATCGTCTCGCCCGGCGCCGATGCCGATGTCTATTTCCCATACAGTGACACGGAACAACGTCTCAGCGGCCTGCATGGCGACCTGCAGGACCTCATCTTCGGCGACGGCCGAGACGACAGCCGCGGCATCCTGGCAGAGCAGGACAAGCCCTTTATCTTTTCCATGGCCCGCCTCGACCATATCAAAAACCTTACCGGTCTGGTGGAGTGGTATGCCACAAACGACAGACTGCGCCGACTTACCAATCTGCTGATTGTCGGCGGCGCCATCCATCCGGATCAGTCGTCCGACAACGAGGAACGGCAGCAGATCATGCGTCTCCACGCCCTCTATGATGAGCACAGTCTCGATGGCCAGGTGCGCTGGCTCGGCACACGTCTGGAGAAAAACCTTACCGGCGAGCTCTACCGCTTTCTGGCGGACCGACGCTCCGCCTTTATCCAACCCGCCTTTTTCGAGGCCTTTGGTCTCACCGTCATCGAGGCCATGGCCTCGGGCCTGCCCACCTTTGCCACCCGCTACGGCGGCCCCCTGGAGATCATTAAACATGGCGTTTCCGGCTTCCACATCAACCCCAACCATGGTGATGAGGCGTCCGAGCAAATCGCTGATTTCTTTGAACGCTGCCAGAAGGAGCCGGAGCACTGGTATGCCCTTTCACAAGGGGCCATCAACCGCGTCCAAGAGCATTACACCTGGAAGCGCTATGCCAAACGGCTGCTGTCGCTGACCTGTATCTACGGCTTCTGGAAATACGCCACCAACCTGCAACGCCAGGAGACCAACCGCTACCTGGAGATGTTCTACCACCTGCAGCTCAAGCCCCTGGCCGCGAGACTGGAGGAGAAGAAGTTAGAAAACAGAATTCAGGATTGAGAATTCAGCGCCGCCGCCGGGCTCTGACCGGTTTGAACGTTAATGAAACTAATTGAAGTTTCATAAGAGAATTCAAGAGACACCAGCATGGCATGGTCATTCGTTTTTGGCTTTGACCATGAAATGCCTCCCCCAAAACGGAAGAAGGCGACCAGGGCTTACCCTGGTCGCCTTCTTCCGTTTCCTAACTTCCGTTTCCTAACTTCCGTTTCCTAACTTCCGTTTCCTAAC
>PKTX01000002.1 GCA_002868945.1 Desulfobulbaceae bacterium
ATCTTGAATAATTGCTTTTTCGTCCAATCTCCCGGAGTCTCGCGAGCTCGCTTACCTCGTTATGCTCAAAAGATAATGCTCGGAGGTAAGCGAAACGAAATGGAGACTCCGATATCAAATATATGCCTGCACCCCAAGGGTACCCGGAGTGTCGCAGGCTCCCTTACCTCTTGCAGGGCGCGCTTATTTTTTTCGCATGCCTTGATCTTGAAGGAAAAATCTAATTATTCAAGACACCCTACAGGGATAATTCACGAGAGAGAGGTGTTGTGAAGCTGCCGGATCTGCCCATAAAAAGTGTGCTGGGCGAGATTGCGGCGGCCCTGGCCAGTCAGTCTGCTGCCGTAGTGGTGGCGCCGCCCGGCTCCGGCAAGACCACGGTGGTGCCCCTGGCCCTTTTGGCAGAGCAATGGCTGGCCGGCCAGCGGATTATTATTCTTGAACCCCGGCGTCTGGCAGCCAGGGCCGCGGCCCGGCGCATGAGCGAGTTACTCGGTGAAGCAGTGGGGGAGACGGTGGGCTACCGCATCCGTTTTGAGCGGCGGCTGTCGAAGCGTACCCGCATCGAAGTGGTCACCGAGGGCATCCTGAGCCGGATGCTTCAAAATGATCCGGAGCTTGCCGGTGTCGGTTTGGTGGTTTTTGACGAGTTCCATGAGCGCTCCCTGCAGGCAGACCTGGCCTTGGCCCTCTGCCTGGATGTCCGCGACTTGCGGCCTGATCTGCGCATCCTTGTCATGTCCGCCACCCTGGATATGGGCCCCATTAGCGAACTGCTGGGCGGTGCGCCGGTTATCAGTGGTGAGGGCCGCTGCTTTCCGGTGGCCGTTACCTATCTGCCGCTCGCTGCCCACGCCACGGTCATGGCCGGCATGGCACGGGCCATCCGCCGCGCCCTGCGTGAGCAGGAGGGTGATATCCTCGCCTTTCTGCCGGGCAGCGGCGAGATCCGTCGTCTGGCGGCCGGGGAGCTTGCCGATTTGGTCGAGCTTGATATCCTGCCCCTCTACGGCGATCTGCCGCAGGCCGAGCAGGACCGCATCTTTGCCCCGGCCCGGCGACGGCGTCTCATCCTGGCCACCCCCATTGCGGAAAGCAGCCTCACTGTCCAGGGGGTCGGCGTCGTGGTGGACAGCGGTCTGGCCAAGAGGCCCCGTTTTGATCCGGCCACCGGTCTGACCCGTCTGGAGACGGTGAAGATCTCCAAGGCCTCGGCCGAACAGCGGGCCGGCCGGGCCGGGCGCCTGGCCCCCGGCCACGTCTATCGCCTCTGGAGTCGGGCGATCCATCACACCCTGGCTGATTTTGAGTTGCCCGAGATTATCAACGCTGATCTGGCCCCTCTCCTTCTGGAGTTGGGACTCTGGGGGGTGCGCGACCCCGGTCGGCTGGCCTGGCTTGATCCGCCCCGGCCAGGACAGGTGGAGAAGGCCCGCATCCTGCTGGTCCGTCTCGGTGCCATGGATGCGGGCGGCCTGCTCACTGATCTCGGCAAACGCTTGGCCCGTCTGCCCCTCCACCCTCGGCTCGGCCTTCTGCTTATCAAGGGCGAGGAGAGAGGGCTGCAGGGAGTGGCCTGTGATCTGGCCGCCCTGCTGGCCAACCGTGATATCCTGCGCGGCCCGGACGCGCAGCACGGCGCGGATCTTGAGCTGCGCCTGGAGCTCCTTGATCTCTGGCGGCGCCGCAAAACGAAGCAGGCCACGGCCCGCGGCGCTGATCCGCATGCCTGCCGGCGGGTGGCGCGGGAGGCGGCGAGCTATCGGGCCCTGCTCAGCCGAAAGGGAGACAAGGCAGTGGTCGGCCAGGCCGGCACCCTGCTGCTCTACGGCTATCCGGATCGACTGGCCGGTCAACTGGCGGCCGGCCGCAGTCACTACCTGCTGGCCGGCGGGCGTCGGGCCCGGCTGGCGGCCGGCGACCCCCTGCACTCCCACGCCCTGCTTGTGGTTCCCCACCTTGACGGCGCTGCCAAAGAGGGGCGCATCTATCTGGCCGCTGCCGTTGCCGAGGAGGAGGTCAGGGCTGATCATCCCCAGCTTGTCCGGACGGAGAGGGTGGTGGCCTGGAATCAGGAGAAGCAGCGGGTGGAGGCCAGGCAATGCAGCAGGATCGGTACTGTTGTCCTGGCGCGGCAGCCGTGGCCGGGCGCCCCGGCAGAGGAGGTGGCCGCCTCTTTTCTGGAGGGGGTGCGTCTTTTGGGGCCTGGCTGTCTGCCCTGGACCAGGGCCAGTCGAGAGTTTCAGGCCCGGCTTGTCTTTCTGCATGAATGGCTGCCGGATGAATGGCCCTCCCTTGCCGATGACCGGCTCTTTGCCGACCTGGCCTGGCTGACCCCCTATATTGTCGGGATGAGCCGCGTCGAGGAGCTTAAAAAACTCGATCTGACCGCAATTTTAACGAGCCGCTTTTCCTGGTCCCGCCTCAGGGAGATTGACCGGTTGGCCCCCAGTCACCTGGAGGTGCCCAGTGGTTCACGCATCAAGCTGCACTATGAGGCGGGGGCGCCGCCTGTGCTGGCCGCCCGTATTCAGGAGATGTTCGGCATGGAGGAAACCCCTCTCCTCTGTGGGGGACGGGTGCCGGTTGTGGTGCATCTTCTGTCGCCGGCCCGCCGGCCTCTCCAGGTAACCCGGGACCTGGCCGGTTTCTGGCGCACCACTTACCATGAGGTGAAAAAGGAGCTGAAGGGCCGCTATGCCAAGCACTACTGGCCGGATGACCCCCTCAATGCCCGGGCGCGGCGCGGTGTCAAACCCCGGCGACGGCCACAGGACGGCTAACGTTTTTTTGCCCGTGAGACGATGCCGACGGCTCAACGCCGTTGCGTCCTGCAAATAATCCATGAAAAAATGGCAAAGGTAAGCTGCGGAGTTGGGGGAAAAGATGGAAATTTCTTGAATATGAAGGGGGAAATTGCTCTACAATAAGCCCCGGGACAATACTAAACGGAGTATATTGAGACAGTATCAAGATACCTGGGAGCCTGTTGGACTTAGACATAAATCTACTGTAAATTCGAAAAATCGGTCCATATTCCCATGGCTTTTCGTTAAATAGTGCCTGTCCAGAAATAGGTCATTTCGTTCGAGATCAAGGACTGCGAGAAAAATAAGCGCAGGCATATATGCGATATCGGAGTCTCCACTTCGTTTCGCTTACCTCCGAGCATTATTTTTTGAGCATGACGCCGAGATCAGGCCGGTAAGCGAGTTTACGAGACTCCGAGAGGGCCATTTCTGGACAGGCACTAAATAGCTCTGTTGTTCGCCTCAAATCCATGTAAATCTGGCCTTATAACTGGTTGAAATTGCGTTTTTCACATTCTTCTGTTTCGGGCGCTATTTTTGGCAACAATTTGACGAAAAGTTACGCAATGATAAATCGCCGCCGCAGGCGGTGTGAGGCGCTGACTCCTGAATTCTGATTCCTGAATTCTGAATTCTTGCAGTATCAGTTGAATCTCATTATTCAAGATACCCTAAGGCCAAGGGAGAGGTGGCGGCATGCGACGTCTGCAGAATATATTGCTGGTTCTGGAAAATAACGGAGAGCAGGAGTTTGCCCTGCAGCGGGCCGTGAGTCTCGCTGTTGCCAACCAGGCCAGGCTGACGGTGATTGATGTACTGCCCGATGTCTCCCATGAAATGAGGCGTCTCATGGGACGGCGGCGTTCCGGCGATTTACAACAGGCCCTGGTCAGGGGGCGCTGCCGTGATCTGGAGAAAATGGTGGCAGAGGCGGCCGCTGATCTGCCCTGCACCGTTAATGTCCTGCAGGGCACCGCTTTTGTGGAGATAATCCGGCAGGTTTTACGGCAGGAGCATGACATGGTGATCAAAACCGTGCAGAGGCAGAGCGTCCTGCGCCGCATGCTTTTTGGTTCCGCAGATATGCATCTGCTGCGGAAATGCCCCTGTCCGGTCCTGCTTGTCAAGCCCAGAGAGGAGGAGCATTATCGCCGCATCCTGGCGGCAGTGGATATTGAACCCACTGCCGATGATGAACAGATGGCGGACCTCAATCGGCAAATTCTGGAAATGGCCTCTTCCGTGGCCTTTGCCGAGTTTTGCGAACTTCACATTGTCCACGCCTGGCAGGTGGCTGGCAAGAAACTCCTCAACACCTTGCACTTCAAGGCCCAGAAGGAGGAGATCAGGGGCTGGATCAGACAGCAGGAGAGTCAGCTCAAAAAGCGCCATCATGATTTTGAAAAACAGGTGCAGGCCCTGCTCGGCGAAAGGGGTAAGGAATTTCTGCAGCTCACGGTCCACATGGTGGAGGGCTATGCCGACCAGGTCATCCCCCGGCTTGCCGAAGATGTCGCCGCCGACCTGGTGGTGATGGGAACAGTGGCCCGCACCGGCCTGCCCGGTATTCTCATGGGCAATACGGCCGAGAGCATTCTCGGCCAGCTCGACTGTTCGGTGCTGGCGGTGAAGCCGCACGGTTTTCAGACGCCGGTGACCCTGGCCAACGACGCCTGAACCACGCGACCATGTCCTATCTCTCTGAAAACAAAGACGGGACGATTGTCTTGCGTCTCTATATCCAGCCCAAGGCCTCGAAAAACCGTTTTTGCGGCCTGCATGGTGGGGAGTTGAAGCTTGCCGTCACGGCGCCGCCGGTTGAGGGCAAGGCCAACAAGGCGATAGAGGCCTTTGTGGCCAAGTTCTTCAAGGTTCCCAAGTCGGCGGTGCGGCTGACAAGCGGTCATCAGAGTCGCCATAAGCGACTGCTGGTCAGCGGGGTAAGCGGCAGCCAGGCCCGCCGCATGCTTGAGAGGCCTTGACACTGCCCGGCAAAACCAGAGAGCGCGTGGCATCTCTTTTTCTGATGGGTACTTTGAATAATCAGATTTTTTTTGACTGCCCTGTGTCAGCCCCTTTTGCAGAGGTATTTAAGGGGCTGTCTGCCCCGGCGCTGCCCTGTTGCCCTTGTGATTTCCACCTATTTCGTTTATCTTTTGGCGCATAGATCATCATCTCGTCCCGATTTCTTTCCCGAGAGTCCTGGCCATGCAAATCGGTGTTCTTTCCGATACCCATATGAGTGCGCCTTCCGAAACCTTTATCAATGAGGTCAGACGCTGTTTTGCCGCTTGTCAGGTTATTTTCCACGCCGGTGATCTCACCGATATTTCCATACTGAGCGCCTTCAAGGATAAAGAGGTCTATGCCGTGCACGGCAATATGTGTCTGGCCTCGGCTCGCCGCACACTGCCGAGCCGGACGGTGATAGAGCTGGCTGGTTTTCGTTTCGGCCTTACGCACGGCATGCCCTATCGTCATAACGTTGAGGAGAATCTGCTGGGCGATTTTGAGCAGGTGGATTGCATTGTCTCCGGCCATACCCATGTGCCGGTCTGCCGTCGCCTCTTTGGTGTTCTTTTCATGAATCCGGGCAGCTTCATGGCGCACGGCCGCTATGGCGCGCCGGCCACCTACGGTATCCTGGAGGTAGGCGACGAGATTCGCGGCCGCATTCTGGAGGTGGCACGGCCATGAAAAGCCTCTTTGCCCCCTGGCGCATGGAGTATATCCTCGGCCGGGAGGGGCGTGAGCCCGGCTGTTTTATGTGCGCGGCGCCGGCCACGGAGTGCGATAAGGATTCTCTCCTGCTCCTGCGCGACAGGGAGAGCGCTGTTTTACTGAACCGTTTCCCCTATGCCAACGGCCATCTGCTGGTGGCGCCCGGGCGGCATGTCGCCGATATAACCGACTTAACAGCCCGGGAAAATGCCGCCCTCATCAAAAGGGTGGAACAGGCCGTGGTGATCCTGCGTCGATATCTTAGGCCGGATGGCCTCAACATAGGCCTTAATCTGGGGGAGGTGGCCGGTGCCGGTCGGGCCGATCATCTCCACTACCATATTGTGCCGCGCTGGCAGGGCGATCACAACTTCATGACCGTATTGGCCGAGGTGCGCTCCATTCCGGATCATTTAGCCAATACCTTTGATCTGCTGCTGCCCGACTTTCAGGCGCTTTTGGCCGCAGAGATCCGTTCAGAGGAATAACCCCGTACCGACAGACACCGTCCATGACCAAAAAGGCCCCGAAAATAACCCCCATGATGCAGCAGTATCTGGAGATCAAGCAGCACTATCCGGATGCCATTCTCTTCTACCGGCTGGGGGATTTCTATGAGATGTTCTTTGACGACGCGGTGACGGCCTCCCGGGTGCTGGGTATCACCCTCACCTCGCGCAACCATAAGGATGACGAAAACAAGATCCCCCTGTGCGGCGTGCCCCATCATGCCGCCTCCTCCTATCTGGCCAAACTGGTGGAGGCCGGCTTCCGGGTGGCGGTCTGTGAACAGGTGGAAGATCCCAAGACCGCCAAGGGTGTGGTCAGGCGCGAGGTGAGCCGCGTCGTCAGTCCCGGTCTGGTCACCGAGGCCGAGGTGCTGGACGACAAGAGCAACCGCTACCTGGCCGCCGTCACCAGGGGCGAGGCGTGGGGTTTCAGCCTCCTGGATATCTCCACCGGCGAGTTTCTGGTGGCCGAACAGCAGGAGCTGGCCGGTCTCTTTGACGAGCTGGCCCGCCTGGGCCCGGCCGAGGTCCTCCTGGGTGAACATCTCAGCGCCGACAAGGAGCTCAAGGAGGGCCTGGCCGGCCTTGGTGTCTGCCTGACGGTGCGGCCCAAGGCCATCTTCCATGCCGAGACGGCTGTCCGGACCCTGCTGGAGCATTTCCAGACCGCCAACATGGCCGGTTTCGGCTGTGAGCATCTGGAGAACGGCCTGGCGGCGGCCGGTGCCCTGCTCGCCTATGTCCAGGAGAGCCAGAAGAGCGCCCTGCAACATGTCGAGCGGCTTACCGTGATCGAGACCGAGGCAGTGCTGATGCTGGATGACTCGTCGCGCCGCAACCTGGAACTGACCAGGACCATTATCGGCGATCAGCGCCAGGGCTCGCTGCTTCATACCCTTGATTTTACCAAGACCCCCATGGGCTCGCGCCTGCTGGCCAGGAACCTGCTCTTTCCCCTGCGGGACCCGGAACAAATCAACCGCCGTCTTGATACAGTGGCCTTTTTCCACGGCGGCGAGCCGGTGCAGGTGGACCTGCTTGCCAACCAGAATCTGGCCACCGGCGCCGCCATCCGCGACGAGGTGCGCGAGCTGCTCGGCGGCGTCTATGATCTGGAGCGCTTAAACAGCCGGGTGGTGCTGGGCAGTGCCAATGCCCGTGATCTCACCGCCCTCAAGCTCTCCCTGGCCAGGTTGCCGCGCCTGCGTGAGCTGTGTGCCACCAGCCACGGCATCCTCCGCCAGGAGTGCGAGGCCCTGGATCTGCTCAGCGATATCCATGCCCTGCTGGATGAGGCTATCCGCGAGGATGCGCCGGTGGGACTGCGCGAGGGCAAGCTGATCAAGCGGGGCTTTCATGCCGAGCTTGACGACTATATCGACATCCTCACCAACGGCAAACAGCTCATTCTCGGTCTGGAGGCCCAGGAACGCCAGGCCACCGGCATTGCCAAACTGAAGATCGGCTTTAACAAGGTGTTCGGCTATTTTCTGGAGGTCTCCAAGGCCCAGGCCGTCAATGTGCCGGAGCATTACATCCGCAAGCAGACCCTGGTCAATGCCGAACGCTACATCACCCCGGAGCTGAAAGAGTTTGAACAGAAGGTGCTGGGCGCCGAGGAAAAACGGCTGGAACTGGAGTATCAGCTCTTTGTGGAGATCCGCAAGCAGGTGGCGGCGGCCTCGTCACGCATTCTGGCGGCCGCCTCCTTTGTGGCCCGGGCCGACTACTATACCTGTCTGGCCGCCGCGGCCAGGCGTTATAATTTTCGGCGGCCCCAGGTCAATGACGGTGACGAGATCATTATCAAGGAGGGGCGCCACCCGGTGATTGAGGCGGCCATGCCCACCGGTCGTTTTGTGCCCAACGATATCCATCTCGACCAGACGAGTCAGGAGGTGTTGATCATCACCGGTCCCAATATGGCCGGCAAATCCACGGTGCTCAGGCAGACGGCCCTCATCACCCTCATGGCCCAGATGGGCGGCTTTGTGCCGGCCCGCCAGGCCAAGATCGGCGTGGTGGACCGCATCTTCACGCGGGTGGGGGCCATGGACGATCTGCGCCGCGGCCAGTCCACCTTTATGGTGGAGATGAATGAAACCGCCAATATCCTCAACAATGCCACGGAAAACAGCCTGGTCATTCTGGATGAGATCGGTCGCGGTACCTCTACCTTTGACGGCCTCTCCATTGCCTGGGCCGTCACCGAGGAGCTGGTGGCCAAGAACGGCAAGGGGGTGAAGACCATTTTTGCCACCCATTACCATGAACTCATTGAGCTGGCCCGAACCCACAAGCGCGTCAAGAATTTCCATATCGGTGTGCGGGAGTGGGATGAGACCATCATCTTTCTGCACAAGCTGCTGCCCGGCGGCACCAGTCGCAGCTACGGCATCCAGGTGGCGGCCCTGGCCGGTGTGCCCCGCCATGTGGTGGCGCGGGCCAAGGAGCTCCTCCACGATATTGAAAGCGGTGAGTTTGCCGCCCTGGGCCAACCGCCCTTCTGCCCGCCCAATGCCGCCGGTGGTGACGGCCGGCCCAGCCAGCTCGACCTCTTTCCGGCCGCGGCCGACACGCTCCGGCACCGGCTGGCGGCCCTGGAGGTGGATAGCTTGAGCCCGCTGGAGGCCCTGCAGATGCTCTATAAACTCAAGGAAGAAGCCCTGTCGTGATTTTGTCTGTGTCCGCCCGGAAAAAGCTCCATGCCCTTGTGTCGTTCCTGTTGGCGGCGGCCCTGCTGGTCGTCGGTCTGCTGTCGGCCCCCTTGGTGCAGGCCGGCCCCCGGGCGGATAAGGTCTATCGGCAGGCGGCTTCCTACTATAACAACAGCCGCGGTTTTTTTGTCCGGGATCTGAGTCGCAACCAGTGGCAGGAGTGCCTGCGTCTCTTTGAAAAGGCCTATGAGTGCGATCCCCGCGATCAGAAGGTGGCGCCCAAGGCCCTCTACATGATGGCGATAATCTACAGCAAGGCCTATGAGCAGTTCAACATGCGCGAGGACCTCAAGGCCGCGGCCTCCTATTATGAAAAGCTGACCTTTGGTTTCCCGGACCATAGTCTGGCGGATGACGCCATGGTGGCCCTGGGCAAGATCGCGCTTAAAAATCGCGATAACCTGGAGATGCTCGGCAAGGAGCGTCTGCTGAACAAGGCCCTGGCCATGTATGGCGCCGATCAGGGGGTTAATGATACGGCCGGTTTTCTCCTCAAGCGTCTGCAGGAACATGCCGAGCAGCGCGGCATCGAGCCGCTGCCGCCGGCCAAATCAACCATTGTCAACTCCATCACACCACCGGCCCATGCCGCCCATGTCAGCAGACCGGTGCGCTTCTGGTCCAACGAGAATTACACCCGGGTGGTTATCGAGACCTCGGCACCGGTACGCTTTAAGGAGCATGTGCTCAAGGCCGAAGGCAGCCTGCCGCCGCGGCTCTATGTCGATCTCTTTGATTGCCGCATCCCGCCCACCTATCAGAACCCGATAACCATCAGCGACGGGCTCTTGAAACGCTCGCGTGCCGCCCAGTTCGACCCCTCCACCGCCCGGGTGGTTATTGATCTGGAGACCTTTTCGCAATACAAGATCTTCAGCCTCCATGAGCCCTTCCGGGTGGTGATCGACATCACCGGTACCAGACAGCAAAAGGAGTCGACCGCCACCGTTGAACAACAAAGAGCGTGGCAGGCCGATAAGGAGTTTACCCTGGTGGAACAGCTCGGCCTGGGAGTACGAACCATCGTTATTGATCCGGGCCATGGCGGCAAGGATCCGGGCGCCGTGGGCCGCAACGGTCTTCTGGAAAAGGATGTGGTGCTCAAGGTGGCGCTCAAGACCCGTGACGCCTTGCGCAAGAAAGGCTACCGAGTTGTCCTGACCCGGAGCACGGATGTTTTTCTGCCCCTGGAGGAGCGCACTGCCATTGCCAATACCGAAAACGCCGATCTCTTCCTCTCCATCCATGCCAACTCGGCCCCCAACCGCAAGGCCCGCGGTCTGGAGACCTATTATTTGAGCCTGGCCACCAGCAAGGAGGAGAAGCAGGCCGCAGCCCTGGAGAATGCCGTCTCTTCCAAACAGCTCTCCGAGCTGCAGGATATCCTCTCCGATCTCATGAAAAACTCCAAGATCGATGAGTCGCGCAAATTTGCCGGTACCCTGCAACATTCACTGGCCGGTGGCATGCAGAAACGCTTCAACCGGGTCAAGGATCTCGGAGTCAAGAAGGCGCCTTTCTTCGTGCTCATTGGGGCCCAGATGCCGGCGGTGCTGGCAGAGGTGGCCTTTCTTTCCAACACGGAGGAGGAGAAACGATTAGGCAACGACAGTTACCTGGCCGCCCTGGCCATGGAACTGGCCAATGGTGTTGACAGCTATAACCGGTCGTTGGTGGCCTTTGGCCCCTCATTTGACTAATACTCAGGGTGGCCGCACGTTTTTTATGCCGTAGTGGTGACGGTTTTGTGCAGGACAGCCATTTTTCCGGCCAGGAAGGGTGCGGCGTAAAGAGATGCGGCGGGATTTCTGATTTCCCCGCGCATTTGAGCGCCGTCGCAAGTTTTAAAAGTGTAACTTCTTGAAATGTCAGACAGTTTATAGAGTCGTGATGAAGAAATCTATAGGAAATATGAAGATGAAGATACTGGTGGCCGAGGATGATTTTTTTTCACGAAAGCTTCTCAACAAGATACTCTCCTCCCTTGGTGAAGCGGATATTGCCGCCAGCGGCAAGGAGGCCCTGGCTGCCGTCAAAGCGGCCCTGGATGACCACGCCCACTACCGCTTGATCTGCCTGGACGTCATGATGCCGCAGATGGATGGTCTGACGGCCCTGCAGGCTATCCGGCACCTTGAGAGCCAGGCCGGCCTCAGGGAGGAAAACAGGGCAAAGATCATCATGACCACCGCCAGTTCCGATCGTAAGAAGGTGTTGGCCGCGGCCAAGGCCGGGTGCGACGCCTATCTCATCAAACCGATCACCAAACCCCGTCTGCTGGAGGAACTGGCCAGGCTTGGTATTGTGGCAGCCCTGGCAGATGCCGGTTAACAGCCCGTTGAAAAACTACTGCGCTCGAAGGTCTCTCTTCGTTCGCTATCTACTGATGCGTCGTCAAAATTCGGCTTGAGCTAAGCGAGCGAAGCGAGACTC
>PKTX01000031.1 GCA_002868945.1 Desulfobulbaceae bacterium
TGTCTGGGGCGGGCCGAGGTGTGAGGCCGGGTCAGGGGTCTGTTAAGCGGCTCTTGACAGGCAGGTAGTCGGGTTGCCAGCGCATGTTGACCAGCAGGGTGCGCAGCCTCTCCGGGTTGCCCTGGTGCGCGAAGCGGCTGAAGCAGCAGCGGGGCGCCACCCCTGCCGTGATCGCCTCCATGCCCACGGCCACGGCCACCTCCAGGCTGACCTGGCGGAGCTGGTGCACGTTGGGCAGTAGTTCGCCGCGGGCCAGGGCCTGGTCGTTGACCTGGGCGGCCACGGCATGGGCGGCGGCCGTGAAAAAGGAGGGCAGCACCGTGGTGGCGCCGGAGCCGATGATGCCCAGGCCGACACCGGGAAAGACAAAGACATTGTTGCACTGGCCGATGGGGAAGGTGGTGTTGTTGTAGGTCACCGGCGCAAAGGGGCTGCCTGTGGCGACCAGGGCCCGGCCTTTGGTCCAGTGGATGAGCTGTTCGGGCGTGGCCTCGCACTTGGCAGTGGGGTTGGAGAGCGGCAGGATAACCGGTCGCGCCGTATTGGCCAGCATGGCCTCGCTGATCTCCCTGGTGAAGCTGCCGGCCTGGCCCGAGGTGCCGATGAGCACGGTGACGCCGGCCTCCTTGATGGCGGTGAGCAACACATCCCCAGGCCCGGCACCGGCCAGCCAGGGAAAGCGCTCTCTCTCCTTGGCAAACTTCTTCTTGTAGGGCGGCAGATCCGGGCGGTTTGTCACCACGCCCCGGCTGTCCGTGGTGAAGATACGCTCGGCCGCCTCCTCTGCGGAAAGGCCCTCGGCGCAGAGGGCCACATGGATCTGCTCGGCAATGCCGACGCCGCCGGCCCCGGCGCCGTGCACCAGAAAGGTCTGCTCGGTCAAGCTTTCCTTTTTGATGCGCATGGCGGCAAGCACGGCGGCCAGGGTCACGGCGCCAGTGCCCTGGATGTCATCGTTAAAGCTGATCATCTCATCCACGTAGCTGTCGCGGATGGCAAAGGCGTTCTGCCTGGAAAAATCCTCCCACTGGCAGAGGGCGTGGGGAAAGACCTTTTTAAAGGCGGCGCTGAAGGCGCCGACAAAATCAAGATAGGCCTGGCCGGTAAGGCGCGGATGGCGCCAGCCCAGATACTCCTTGTCGGCCAGCAGGTCGGGATTGTCGGTGCCGATGTCCAGGGAGATGGGCAGGCAGTGCCAGGGCGCAATGCCTGCCCCTTGCGTGTAGAGCATCAGCTTGCCCAGGCAGATGGCAATGCCGCCGGTGCCCTGGTCACCGATGCCGAGGATGCCCTCGTTGTCGGTGACCACGGCCACCCGGATATCGCGGTATATGTAGCGGGCCAGGATCTCTTCGGCCTGGTCGATGTTGCCCGGATAGAAATGGATGCCGTTGGCGCTGCGGAAGATATTGGAGTAGCGCTGGCAGACCAGGCCCACGGTGGGGGTGTAGATGATACGCATGTAGTAGCTCAGGTCACTGGCAATAAGGGCGTGGGCCAGGGTGACGTTGCGGTCGAAGAGGGCGCGGATATAGATGTAGCGCTCTATGTCATCCTCCTTGTCGCGCACCTTGGCGGCGCTGTTGGTGACCTGGCTGGCCAGGTTGCGGGGCGAGGGCGGCAGGGCGCCGTTCAGGCCGAGACGGTCCCTTTCTTCCAGGCTGAAGGCCGTGCCCTTGTTGATGTAGTGGTCATGCTGGAGGGCGTGACCGGTGGTGCGGGCGATGAGGGCGCTGGTGCCGCCGAACTCATCATATTCAAAATTGCAGACGTTATGTTTCATGGTGCCTTCCCGTGGGGCTTGCTGACCGCTGTCGGCCAGGGACTCTTGATGGTTTCCACCATTCTGCCCCTGGCAAGGGAAAATTACAAGACCATTTGTCGGGCACGTTTGCCTGAAAAAAAACGCAGACCAGGCCCTGCCAAGGCAAGAGGGTGCAAGGCGGATTCCCGGCGTTTCCACAGGGGCAACACATCGAAAAACCACCCCTGGAACCTTGCCCCCTGCCGCGCCTCTGTGCGGCAAGGGAGCGGCTGCGAGGCAATAATAATTCTTTTCAAGAAAAAGGGTGGTCGATTGACAAAACAGGACGTTACGGCGCTATCGCTCTTTACGAGTTGCTCAACAGGGGCGTGAGGAGCAGGAAAGCATCTTGCCCGCAGTGAAAAAGGCCATTATGATAGGATGTTATGGTTACTTTGTGTCTGTCCGGAAATGGCCTATTCCTGAACAGACACGACTTTGCACGGCAGATCGACCCCACAACGCCTCAGCATGTGGAGCGCGGCAATCCGGAGGTGGTGCTGCCGCGATAGCGCCTCTGCAGGTGCCGGCCTGCCGCGTCCCGCCGGTCCGGCTGTTATGGTAGGGTGGGGCAAGATAGTGCCTGTCCAGAAATGGCCCTCTCGGAGTCTCGTAAACTCGCTTACCGGCCCGATCTCGGCGTCATGCTCAAAAAATAATGCTCGGAGGTAAGCGAAACGAAGTGGAGACTCCGATATCGCATATATGCCTGTGCTTATTTTTCTCGCAGTCTTTGATCTCGAACGAAATGACCTATTTCTGGACAGACACAAGATAGCCGCAAGGCTCACGGCCAATGGAGAGGCAAGGCACCCTTGAACCGTGAACCTTTTTCCGAATGGCGGATTGGAAAGTTGAATTATGGATTTATTGGAAACACATTTTCAAATTCTTGAGACCCGCGGTTGTCCCCTCTATCAGGTGGAGGAGGTCTTTTCCGTTTCCGGTCTCTCTCTGATGCCGCCCAAGGGAAAACCCACCTGTATTTTCCTGGCCAAGGGTCTGGCCGATATCCTCATCGAGTATCTGGGCAGCAAGCAAAAGGGGACTGCGGCCCTGAAGAGTGAGTATAACTGCCCCGGCTGCACCGGCATCATCAAGTACGGCCCCTTTGAGGACAACAACAGCAAGTATCTCACCCCGCAGATGCGCATGCTGGCCGCGGCCGAGAAAAAGGAGCAGGCCCTGGAATCGGGCTCGCTGGTGGATATGCTCGGCACCTTTTCCTTTTTCTCCGCCCTGGATAGCGATCACCTCAAGGAGATTGTCGATCACATCAAACAGGAAACCGTACCGGCCAACAGGATTATCCTGCACAAGGGCAGACCGGGCAAGGCCCTCTATATAATCATGGCCGGCAGCGTCCATGTTCTGGATGACGAGGGCAGTCCCCTGGTCACCCTGCAGCGCGGCGAGATCTTCGGCGAGATGAGCCTCATCTCCGGCAAGCCGGTGTCCGCCACCATCCGGGCGGCCGAGCCCAGCCGCCTGCTCATTCTGTCGGGCAAGGATCTCAGCAATATCCTGGTGAAGTTTCCCTATCTGCAGATGGCCTTTACCCGCATGCTGGTTCAGCGGCTCTCCCAGGCCAATGCCGCCCGTACCGAGGAGTATGCCGCCGGTGTTGCCGGCCAGTTTGACGAGGTCAATCCCACCGAGCTCTTTCAGATGTTCAATGAGAACCGTAAGACAGGGGTGTTTGAGCTGCGGCTCCCCCTGGGGCCGGGCTTTATTACCTTCAGCGAAGGCGCCATTGTCCGGGCCGAGTATGCCGGTAAAAAGGATCAGGAGGCCTTCTGGGCCATCCTCAAGGAGACCACCGGTTCCTTCAAGTTTACCTCCTGCCTCTCCCTTGAGGATATGGGGGCCGAACCTATCGGCAACTTCATGGGCTTGCTCATGGAGGGCATCCGCCTCATTGATGAGGAGAATGCCTCGCCCGAGGAGCTTGCCGAGGACGACTAGTACAGTGTATCACTTAAAGTTTTGTATATTTATGCAACTATGCCTTTAACCACAAAGCACAAAGAGCTTCTTGTTTTTATGTTTTTCTTTGTGCCTTCGTGTCTTGTGGTTCGTATGCAATATTGAAATTCTACACGTAAATTTAAGTTTTACAGAGTACTAGTCACTGCCTGTCCGGCACGGATCGACATGGCCAATGGGCCACATGAGCCCTATCGAGGCCATGCGTGCCGCCG
The DNA here is from genome assembly GCA_002868945.1 of Desulfobulbaceae bacterium. Taxonomy (GTDB): domain Bacteria; phylum Desulfobacterota; class Desulfobulbia; order Desulfobulbales; family SURF-16; genus BM506. Next base: position 4,006 of record PKTX01000031.1, read on the forward strand.
CTCGCCTTACGCCTCACCTCTCTTTCCCCCCCCTCACCCCTCACCCCTCCACCTGCCGGGGCGCTGCTGCCGCAGGGGCCTCTCAGGAGAACTCCCGGTTTTCCTGGAGGAGTTTAAGGAGTTCTTCGCTGTCGAGTTTGGCCGGCAGGTCGGTGCCCTGCAGGAGGCTGTCGGCCAGATCCTTTTTGTCGCGATGCAGGGCAAGGATCTTCTCCTCAATGGTGTCGGCACAGACCAGGCGGTAGATGGTCACCGGTCGCACCTGGCCGATGCGGTGGGCTCGATCCGAGGCCTGATCCTCCACGGCCGGATTCCACCAGGGGTCCATGTGGATGACATAGTCGGCCGCGGTCAGGTTGAGGCCGACACCGCCGGCCTTGAGACTGATGAGAAAGAGGTCGCCTTCCCCCTTTTGAAAGGCCGTCACCCGCTGCTGACGCTGCACGGCCGGCGTGGTGCCGTCCAGATACTGGTAGGAGATGCCGCGGGCATCAAGGTGCTCGCGAATCAGGGTCAGGTGGCTGACGAACTGGCTGAAGACCAGGGCCTTGTGGTTGTTTTCCAGGAGCTCGTCGATAACCGTGGCAAAGAGGCCCAGCTTGGCGCTGGGCAGGGTGCTGGTGGGCGAGACCAGGCGGGGATGGCAGCTGGCCTGGCGCAGCCGGGTGATGGCGGCCAGGATTTTCATGGAGCGGTTGTCGGTGGTGGGCTCGGTTGTGATGGCGGCCAGGGATTCCTGGCGCAGGGCCTCGTAAAAAACAGCCTCCTCCTCGCTCATTTCCACCTTAAGGAGGATCTCGGTGCGTGAGGGCAGCTCCGCCAGGACCTGCGACTTGATGCGGCGCAGGATGAAGGGTTGCAGGATCTTCTTGAGGATGCGGCGTTTATCCTGGTCGTTGTGCCGTTCAATGGGGCCGGCAAAATTCTGGTTAAAGCCCTTTAAGGTGCCGAGCAGACCGGGGTTGATGAAGTTGAAGAGGTTCCACAGTTCCCCGAGGTGGTTCTCGATGGGGGTGCCGGTGGTGATCATCTTGAATTTGCCCTGCAGGGTCATGGCTGCCTTGGAGCGCTTGGTGGACATGTTCTTGATGGCCTGGGCCTCATCCAGGACAATGGTCTGCCAGTTGATGGGGCAAAAGAGCCCCTCCTCCTGCTGGAGCAGGCCGTAACTGGCGATCACCAGATCAAAGGGGCCCACCTCGGCCAGCAGGGCGGCGCGATCCTGTTGGCCGAAAATAACGGGGCGCAGGGTGGGGGTAAACTGTTCCGCCTCGGCCTGCCAGTTGAGACAGACCGAGGTGGGAGCCACCACCAGGCTGGGCCCCTCGGCGGCCCGCTCCAGAATGACGGCCAGGGCCTGGATGGTCTTGCCCAGGCCCATGTCATCGGCCAGGCAGGCGCCGCCGCCCCAGTAGGCCAGGCGGCTCAACCATTTGAAGCCTTCCACCTGATAGTCACGCAGGTTGGCCTGCAGGGTGGAGGGGATCTGCGGTTCAAGGTTTTGCGCCGTGGTGATGCGCTGCCGCTGACTGCGCCAGGCCGGCGAGGCGTGCAGGTGGCTGCCGCCCTGCTCAAAGGTCTCCAGCATGTGACCGGCCAGGGGATGCAGGGCGAGGCCTTTTTCCTTGTGCTGGGTGACGGCCGCCAGGTCGTGGAGCTGGCGGCGCAGGGCCTGCGAAAGGGCGATGAACTGGCCGTTCTGCAGGGGGATAAAGCGGCTTTGCCGGTTCTGGACAAGCTGCAGGAGCTGGCGCATGTTCATCACCTTGTCCTGGTCCAGGTTGATATCGCCATCCACCTCCAGCCAGTTGCCCCGCTTCTTGACGCCGAGACGCACCTGGCCGAAGTCGACCCGGCTGGTGATGCGCAGTTTTTCGCCCTCCGGCCATTCCAGGCGCACACTCTCGGCCAGGGTCTGGGCCTCTTCGAGAAAGGCGATGCACGATTCCGGGCTCTGGAACTGCCACTGGAAATCGAGATGATCCTCCATGGCCAGGAGGGGGCAGGCGCCAATCACCTCGCGGCATTTGCCGATCTCCAGCTCAAAGTCGCGATGGGTCTGCTGCTTGCGGCCGTCGATCTCGGCAATCAGTGTGTGGGCGCCGTAGGCCGGTTGCAGATAGGGGCCCTGGTTGCCAAAGGGGCGGATGAGCATGGCCAGCCGGAAACCGGCGCCCACCGGGGTGAGCTGCAGCACCGGCGTGGCATCGGCCGGCACCTCGGGGATGTCGCTGGGCGGCGGGCCGATCTCGGAATGGATGGTTACCGAGGCGGACAGGTTGCCGAGGGCGCCCAGTACCTCATCCTTGGCCGCGGCCGGAATCATCAGGCCTTCCGGACCGATGATCTCCAGGATGCGTCGATGTTCCGGGGTAACCTTGATCACCTTGAAGCGGCTGCTGTTCTCGCGGATGGCAATGGCGTCTTCATCACCTATCTCCGGGTAGAGGCGGAGCAGGAGCTGGTCGTTATGCTTGGAGACAAAGAGCTCCGGCACACCGGCGGTTATCTCCACCGCTGTTTGCGGGGCCGAGGCCAGAAAGAGGCAGCTGTGGCCGATGAGGGTCGGCAGGGTGCGGGCCATGTCAAAATCATAGCTTGTTATGCCGCGGCTGCTGGTCTCCTTGAGGGTGGCGATGATCTGTTGATCCTGGCTGGAGAGGAAATCGACATTTTTCTTGTAAAAGAGGCGTTCCAGGGCCACGGGGCGCCCCGTGGACCAGACGCCGTTTTTTCTTCGTTTCTGCTGGCGGGGCGTGATGGTGAGAAAGCCGTCGGTGAAGTCGACGAACCAGGCCAGTCTGGTGCGCGGTTCGGTAAGGTGGGCAATCTCATCCTCCTTGAGGGCGCTCAGGGCGCTCAGGGCCCGTTGCCACGATTCCTGGCGCGGGATGAGGTGGACCAGCAGGGCCTTGTCGTGCGGCGCCTCCTCACCGGCTGCCAGGCCTGAGAATTCGGCGGCCAGCCAATGAAAGCCGCTCTGTCGGGCCTTCTTGGCATAACTCTGCAGGGAAGCGATACTGTCGGCCGGCAGGCTGCGGTGCATCCAGAAGTGGCAGAGGTTACTGGTTAGTACGGAGAGGGGTGAGCTGTCACCCTGCAAGTCCAGGGGGCCGCTGTGGGCCGTGAAGGATTGGCGGCGGAAGCTGATAAACCTCTGCAGGGTCAGAAAACAGGGGACCAGGTTGTTGTCCGGCTGGTGGTGCAGGACATTTTTGATAAAGTGGAGGATGCGGCCGGCCTGGCTGAAGTCACCCTTTTTCAGAAGGGCCAGCAGAAAGAAAAAACCTTCCGGCCCCGGGAAAAAGAATTCAGCGCCATGCTGTTGCCGACCTCTCTTCAGGTCCTCTTCAAAGAGGGCGACGGCCTCCTCGTTGCGCCCCTGACAGAAGGCGAGCCAGCCATGGATACCGAAGGTGCCCGACTCGCGGCTGAAGCGGCACTGCTCCTCCACCCTGGCAAATTCACCGCGCACCAACAGGCAGATGCCGCGTAAGTAGGCGAGCGAGAGGCGGCCCGCCTCGGGAAGCGAGCGCCAGTAAGGCTGGTGCAGGAGGAAGTTGAGGGGGATTTCCAGGTTGAGCAGCCGGTTGAGCGAGTCGGCGACTATCTGCTGCAGGGCATGGATGCGCAGATGGCTGGGCAGGCTGCGCAGCAGGGTGGAGGAAAAGGGATTGTTCAATATCCGGGTGAGGGGCGAGAGCCCGCGGCGGTGCGGCGTATTGTGGTATTGCAGGAAAAAGTGGTTGAAGTGGTCAAATTCTCCCAGGTAGAGGCCGAAACGCATCTCCCGCAGACAGGTGTTTGCCGATGGTCGCGACTCGGGCGGTACAATGGTCCGGAGGATGGTGACCAGCGGCCTGAGTCGACGGTTGGCGACAAGCTCCCGCATCAGGGGTTCGGCCAGCAGGGCATGGCACTGGCGCTGCGCCGTGATCAGCCTTTTGTCGGACAGCCGTTTCAGGGTGCGGGAGAGGGGTTCCCTCTCCAGGCTCTGCTCGGCAAAGAGCGGCCAGGCCTGCAGGCATTTTTTCAGGAGCGTGGCCGAGATGGGGGTATAGAGAGCGGCCATCAGCTGCAGGACGGCACGTTCATCGGCATTGAGGGTGGCAACTTTTTCCAGGAGTTTCTGGCGTTTGCTGGGCTGTTTGCTCATCATAGAGGAATTTTGTTCTGCGCTTAAAAATCATGTAGTATACCATAGATTGTCTGATTCTACCTGTATGGAATGAGGCCGACGTTTATTTAGTGCCTGTCCAGAAATGGCCCTCTCGGAGTCTCGTAAACTCGCTTACCGGGAGTCTCGTAAACTCGCTTACCGGCCCGATCTCGGCGTCATGCTCANAAACGAAGTGGAGACTCCGATATCGCATATATGCCTGCGCTTATTTTTCTCGCAGTCCTTGATCTCGAACGAAATGACCTATTTCTGGACAGACACTATTTAATTTTCGCCGGGCCGCTCCTGTCGGCGCCGGCTTTCTTGATAATCATGGTAGGCCGGAAAATCGGCAATATGGCCGCGCAAACGGAGAGGGGTGTTGCTGCGATGGAAAAAGGAAGAAAAAGGCAGGGCGATACGGTTGTTTTGGCGGCGGCCTGGGTGCTGTTGGCCGTTCTGGGGACGCTGATCCTCAAACAACTGGCCTTTTTATTTATCCCTCTGGCCATCGCCCTGTTGCTCGTCTATGTCCTGGGTATTCCCTTGGAGTTTCTGGCCCGTTACAGGGTGCCCAACTATCTGCGTATTATCCTGGTTATTTCCCTGGGCTTTGGTTTCCTCTACCTCTTTGGTCGGCTGGTCTCTGCCAATATTGCCGAGTTTAACCGGCAGTTGCCTTTTTTTGAGGAAAGGTTCTGGAGCTACGTGGAATCGCTGCTTTCCTGGGCCGGCATAACGGATGCGCAACTCAAAGAGATCTATGAGGCGTTCATGGCCAGTGTGACCCAGAGCGATCTGAAGCCCATCGGCTCCATTGCCCAGAAGATGAGCGGCTCCTTCTTCTCCTTCCTGGGCAGCACCATGTGGGTCCTGCTTTTTCTCATCTTTCTTCTGGCGGAACGGGAGCGCTTCAGGCCACGCATCATGCGCTCCCTGGGCCGGCACAACAGTGAGCCGGTGCTGGAGGCCTTAAACAGGATAAATTCCTCCATCCAGCACTACCTCGGCCTGAAAACCCTGATCAGTGCCGGCACCGGTTTTATTGTGGCCATCACCCTGATGCTCTTTGGTATCCACTTTGCCCTCCTGTGGGGCGTCTTGGCCTTTGCCCTCAACTTCATTCCCAATATCGGCTCCCTTATTGCCGTCATGCCGCCGGTGGCCATTACCCTTTTCCAGACCGGCTCCATGACCAGGACCCTGGTGGTGGCAGGCTTGTTGACCGCTATTCAGCTTGTCATGGGCAATGTTGTGGAACCAAAGGTGATGGGACGGGGTCTTGACTTAAGCCCTCTGGTGGTCCTCGTTTCCCTCCTTTTCTGGGGGTGGATGTGGGGGATCCCCGGCATGCTGCTCTCCGTGCCGCTCACCGCAGCCATGAAGATTGCCATGGAGCAGCTGGAAGGCACCCGGCCGGTGGCGCGATTGATAGCGGACAAGTAGTATCGTGCCGCCATGCCGCAGGCGCGGCCTGCTATTTTTGCCTGGGCAGGCCGGCTTTTGTTGTGTTTTTTTCGGCAAAATTTTATGGTAGCTCCGACCTCTGGTTGTCTGGCCGGGGCTGACTATCGACAATTGAAGCGACCGGCTTGCCAAGCGGCCGGCGCATACTTATTGTGCTCAGTGGCGCTGCCGGCATCGGCGGCTCAACGTTGAAAATCAAAAAGCAAAAGAACATTTTAATTTTTTACGCAAAGGAGAATCAGTATGTTGGGAAATCAAGCGGAAAGGGCACAGTATGGCAGTGCGGCCCAGAGCCAGGCCGTCACCCTCTTTCTGGCCAAGGTCTTCAACTGGATGGCCATCGGTCTCGGCCTCACCGCGGTGGTGGCCTTTCTGGTCGCCTCGTCACCGACCGCCATCAATTTCTTTGTCATGAATCGGGCCGTGCTCTTCGGCCTCATTATTGCCGAATTGGGCCTGGTGATCTATCTGTCGGCCCGCATCGAGAAGCTACAGGCCGGTACGGCCACCAGCCTCTTTCTGCTCTACTCCGTGTTAAACGGCATTACCCTGTCGGCCATCCTGCTGCTCTACACCGCGACTTCGGTTGCCACCACCTTTGTGGTCACGGCCGGCATGTTCGGTTCCATGGCTATCTACGGCTTTGTCACCAAAAAGGACCTCTCCAGCTGGGGCTCCTTTCTGTTCATGGGCCTGATCGGTATAATCCTGGCCACCCTGGTTAATTTCTTTTTCCAGAGTTCCATGATGAGCTGGGTGATTTCCGGTATCGGCGTTATTGTCTTCACCGGTCTCACCGCCTATGACGTGCAGCGCATCAGCCGGATGGGCGCCTCTGTCATGAGCGGCAGTCAGGAATCCATTAAAAAGATGGCCGTGCTGGGGGCCCTCACCCTCTATCTCGACTTCATCAACCTCTTTCTCATGCTGCTGCGTTTCCTGGGAAATCGGGAATAACCTCCAGTCGGCGTGGCAGAAAAAAAGGCGACTGCTGAAAAAGCAGTCGCCTTTTTTTTATCGGGGTACGCTTTTGTTAGCTGGGTGCCCTACATTTTTCACAAGGCGTTGCTAAAGGTGATCGATGCACCCCTGGGCCCGTTTCTACCCGGTGAAGAGGGGCCTGATCTACTGTTGGTAGACCTCCTCGCCGATGGCGATCACCGAGTTTTCCGAGCCGAATTCGGTGCTGATGCGATTGGGATTGGCGGGATCGGTCCACCAGTTGCCATCCACGATGAATTGGTATTCGTAGCGGCCTGGTTTGAGTTTCAACTTTTTGGTGTGATCGCCGTTCTTGAATTTGCGCATGGAAAACTCTTCCGGATTCCAGTTGTTGAAGTCGCCGGTCAGAAAGACCTTGCCTGCATCCGGGGCATGCAGGATAAATTCCGTGGAGGCGATTTTCCTTTTGCTGTTTTTTTTGGTCTGCGGTGCGCATTTTCCGGGTTTTTTGCAAGCCATTTTTCCCTCCATTGTCTGTGTTGCGTCAAAGATGGCGCCCTGGAAGCCGGAACTGCCTGCAGGGCAAGAGGCACCTTGTCAGCCTGTTGAAAAAACTACTCTGCTCGCTACCTCTTTCAACGGGCTGTTATGGTCTCGCCTTTGTTTTGCGGAGAAAGAGGGGCATATCCCGTGCCGTTCCAAGGAGCATGCCCAAATATCATCATGGAGGGTTTCCAAAATGCTTGTCAAGCGCTTTTCGATCTGCAGGCGCGGTGGAGTGGAGGGCCGGGCCGGATCGGCGCACGGACAGAGATGTGCTAGGAGGCATCAAAGGTGAGGCGGTTAAAGCCACCTGCCTCGTACCAGGGACGGCTGGCCTTTATGCCCGTTATTTCGATGATGTAGGCCTCGATGATCAGGTAGGTCTTGGTGTTTTTGCGGGTGCAGACCGTCATGGCCTTGCCGTGCTCGCCCAGGGAGGTGTGCAGGTGGATCTTGGGTTCGCCGTGCTCGTCCGGGTAGATGGAGCCGGTGCCCAGCAGTTCACGGGGGGAATCCACCTGCTGCCAGATGGGTGCCGGCGGCATGGTGGGCTCGTTGGGGCCGATCACCACATCGGCCTCGGCCAGGCCGCCGATACAGTGGAACCAGCCGTTTTTGATCTCCTCCTTTTTGACCACCTCCAGGAGGCCGGCCAGAAAGTCGTCGCCCTGGTCGAAACGGACCAGAAAGACACGATTCATGCTGCCGCTGCGGTACTCCATTGTCTTACTCCTGCTCGATCTTGGCGGTGTCGGCCGCCGCCTTTAAGGTTCGAAAGATTTCCCGGCTGTAGGCGACCTTGCGGCTGCGGGCATAGCGGCGCGCCGCCTTTCTGATATCCATTTCGTCAAGGCTGGGAAAGTGGGCCAGGGCCATGTCCAGGGCGGGTGACAGCCAGTGGTCGGCCATGGGCTCATCGGCCTGGAGCGCCTCTTCGGCGGCGGCCAGGACATCGGTGATGATGTCGTCCCGCAGCCGCTCCAGCTCGTGGAAGGCGGCCTTCTTCTTGAGGCGGGAGCCCTTGCGTGCCTCCAGGTAGTTCAGCAGCGGTTCCGGGTCTGTCTCGCGGATCTGCTTGGTGATATATTTGATCTGACGCTTGCGGGCCCCGGCCTTCAGCGGTTGAGCCGTGCGGATCTCTTCCTTGAGAAAGTCGTCACAGGGCAGCTTGGCAATCTCATGACTGGAGAGGTTGACCAGCTCCTGGCTCAGGCTTTCCACCTGTTTGGCACGGCGTTTTTTTTCGGAACGGGAAATTTGGTAGGACACAGTAGCCTTTTTATTTTTTTTTGTATTGCCGGACGGCGGTACCGGCCACAAGCCTTTTCTTGTTGCCAGCGGGCTGGTAGAGGTACTATTATCTTTTTTTCGGGAACACGACGTCTGGGCTTGCCCGTGCCGGTCCTTTAAAAAAAGAATTCTTATTGATCATATAAAAGGAAAGAAGAATGAATGCATTGAAAAAATTTATTGTCAACCAGCCCACCCGTATCCATTTCGGGGTGGGGATGGTGGATAACCTCGGCCTGATTGTCCAGGATTGCGGCGGTAGCAAGGTCCTGGTGGTTGCTGATCCAAGTCTGGCTGCGGTGGGTCTCCTTGATAAGATTGTCGCGCCGCTGGAGGCGGCGGCGGTTGATTATGTCCTCTTTGATCATGTTGATCCGGAACCCGGCCTGCTGCTGGCCGATGAGGGGTGTGCCGTGGCCGTGGAACATGGCTGTGATTGCGTCATCGGCGTTGGCGGCGGTTCTGCCATGGATGTGGCCAAGGCCGTCTCCATCCTCATTACCAATGGCGGCAAGGCCGAAGATTATCTTGGCCTGGGTAAGATCGACAAGGCCGGGGTGCCCAAGATCATGGTGCCCACCACGGCCGGCACCGGCGCCGAGGTGACCTTTACCGCGGTCTTTATCAACGAACGCACCAAGAGCAAGGGCGGCATGAACGGCGATCCCCTCTATCCGGATGTCGCTGTCCTGGACCCGGCCCTCACCGTCACCCTGCCTCGTCATGTCACGGCAGCGCCCGGCATTGACGCCTTTGTCCATGCCATGGAGGCCTTTACCTCCAGCCAGGCCCACACCATCTCCGACATGTACGCCCTGGAAGCCATGGAGCTGATCAGTACGAATCTGCCGGTGGCCTATGCCAATGGCGATAATCTTGAGGCACGCAGCGGTATGCTCATGGGCTCATTGCTGGCCGGTAAGGCCCTGGCCACGGCCGGTGTCGGCCTGATCCATGCCATGGCCTATCCTTTAGGCGGCATGTTCGGTATCCCGCATGGTCTGGCCAATGCCGTGCTCATGCCCTATGTGGTGGACTATAACACCATTGCCGCGCCGCTGAAGTATGCCCAGATTGCCGATATCATGGGGTATGACATTGATGACCTGACGCTGCGCGAGGCAGCCGGCACGGCAGTGGAGGCGGTTTACAACCTCAACAGCGACGTGGCGATTCCCACCTGTCTGGATGACCTTGATATCCCCTCCGCCAAATTTGCGGAAATGGCGGAGATCGCCCTGACCGTCACCAGACCGGTGGAGAACAATCCGCGCAAGCCGAACCTGGAGGATGTCATCGCCATCTATGAGGTTGCCCATAAGGGTTGGTAACGCATAACAGCCCGTTGAAAAACTACTGCGTTCGAAGGCCTCTCTTCGTTCGCTATCTGCTGATGCATCGTTAAAATGAGGTTGCTGGTAAGCGAGCCTGCGACACTCCGCAATGCGCAATTGCCCTCTGGAAACTGCACCCCAAGGGTACTCGGAGTGTCGCAGGCTCCCTTCCCTCCTGCGGGCGCGCATTTTTCGCCTCATTTTTCCTGGCCGCAGCTACGCTCGCTATGTTTTTCAACGGGCTGATAAGAATAATCAGGGAGCAGTTAGTCGCCTGTAATCACGAGGAGAGTAATTATGCCGGGTTTTGAGGTTTTTGGAGCGGAAGAGAAGAAGGAGATCATGGAGGTGCTGGACACCGGTGTGCTGTTTCGTTACGAGTTCGCTGAGCAGCGCAATAATATCTTCAAGGTCCGTGAGTTTGAGGAGAAATTTGCCGGCTACTGCGGCAGCGGCTATGGCCAGGCGGTCACCTCGGGCACTGCCGCCCTGAAGGTGGCCATGGCTGCCCTGGGCATTGGTCCGGGTGATGAGGTGATAACCCAGGGTTTTACCTTTGTGGCCACTTGGGAGGCCATTTTCGACGTGGGTGCCGTGCCGGTGTTCACCGAGGTGGATGAAACCCTCAATATGGACCCGGCGGATCTGGAAAAGAAGATTACCAAAAAGACAAAGCTGATTATTCCGGTGCACATGTTGGGGGCCCAGGCCCGCATCAAGGAGATTCTGGCCGTGGCAGACAGGCACTCCATTCCGGTGCTGGAGGATACGGCCCAGGCCCCCGGCGCCAAGCTCGGAGGCAAGGCGCTGGGCAGCTTCGGTGTTTGCGGCACCTTTTCCTTTGACGCGGTCAAGACCATTACCACGGGTGAGGGCGGCATGGTCATCACCGATGACGAACATCTCTGGCGACGCATGAGCGAGTATCACGACCATGGCCATGACCATGTCGTCAATCCGGGCGGCCGCGGCGGCGAGGGGCGTGATTTCATCGGCTTTAATTATCGGATGATGGAGATTCAGGGCGCCATCGGCCTGGCCCAGCTGGCCAAGCTGGATGATATTGTTGCCGGGCAGCGGCGCAACAAGGCCGCCATCAAGGAGGCTGCCGCCCATATTCCCGGGGTGACCTTTCGTACCATTCTCGATGAGCAGGGCGATTCCGCCTCCTTCCTCGGCTTTTTTCTGCCCGATGCCGAGGCGGCCGCTCGGGTCAACGCCATTCTGGCCGACAATGGTGCCGGCGCCATTCCCTTTGGCTCCAACACCTGGCATTTTTATCCCAAGTGGGAGCATCTGCTCAACGGCTCCACCCTGGCCCGGTCGGGCTGGCCCTTCCAGAGCGGCGGCGGTAAACGGCGGGTGGTGTATGATGCCGATGTCCTGCCCCAGTCAGCGGCAATCATGGATAGGCTTTTGGTCTACCCGGTGCCGGTCAATCTCACCGAGGAGCGGCTGCGGCAGATCACCGCCGCCTTGAACCGGGCCGTCAATTATTGATGGGCCGACGTCCCTGCACCCTGACCCAGGCAGGCGGCAAGGGCGTTTGGGGCCGGCAGGGCTGCCTCAGGCCGACGGCTTGAGGGTTTCCTGGACGGCAGTGGCGATCACTGCCGTATCATAAGGTTTTCGGATGAACTGTCTGATGCCCAAGATCTTGGCCTCCTCCGGCGTCATCAGGGAGCCGTAGCCGCTGCAGAGGATGATGGGCAGATCCGCCCTGATGGCGATGGCCTCCTTGGCCAGTTGGCAGCCGGTCATCTTGGGCATGGACTGATCGGTGATCAGCAGGTCAAAGTCCTCCGGCTGCTCCTGGAGGATCTCCAGGGCTTCCAGACTGCTGCTGACCGCTGTTACCTGATAGCCGAGATGCGTCAGGATGAGCTGGCCCAGCTCCACCAGGGTGGGTTCGTCATCCACGAAGAGGATGCGGGCATTGCCCTGCGGCATGGAGGGGGCGGTGCTCTCACTGCTTGTCGTCGGAACGGCGTCCGACAGTTTGGGGAAGTAGAGGGTGAAGGTGGAGCCCTCGCCCATTTTTGAGTGGGCGAAGATGCCGCCCTCACAGCTCTTGACGATGCCATGCACCACGGAGAGCCCCATGCCCGTGCCCTTGCCCTGATCCTTGGTGGTGAAAAAGGGGTCAAAGATGCGTTCCAGATGTTCGGGGCTGATGCCGCTGCCTGTATCGCTCACCGTCAGCTTGACATAGCTGCCCGCCGCCAGGTTTCTGGCGGCAGCCTCCTTGCCGCCGAGTTCCGTGTCGGCAACCTGCACGTTTAGGATTCCGGCCTGCTGCAACTCCATGGCATGATGGGCGTTGGTGCACAGATTGAGAACGACCTGGTGTATCTGGGTGGGGTCTGCCATGATCTTACTTTCAGGTGCCCTGACCTGGGCCTGCAGGTCGATATTGGTGGGGATGGTGGCCCGTAGGAGCTTGAGGCTTTCGACAACAATATCGGCGAGGATAACGGGTTGGCGGTGCAGTTTTTCCTTGCGGCTGAAGGTGAGGATCTGTTGCACCAGATCTCCGGCCCGTTTGCCGGCCCCCAACACCTGGTTGAGTAGCTCGACAATTTCACTGTTCTCCTGTGACTTCATGATGGCAAGTTCGGTGTAGCCGCTGATGGCGCCAAGGATATTGTTGAAATCATGGGCAATACCGCTTGCCATGGTGCCGATGGCCTCCAGTTTCTGGGCCTGGGTGAGCTGGGTGCGCAGGGTGCGCTGCTCGATTTCGATCTCTTTTCGTTCGGTAATGTCCTGGGTTGTGCCCACCATCCGCTGTGCTATACCTGTGGGGCCGTAAAATACCTTGCCATACTCCTGGACAATGCGCTGGGAGCCGTCCGGTCTGATGATGCGGTGCTCACTGCTGTACTTCTCCTTTTTTTCCAGGGCCAGGTCAATGGCCTGTTGCAGCTTGGGCCGGTCATCCGGGTGCACCGCCGCCATAAAGGTGCTGTGGTCCGCCGGTGCATCTTCGGGATCAAGGCCGAAGATGTGGAAGGTCTCGTTCGACCACCACAGTATGTCATCCTCAAGCTGCCATTCCCAGCTGCCGAGATGGGCCAGGCGCTGGGCCTCCGCCAGGCCGGCCTCGCTCTTGATCAGATCAGCGGTGCGTTCCCTGATCATCTCCTCAAGGTGATGGCGGTAGCGCTGTAGTTCATTTTCCGCCTGTTTGCGGGCCGTAATGTCATGGACAACGGCAAGCAGTCTCTGGCAGCCGCCGATATCGGCCGGTTTCAGATTGACCTCGGCCCAGAAGAGGCTGTTGTCCTTTCTCCTGGCATGCCATTCAAAGGTCTTGCCGTTCTCCTGACGGGCCTGGGCAATGACCCGCAGGGCCTCCTCTTTGTTATAGGGGTACTCGCCTGAGCTGATGTCGCTCATGCCGATTTCCTTGGCCTCCTCCGGGGTGTAGCCGTAGATGGCGGTGGCCGCCTGGTTGATATCGACAATGGCGCCGTCGGTGATGTCATGGACAAAGATCGCTTCATTGGTACGATCAAAGATTTCCCGATAGTTCCTTTCGGCGCGTTTAATATTGGCGAGTTGCGTGGCCAGTTCACGCTGGGCTCGACGTAATTTTTGATTGAGGTGAAAGGCGACGCTGAGGCCGGTGATCAGCAAGATAATGAGGGTAATGAAAAGGATGACCCCCAGGGTGTGGTCGCGCAGGAATTCCACTATGGTGGTGGTGCCCAGGTGAAACTGGTAGGGACCGATATGCAGCTCCCGCATGAGTTCATGCACGGGCTGGTAGTTCAGAGGAATGGTCCAGCCGGCTATATTGGCGGCCTGAGCAGCGCGGGCCGCGGCAGGCATGGAAAGCAGGGCCACACTGAGACGTTCGGCCAGGGAGTCGGGCGTCTCTTTCAGTTTGGCAATGGGCCACTCCGGATAGAGGCGGGTGCTGCACAGATAGGGGAACGAGATTGATAGGCCTGGCACTGGAATGAGTTTGATGTCGGAGAGGCCTATTTTGCCCTCTGCCGCCATCCTTTCCAGGGTGTCGGTTCGGACGGTGCCGGCGTCCGCCTTGCCGCTCAGGACGGCATACACCACCTTGTCGTGGTCGCCGCTGAAGGTGAGCGAGGCAAAGTCGCGTTCCGGTGAGATGCCGCGACCGGCAAACTCGCGCCAGGCCATCTGCCAGCCGCCGAATGAATCCCGGTTGACTGCGGCAAAATGGCTGTTGACCAGGTCGGTGAAAGAGGTGATGTGGCTGTTGTCGGCCCGCGTGAAAATGACTCCGCCAAAGCGTTTTTCCACGCTCCCGTTGACGCTGTTCTTCAGGGTGGCGATGCGGCTGAGGTCGTACTCATGTTCCAGCTGGACATAATAGGAGCTGTTGGTGATAACAAAATCAATGCGTCTGTCGGCCACGGCCAGGCGCAGTTCGGCAAAGGAAAGGGGGATAATGACAAAGGAGGTATCCGGCAGGGCCTCATTGAGATAGGTGGCGCTGGCGGACCATTTTTTCATGGCCTGTTCCGCGCCGCGTTTGGCCAGCACGCCGATTTTTACCGGTTCTCTCTGTTCGGCAAAAAGCGGTGCGGCCCAGGGGCAGAGGAGGAAAAGCTGCCAGACCAGGAAAAAGAGCAGTGTTGTGCTGATCCGGCTGGAGATTTTCCGAGAACATCCACTTCCAAGCATTATTGGCCTTTGGTTTATAAAGAGGAGGAAAGAGAGCGATTGAAAGATTTATCATATCGTCTTTCTGCGGAAGTTGTCAAAAAAGGCATAGGCCGGTACCGTAAAAAATCGTCGGGTACCGCATGGCCGGTGGCAGTACCGCCGTTGGGCGGCCACGGCCTGGTCAGGGATTATGCCGGGGGGCAGCCACGCCGGTGTATCTTCAGTCCCCGGATCGGCCAGGCACGGGAGAGGCCTTGCTTTTTCCGGGGCGTTGACAAAGAGGCGCTGCCGAGGGGGAGTGGCTCAGGCGACCCGGCGAGAGAGCAGTTCCCGGCAGAGGGGCTGCGGGTCACTGAAAAAGATACCGCCGAACCTTGTGCTGCATTTGGGACATCCCTTGAGCCAGATGAGATGATGGCGATAATCCATCTTGGCCAGTTCCCGCAGGATCCATTGGCTCTGGTTACAGTCAAGGCAGTAGAGCAGGGTCCAGGCCTCGTCGTTGAGGGCGGCCAGGCAGGCGCTGCAGATTGGAATCACCAGGTCGGCGGCCTCGCTAACGCGGCCCTCTGTATCTTTTCTGCCCACCGGCAGGATGAGATAGTCAACAGCGCGGTGGGGGGCGGTGTCACGGGGGCCGTGGTTGAGTTGGCAGTGGCTGTGGGCCAGATCGGCCTGCAGGCCAATGGCATCGATTTCATCAATCATGGGGACCCTCCTTGTGATCGTGGCTGTGAGGCCTTTACTCTACTTGTCGGCATCAGGAGGGGAATTGATAAGTGCCTGTCCGGAAATGGCCCTCTCGGAGTCTCGTAAACTCGCTTACATGGTCATGCTCCAAATATCAAGCAAGTCAGAAAGTTGAGCAACTCATACATGGCGCCGGGCAGGTTCAGGGGCTTTTTCCGGGATAGATGACCGGCAGTTTCATCGCTTTCCATTGTCTGAGGCCGCCCTGCAGGTTGTAAATCTCCTGAAAGCCGTTGCGTACCATGATCTTGCCGGCGGCATAGCTTCTGCCGCCCACGGCACAGAGCACCAGGATGGGCCTGTCCCTGGCTATGTCCAGTTCGTTTTGAAAGATGGCGCGCAGCGAGGCCTGTTGGGCGCCGGGGATGGTGCCGTTGCTGATGATTTCCCTGGTTGTCCTGGTGTCGAGGACAAGGAGGTTCTCTTTGTCGGCAATCAGTTTCTGGGCAGTCTGGGCGGAAATGGAGCGAAAGGCCTCTGACTCTTGCCTGTTGTCGGCAAGGGGCACGGCAATGGTCGGTTCGCTTTGCTTCTGTTCGGCGGCTGATTCCTGTTGTTCGGCCGAGCAGCCGGTCATCAGGAGGAGAATGGTGCAGAGGCAGGTAAGTAGTCTGGTCATGGTTCCTTGCATGTTGGGGTTGTCTGGGGGCCGGCGGCGGGTGCAGCTCAGTTGCGCAGGCTGGTGGCCATATGGCGGCACTGTTGGCATGGGAGGCGCAAGCGGCGGTACTTCGTAACCTCCCCGGCCTGTTCCTTTCTGAAATGATTAGCCGGATGGTGGAAAATAGATATCAAAACGACTCTGTTTGTTCTTGATGATCAGCGGCGGTTTTTTGTTCCCGAGAAATGGTGCGCCCTTGGGGCGTTTGACCACGATGCGCTGCGGCCGGCAGGAAAAGGCCCAGTCCAGAAGGAGATCGGCATCCGGGTCATGGCCCACCAGTGCCCTGGTCAGGCGCATCTCTTTTTTTACCAGGCTTGATTTGCTGCGATGGGGGTACATGGGGTCCAGATAGATGACCTCGGCCTGCAGATCAGCGCCGTTTAGTTGCAGGCAATCCCCGTGGGTCAGTGTCATTCTCGCCATAATGGCGCTGATCTCTGCATCGTGCCTGGCGCGGCGCATGCCGTCGGCCAGGAGGGCATGGAGAATGGCGGAACGTTCCACCAACCTGACCTTGCAGCCCAGCGAGGCCAGGACAAAGGCGTCACGGCCGAGGCCGGCGGTGGCATCGACAACCATCGGGCAGCGCTTTTTCTTAAGGCCAACGGCCCGGGCCAGGGCCTGACTGCGTCCGCCGCCATGCAGTCGCCGGTAGTGGGCCCGGCCACCGCAGAAGTCAACATAAACCGGCCCGGCTGCGTCGGCGCCGCTCTCCTCCAGTTGCAGACGACCGCCCCGCATAGCAAGACGGAAGGCGGTCGCCACCTCGTTGGCCAGGGGCAGGTGGAGACGGCCGGCCAGCTCCTCGGCAGCCTGGCGATCCGCCTCGTCCTGCCAGGAAACGGCTATGCCGGGCGGCTCTGTTTGCGGGGGGTGGGGCATAAAAATCTGACTTATCAAAGTGATGAGAGTGTAGTAAGATGGCGGCTCTTTGCAGGATGTGCCGGTGCTGCGGGTTGGGCGCCGGTGGACCCTCTTTACTACTGTTTGCCGGAGAATAACAGGAATCGATGGATTTAGAACATAAAAATGAGCCAAAGGTGGTGGCCATTATCCCGGCCCGCTACCTCTCCAACCGCTTTAAGGGCAAGCCCCTGGCCGATATCTGCGGCAAACCCATGATTCAGCACGTCTATGAGCGGGCCAGGGCCGCTTCGATTCTCAGCCGGGTGGCGGTGGCCACCGATGATGAGCGTATTGCCGACTGTGTGCAGGGCTTCGGCGGCGAGGTGGTGATGACCAGGCCGGACCATGTCTCAGGCACGGATCGCTTGGCCGAGGCCGCCTCCATCATGGATATCCCCGAGCAGGATGTGGTGGTCAATATTCAAGGTGATCAACCCCTCTTTCCGTCGGAGATCATTGCCCAGGTGGCCCAGCCTTTGCTTGATGATCCTTCCCTGCCCATGTCCACTCTGATCTATAAGATTCAGCGGCCTGAGGAGATCAACGATCCCAATCACGTCAAGACCGTTTTTGACCGGCATGGCATGGCCCTCTATTTCTCGCGGGCCTCCATTCCCTTTCAACGCAACCCCGAGGAGCCCGGCTCACCTACCTATTATAAGCATTTGGGCTTTTATGCCTACCGCAAGGGCTTTCTGCTCAGCTTTGTGGCCCTGCCCGAAGGGGAGTGGGAACGTTTTGAGAAGCTTGAACAGTTGCGAGCCCTGGAGTATGGCTATGGTATCAAGGTGGTGCTCACCAAACATGATTCCATAGAGGTGGATACCCCGGCCGATGCCCGCCGGGTTGCCCGGCTCTGTCAAGAGGGTTAAGGTGTCAAGCAGGCCCGCAGTGACACACTTCCCGTTTCAAAATACCCTACAGACAATTAGATAAGGATAGAAAAATGCGTAAAAAAGTTACAATTATCGGAGCAGGGAATGTCGGCGCCACTGCCGCCCATTGGGCGGCCAGTCGCGGTCTCGGCGATGTGGTTCTTCTTGATGTGGTGGAGGGGATTCCCCAGGGTAAGGCCCTGGATCTCTCCCAGTCGGGACCGGTGGACTGTTTCCCCGGCATGGTGATGGGCAGTAACGATTATGCCGATTACGCCGGCAGTGATGTGGTTATTATAACGGCCGGGCTGGCCCGCAAGCCCGGCATGAGTCGCGACGACCTCCTTGCCAAGAATGTGGCCATTGTCAAGTCGTGTGCCGAGCAGGCCGCCCGGCATTCCCCTGATGCCGTGCTCATTGTCGTCACCAACCCCATTGACGCCATGGTCTATACCGGCTTCAAGGTTTCCGGTTTTCCCAAACAGCGGGTGATCGGCATGGCCGGCGTTCTTGATTCGGCCCGCTATCGTACCTTTCTGGCCCAGGCCATCGGTGTGGCACCGCGTGATGTCAATGCCATGGTTATGGGTATCCACGGCGACAACATGATCCCCCTCATCCGTCTGGCCAATGTGGCTGGTGTGCCGGTGACCGACCTGCTCAGCTCGGAGGAGTTGGCGGCCATTGTCAAACGCACCCAGACCGGCGGCGCCGAGATCGTCAACCATCTGAAGACCGGTTCCGCCTTTTACACCCCCGGCCTGGCTGCCGTGGAGATGGCCGAGGCTGTCCTGCAGGACTCCAAGAGGGTCTTGCCCTGTGCCGCCTATCTGGAGGGTGAGTTTGGTATTTCCGGTTGTTTCCTTGGCGTACCGGTGGTGATCGGCAGCGCCGGGGTGGAACGCATTATCGAGTTTGAACTCACCGTGGATGAACAGGCCGCCATGCGTGATTCAGAGGCGGCGGTGCGTACCCAGATGGCTGCCACCGGCCTCTAACCTCCCTGCCGGAGGCCCTGTCTGCCGCGAAGTCGGCACGGCCCTGGGGCAACGGGCGTCAGCCTTGCAAAACAGACAACGGTTTTGCAGACAGGGCCTGCGCCTCCTCCCGGGGCATTCCCCATGGCAAAGGCGAGATATGATATGACCAAAAACCTCGGTATCCTGCCCAGCGTTGATCGAGTCATGGCCGGCCTCCAGAAGGCCACCATCGACCGTTTCAGTCCCTTGGACCTGTTGCCCCGGCGCACCTTGGTGGAAAAGCTCATCGAGTTGGTGCTCTCCGGCACCCCCAAGGGCCTTGACGAGATGACTGCGCCCCTGGAGGATCTCGCCGCTGCCCTGAATGAGATGGATACCGCTGATCTTAAGGTGGTGGTTATGGGCGGCGGCAGCGGCCTCTCCAATGTGGTGGGCGGCGACAGTAATCGGGCCACCTGGCCGCAATCCCCCTTTGCCGGGCTCAAGGAGATTTTCCCGCAGACCAAGGCCATTGTCTGTGTCACCGATGACGGCGGTTCCACCGGTGAGTTGCTCAAGGATTTTCCGGTGATCGGCCTGGGCGATATCCGCCACGTCATGCTCTCCTCCATCCAGAAGGCCAATCTGGTGCGCCTCTACAATCTCTCCGAGGCGCAGGTCGGCAAGGCGGCGCGCTGCCTGCACAGGCTCTTCACCCTGCGTTTTGATTGTCGGCCCGACTCCTTTGCGCAGTTGCTGGCCGACAGTGGCTGTGATCTGCTTGAACTGCCCACTCTGCTGGCCGATACCCTGACGGAACTCCTCGATTTCATCTTCACGGATCACAATCTGCAGCAGGCCCTGGATCGGCCCCACTGCCTGGGCAATCTCCTGCTGGTGGCGGCCATTTACAGGTCCTCCGGCGCCGGTGTCGACAAGCCGGACGATCAGGCCGTGCTCACCGGCCTCACGTGGCTGGCATCGTTGATCGGTGTTGGCGAGGATGCTGTTTTGCCCTGTACCACCACCCCGGCCCACCTCAATCTGCTCTATAGCAATGGGGTGCTGGTGACCGGTGAGAGCAAGGCGGCCGGCGGCCATCGTAATGCTGCCATTGATCGGGTTTTTGTGGAGTTTTCCGAAGAGCCCCATGTGCCGGACCAAGTCATTGAAGCCTTGACCGAGGCGGATATCATTATCTTTGCACCGGGCAGCCTCTACACCTCTATTATTCCCATCCTGCATGTGCCGGGCATAGCCCGGGCCGTGCGTCAAAATCAGCAGGCCCTGAAGATCCTGGTTGCCAACCTCTGGGTCCAGAAGGGTGAGACCGACTTGATCTGGAACGATATCAGGCGGCGCTTCCATGTCTCCGATATGATCAAGGCCTATGAGCGCAACATCCCGGGCGGCATCAAGGGTCTTTTTGCCCAGGTACTGCTCCTTGGCCTGCGCGATATTCCCGGCTCCATCCTGCAGAGCTATGCCGTGGAATCCAAAATGCCCATCTTCCTGGATCGTGGCCAGGTCTGGGACCTGGGCTTGATGCCGCTGGAGGCCAAGATATTTTCCGAGGCTGCCCTGCAACGCCGGATGGTACAGCATGATCCGGCTGCCCTGGCCCGGGCCGTCAAGGTGATCTGGAGCGTGCGCGAACATGCCAGCCGGGCCGATGTGCCGGTGGATAGCGTTGATGTGGCGCCGCCGCCCTTGCTTTGCCGGGCCGGTTTAACGCCGGCCGAGCGCCTTCGCCGTTTCAAGGAGATTCTCCGTATTCCCATGGTGGGTTCAGTGCGTAACGCCCTGCTTGATATCTGCTGGCGCCACTGGGATATTCGCCACGACCACCTGGCAAATATCAGCGGTGTTGAGCTGGTCAGTGCGGCGAACTGGCGGCGCAATCAACATTGGGATCGGATCTATTCCTTTTATGACCCGCTGGATGGCGTTATTCGTATACATGAGGATGTCTTCCATGACAGGCGCAAGCAGGAGGTGGCTCTGCTGGTGGCTGTCGGCCAGTCCCTGCTGGGCAACTACGCCAGTCATAAGGATATCGGCACGGTACTGGAGGACAGCTATAGTGTCGGCAAGATCTATCGTCTTTTTCTGCGCCCTGCCGAGGAGCGTTCCTGCTTTTTCAGCCCGCAGGAGCTGGACCATTATCTCACCCTGGTCCGCATGAAACAGGCTGAGGATAATGCCCTGCTCTATACTCGCCTTGTCAACGGCGAAGAGGGCTTTACACCGCCTGGCATGCTCATGGGACTGACCTATGCCTGGTACCTCGACAACAGGCTGGCCACCCATGTTGAGTATAAGATGGCCA
The DNA here is from genome assembly GCA_002868945.1 of Desulfobulbaceae bacterium. GTDB lineage: Bacteria > Desulfobacterota > Desulfobulbia > Desulfobulbales > SURF-16 > BM506. The sequence goes on from PKTX01000031.1 coordinate 24,871, forward strand.
TCACCGCTATTCCCGGTTCAAATCTGGTCCCGGAGCAGCTCAAGATGCTGGACAGACGCCGCAAGATGATCCGTTTTTTTCGGGAAGTGGTCTTTCGTCATAATGCCGAACGGTATGAACAGTAGTTTTATCCATGATGGCCTGCTGGGCCGGGAATGCATTGATCCGGGTGCCGATGTGCAGCTGCTGGTGGAGCTGGTCGTGCCCAGTGCGGCCCTCTGTGTCGAGCTGGCCGGGCAACTGCAGACCTTGCCCTGTCGGGTGGAGTGGTGCCGGCGGGCTGCCCAGGGGTATTGTCTCTATATCCTGGCTGATCCGGGCGTCGACAAAGACCGGCTCTTGGCACGAGTTGCTCTTCTGGTTGATGGTCGGCAGCAGATTGCTCTTGTCGAGACCCGGCTTGTGCAGAAGCCGCCACTCACCGGGGCCCGGCACGGTTTTTCTTTTGTCGACACAAAGTCAGGCCGCGCCACGCATATCACTCTGGCCGGTAACAGTCACGCCTTTGGCTCCGGCAATCATCCCTCCACCGCTCTGGTGGTGGAGTTGCTGGAGGAGTTGCCGGAAGTGCCCTCACCTGTCCTTGATGTGGGTTGTGGTACTGGCGTGCTCTCCCTTGTGGCGGCGCGCCTCGGTGCCGCCTCGGTGCTGGGCCTGGATATTGACGCGGAGGCCGTTGCCACTGCCGTTGCCAATGCAGCGGCCAATAATCTCAGCGCCCAGACGCGTTTCACCACTTCTCCGCTGGCGGAGGTGGCCGCCTCCTATGCCCTTATCCTGGCTAACCTGACCGCCTCTGTGCTTTACAGGCTGCTGGCCGATATGTCCGACAGGGCGGCCGGCCACGGCCGCCTCATTGTCTCCGGTCTACAGGGCAGGCAGGGTGATGAGGTCGAAGAGCTGGCCGGCCGATATGGCTGGCGGCTGGTCACGAGACGTTGCCTGGGCAAATGGCAGGCCCGTCTCTTTGTCATGACCCGGCAAGAATAGAATGGCGGCGCCCCTTTTCCCCTTTGCAAAAAAAAATGGTTCGGTAAGTTTGATGATCCCGTAAAAAGTCGTTGGCTGCCCAAACCCATGACGTTAAATCAGCAGGATAGGCACTGTGCCGATGGCCGCACCTTGCTTTTTGCGAGGCCGTCAAACTTTGCCGGCCCCATGGTCGAGTCTTCGTGCGGCAACTTCTGGCCGGAAAAATCATGGGCTAGCGGCAAAGAGTCATGTGCAGACAGAGAATAAATATGCTTTTCTTATTAAACAGTAGAGAGGAACAGGTATGAAGGGAAGAAGGATGGTTGGTGGGCTAGGCGCGGGTCTCTTTCTGTTGGCCCTGTTGTTGGTGGCGGGGTTTGCCGGTCACGGCGAGGCCCGTGAGATTCCCGGTTTGCAGCAGATTCAGCGTGGCGTCTGGCAGGAAACCACGCCTTTTAAAAGCTATACCACCTATCGTCTTCTTTGTGTCGGCGGTCTGGAGTTCCTCGCCATGGAGGGATATGCCTGGGGCGAAAGCTCTGCGACATCAAGTCAGATCATTCAGGTGCTGGACCAGAATGGCAAGCCCAAGGTGTGTCAGTAGACAAGTCCCGGACAGACCGCCTCTCAAAGTGCGGCGGTTGTTCAGCGCTCTGCTATACCCCCCTGGTTTCTCCGGGCCAGAGCAGGGTATGAAGTTGGAGCTGCAGGCGGATGGGTAGACGATCCATCAGGATCCAGCCGGCAAGTTCAGTGGGGGAAAGCTCGCTGGTCACCGGCGAGAAAAGAATCTTGGGGCGCTGTCTGGAGGAGGGGAAGGGGGTAATAATATTTCTCTTCAGAAAATCAACGGCCCACAGATAATCCTGGCGGCTGCCTAAGACAAATTTTACTTCATCGGTGCTGGTCAGGTATTGCAAGTTGGCAAGGTGATTATGGTGATCCATGCCGCTACCAGGACACTTGATGTCCATGATCTTCACCACCTCGTCCGGTACCTGGCGCAGGTCGATGCTGCCGTTGGTTTCCAGCAGAACGATACGTTCATCGTCCAGGAGGGCCTGCATCAGGGCATAGACGTTTTTTTGCAGCAGCGGTTCGCCGCCGGTTATCTCCACCAGGCTCACCGGTGATTCCTCGATAAAGGCGAGGATCTCGGCAATGGTCATACGACGCCCCTTTTCATCGTAGGTATAGCGGGCATCACAGTAGCTGCAGCGTAGGTTGCAGCCGGCCAGGCGGATAAAGAGGCAGGGGTAGCCGGCATAGGAGGACTCCCCCTGGATGGAGTAAAAAAGCTCGCTGACCTGCAATGTTTCTTTAGTCTTCACGATAGATGACGCCACTTGACGGGGTTTCGCCGACTTGTACGGAGTAGAGCCGGTAGCGCGGCTGGTTGAGCTCCTTTTGCAGTGTTGTAAAGATGTAGTGGGCGATGTTTTCAGAGGAGGGATTTCTATCCTGAAAACTGGGGTGCTCATTGAGGTTGCAGTGGTCAAGATCCTTAATCACCGCGGCGGCGGCATTCTTGATGGTCCTGAAATCAACGCCCATGCCCAGCTCGTCCAGGGTTTCGGCCCGGACGGTAATCTCCACGTGCCAATTGTGGCCGTGCGGCATTTCACAGTTGCCGGGGTAGTCGCGCAGGTGGTGGCCTGCCGAAAAATGGGTCTGGATAAAAATATCAAACATGGTCATGGTCTCCAATTGGTTGGTTGCTTAACAGGTGGCCGGCAGGAGTCGGCCTGAACGGTATGGGATCTTGCTGCGTTGCGCGCCATTGTGCGTGCCGGCGAGGAAAGGATCAACCGTGTGGCTAAGCAGCAGGGGCAATTTTTCAGGCGGCAGATTATGTTAATTGTTGAGAACTCTGTGATTAGACGTTAGAAGGTGATGATGTAAAAAGTAAAGGGATTTTCAGGCAATAATATCTCTGTCCATACTCTGAAAAACGCCCCATTCTACCGGAAAGTAGCGCGAAGCAAAAGGGGTAAAATTTTATTTCCCGCGGGAAGCAAGCAGGAGAAGATAATGGCATTTATAGCGCCGTTTAGGGCTGTCCGATTCAATACCAGCAAGATAAAAAAATTGGAAGAGGTTGTTTCACCGCCCTATGACGTCATTGATCCGGCGGCCCAGGCCGTCCTTTCCGGCAAAAATCAGTACAATATGATCCAGCTCGATCTGACCAAGTTCGGCGGTACCGAGATCACTGATGCCCGCTATGAGGGGGCACGGGCCACCTTCGACCAGTGGCAGGATGAAGGGGTGCTACTTCGTGATGACGTGCCGGCCATCTATCTCTATTATATCGATTATACGCTGGCCAACGGCAACACCTATCGCCGGAAGGGCATGAGTGCCATGGTCCGTTTGCATGAGTTTGCCGAAGGCGTTGTCAAGCCGCATGAAAAAACGTTTCGCAGCGTCACGGATGACAGGTTGCGACTCATTGATACCTGCCAGGCCCAGTTCAGTCAGATCTTTTCCCTCTATCCAGATAGAGCCGGCCAGGTCATGGCCGCCCTGGAAAAGGTCTGTCCGGAGGTGCCTCTCTGCAGCGCCACGGATCAGGATGGCTGTCTGCACACCATCTATGCCGTGACTGATCCGGCCGTCATCAAAGAGGTGCAACACTTTTTTACCGATCGGCCTGTTTATATCGCCGACGGTCATCATCGCTATACCACCTCCCTGCGCCTGCGGGAGACCATGGTGGAACGTCAGGGGAGTGTGGCGGAGAACAGCCCCTATAATCACATCATGATGTATCTCTGTCCCATGGAGGATCCGGGCCTCTCCGTCTTGCCCACCCATCGCCTCGTCCATGTGCCCGGTCCCATGGATGCCGCCCGTTTAGTCGACAAACTGCGGGATTGTTTTGCTGTTGAGGAGATCAAGGGCGGCAGTCGGGAGGAGCAGATTTTCGCGGTTCTGGAGCGCATGGCTGATGAGCGGCAGAAGGGTACGGTTTTCGGCATGTATGAACCGGCCGAGGACCGCTGTTTCCTGCTCTGCCTCAAGGAGGGTGTCATGGACAAGGCCCTGGGCCAGGATCAGCCTGCAGCGTTGCGCAGCCTTGATGTGGTGGTGCTCTCCGAGCTCATTATCGACAAGATCCTCGGTCTCGGCCATGAAAAATGCGATAAGGAGGATCTCATCCACTATTACAGCGACGTGGATGAGGCCCTGGATAGAGCGGTCAAGGAATCGGTGCGTGTATCCGACAGGAGCCCGGTGCTTTTTTTGATGAATCATACCCCGGTGGCTCAGGTGAAACAGGTGGCGGACGAGGACCTCTTTATGCCCCACAAATCCACCTATTTCTATCCGAAGATCCTCACCGGCCTGCTGATTAACAAGATCGTCGCAGATGAGGAGATCCGCTGAGGGATGCCTCGCCTCTCCCTTTATCCGTAAGGAAAAAAGGTCGTGCCCACTATAATGGTCACGATATTACAATGCGTTGAGAAATCGCTGAGGGGTTGGTTACGGGTTGCAACTTGCTTGATAAAATAGGATGGGGCCTCAAAAAAGGCAAGTGGCTGGCGGCCATTGTTGTACTGGCGGCGATCTTTCCGATGACCGGCGCGGTGGTGGCCACTGTTCTGCTTGTTTTTTTTGTGCTTGTCCGTTCGTCCGATATCTATCGGCAGGCACTGTTTGTTATCCGTCATGACCCTGCGGTTGTCAGCCAACTCGGCGCCCCCATCCGGCCGGGCCTCTTTGTTCAGGGCAACGTCATCCGGAAATCATCCATCACAATGGTCACCCTGGCCATCCCCTTGACCGGCGCCAGCGCCAAGGCCACCGCCTTTGTGGTTGGCCACAGGCATGGGGTGCACTGGTCTCTTGCCGATCTGCAGGTCTGCTGTCGGCCCAGTGGGGTCTGCCTCAAACCCCTGAAAAAGAGATCCTCCTCCTGAGGACCGGCGAGGGCATGGCATATGCGTAACATCTTTCATCCTTTCTTTTCGAGTTCCTGTTGTGGCGGCTAAAAAGATCAGCAATGATACCCTCTTTAACGGTCGGCTGCTCTGCTGTCAGCATGAGGAGGGCTACCGTTTTTCGGTGGACGCCGTACTGCTCTCGCATTTTGTCAGGCCGTACCCCAACGACAGCGTACTTGATCTTGGCGCGGGCTGCGGGGTGATCAGTCTTATACTGGCCCACCGCCATGCCGCCGTCAGGCTTGCCGCACTGGAGCTGCAGGACGATCTCCTCGCCCTTCTCAGGCATAATATCAGCATCAACCATTTTGACGGACGCCTCGTGGCCCTGGCCGGTGATGCCAGGCATATTGGTGCCTGCGTACAGCCGGAGAGTTTTGACCTGGTGGTCTGCAATCCACCGTATGGCAAGGCGGATGCCGGTCGTAAGAGTCTGGGGCGGGAACGTCTCCTGGCCCGGCATGAGGTGGCCGGCACGCTCAGCGACTTTATTGGGGCAGCGGCCTTTGCTGTAAAGAATCGTGGTCGGGTGGCCTTTGTTCTTCCGGCCGGTCGCCTGGCCGCCCTGATCAACGCCATGCAGCAGGTCAGGTTGGTGGCCAAACGTCTACAGGTGGTGCATTCCTATCCGGGTGGGGTGGGGCGCCTGGTCTTGCTGGAGGCCATTAAAAACGGCGGCGAAGAGCTCCAGATCCTGCCGCCTTTTTTCATCTACAAGGCAGAAAACGGCGACTATACACCGGAGATGGCTGCCATGTATGCATGATGGAGTGTCGCACTTTCTTGTGAGCATGGTGGCCATGTGGCCGCAGAGAGCCGCAGCGCAAGAGGGTTCAGATCAGTTGGCGAAGAAAGGCGCGGATTTTAGCCTTGTCAAGGATGATGGCGCTGTATCTTTTTTCCCCTGCCTGCAGGCAGGGGATCATCCTGACGCCGGCCTGCAGGGCGAGCCGTGGTTGCAGGGTGACATCAAGCCGCTCAATCTCAAGATCGGGAAACTCCGCAGCAAGGGTGGTAAGCGCCCGGCTTGCCAGGTGGCAGCGCGGTCAGAGAATGGAGTGGTAAAAGATTATCTTCTTCACGTTATTTTTTGATCATCTCCTCAATATAGTACTGTTCCGGCTGGGTGGGGATAAAGATCTCCAGGTTGTCGTTCCAGCGACTCACGTAGTGGCGGGTAAGGAGCTGGCGGAATTGATTTCTCAGCTGGACAATAGTGGTGAAGTGGTGAATGAAATGCTCTCCGTAGTTGTTTAAGGTGATGATGGTGGAGTGCAGCTCTTTTTGCCCTTTTATGCGGTATTTATGAAAATTGACAATGGCCAGGGCCCGGACAATGCTCTCCTTTTTGAGCAATTCCCGGGCCGGTATCTTGGAGAAGTTCACCAGGGGAAAGGTGGAGATGATTTTGTCGCTCACCGTCTCGATTTCCGCCAGGGTGATATTGATCAGGTTCTTGGCAAGGTGGATTTTTGTTGATTTCTGCAGGATGCCGTTGACCACCAGCCAGGTGATCAGGGTGAGGATGTTGGTCTCCCTTCTGATCTGCAGCTCGGTGTTGTCACGGATGGTGTCGTTGGTATGCTCGCCCTGGAAGGCATAGAAATAGATGGTGCCCTCATATTTGGTGATGTGAAAGGTGAGGTCCTTCTGGCACATGATGTCCCGCGACAGGCTGCGGATATATTCGATCTTGTCCGGTTTTTTTTCGTAAAAGGTAAAGAGTTTACGCCCCAGGATGGAGAGGTCGCGTTGGGTAATGGTATGCTCCAGCCCCTCTGCGCCCACGGTGTTGAAGATCTGGCGCAGCCTCTTGTAGGTGGAGAGCAGGTAGTTATGGACCTGAATGCCGGAGGCCAGCAGATCGTTGTAGCCCCATGTGTTGATATGCAGAAATTTAATCATCTGATCGGGCAAAAGATCCCAGCTCTTCATGATGGTCATGGTTCTTTTCAGGTGCTTGCTCCGTTTTTGGGACTGCATACCCTCCAGAGCCTTGAGGAAGAGACACTCCCTGATGAGGTTGTCGTCTCGTTTGACGGTCTCCGAATGTTGATAAAAGGCGACAATATCCCGGGCCAGAAGGAGGTATGGGTCGATGTCGGTCACCTCCAGGGCTGTCTCGTCGGCCGGCAATAATTCCGGGAAGGTGACCATGCAGAGCATCTTGGAGGAGAAGAGCGGCAGGGTATCGGCCTTGTTGAGCAGTAACTCCAGGTAGGCGAACTTGATCACCGATTTAAAGGGGCTGTCCAGGGCCTTGTTGAGCTGCCAGAGGCAGGCGCCGAAAATTTCCGAACGCGGCAGGTCGGAGAGATAGCCTAGGTCAATATAGCTGTCCATGCTCAGGCCGCTGTCGGTGAGTTTCTTGACGTGGCCGCGATACTCCGCATGACTCAGCCCCGGTGGAATAAGCCACCAGAGCAGCATCTTGCCGGCCACCAGGATATGGGTGCGAAAGAGTTCATCCTTTAGAAGGAGCTTGAGGGCGGAGCCGGCCGATTCCTCCTCGGCGCTCGACTCAAAGCGATTCTCCCTGGTCTGGTCGATATCCATGAGGAAGAAGTAGACCTCCAGGTTATACTTCTTGGTCCATTCCGAAATGAGACGGCATTTTTCTTCAAGCAGCGCATAAGCCTTTTCGCCCAGTTCCTCGTTGCGGATCGACACCCAGTAATCACAGTCTGATTTGGCGGCCTGGGCCACGGTGCCGATACTGCCGATGGTCTTCAGGGAGTGGATAAAGGGGTTACGGGCATAGGGAGAGGGGGTTTTGACGCTTAAGGCGGTGGAGCCGGGGAAGTAGCGACGAAAGAGGTTGCCGTCCACAAACTTTTCCGGCAGAAAGCGGTAGATGCCGAACTTGCAGTCCGGGTCGTCAATAAAGCCGGGCAGGTCGGGATAGTTGCAGTGCAGCAGATAGGGGATAATCTTAAAGAGCAGGGTGGATGACTGGGCATTAAAATTAATGGCCTGCACCTTTCTGCTGCGGTTGTAAAGCTGGTAGCGTTTTATTTTATCTTTTAAAGAAATGGTAGTGGGTCCGTCAAAAAAATGTTCATCGAGGGCCGGTCGACTGGAGAAGGGCCCGCTCTATGGAGCCAAGATAGTGGGTCGGCCGCCCATGCCGGCATAGCGCGGCTCTCCAAAACGTCTATGATTATACTGCGGAGTCGATGGCCTGGGCAAGCTTTACCGCCTGCACGGTCTTACGCACATCATGGACGCGAAGGATGGCTACACCGGAGCGGACGCAGAGGGCGGAGATGACGGCCGTGCCGAAGTCACGATTTTTTGCCACCTCTTCATCAAGGAGGGTGCCGATAAAGCGTTTGCGGGAATGGCCGATGAGCACCGGGCAACCCAGGTCGGTAAAGGAGTGGGCGTGTTTAAGGATGGCGAGGTTGTGGTCCACTGTTTTGCCGAAACCCACACCTGGATCAATGATGATTTTGTCGCGCCGCAGGCCATGGGCCTGGGCCGTGCTCATCCACGCTGCCAGTTCCGCCTTGATATCCTCCACCACGTTGTTGTAGCGGGGATTGGCCTGCATGGTGCCCGGCGTGCCCTGCATATGCATGATGATCACCGGTGCCTCCGACTCCACCGCCAAAGGCAGCATGGCAGGGTCAAAGCGAAAGGCGCTGATGTCATTGATGATGTCAGCGCCTTCCAGCAGGGCGAGGCGGGCAACGTCCGCCTTGTTGGTGTCTATGGAGATGGGTGTGGTGTAGTGTCGGCGAATCTCTCTGATGGCGGGAATGACGCGCTCTATTTCTTCCCGAACCGAAACCGGTGCCGCCCCCGGCCGAGTGGATTCCCCGCCGATATCAAGGATGTCGACGCCTGCCGCGACCATGTCCGCCACCTGGTCTAGCAGTTTTTCCTGCGTGGCCAGGACGCCGCCATCCGAAAAGGAGTCGGGGGTGACGTTGAGTATGCCCATGACATGCACCCGGCTGCTGAGGTCCAGGGTATGATGGGGGGTACGGATCTGCACCTTTTGTTACTCGTTTTTGTCTGGCGCGGCGTGGTCGCCTGTTGCATCCGGATCGGCTGCCGCAGTCTCAGCCGATTCTTCGGCCTCGGCGACAGGGGCCTCGGCCGCCTTTTTTGGGGTCGCTTTGGCTGGCTGCGGCGGGATCTCCACGGCAATACCATGCTTCTCCAGAATGGTGTGGATGTCACTGGAGGTGATGGTTTCGCGTTCGAGAAGGAGAGCCGACATCTCTTTTAAGGCGGGCAGATGCTCCTTGAGCAGTGCCTTGACCTTGTCGTTGGCCTCGACAATCATTTTCTTGACTTCGTTGTCAATCTGGATTGCCGTGGCCTCGCTGTAATCGCGATGCTGAGAGATCTCGCGGCCCAGGAAGATCTGTTCCTCCTTCTTGCCGAAACTCAAGGGACCAAGCTCCTTACTCATGCCCCACTCGCAGACCATTCTGCGGGCCAGGTCAGTGGCCCGTTCAATATCATTGCCGGAACCGGTGGTGGTCTCATTGAAGATAAGATCTTCGGCAATCCGGCCGCCCAGCAGGATACAGATATTGTTAATCAAAAAGCTCCTGGAAAGGCTGTATTTTTCCTCGGTGGGTAGCTGCATGGTCAGGCCCAGGGCACGGCCGCGGGGAATAATGGTTACCTTGTGAACCGGATCGGTGCCTGGCAGCAGTCTGGCGATAAGGGCATGACCTGCCTCGTGATAGGCGGTGATCTCCTTTTCCTTTTCGGTGATAATCATGCTGCGCCGTTCAGAGCCCATCATAACCTTGTCCTTGGCCTCTTCCAGGTCTGCCATGGTTACCTTGGTCTCATTGGTGCGGGCGGCCAGCAGGGCGGCTTCGTTCACCAGGTTTTCCAGGTCGGCGCCGGAAAAACCGGGGGTGCCGCGGGCAATAACGGCCCAATCCACATCAATATCAAGGGGCAGCTTCTGGGCATGAACCTCAAGGATTTTTTCGCGACCACCCACATCAGGAATGGGCACCATCACCTGGCGGTCGAAACGGCCGGGGCGCAGCAGGGCCGGGTCGAGGACGTCGGGCCGGTTGGTGGCAGCCACGATAATCACACCCTCATTGGTCTCAAAACCGTCCATTTCAACAAGCAGCTGGTTCAAGGTCTGTTCCCGTTCGTCATGACCGCCGCCTAAACCGGCGCCGCGATGACGACCCACCGCATCGATCTCATCTATAAAGATGATGCAGGGTGCATTCTTTTTGCCCTGGTTGAAAAGATCGCGCACGCGAGAGGCGCCCACACCAACGAACATCTCCACAAAATCGGAACCGGAAATGGAAAAGAAGGGCACCTGGGCTTCGCCGGCAATGGCCTTGGCCAACAGGGTTTTACCGGTGCCGGGAGGGCCGGCCAGCATAACACCCTTGGGGATACGGGCCCCCAGTTTGGTGAATTTCTGTGGTTCCTTCAGAAAGTCGATGATCTCGGAGAGTTCTTCCTTGGCCTCCTCGATGCCGGCCACATCCTTGAATGTTATATTGGTCTCCTCGCCGTCCTGGAGACGATGGCGGCTCTTGCCGAAGCTAATGGCCTTGCCGCCGCCCATCTGCATTTGGCGCATAAAGAAGATCCAGACACCGATCAACAACAGCATGGGAAACCAGTTGGCCAGGATGGTGATGTACCAGGGTGGTTTTTCCACCTGCTTGACATTGACATCAATGCCTGATTTGCGCAGGATGGACCAAAGCTCCGTGTCGTTGCCGGGAGATATAGCCTTGAAATTCTTGCCGCCCGTGGTGCCGGTGATCTCATCGCCCTGAACCGTCACCTGGCTGATGGCACCTGACTCTACCCGGGCCAGAAAGTCGGAATAGCTTAAGTTTTCAACGCCCTGTTGAGGGTTGTTGAACATCTGAAAAAGAAGAACCATGGCCAGGCCGATAATCAGCCACATGGAGATGTTTTTGTAAAAGTTATTCAACGATGGCTCCTTGAGATGGGTTGCCGAAAAAATGGTTTAATTAAGTGCTGAATGTCGAAATTACCCACCCTGTCTTGATAATGCAATTTATTTTCATAACAGGACCGGGCCGAGCAAAGGGGATTGCCTGTTACTTGGCGAAATACTCCTGAACGGATTTGACGGCCAGGTCCTGGCTCTTGAGGGTGGCAATGGCCTTTGACATGGAGATGGCCCCGGCAATAGTGGTGGTATAGGGCAGGTGATAGTCAAGGGCGGCCCGACGAATACTGAAAGAATCCTCGGTGGTGCGTGTGCCCAGTGATGTATTGATAATCCACTGAATACCGTGGTCATGAATTTTGTCGAGGATATGGGGACGGCCCTCGGAGATCTTGTAGACCCTTGTGCACTCCACGCCGTAATCGTTGAGAAATTTGGCAGTACCCTTGGTGCCGATAATGGTAAAGCCGAGCTCGGCAAGTTCCTTGGCCACCGGCAGAATGGCCACCTTGTCATTATCGCGTACCGAGATGAGGATGGTGCCTGTGGTGGGAATGGGTTGACCTGCGGCAAGCTGGGACTTGGCAAAGGCCAGGCCCAGCGATTCGTCTAGGCCCATGACCTCGCCGGTGGACTTCATCTCCGGGCCGAGCAGGGTGTCGACATTCTCAAAGCGGTCAAAGGGAAAAACAGCCTCCTTGACGGCAAAGTGCTTCACGGTCACCTCGGTGCTCAAACCCAGGTCTTTGAGCTTGGCCCCCACCATCACCTTGGTTGCCAGCTTGGCAAGCTCCACGCCGGTGGCCTTGGAGACAAAGGGTATGGTTCGGGAGGCGCGGGGATTGACCTCAATAATGTAGAGGGTTTCATCCTTGACCGCATATTGGACATTCATCAGACCGATGACGCCAAGTTCGGCGGCCATGGCCCGGGTGGCATCCTTGATTTCTTCAATCATCGCATCGGTGAGGCCGTGGGCCGGCAGGACGCAGGCCGAGTCGCCGGAGTGGATGCCCGCCTCCTCGATGTGCTGCATGATGCCGCCGATGATAGTGGTCTCGCCGTCCGAGATGGCGTCAACATCGATCTCCACGGCATCCTTCAAAAACTTGTCAATGAGAATGGGATGATCGGCAGAGGCCTGCACCGCCTCGATCATATATCTCTTCAGATCGTTTTCGTTATAGACGATGCGCATGGCCCGACCGCCCAGGACATAGGAGGGCCGTACCACCACTGGATAGCCGATCTCCTTGGCGATCTTCAAGGCCTCTTCAAAGGTGCGGGCCGTGGCATTGGCCGGTTGGGTGAGGTCGAGTTTCTGCAGAAACTGCTGGAAGCGTTCGCGGTCCTCGGCCCGGTCAATGGCGTCCGGTGGGGTACCGATGATGGGCACACCCTTTTGGGCCAGGGGCACGGCCAGGTTGAGGGGGGTCTGGCCGCCGAACTGGACAATAACACCCTCCGGCTTTTCCTTGTCTATGATATGCAGGACATCTTCCCTGGTCAGGGGCTCAAAGTAGAGTTTGTCTGAGGTGTCATAGTCGGTGGAGACCGTCTCCGGGTTGGAGTTGACCATGATGGATTCAATGCCCATCTCGCGCAGGGCAAAGGAGGCATGCACGCAGCAGTAATCAAATTCGATGCCCTGACCGATGCGGTTGGGACCACCACCAAGGATAAGGACCTTGCGCGTCTCGGAAGTGACGGCCTCATCCTCCACCTCATAGGTGGAGTAGTAATAGGGGGTGTAGGACTCGAATTCCGCCGCACAGGTGTCCACCAGTTTAAAGACCGGTCTTTCCCCCATCTCCAGGCGGAGCTGGCGGATGTCATCCTCGGAGGTGCCGGTGAGATAGGCGAGCTGCTGGTCGGAAAAGCCGTATTGCTTGGCCTTGTGGAGAAAATCGCCCTTGAGACCGCTGAAGCCCTTGTCCTTGATCTTTTTCTCCATATCGACAAGCTGCTTGAGATTATGGAGGTACCAGGGATCAATGGCGGTCAGCTCGTAGATGCGCTCAATGACCATGCCGCGGCTCAAGGCCTGATGCAGGCAGAAGATACGTTGTGAATTGGGGGTCTTGAGGTTGAGATCCAGATCACGCTGATCGCGGCCGTCCAGCTCAAACTTGGCATGGGCACCAAAGCCGCTGATGCCGATTTCCAGGGAGCGCAGCGCCTTTTGAAAGGCCTCCTTGAAGGTGCGGCCGATGGCCATGGTCTCGCCCACCGACTTCATGGCTGTGGTGAGGAAATCCTTGGTCTCCGGAAACTTTTCAAAGGTCCAGCGGGGAATCTTGACCACGCAGTAGTCAATGCTGGGTTCAAAGGCGGCATAGGTTTCTTTGGTGATGTCGTTGCGGATTTCGTCCAGGGTATAGCCCACCGCCAGTTTGGCGGCGATTTTGGCAATGGGAAAGCCGGTGGCCTTTGAGGCGAGGGCCGAACTGCGTGACACCCTGGGGTTCATCTCGATAACCATGAGCTCCCCATCCTCTGGATTAACGGCAAACTGGACATTGGAGCCGCCGGTCTCCACTCCCATCTCGCGGATAATGGCGATGGCGGCGTCGCGCATGGTCTGGTATTCCCGATCGGTGAGGGTCTGGGCCGGGGCCACGGTAATGGAGTCACCGGTGTGGACCCCCATGGCGTCCATGTTCTCGATGGAGCAGATGATGACCACGTTATCCGCCTTGTCGCGCATGACCTCCAGCTCATACTCCTTCCAACCCAGGAGGCTGCGTTCCAGCATGACCTCGGTGTTCAGGGAAAGGTCAAGGCCAACGGTGCAGAGCTCGGTGAGTTCCTGGCTGTTATAGGCCACCCCGCCGCCGGTCCCGCCCAGGGTAAAGCTGGGACGGACAATAATGGGAAAGCCGATCTCTTCACTGGCGGCCTTGGCCTGGTCAATGGTGTGGACAATGGTGCTTAACGGGACCTTGAGGCCGATCTTGCGCATGGCCTCGCGGAAAGAGTCGCGCCCTTCCGCCTTTTTGATGACATCGATATTGGCGGCCAGCATCTCAACCCCGTATTTGTCCAGGACACCGGCCTCGGCCACCTTGATGGCGGTGTTCAGACCAGTCTGGCCGCCCAGGGTGGGCAACAGGGCATCGGGACGCTCTTTTTCAATGATTTTGGCGACAAACTCGGGGGTGATCGGCTCAATATAGGTACTGTCGGCTATCTCCGGATCCGTCATGATGGTGGCCGGATTGGAGTTGATCAGGATAACCTCATAGCCCTCTTCCTTGAGGGCCTTGACGGCCTGGGTGCCGGAGTAGTCAAACTCGCAGGCCTGGGAAATGATGATGGGGCCGGAGCCGATGATCAGTATCTTTTTTATGTCGGTACGTTTAGGCATTTTATATATCTATCGTAAGATTTTATGGGCAAAGTTGTCTGCGGTTGCGGGCGACAATCCCGGGCCTTATCCTTTGATCCTTTCAAGAAAACGGTCAAAGAGATAGATGGAGTCATGGGGACCGGGGGCATTCTCCGGATGATACTGGACGCTGAAGGCGTTGTATTTTTTATGGGCCATGCCTTCCAGGCTGCCGTCGTTTAGGTTGATATGGGTAATCTCAACCTCGTCTTTATTGAGGCTGTCCGGCTCAACGCAAAAACCATGATTCTGAGATGTAATCTCAACCTTGCCGGTGGTGAGGTCCTTGACCGGCTGGTTGGAACCGCGGTGGCCGAATTTCAACTTATAGGTACTGCCGCCATAGGCCAGCCCCAATATCTGGTGGCCAAGACAGATGCCGAAGAGCGGTTTCTTGGTGAGCAGCTCCTGCACGGTTTCGACAACCCCTTTGACGCCGGCAGGGTCACCGGGGCCGTTGGAGAGGAAAATCGCGTCCGGATTCATGGCCAGGACCTCTTCGGCCGATGTGGTGGCAGGCACCACCTGCACGGCGCAGTCGCGTTCGGCCAGGAGACGCAGTTGGTTATACTTGAGACCGAAGTCATAGGTGACGATTTTGTATTTGCCGGCCGCTGTGCTGGAAAAATCAGTGCCCGGCACCGGCCCGTTCGCAGTCCAGCCGTATGGGGCGCTACAGGTCACCTCCTGAACAAGATCGCGGCCCACCAGGCCGGGAGAATTGGCGGCCTTGGCGACCAGCGAGGCGGGATCAAGATCCTCGGTGGATATGATGCCGCGCAGGGCGCCGGCAGTGCGGATATGGCGCGTCAAGGCCCGGGTGTCGACATTTTGAATGCCGAGAATACCCTGTTCCCGAAGGAAGTCGGCCAGATTGCCGGTTGACCGGAAATTGCTGGGAATAGCGTTGTATTCCTTGACAATAAAGGCTTCCGGTTGAATGGCGGCTGACTCCATGTCTTCCGGGTTAACGCCATAGTTGCCGATTAAGGGGTAGGTCATGGTAACAATCTGACCTTTGTAGGATGGGTCGGTCAGCACCTCCTGGTAACCGCTCATGCCGGTATTAAAAACAATTTCACCAGTTGCCTCTCCCGAGCCGGTAAAGGATTCACCTTCGAAAATTGTCCCGTCTTCCAGGGCGATCAATGCTTTCATATATCTATCCGTATAGTATCAAGGTTGTACGTGTTTCGTAGAGATGGCTCTTTGACTAAGAATCAGATCTGTCCGGCACCCAAACCAAGAAGTGTGGTGCGGAACCTGAACTGTGAAGCGTGTCCGGCGTCTTAAAAAAAATATGATGAATTCGCCAGGCAAAACCACACTATTTAAACTGGTAAATCTTCCTACGTCAATAGGAATCTCAACTGTCATTGAGGCCTGTGCGTCCTAATTTGTTGCAAAAAACAATACGTTATCAGGCAAAGAAAATGAAATAAAAAACAGCTGGATGGTCCCTGTGGCACAAAAAAGGGAAACAGAGTGTAGGGGGCTGCAGAGAAAGTGGCTTGTCTGTGGCTTGCCCTGGTCGAGTCCGGCGGATGGTCTTTGCCGCCTGGACGGATCAGCCGCCAAGGGAGATCGGTGGGATGGCCGGAGACTATAAGATAAATAGGCGGATGCGGCAGAGGCGGACTCCTGTTTGGGGTGGCCGCTTTCTTCGTGTCTGTAACAATTATATAGGCGAGTGTGGTGTGAATAGAGAGGAGGGTGACAGGGGTACATGGCCGCAAGCTATAAAAAAAAATCGCCAAAAAAGATGTAGCTGAAGGAGATAAGACGATCGGCGCCCATGGCGCCAAAAAAAAGCTTTGACAAGGTAGGGCGGTTCCATTAGGTTGTCGCTCTCTGCAGCACGGCGGGCCGGTGACGAGGTCATGGACGCGGTACTGCGGGGCAAAAAAAGTCAGAAGAAAAGTATTGACGAGTCGGCAAAAAGTTGGTTAATTACTCGGCTTCGTCAGGACGCACTGACAACCCGCTTTGAGCGGGGAATCGATCTTTGAAAACTGAATAGCAGTAAGATGAATTAAAGGGCCCTGGATATCCCTGGTAACAAGGGGGGGGTATTTTAGGTTTTGATTCACTTTGTAATTTTATTTTCTTGAGAATAACCAAGATTAAATAATCTGGTTTTATATTTTAAACTGGAGAGTTTGATCCTGGCTCAGAACGAACGCTGGCGGCGTGCTTAACACATGCAAGTCGAACGAGAACGGGATTCTTCGGAATCCTCAGTAAAGTGGCGCACGGGTGAGTAACACGTAGATAATCTACCCTGGTGCCTGGAATAACGGACCGAAAGGTCTGCTAATACCGGATACGTTAACACTATCGCCAGATAGTGTGAAGAAAGATGGCCTCTTCCTGAAAGCTATCGCACCTGGATGAGTTTGCGTACCATTAGCTAGTTGGTGGGGTAAGGGCCTACCAAGGCTACGATGGTTAGCGGGTCTGAGAGGATGATCCGCCACACTGGAACTGGAACACGGACCAGACTCCTACGGGAGGCAGCAGTGAGGAATTTTGCGCAATGGGGGAAACCCTGACGCAGCGACGCCGCGTGGACGATGAAGGCCTTAGGGTTGTAAAGTCCTGTCAGAAGGGAAGAAGTGCATGACGGTTAATAACCGTGATGTTTGACGGTACCTTCAAAGGAAGCACCGGCTAACTCCGTGCCAGCAGCCGCGGTAATACGGAGGGTGCAAGCGTTGTTCGGAATTACTGGGCGTAAAGGGCGCGTAGGCGGCCTGACAAGTCAGATGTGAAAGCCCACGGCTCAACCGTGGAAGTGCATCTGAAACTGTCAAGCTTGAGTATGGGAGAGGAAAGTGGAATTCCCGGTGTAGAGGTGAAATTCGTAGATATCGGGAGGAACACCAGTGGCGAAGGCGACTTTCTGGACCAATACTGACGCTGAGGCGCGAAAGCGTGGGGAGCAAACAGGATTAGATACCCTGGTAGTCCACAGCTGTAAACGATGTCAACTAGGTGTTGGGGGTGTTGACCCCTCCAGCGCCGCAGCTAACGCATTAAGTTGACCGCCTGGGGAGTACGGTCGCAAGATTAAAACTCAAAGGAATTGACGGGGGCCCGCACAAGCGGTGGAGTATGTGGTTTAATTCGATGCAACGCGCAGAACCTTACCTAGTCTTGACATCCCGAGAATTTCTAAGAAATTAGAAAGTGCTTCCAACCGGAAGAACTCGGTGACAGGTGCTGCATGGCTGTCGTCAGCTCGTGTCGTGAGATGTTGGGTTAAGTCCCGCAACGAGCGCAACCCACGTCTTTAGTTGCCATCATTAAGTTGGGCACTCTAGAGAGACTGCCGGTGTCAAACCGGAGGAAGGTGTGGATGACGTCAAGTCCTCATGGCCTTTATGACTAGGGCTACACACGTACTACAATGGCATGTACAAAGGGCAGCTAGCTCGCGAGGGTCTGCTAATCCCATAAAGCATGTCTCAGTCCGGATTGGAGTCTGCAACTCGACTCCATGAAGCTGGAATCGCTAGTAATCGTGGATCAGCATGCCACGGTGAATACGTTCCCGGGCCTTGTACACACCGCCCGTCACACCACGAAAGTCGGTTGTACCAGAAGTAGTTGAGCTAACCTTCGGGAGGCAGGCTACCAAGGTATGATTGGTAATTGGGGTGAAGTCGTAACAAGGTAGCCCTAGGGGAACCTGGGGCTGGATCACCTCCTTTAAAAGGATGCATTCCACTGGTAACAGTTGGAACATACCTAGGTCACATCAAGTTCCTTTAAGACATTATTACTGCTATTCGGTTTTCAGAGATCGATTTCGGATTGATCTTTGGAGAAGACAGAAGTTAAAGAAGTAACAGGAGTTAGGGAAGTTAAGGAATGATTTTTTTCATTCTGTAATTCTTTATCTTCTATATTTCTCTTACTTCTCTCGCCAGAACGGGCCTATAGCTCAGTTGGTTAGAGCGCACGCCTGATAAGCGTGAGGTCGGTGGTTCAAATCCACCTAGGCCCACCAGCTTATCAGATGCCTGAAAAGAGGATATTGAATTCCGACTTCTTGCTTCTAAACGGGGGTGTAGCTCAGTTGGGAGAGCGCCTGCCTTGCACGCAGGAGGCCATCGGTTCGATCCCGTTCACCTCCACCATTTTTCACAAGAGAAGGCTGAAGAATTATCTTTGCGTTTCATGAATGTGAAGCATGAAGATAAGGCTTTGGCCTTAGATGCCGGTTTTTTTGGCATTTTTTTGATCTTTGACAACTAAATATGATTTTCTGAATTATTTTGTTATTAACAGTAGCTGAGTTTTTAAGAATTTGATCAAGTTTTATGGTCAAGCTACTAAGGGCAGACGGCGGATGCCTTGGCATCGATAGGCGATGAAGGACGTGGAAAGCTGCGATAAGCTTCGGGGAGCTGCTAACAGGCTTTGATCCGGAGATTTCCGAATGGGGAAACCCATCAGAAGTAATGTTCTGATATCATTACGTGAATACATAGCGTAGTGAGGCGAACGCGGGGAATTGAAACATCTAAGTACCTGCAGGAGAAGAAATCAATTGAGATTCCGTTAGTAGCGGCGAGCGAACGCGGAAAAGCCCAAACCTATAGGCTTGCCTATAGGGGTTGTGGGGCCCCAACATGGGATTGAGGAGAGATAGTAGAATGGCATGGAAAGGCCAACCAAAGACGGTGACAGTCCGGTATACGAAATCTTGAATCACCCTAGGGTGTCCCCGAGTACCACGAGACACGAGAAACCTTGTGGGAATCCGGGAGGACCATCTTCCAAGGCTAAATACTCATCGATGACCGATAGTGAACCAGTACCGTGAGGGAAAGGTGAAAAGAACGGGGGGACCCGAGTGAAATAGAACCTGAAACCGTCTGCTTACAATCTGTGGAAGCACTATGTCTATTAGACAGTGTAACCGCGTGCCTTTTGCATAATGAGTCATCGAGTTACCGTATGTAGCGAGGTTAAGCCGTAAGGTGTAGCCGTAGCGAAAGCGAGTCTTAATAGGGCGAATTAGTTACATGCGGTAGACCCGAAGCCGGGTGATCTATCCATGGCCAGGGTGAAGCGAAGGTAACACTTTGTGGAGGCCCGAACCGATATAGGTTGAAAACTGTTCGGATGAGCTGTGGATCGGAGTGAAAGGCTAATCAAACTCGGTAATAGCTGGTTTTCTCCGAAATATATTTAGGTATAGCGTTGCATGATGACTGACGGAGGTAGAGCACTGACAAGGCTAGGGGGGCTCACCGCCTTACCAACCCTTATCAAACTCCGAATACCGTCAAGCTCAAGTGCGGCAGTCAGACTGCGGGAGATAAGTTTCGTAGTCGAAAGGGAAACAGCCCAGACCGCCAGTTAAGGTCCCAAAACAATGCTAAGTGGAAAAGGAGGTGGAGTTGCTTAGACAACCAGGAGGTTGGCTTAGAAGCAGCAACCCTTTAAAGAAAGCGTAATAGCTCACTGGTCGAGTGACTCCGCGCCGAAAATTTAACGGGGCTCAAGCATTGTACCGAAACTGCGGATAGGATTTATCCTATGGTAGGAGAACATTGTAGCGCCGGAGAAGGTACACCGAAAGGAGTGCTGGAGGTTCTACAAGAGCTTATGATGACACGAGTAGCGAAAATGCGAGTGAGAAACTCGCACGCCGAAAACCTAAGGTTTCCTGTAGTCAAGTTAATCTGCTCAGGGTTAGTCGGTCCCTAAGGCGAGGCTGAGAAGCGTAGTCGATGGGAAACAGGTTAATATTCCTGTACCGGCAGTTGTTGTTTGATCGAAGGGGGGACGCAGAAAGTAAGGCCATCCAGGTGTTGGAATACCTGGTTTAAGCGTGTAGGCGGAGGACCTAGGCAAATCCGGGACCTTGTAAACGCTGAGACGTGACGACGAAGGGGCAGTAGCCCCGCAAAGTGGCTGGATCTATGCTGCCAGGAAAAGCCTCGTAGAGAGACAACTGTTGACCGTACCGTAAACCGACACAGGTAGGTAGGTAGAGAATACCAAGGCGCTTGAGAGAACTCTGGTTAAGGAACTCGGCAAAATAGCACCGTAACTTCGGGAGAAGGTGTGCCTTTGAAGGTGATTGGACTTGCTCCATGAGCTTTTGGAGGTTGCAGTGAAATGGGGGGAGCGACTGTTTACTAAAAACACAGGACTATGCGAAGTCGAAAGACGCGGTATATGGTCTGACGCCTGCCCGGTGCCGGAAGGTTAAGGGGACTTGTTAGCGCAAGCGAAGCAATGAACCGAAGCCCCGGTAAACGGCGGCCGTAACTATAACGGTCCTAAGGTAGCGAAATTCCTTGTCGGGTAAGTTCCGACCTGCACGAATGGCGTAACGATTTCCCCACTGTCTCAACCAGGGACTCAGCGAAACTGTAATACCGGTGAAGATGCCGGTTACCCGCAACAAGACAGAAAGACCCCGTGCACCTTTACTATAGCTTGGCATTGGAGTTTGGAATAGTTTGTGTAGGATAGGTGGGAGACTGTGAAGCAGGCACGCTAGTGTTTGTGGAGTCAACCTTGAAATACCACCCTGATTATTTTAGGCTTCTAACCACGGTCCGTAATCCGGATCTGGGACAGTGTCTGGTGGGTAGTTTGACTGGGGCGGTCGCCTCCTAAAGAGTAACGGAGGCGCACGAAGGTTCCCTCAGGCTGATTGGAAACCAGCCGAAGAGTGCAAAGGCATAAGGGAGCTTGACTGCGAGAGAGACATCTCGAGCAGGTACGAAAGTAGGTCTTAGTGATCCGGCGATTCCGCATGGAAGGGTCGTCGCTCANATATCGACGGGGAGGTTTGGCACCTCGATGTCGGCTCATCGCATCCTGGGGCTGGAGCAGGTCCCAAGGGTTTGGCTGTTCGCCAATTAAAGCGGTACGCGAGCTGGGTTTAAAACGTCGTGAGACAGTTTGGTCCTTATCTGTTGCGGGCGCAGGATATTTGAAGAGATCTTTTCCTAGTACGAGAGGACCGGAATGGACGTACCACTGGTGCTCCTGTTGTTCTGCCAAGGGCATAGCAGGGTAGCTAAGTACGGAAGGGATAACCGCTGAAAGCATCTAAGCGGGAAGCCCACTCTAAGATAAGATATCCCAAGGACATAAGTCCTTCTGAAGGGTCGTTGAAGACTACAACGTTGATAGGCCAGGTGTGGAAGTGCAGTAATGCATGGAGCTAACTGGTACTAATTACCCGTGCGGCTTGACCATATTTTTTCTTAAACACTCAAGCTGCTGTAAGACAGGAACAAAAGAAATCGGAAAATCTATTTAGTTGTTAATTTTTTATAAAGCCCTTCGGGGCCATGCTTCGGCGCTCGGGTTGAGCCATTGATGGATTGTTTTATCTGTCATTACGCTGACTAGAGCCAAGAAGATAACATAGCATAAAATTTTCGGTGACCACAGCGAAGAGGATCCACCCGTTCCCATTCCGAACACGGCAGTTAAGCTCTTCAGCGCCGATGGTACTGCATGGGTGACTGTGTGGGAGAGTAGGTCGTCGCCGAATTCCTTTATATATATAAAGCCCCAATCAGCTTCTGCTGGTTGGGGCTTTTTTTTTTGCGTGCTGGAACCGCAGGCGACCGCCCTCTGGTTGTAGAGGCTCGCGGCCCATCTACTGCCCGAACATGGCGCCGACCCCAGCGGCATGCCTGAAATCAACAGGACCAGGGATGGATCGCTGCTCTTGACCGGGGCCGTAGGTGCGGTAAGGTAGGGGGTATTGGGGGGAGGGCTTACTCTGCCTCTTCCAGGACAAACTCAATGGCCGCTTCACAGGTCCAGCCCCAGGCCCGATGTTTGGCAATAAGGGCAGTGGCCTTTTCCTCACAGTAGCCCTCAAGATTTTGGGCATGCCACAGGACTTCGGTGCCACCTGCCTTGGTGTAGTGGACTTCGCAGGGCACCTTGCCTTCAGATGTATAGATGACTTCAATGATTCGTTCCTGATTACCGCTGCGGCATATGGTTTTCTGGTTTTCCACGGCCAGGGCGCCAGTGGCGCAGAGGCTAATGAAAACAGCACACATGAAGCTTTTCATGATTTCTCCTTGTTTGCGTAAGGTTGAAGACAAGATGCCCTAAGAACAACCGGTTGGCGACGATCGTTCCGTGGCGTATCACACCACTCCTTTCATTGCCGAGGGTGAGCCGGTTGCCGGCAGGCGCTCTGGCAGGTCTCCGGCAAAGGGGTGCCAGGTCGTCGGGCTGTCCCTGTTGGCGCTGAGAGACCTGCAAGGGCAGGTATCCTTTGAAAATCTTTTTATTATGGAAAAATTTTCATGATAGCCTGTCAATGTTTTTTTGCGTTCTTTGTATGATATGAAGATAACACCGGATTATTGGTGGCGTCTGCTTGTCCGGACCG
Source organism: Desulfobulbaceae bacterium (assembly GCA_002868945.1). GTDB lineage: Bacteria > Desulfobacterota > Desulfobulbia > Desulfobulbales > SURF-16 > BM506. The sequence continues at coordinate 47,499 of PKTX01000031.1, forward strand.
GCAGGGGTCCGGGATCTGCTGCCGTCAATAAGTGATTGAGCCTCATGCCCTTATGGGTGTATAAGAAGAGATATGTAAATAGTTCTTAATCCCTTTAATGTACAGGTGCCCAAAAATGGTGGCCATGACCCCTGAGCAACTTCTGGCGGCCTGGGAAGATGCCTATCTTGCCCAGAGTCAAAACGCCCGTATCGGCAGGCTTTTTAAGGGGACGATTCACAACCTTAATGGCATTATTCAGGTCTTTTCCATGCAGTCTGAGCTCTTTGACATGATGTTTGCGAGCGCCGATGAGCTGTTGGACGAGGCGTTGTCCCTCTGTGGGGAGGATGCGGCCCAGGAGAAGATAGGACAGACCAGGGCCCTTTTGCACAAACGGCATCAGACCCTGGCGCAGGTTGAGGAGAAAATTGTCCATGCCCAGCAGATACTGAAAAATAACGATGAGTTTTTTGTCTCAACCAGTGAGGGCGGTCTCGTTTCCCTGCAAAGCCTGGTGGATAATGTCGTCAGTTTTTTTACTTCCCAGATGTTTTTTAAGCACAAGGTGGAAAAGGATGTTCGTGTGGATGCTGACCTGAGCATCGGTCGGCATGGCCTTGCTCTCACTATTGCCCTGGCCAATCTCATTGAAAACAGTATTGAAGCCATGGAACGTCATACCGCTCAGAGCGGTTTTTTTGCCCTGCGCTGCTTTCTGCAAGACAACAGGCTTATCATGGAGGTCGAGGATAACGGTGTCGGTGTTCCTGAATCGATCCAGGCCGATCTTTTCCAGCCCTTTGTCGCTGCCGGCCCCGGTCATGCCGGTCTGGGCCTCTATCTGGCCCGTCGAGTGCTGGCCGATCTGGGCGCCACTGTTGCCATGAGCCGGGCCAGCCAGCCCACCATTTTTACGATTACCCTACCTGACATCTCTGCCGTGGGGGAAAGCCTTGTCTGATTACGGCACCCTGTTTGTTGTTCCTACCCCCATCGGTAACCTTGAGGATCTGACCCAAAGAGCGGCCCGTGTTCTTGCCGAGGTCGACCTGATCGCGGCGGAGGATACCCGCCACACCCGCAAGCTGCTCAGCCATCTTGGTATTGCCACGCCGCTGAAGAGCTATTATCGGGGCCAGGAGGCCAAGAAGGGGGAGCAGTTGCTTGCCGACCTGCAGGGCGGCAGGAATATTGCCCTGGTCTCTGACGCCGGCACACCTGCCATTTCCGATCCCGGTACCCGGCTGGTCCGCCTCTGTCATGCGCATGGCATACGGGTCTGTCCCCTGCCCGGACCTTCGGCTGTCACCACCCTGGTGAGCGCCTCCGGACTGGCTGAGGAGGGCTATATCTTTCTGGGCTTTCTCCCGTCCAAGCGCGGTCAGAGGCGTAAGCTCCTCCAGACCCATGTCTATGAGATCCTGCCCTTTGTCATTTATGAGTCACCGCGCCGCATCATCGCCACCCTCACCGATATTATAGAAGTGCTGGGCGACCGGCATATCTGCATGGGCCGCGAACTTTCCAAGCTGCATGAGGAGATTTTGTCTGTCTCAGCCCGGCAGCTGCTGGCGGAGTTAAACGGTCGAGGGGCGGTGAAGGGTGAGATTGTCATGATTGTTGAAGGAGGCAGGCAACAGGAGGAGGTGGCAGGTGATGATGTCCATGATCTTCTGGTGGATCTGCGGCGCCAGGGCATGACCATGAAGGACGCGGTTTGCAAAATCAGTCAGGATCTTGGTGGCAAACGCTCGGATATCTACAAGATAGGTCTGCAGGTCTGGAAGAAATAGTTAGGTGGTTCCTGTCCAGAAACGGCCTCTCGGAGTCTAGTAAACTTGCTTACCTGCCCGATCTCCCGGAGTCTCGCGTGGCTGCTTACCTCGTCTTGCTCAAAAAATAATGCTCGGAGGTAAGCGAAACGAAGTGGAGACTCCGATATAAAATATATGCCTGCACCCCACGGGCACCCGGAGTGTCGCAGGCTCCCTTACCTCTTTCAGGGCGCGTTTTTTATTTTCCATGCTTCTCAAACTCGAACAGGTGAGCGAGACTCCGAAATATCTGATTATTCAAGATATCCTCTCATTGTATCAAGATATCCGTAAGCTTTTCTTCTGTTGCCCGACTCCTGAATTCTTGTTGAACCAGAAGTTCAAAGATGCTTTTAATCTGTGTAATGCCGAATAGTCACCTCAACTGGACAAGTTGAATCCCTTCTTTATCTTCCCACCTTTTTTTTGACAAAGAGCCAGGTCGGTTTCAGTGACAGGGCCAGGACCAGCAGGGCGCTCAATAGTTGCAGTTCAGGCGGGATGATTTCGGCCGCTTGGCCGGTAACGGCCTTTATATCAAGGTCCAAAAAGATGTAGATCCAGTCCACCACCAGGCCGAAAAGCACGGCAAAAAAGGCGATGGTGACCAGGTAGAGGATGGAGGCCCGTTTGCCGAGAATGTTTATCAGAACGGAAAGGGAGGTGATATTGGTGGCCGGTCCGGTGAGGAGAAAGACCAGGGCGGCACCGGGGCTGACCCCCTTGAGGATAAGGGCGGCGGCAATAGGGGTGGAGGCGCTGGCACAGATGTAAATCGGGATGCCGATGAGCAGCATGATGAACATGGAGCTGATGCCGCCGCCAAGATAGGTACGTAGAAAGTCGTCCGGCAGTGCGGCACTGATCAGGCCGCCCAGGAGAATGCCGAAGAGGAAGTAAGGGGCAATATCGCCCCACAGCTCCAAAAAGGCATACCTGGTTCCTTGAGCAAGATCCTTAAAAAATGATTTTTCCCCTGTGGCAAAGGGATTGCCGGTTAAACCGGTTGTTTCACCGAACATAGGCAGGACAGTGGTCTGCCTGACATTGGTTTGCGGCGGCGGGTTGGTAATGTTTTCGGCAAAACCGGCAAAGAGCGCGGTGCAGAGGGCTGCCAGCGGCCGGGCCACGGTGAGTAAGGGATCAAGCAGGGCATAGGTGATGGAGATGGAGTCCACTCCCGATTCCGGGGTGGAGATCAGAAAGGCGGTGGTGGCACCGTTGTTTGCCCCCTGTTTCTTGAGACCGGCGGCAGCAGGCAGTACGCCGCAGGAGCACAGGGGCAGAGGGATACCGAAAATAGCGGCCTTGACCACGGGCAGAAATCTGCCCTGGCCCAGGTGCCGGGCGATAAAATCAGCGGGCATGAAGACCTTGAGCAGACCACCGAAGGAGATACCAAAAAGGATATAGGGAGAGGACTCCAGCAACATCTCCCAGGAATGGTCAAGGATGGAGAGAAAGAGTGATTCGCTCATAAGCAGGTCCGTGTAATTGCTGAGGGGCAGCGCGCCAGAGTTCAGGGGAAGGAAGGGCCGGGCAGGTGAGTGTGGCAGGTGTGAGGTGCCTTTGATAAAGCTTGTAAACTCATGGTATATAGGCTATTTTGACATACTTTAACCCCCTGGAGGTCGCATGGCAAGGGCATGAAAAAGGTTCGGGACTATTATTTTCAAAAGGCAAAGAAGGAAAAGTATCCGGCCCGATCCGTGTTCAAGCTTGAGGAGGCCCAGCAACGCTTTAAGCTCCTGCAAAAGGGCGACACTGTTCTTGATCTGGGCTGTTGTCCGGGAAGCTGGTCCATATATGCCGCCAAGCAGGTAGGACCCCGGGGCCGGGTTATCGGCGTGGATCTCCACACTACAAATAAATACGCCTTTGCCGGGGCTGCCCCCATGCAGCACCTCAAGGCGAATATTTTTTCCGAAGAGATCTTTGCCAAGCTCGCTGCCACCAGGTTTAACGTGGTGTTAAGTGATATGGCGCCTGCCACCACCGGTCATAAGTTTGCCGATCACCTCAAAAGCCTGGAGCTTTCACGAAGGGCTCTTGAGATTGCCACTGCCGTCTTGACGACCGGTGGTAATTTTTATTGCAAGGTGTTCCAGGGTGAGGATTTTGCTGACTATGTCGACGAGGTTCGGCGTTATTTTAACAAGGTAAAGGTGGTTAAGCCCAAGTCGTCGCGGACGGAGAGCCGTGAGGTTTTTGTGCTGGCCATGCATTTGAAAAAGGAGCAGAGCGGTACAGCCGCTTGATATAGAAGGAGGATAGCCATGGCCGGACATTCCAAATGGGCCAATATTAAACATCGCAAAGGGGCCCAGGACGCTAAGCGTGGCAAGATTTTCACGCGTTTGATCAAGGAGATTACCGTTGCTGCCCGCATGGGTGGTGGCGATGCCGATTCCAATCCCCGTTTGCGCTCCGCCATTGCTGCGGCCAAGGCCGAGAACATGCCCAAGGATAATATCGAAAGGGCGGTTAAAAAGGGCACCGGAGAGCTGGAAGGCGAGACCTACGAGGAGATCCTGTATGAGGGCTATGGCCCGGGCGGCGTTGCCGTGCTGGTGGAGTGCATGACCGATAACCGCAATCGCACCGTGGGTGAGGTCAGGCACGCCTTTTCCAAGAGTGGCGGCAACCTTGGCGAGAGCGGCTGTGTGGCCTTTATGTTTGACCGGAAGGGCTCCATTCTTGTGGACAAGGAGAGCATTGACGAGGAAAAATTAATGGATATCTCCCTGGAGGCAGGCGCCGATGATGTTGTTGAAGAAGAAACAACCTTCCAGATTCTTACGGCCCCTGAGGATTTCGATACGGTCCGCGAGGAGCTGGAGCAGGCCGGTGTGGAGATGGTGGAGGCGGCTGTTGCCATGATCCCCCAGAATACCGTGGAAGTCGCCGAGGAAAAAACCGCCGTCTCCCTCATGCGCCTTATTGACACCCTGGAGGACAATGACGATGTGCAGAACGTCCATGCCAATTTCGATATCCCTGATGATGTCATGGAGAGGTTGGCCTGACAGGTGAGATGGTGGGGCAAGCCGGCCAGTTGATACTTGGCATTGATCCGGGCTCCCGCATCACCGGGTACGGTCTGGTCAGGCGTCAGGGAGCACGGCTCAGCTATGTCACCTGCGGTGTTATCCGACCCGATGTAAAAATGGCCTTTGCCGACCGTCTTCTGGTCATCTATGAAGGTATCTGCCAGGTTATTGAGAAGCATGAGCCGGATCAGATGGCCATAGAGGACCTCTTTATGGCCAGCAATCCCCGGTCGGCCTTGAAGCTCGGTCATGCCCGCGGTGTCTTGCTTCTGGCCGGCAAGACGCATGGTTTGCCGATCAGCGAGTACACGCCGCGGACCGTCAAGCAGACCGTGGTGGGCTACGGCCAGGCGGAAAAGGGGCAGATTCAACATGTGGTTCGCGTCCTTCTCAAGCTTTCCGGGACCCCCAGCGAGGATGCTGCCGATGCCCTGGCTGTGGCCATTTGCCATGCCCATCACAGCATCGGCATCTAGGCTGGTCGCCGCAAGGTATATGATAGACAATGGCTCCCTCGAGCCTCGCTCTGACAATTTTTCCCTGAAAGCTGAAGATGATGATCGCCTCCCTGCGTGGTATAGTGCAGTATAAGTATCCTGAAAGGCTTGTGGTTGATGTCCATGGCCTGGGCTATGAGGTTTTTATGCCTGAGAGTGCCCTTTTTGCCGTACCTGATGAGGGACATGAGGTCTTTCTCCATATCCATTCCCATGTGCGGGAAGATGCCTTCCTGCTCTTCGGTTTTTTTGAGCATGAGGAGAAACAGACCTTCCAACTTCTGCTTTCCGTCTCCGGGGTTGGCCCCAAGTTGGCCCTGGCCATCCTCTCCGCCCTTGCTCCCGGACAACTGTCCGAGGCCATCGGCGCTGATGATATCGGTCGCTTGACCCAGATCAGCGGCGTGGGGAAAAAGACGGCGGAACGCCTCTGTCTTGAGCTCAAGGATAAGGTGGGTTTCATCAGCGGTGCCGCATCACCGACCACTGCCAAGAGCGGTGCCACCGGGCGCCGGGAGGAGGCCCTTCTGGAAGATGCCCTGTCCGCCCTGGTCAATCTCGGTTACCCTGCCGCCCAGGCCCAGGAAGCAGTGGCCGGCATTTATGCCCTGCGTGAGGGTGAGGTTGGTCTTGAAGACCTGATCCGACTGGCCTTGCGGTCGCTGGCTGCCTGAAGTGGCCAAGGAGAGCTTGCCCAGCATGAATTACGAAGAGCGCCTTGTTTCAACCGAAAATGTCAGTGAGCAGGAGGTCTTTGTCGAGTATGACCTGCGACCCAAGAGTCTGGCCCAATATATCGGTCAGCAGCAGGTCAAGGACAACCTTGAAATCGCCATTCAGGCCGCCAAGGGGCTGGGCGAGCCCCTGGACCATATCCTTTTTCACGGTTTTCCCGGTTTGGGCAAGACCACCCTGGCCTATATCATTGCCCAGGAGATGGATGCCGATATCAGGGTAACCTCCGGGCCGGTTATTGAACGTCCCGGGGACCTGGCTGCCATTCTGACCAGTCTGCAGGAGGGGGATGTCCTCTTCATTGATGAAATCCATCGCCTCAACCATGTGGTGGAAGAAATTCTTTATCCTGCCATGGAGGACTATCAGCTGGATCTGATTGTCGGCCAGGGGCCGGGGGCCCGTTCCGTCAAGATGGATCTGCCCCGTTTCACCTTGGTGGGCGCCACCACCAGGACCGGTCTTTTGACACCGCCGCTGCGCGACCGCTTCGGCGTTGTCCTTCGCCTGGAATTCTACCGCCCCGAAGATCTGGTCACCATTATCAGGCGTTCAGCCGCCCTCCTTGATATTCCCATTGATAAGCAGGGCGCCCTGGAAATGGGCCGGCGTTCACGAGGTACGCCGCGTATAGCCAATCGACTGTTGAAACGGGTGCGCGATTACGCCCAGGTCAAGGGCAATGGCCGCATCACCGCCGCCATTGCCGATCAGGCCCTGCAGCTCCTGGAGGTTGATCATGTCGGCCTTGATGAAATGGATCGACGTATCCTGCTGACCATCATCGACAAGTTTCAGGGAGGGCCCATCGGTCTCGACACCCTGGCCACGGCTGTCTGTGAAGAACGCAGCACCCTGGAGGATGTCTACGAGCCCTTTCTCATCCAGAGCGGTTTCCTGGCCAGGACGCCACGGGGGAGAATGGCCACCTTGGGCGCCTATGAGCATTTCGGCAGGGCGGTGGAGTTCAAACCAGCGACACCGGAACGCACGGATATCCTGCCACTGGGTAAATAGCCCGGTCAGCCTATGATTCGGCTGATTCAGACGGGAGTGGATCAGCCGCCTGCCGAAAGAGGTGGAGAGAATCCTGAATTTCCTTTGCGATGCTTGTTTTCCCGAGTAAGGGTATGATATTATGCAAAATATGAAACTGTCGGCCCCAGCGATAACCGCCAAAAAAGGTGTGGAAAAGATCACCATGCTTACCGCCTATGATGCATCCTTTGCCAGGATGCTGGAATCTGTGGGGGTCGATATGCTGTTGGTGGGTGATTCCTTGGGTATGGTGGTTCTCGGTTACGAGTCCACGGTGCCGGTCAGCATGGACGAGATGCTGCATCACGCCGCCGCAGTGCGTCGGGGGGCACCGGCCACCATGCTGGTCGGTGATATGCCCTTTCTCTCGTACCAGGTCTCCAGAAAAGAGGCGGTGGCCAACGCCGGCCGTTTCTTTAAGGAGGCAGGCTGTGATGCCGTTAAGCTGGAGGGCGGCCGCGAGGTGTGTAAGGCCGTGCAGGCCATTGTCCAGGCCGGAATGCCGGTGATGGCCCACATCGGCCTGACCCCGCAGACCGTCGGCAAGCTGGGCGGTTTTAAGGTTCAGGGTAAGGATCTGGACTCGGCCCGGCGTCTATTAAAAGAGGCCAAGGCCCTTGAGGAGGCCGGCGCCTTTGCCCTGGTCCTGGAATGTATTCCCGATGGCCTGGCCCGCCTTATTTCCGAGGAAGTTGCCATTCCCACCATCGGCATTGGTGCCGGTGCCGGCTGTGACGGCCAGGTGCTGGTCACCAATGATCTCCTGGGGCTTTTTGAGAAGTTTGTCCCCAGCTTTGTAAAAAAGTACATCAACCTGGCGCCTGATATCAAGGAGGCTGTGGCCCTGTTTCTCGATGAGGTGAAAAGCGGCAGCTTTCCGGACGAGGAGCACAGCTTTGCCATGAAGATTGAATCAAAGGATATCTGCAGGTGAGAGGCCATCGCCACAGACAGAAAATTTCCCCTCCGGCAGGTCGACGTGAGACTGCTGGGCCGGCTTGTCATATAGAAGGGATGGGTATATGGATTTAGCTACCGTGATCGGCCTGGCCTTGGGCACCACACTGATTCTGGTTGCCATTTTGCTGGGCGGCTCCTTCTTCCTCTTTGTCAGCGTTCCTTCTCTGATGATCGTCATGGGCGGCACCTTTGCCACGGTGATGATCCGCTTTGGCCTTGGCGATGTTATCAATGCCACCAAGGTGGCCATGAACGCCTTTTTCACCAAGACTTCCGATCCAGGCAAGGTAATCAAGGAGATTGTCAATCTCGCCAATATTGCCCGAAAAAACGGCCTTATCGTTCTGGAACAGCAACCCATTGAGGATGAGTTCCTCAAAAAGGCCATCATGTACTGCGTGGACGGTCATGAGGCGGATTTCATTGAAGAGGTGCTCAAGAAAGAGGTGAGTCTCACCGTGGAGCGTCATGATGTCGGCCGGAAAACATTCGGTTCCATGGGTGAGGCCTCGCCGGCCTTCGGCATGATCGGTACCTTGGTGGGACTGGTGCAGATGCTGGCCAATATGGAGGATCCGGCCGCCATCGGCCCGGCCATGGCCGTGGCCTTGCTTACCACCCTCTACGGCGCTGTGCTGGCCAACCTTGTCTTCCTGCCCATTGCCGACAAACTGGCCTTGCGCAGCCAGGAGGAGGAGCGCAACAGGCGACTGATCATTGAGGGAGTGCTCGGTATTCTCAAGGGCCTTAACCCGCGGGTCATGGAGGAGTTTCTCGAAACATTTCTGCCCCCCAAGGATCGCGCTACCGACAGATAGAGAGGTTGTCGTGCCATGGCTGACGAAAAGGGTAAATGTCCTGAGTGTAAACCCGGCGCCCCGGCCTGGATGTGCACCTTTGCAGATCTCATGTCTCTGCTTTTGTGCTTCTTTGTTTTGCTGCTCTCCTTTGCCGTCATGGACCAGCAGACCTTTAAGCGGGTGGCCGGTTCCATGAAGGATGCCTTTGGCGTCCAGCGCCAGAAACCGGTTGAGGATATAAAGCAAGGCTCTGAGATGATATCAGCCAACTTCAAGACCGTGCCGCTCCAGGTGCAGATTGATGTGGCGAAGCATTTCCAGGAAGAGGTGGCCGGCGGTGACATGGAAACCGAATTTGACCCCTACGGGCTTATTCTGCGGATCAAGGGAAATGTGGCCTTTGAGTCCGGCCGAGCCGAGCTCAGAGAGGAGTTTTTGCCTCTCCTGGACAAGATCGGTCGCCTGGCACAACGGGCCGAGCTCATGGTGGAGGTGAGCGGTCATACGGATGATGTTCCCTTGCGGCCGGATCAAGACACCTTCTCTTCAAACTGGAGCCTGTCCTCGGCCCGGGCCGTAGCTGCCGTGGAGTATCTGGTGGAAAAATTTCAGCTGCCGCCGGCTCGATTGGCAGCTGTGGGCTATGCCTATGGCCAACCCATTGCCAGCAACAGTTCGGCGGAGGGCAGAGCCAGGAACAGACGGGTGGAGTTCAAGATAAAGCCGGGGGCTGCTCAGTTCGTTCTTGACGGCCTGGAGGTTGAGCGCGGACCTATTCACAGTGACCAATGAGGATGAGTACCATGGATGACGCCATAGAAGATGATCGACGCAGTTCCGTGCGGGTCACCGGCCGTAATCTCTTTGCCTATAAAGAGATTGACGAGGAGAAGTTTGCCGAATATGCCAAGGACTTTGAAAACGGCATTTCCCTCTACAGCCAGGAAACACTGGTTGACATGCAGATTTTTGTCAGCGCCCAGAGCGCCCTTGACAGAATTCGTGACAAGGATGCCGACTTGGCCGACTTTCTTCATCATCTTGACATGAAGATGAATATTCTCATCAAAAAGACGGATGGCGGTAAAACACCTCTTGATGACCTGAAGCTGCGCGATCTCAACATGAGCGGCGCCGGTCTCGCCTTTATTGCCCCTGAACCCATTGCCGTGGAAACCCTGCTGGAGTTTCGTGTCGTCCTGCTGCCCAATTATATCTTTATTTATGCCATCGGCAGGGTGAATAAATGCGAGATGGTCCACCAGGAGAATGATCAAAAATTTTACCGCATCGGTACGGAATTCGCCCTGATCATGGATGAGGATCGCGAGAAGCTTATCCAGCATAATTTCCGGCAGCAAAGCCTGGCTCTGCGCAATCGTCGCAAACAGCAGGAGCAGGGCTGAGCGCCGCGTCTTTGTGGCCACTTTGCTTTCCCTTTTTGCCTCCTCAGGCCTGGCCTTGCACCTTTAAAATCAGCGCTTTGGACAATTTCAACTGCCTGGCCATGTCCCATGGTCGGGGCATGAGCCATTATCAGAAAATGCGAACTATTACCTCGGAAAAAATCAGCAGCGCCGTACGACAGCTTACCATGGAGGCGGCCAGCCAACTTGAACCGGATATCCTGGAGGCGCTTCTCCAGGCCCGCGACAGTGAAGAGTCCCTATTGGCCCGCCATGTCCTGGAACTGCTTATTTCCAATGCCGATATCGCTAGCCGCGAGAAGGTGCCGGTCTGCCAGGATACCGGCGTGGCCGTGCTCTTTGTTGAAGTCGGCCAGCAGGTCGCAATCAGCGGCAGTCTTGAGGAAGCAATCCAGGCCGGGGTCAGGAGTGGCTATCAGGATGGTTTTCTCCGCAAGTCTGTCTGTGATCCCCTGACTCGTGTCAATACCGGCACCAATACCCCGGCTGTCATTCATTACGAGATTGTCGAGGGTGATCAGGTGCGGATTGCCATGTTGCCCAAGGGCTGCGGCAGCGAGAACATGAGTGGGCTCACCATGTTACCTCCCTCTGCCGGCATTGAGGGAATGGTCGATTTTGTCGTCAAGCAGGCGGTGGAGGCAGGCCCCAACCCCTGTCCGCCCATAGTTGTCGGCGTCGGCATGGGGGGGAGCTTTGAGAAGGCTGCCTACCTTGCCAAAAAAAGTCTCTTGCGTCCCCTGGGGGAGGCAAGTCCGCGCCACGACCTTGCTGAGTTGGAACAGCAAATTCTGACTGAGATAAATAAACAGGGGGTCGGCGTCCAGGGCCTTGGCGGCAATCATACGGCCCTGGCGGTTCATATAGACAGTTTCCCGTCCCACATCGCCAGTTTGCCGGTTGCCGTTAATATCCAATGTCATGCCCATCGTCACAAGGAAATTGTTATTTAAAAAAAAAGTCACAATTCAGCGCCGCCGCCGGGCTCTGACCGGTTTGAACGTTAATGAAACTAATTGAAGTTTCATAAGAGAAGTCACTATTCAGGTGCAAAAACTGGCTTATTCTGGATTCCGGATTTTTAATTCTCAATTCTGAAATATATATGTCCCTTTTACGATACCGACCCGATTTTTTTGACAGCCTCAAGCAGGTTGATCTCCCCTTTGACCAAGAGGTGCTCGTCTCATTGCGGGCTGGTGATCTTGTCAGTTTGACCGGCATCCTCTATACCGGCCGCGACCAGACCCATCGGCGCTTCGTCGCTCTGCTTGATGAGGGCAAGGAGCTGCCCGTTGATCTTGCCAGACAGCTCCTTTATTATGTAGGGCCCAGTCCGGCCCGGCCCGGCCAGGTTATCGGTGCTGCCGGACCAACCACCAGTTATCGGATGGATACCTATACACCGCGTCTCCTTGAGCTGGGTCTGGCCGGCACCATGGGCAAGGGGGGACGGTCGACAGCTGTGCGGCAGGCCATGCTTAAGCACCAGGCCGTCTATCTGGCGGCCTTTGGTGGCGCCGGCGCTCTCTTGTCCAAAAGCGTTAAGGAGGCGGAGGTGGTGGCCTTTGCCGATGCCGGTCCCGAGGCGCTTTTCAGGTTTCGGGTGGAGGAGTTTCCGGCCGTGGTGATCAACGATACCCTGGGCAATGACTTCTACGAGATGGTACGTCTGCGAAAAAAATAAACGATTGGTGGTGGTTGCAGCCAGCATAAAAAAGGGGGCGGGACATATGTTGTCCCGCCCCCTTTTTTATGCTGGTCAATTGACCCTTTTGGTCAAAATATGCCTGAAAAGGAGCAATGAGGCCAGGTTAACAGCAACTTTTCGCCGCGCTTTTCTTGCCTCAGTGACCTCGCAACCGGTTGCCTGGGCGCATTTATTGAATACGCATGGCGCTGAAAAGATGAGCGCTTTTGATGATCATCAGGGCCTGTTGGAGTTGGGTGTCCTTTTCGATAAGATCAAGGACCTCCTGGCGCTCCTGGCTTACGGTGTCGTCCTTCTTGTCATCTTCTGACACCTGTGGGGCCTTGTCATTGTCAAAATGGTGGCGGAGATCCTTTTCCCGGATGAAGTGCGGTGACTTTTTCTTCTCTCTCGCCTTTTCAAGCTCTTCTTCGGTGAGAAAGGCGGTGGGCACAATAATGTCCGGGGTAATACCGGTGGCCTGAATGGAGCGTCCTTTGGGGGTGTAGTAACGGGCGGTGGTCAGTCGGAGACCGGCACCGGTGGACATTGGGTGAATGGTCTGCACAGATCCCTTGCCAAAGGTCTGGGCGCCGAGCACCAGGGCCCGCTTATGGTCCTGCAGGGCACCGGCGACAATTTCAGAGGCACTGGCACTGCCCTCATTGACCAGGACTACGATGGGAAAGGTGTATTGACTGCCGTTTTTATGGGCCGAGTAGCTGAGGTTATTTTCTTCAAGACGGGATTCGGTATAGACAATGAGCCCTTCGTTGAGGAAAAAGTCGGATATGCGGACGGCTTGATCAAGCAGGCCGCCCGGGTTATTGCGCAGATCGAGGACCAGTCCTTTGAGCTGCTCCTCGCCGGTGAGCTCGTCCAGGGCCTTTTTAAAGTCCTTGGTGGTGTTGGCCTGAAAGGAGCGAATTCGGATATAACCGTACCCGGGGTCCAGTGTCCGTGCCTTGACGCTGATTAAGGGGATGTTGTTACGGGTAATGGTAATATCCTTGATTTCATTCCAGCCCTCACGATGGATGGAGATGGTGACATCGGTCCCCTTGGGGCCACGCAGTCGTTTAACCGCTTCCATCAGGGTCATATCCTTGGTGGATTCATTTTCGATCTTGAGGATTTTATCGCCGGCCTGCAGCCCCTGTTTAAATGCTGGCGTATCATCAATGGGACTGACCACGGTGAGGACATTGTCCTTGATGGTGATTTCAATGCCGATTCCCGAAAAGCTGCCCTTGGTCTCGATCTGCAGGTCCTTGAAGTCATCGGGACTCATGTAGGAGGAGTGGGGATCCAGGGAGCTGAGCATACCCTTGATGGCCCCCTCCAGAAGCTCCTTGGCGGAAACCTCTTCCACATAACTTTCCTGGATCATATGGAGAATAGCAGTAAAGGTTTCAAGGTTTTGATAGGTATCCTGGGTCTGGGCAATGACCTTGGAATCTCGATCCCACAGGGGCAGAGTCGCCACAGGGAGAAGGAGGATGATTACAAAGAGGAGACGCTTGGTTATGGAATTACCTGATTTCATGGAAAGCCTGACAATGGATTAAAGGGGATCTTGAATAATGAGATATTTTGGAGTCTCGCTGGTTCGCTTACCTGTTCGAGTTTGAGAAGCATGGAAAATAAAAAGCGCGCCCTGAAAGAGGTAAGGGAGCCTGCGACACTCCGGGTGCCCTTGGGAGGCAGCATGTCGAGTATATGTGAGCATTTTTATTTTCGTAGCGACAAAAAATCGGCCCAAAGGGCCCTTTTTCACCTCATCTGTCCTTGCCTTAAGCTGCGCTGGGTATCTTTTTCAACTGGGCTGACAGGAGGCTCTGCACCTGCAACATTAAAATGGTTTGAGAATAATAACACGGATCAATACGGACGACAAAAGGTAATTTTCTGCTGACAGGCTGGACGCCTTAAGGGGACTGTGGCCGAGGCGATGTCTGCTTGAGTGCCGGAGCCAGGATAAGCAGCTCGGGATCAAGCCATTCCAAGGGGTCTTCCGGGTCTGTTTTATGACGAATCTCGAAGTGAATGAGGGTCTGCAGGGGGCCGACGTGCTCGGAGGCCATGCCGATTTCGGCGCCCTGTTCAACCAAGCTCTCTTTTTTGACGAGAAAGGTGGCCATGCCGCTGGTCAGGGTGTAATAGCCGTCCGTATGGCTGATAATGACCACTTGCCCATACCCCTTGACAAAACCGGTGTGAACAACCTTGCCCTTGAAAACGGCCCGGACAATGGCGCTGGGTTCAATGGCAAAATCAATACCCGGGGAAGCATCATTGTTGCCAAAGAGGTTGACAACGGTGCCGTCCACCGGTGGCGGCAGGATCCCTTCCTGGCCGCCAAAACCCCGCTTCCAGGCCGGTTTTCTCTTTTTGTGGGGTTCCAGGGGGAAGGTGGCGATCATCCACTCCTCTTTCTGCATCCTGGCAATCTCCGCCTGCCTTTCCAGCTCTTCCAACTCGCTAATCAGGGCGGCGGCTGACTGCTCAAGGGTGGCGGCCGCCTGTTTATAAAGATCTTTTTCCGCCTGGAGTTTAACCAGGAGTTCACGGCGTTGCTCCTTGCTTGCGGCCAATATTTGTTGTTGTTCCTTGGCCTGGCTCATGGCTTTCTCCAGACTGACCTGCTGTTTTTCGTGCGAGTCCCTGGCCACCTCAAGCCTGATAAGGGAGGCCTGGAAGCGTTCGAAGAGGTCAAGATCATGACGCAGCATGGAGCGATAATATTCATGAAAGGTGACAAGTTCCGGCAGGGTGGCCGAGGAAAAGGTGATGTTGAGGATACCGATATCACCCATGCGGTAATAGGCAGCCAGCCGCTTCTTGGTTTGTTCGGCCAGCCTTTTTTTGTCTTCGCGCACCTCTTCAAAGGCGGCCAACGCCTCCTGGGTCTTCTTCTTTTCGACCTGGAGCTGCTGATAGATGGTGACCAGGCGTCTGCTTTCTTCGACAATTCTTTCATCGATTTGAGCCAGTTCGGTTAAGAGTTGCTCCTCCTGGCGGCGAGTCTGCTCAAAGTTCTCCTGTTGCGACTGCAGCCCTTTTTTGATGCGCCCCAATTTCTTTTTATGCTCAAAGAGGTCCTGTTCGGCAATGCGGACCGCCTCTTCAAGGGCCATGTCGTCTGTGTAGGCCGCAGCCGGCCCGGCAGCAGCGATGAACAGAAGGGCACCGACTAAAAGGAGAAGGGGATTCGTGGACAAACAGCTTTTCATTGGCCTTACACCTTCAGATATTTTCTGATGGAAATGAGGCTGCCGCAGGTGCAGAGGAGCAGAGAGACCAGCAGGATGGTGCCGATGTTTGTCATGGGCAGAAAGGAGAGTTCAAAGAGGTTCATCAGGCCCGGCCCGGAAAAATGGTTTTTGATCCATTGGAAGAGAAAAAAGAGGGCGAGGAGGCCGCCGCCTGCCCCCAGCAGGCCAAGCAAAAAACCCTCCACCACTACAGGGCCGCGAATGTAGCGATCCGTGGCACCCAGAAACCGGAGAATCTCAAGCTCTTCCTGGCGTGCCTCAAGGGTGAGCCGGATGGTGTAGGAAACCATGAACACCGAGGTGAGGATGAGCAGGGCACCGCTGAGCAGGACAATAATGCGCAGCAGGCTGATGAAGTAGCCGAATCGTTCAATCCACTCCTGGCCATACTGCACCTTGACGGCACCGGGCAGAGTTTCCAGGTAATCACTGAACTCCTTTATCCGGCTCAGGCTCTTGAGGTCGCTGGAGGGATAGACCTCCACCGAGTAGGGCAGGAATGAAGGGTCCAGGTCCTCCAGGACATCGCTGTCCCGACCAAGCTGCTTGTGCAACCGCGCAAAGGCCTCTTCTCTGGAGATAAAGAGGATTTTGTCCACCTTGTCGAAATCGGTGATTTTCTTTTTGAACTCGTGACGAAAGGCATCGGCCACCTCATGCTCCAGGTAGATGACCAGACGCAGCTCATTGCCCAGCCTGGTGCTGGCCTTCTGCATGTTCACATAGATCAAAAAGAAGAAGGAGAAGATGAGCACGGAAAGGGTGACCGTAAAAAGGGTCATCACCTGAGAGGTCCATCCGTGGCGGGAGTTGCGGGCTAATTGCCCAAGGATAAAGGATATATATCGCATAATGACTGCTCGTTAGAGATCGAAGTTGACCTTGATTATTTCCTGCAGTTTGCCGTTTTCCAGGTTGACGAGTCGATGGGAGGATTCCTGGTAAACCGACTGGTCATGGGTGGCGATGATAATGGTTGAGCCTTCCTCGTTCAGGCGGTGGAAAAGATCCATGACCAGGGCGGTAGCCGCGGCATCAAGGTTGCCGGTGGGCTCGTCCGCCAGTATAAGCGGCGGTTTGTTGGCGCATGCCCTGGCTATGGAGACGCGCTGTTGCTCACCCCGGGACAGTTTGCCGGTGGGGGTATGGACCTTGTCCGCCAGGCCGAGGTTGCTCATCAACTCCATAACCCGTTGTTTGATGTTTTTGGGGTTTTCGTAGCGGACCTCCATGGCCAGGGCGATATTTTGATAGACCGTCTGTCTGGTCAGCAACTTAAAGTCCTGATAGGCCACGCCAATATGTTGACGCATTTTCTGGAGCTCATAACCGGAGAGACGGCTGATGTCCTTCTTGTTCATCTCAATAAGACCCATGGTGGGTTTCTCGAGAAAACAGAGGAGCTTGAGCAGGGTGGTCTTGCCGGCGCCGCTGACACCGGTGAGAAAGATCATCTCGCCGGGGCCCACGGAGAGAGAGACTTCATCAAGGGCCATAATGTCCGGCGGGTATGTCTTGGTGACTTTTACAATATCAATTAAGGGTGTATGAGCGGAAGACGTTGTCTCAGAAGTCATATGGTTTGTCTGTGGTCAATAAAAGGATGGGATGAGCAGCTTGTTTTATCTGTAAGCTGTTGAATTGTTATGCATAATATGCAGATGGCGGAATAATGACACTTGTCGGGCTGTAAAAGGCCGGCTTGATGTTAAAAAAATTGACACTCAGCCCGCCATATTATATACCAGATTTTAGTAATAAAAGAAAATCATTGAGTTAGCTATTTTTTGCAGAATAAATATGAGGCGGTTTTTCGGGAGGCTGGTTTTTTGTTTTCACCGGTATGCTCGTGTGCTTCGTGGTGGTCTCTTTTTCCCGATGGCCGTCGCCCCTTGCGCAAACCGTTTGTTTTCTGGACTTCTCTCCCCCCCTCCTTAAAAAAAAGTCATTGAGAGCACCATGCCCCAAGCTGAAGCCACCACCACCTCTCCTCGTTCTCAGCACACCATGTTGCCTTCTTTTTGTACTCATATCATTGGGAAAAGCCCTTCAATCCGCAAGGTTTTTTCGCTCATTGAAAAGGTTCAGGATACCGATTCCACCGTTCTCATTCAGGGTGAATCAGGCACGGGAAAGGAGTTGATCGCCCAGGCCCTTCATTACGGTGGTGAGCGGCACACCAAGCCGTTTGTTCCGGTGAACTGCGGCGCTATCCCCACCGAGCTCCTGGAGTCGGAGCTTTTCGGCCACGAAAAAGGCGCTTTTACCCATGCCATCCGCACCAGGATAGGCCGTTTTGAAATGGCGGACGGTGGTACGGTCTTCCTTGACGAGATAGCCGAGATGAGTCCGGTGCTCCAGGTCAAGCTGCTGCGCGTTTTGCAGGAGAAAAAGTTCGAAAGAGTGGGCGGTGGAAAAAGTATCACCTCTGATTTTAGGGTTATTGCCGCCACCAATCGAGACCTGGCCGAGGAGGTGCGCCATGGCAATTTTCGGGAAGATCTTTATTATCGTTTGACGGTTATCCCCATCGAGTCACCTCCCCTCAGGGATCGCAAGAGCGATATTCCCCTTTTGGTCGACGCCTTCCTGGGCCGTTTCTGTGTCTCCAAGAAAAGAAAGATCCGCGGTTTTACTGATGAGGCCATGGAATACCTGAAGCGCTATCAGTGGCCCGGCAATGTCCGTGAACTGGAAAATCTGGTTGAACGCATGGTGATCCTGGCGGCCGATGATGTTGTGACCACGGAGGATCTGCCGCCTCAGCTGCTGGATGCGCCGGCGCAGACGGCGGCACCTGTCGTGCCGGAGATTCCTGAAAAGGATTTCTGCTTAAGCGAGGTGGTGGCGGAGTATGAACGCACCTTGATCGTCCGGGCCTTGCAGCAGACAGGTTGGGTGAAAAATCGGGCTGCCAAACTGCTCAAGGTGAATCGCACCACCCTGCTTGAAAAGATGAAACGCCATGGTGTGGTTAAACCGTCGGAAGAGTAACTCATGGCCATGATTGACGACTCTTTTGCCGCTTCAGGTAGTGACGCTTTGCCGCCGGCTCGCCGCGCCTCGGTACGCCTTTCTTGCCCCTGGTCCGGCCGCTTCAACCTGCTGCTTGCCGGCCTGGTTGTCGCCTGTTGGCTGCTGTCCGGCAGCCTCTCCTGGGCCGAATCCGGTCCTGGTACTACCATCCCTGAGCAGGCTGCCGGCCAGGAGAAGCTCTGGAACGAGGCCCGCGCCTTTGCCGAGACCGATGATATGGCCAAGGCTGCCCTCTACTTTCACCATTACTGGAAAACCTTCCCTGATTCTCCCCGGGCCGCCGAGGCCCTCTGGCGAGCCGCCTCCCTTTATAAGGATCAGGCCTTGAGCGCCGAGTCTCCGGACTGGATGCGGGTTATGGAGCTCTTTCATGCCTATATAGTTGATTTCCCTGATTCTCCCCGGGTGTCTGATGCCTATTTTGAGGTGGGCAACAGCTATTTTTATATGGGTTTTTTTCGTGAGGCCCGCAATTATTACACCCTTTTTCTCCAGCAATATCCGGAGCATGACGAGATCATGCAGGTCCGTTATCTGCGCGGTCGTGCCCTGCTCCATGTCGGAAAATTCAGCCGTGCACGTGAAGATTTCGCCATTTTGCAACGCAGCAAGGATCGGCTCTATCGTTTGCGCGGCGAAGCAGGCCAGGCTTATGTCCACCTCTTTAAGGGTGAATGGCATGATGCCCTGGGTATCTTTAAGAGAATCATCAACCACAACCCGGATTACTACCTGGTGGCTCCGGAAATATTGCGCGATATGGGGGTGGCCTCCATCCGGGTGGGCAATGTGGAGGAGGGGCGGGCGCAATTGCTGCACTACCTCAATATAGGGCCGCGTGCCCAGGCGGATAATGAGGCCTATTTCGAGGTGGCGGAGAGCTATCTGCTCCAGGGCTTGATTGATAATGCCCGGGTTTTTTACGAATTGGTGGTGGAGAGGAGTAATCCCGACGACAGATACGCCATTTTGAGCACCTTCCGCCTTGCTCAATATAAGGCGGTTAACCTTGACACCATGTCGGAGAAGCAACGGCTGGCCTTTTTCAAGGAGAACGGCGATAAACCCTTTCAGGAGGTGTTGGACAGGCTCTATGGCGATCCCCTGGCCCAGGAGGCGCGCTACTCCTTGTTGCAGCGCTATCTGGAGCGTCGGCAATGGGATCTGGCCTACAATCTCGGCAAATCCTACCTTCGCTACGAGGGACCGGAGAAGGAGCGCGACGAGGTGGTGGATGAGCTTGGCGCCATTCTTGTTGCCCGAATCTCGAAACTGCTTGACGAGGGCCGCTATGATGAGGTGCGCGCCCTTTATGAAAGAGAGTATCCCACCATTGCCGCCTATAAGAAGGCAGAGCTTCTCATGCTCATCGGTCAGGCCTATGAACGGGAAACACTCTATGATCAGGCCTCTGTCATTTACTATCGGGCCCTGGGCCTTGAGATGGATGACCAGCGCAAAAAAGAGCTCTATTTCAGACGTGCCGAGGTCTATCTGGCCAACCAGGATCTCAAGTCGGCCCAGCGACTTCTGAAATACCTGCGCCGTCTCTATCAGGAGGAGGCGGCCATTGCCGAGGTCAACTGGCTCAGTGGCCGCCTGCGCCAGCAGCAGGAGCGGCCCGAGGATGCCCTGGAGTTTTACAAGATGGCGGTGGAGTCCGCTGGCCAGGGGGAACGACGGGGGGTATATGCCGATTCCTACCTGCGCCAGCTCTTCAGTCTGGGGCAACTTGACCGGGTTGCCGATCTTGTGGCAATGTTTCATGCCGGAGAATGGCTGCCGGCCGAGGAGATTCAATACTGGTATGGTCGTTTGGGGCTGGGCCTTGCCGGGCAGGGCAGGCAGGCGGCGGCCATTGCGGCCTACAACAGGGCCCTTACCGATGCGCTGCCTGAGAAGAGTGCCGAGGCGCAACCCATTCATCTGCACCTCGGTGATCTGTTGGTGAACCAGCGGAGGTATGAGGAGGCTGTCAAGCATTACCGGCTGGCCAAGGATGGCCAGGATGACAGGCTGGCCCGCATGGCCGAGGCCCGTCTCAACGAAAACAGGATCAGAGAGACCATGGCAGATGTTGACGCCATGCTCTGACAGGGCGCAGGCCGTCGGCAGGATGATACCTGCCACAGGCAAAGCACTGGAGCAGCAATTCCCTCCCCCTTTTTATATTGATGAAACGTATGTCAAGCGCCGGTAAAAAAATACTCATTGTTGATGATGATCAGGATGCCCGCATTGCCCTGTTTGAGACCTTGAGCAAGGGCAGGTTTCAGGTCATGGCCGCTGAAAATGTCGGCATGGCCCTGGAAATGGCGGCGGACAATGAGCCGGACCTTGTTCTTGCCGATCTAAAGATGCCGGACGGCAATGGCCTTGATCTGCTCAAGCGGCTCAAGGCCAAATATCCGGGATTGCCGGTTGTCCTTGTCACCGGCCACGCCTCGGTGGATACCGCGGTTGAGGCCATGCGGCTTGGGGCCCACGACTATATCCTCAAGCCCTTTCAGCGGCAGGCTGTTCTGGAAACTGTGGAGATGGCCCTGTCGCGTCAGCGCCTGACCCCGGTGACAAGTGTGCTCACCGCGGCTCGCCGGAAACGGGGCGGGGCCAAGGACAAGCCCATTGTCGGCAATTCCGAGGCGCTGCGTAAGGTGCTTATCAGGGCCAAAAGTGTGGCATCCAGTAAGGCCACGGTGCTTATCCTCGGAGAATCGGGAACCGGTAAAGAGGTCCTGGCCCGCTATCTGCACAATGTCAGCGATCGCAGCCACGGTCCTTTTGTGGCTCTTAACTGCGCTGCCCTGCCCGAGGGCTTGCTGGAGAGTGAACTCTTCGGTCACGAGAAGGGCGCCTTCACCGGCGCGATCTCAGCCAAAAAAGGTAAGTTTGAGCTGGCCCATGGCGGCACCCTGCTTCTTGATGAAATCGCTGAGATCCCTCTTCATCTGCAGGCCAAGCTGCTCAGGGTGCTGCAGGAGGAAGAGGTGGATCGCGTCGGCGGCAGTGCGCCGGTAAAGGTGGATGTCCATGTGGTGGCCACCACCAACAGAGACTTGACGGAAATGGTCAAGGAGGGCTCCTTTCGCCAGGATCTTTTCTATCGTCTCAATGTTATTCCTTTGCGTCTGCCGGCCCTGGTCGAACGACGTGAGGATATTCCCCTGTTGGCCCAATTCTTTGTCGAGAAATTTTCCAGCCAGTATGACAAGGAGACCAAGGAGTTTTCCGAAGCGGTACGGAAATATTTTCTTGAGTATGCCTGGCCCGGCAATGTCCGCGAGATGGAAAACCTGGTGGAACGCGCCGTTCTACTCAGTCAGGGACGTTTCTACGTCCTGGAAGATTTTTGGGACGACGCACCCCCCGAGGCGGTGGCCGCAGCACCGGCCGAAGTCGCCTGGCAGACTGCCGTGCCGGTGGACTCCCCCCATGACCAGGCCATTCAGACATTCACTGACGATGGCGGCGTATTACCCCTGAAGGATGTCGAGCGTCAAATGATCCTGCATGCCCTTCAAAAAACCGACAATAACCGCACCCATGCCGCCAAGATGCTCGGCATCTCTGTCCGCACCCTGCGCAATAAATTGCATGAATATCGCAATATGGGGATTGTGGCCTAGCTTTTTTCTCCTTTATTTCCAGTTAGTTGCTGTCATATTGTGCCTTTCGGTCGCGTCGCGTCATCTTTTTGGCCTTTTCGAGGGTATCTTTTTGCGAGTCGGCATATTCCTTGCAAAAACAGAGGCAGGTGCAAATTTTACCCCCTTACATTGTCAAAAAAATGTCGCTTTTGCTCACAAGGCGGCAGCTCGAACCAGGCAGGCAGGGAGAACATCATGCCAGTGAACAAGCTTTTCGGCGGCAATCTGCCGGTAATGGAACAGGCCTTGAGCCTTCGCTATGAGCGGCAGGGCCTTATTCAATCCAACATCGCCAATATAGAAACCCCCGGTTACACCGTTCAGGATTTTTCTTTTGCCCGGGCCATGGAAAGCGCCAGACAGGGGAGTGGCACCTTGAGTAAGACCCATGCAAAACATCTGGATCTGGATCCTGTTGCGGTGAGTAGCAGCCGCCAGTTCAGCAAAGACAAACGGCCGGTGGATCTTGATGAGGAAATGATCAAACTCTCCGAGAACCAGCTCATGTATGAAATCGCCGCCAAGATAGTCGGTAAGAAATTTGACGGTTTGAAGTATGCCATCGATGAAGGAGGCAAATAATGGATATTCTCACAGCACTGAAAATTAGTGGTTCCGGTCTGAAGGCGGAAAGGGCCCGACTTAATGTCACGGCCATGAATCTGGCCAATGCCAATACCACCCGCACCATGGAGGGGGGGCCTTACAAGGCGAAATCCGTGGTTTTCGGGGCCCGGCCGGTGGATAATTTTCGTGACACCCTGAACTCCACCCAAGCACGTTTACGCCAGGTCGAGGTGGTGAAGGTGGTGGAGGATGATAAGCCCTTTAAGGAGGTCTATGACCCCTCCCACCCTGATGCCGATGAAAGAGGTATTGTCCAGTTCCCCAATGTGGATACGGCCGAGCAGATGGTGGATATTCTCAGTGCCCGACGTGGTTATGACGCCAATGTCACGGCCATTGATGCGGTGAAGAGTATGGCTTTGAAGGCCCTTGATATCAGTCGATAAACCCTCCTCCCTTCAGGAAAGAAGATATGAAAACACTTCCTCTGATGCAAATCCAGCAGACCCCGGTTCTCGAAAAGACCAGCAATAAGGGGCCGGTGTCCCAGGCCGGCTTTGACGATGTGCTGCAGAAGTCGCTGCAGGGCGTCAACGCAAATATTCAGGAGGCGAGCCAGATGGCGGAAGGCCTGGTCAGCGGTCAACACTCCAATATCCACGAAACCATGATCGCCATGGAAAAATCCACGGTTTCTTTTCGGATGTTGACCAAGGTCCAGCAAAAGGTCATTACCGCCTATCAGGACGTTATGCGTATGCAGGTGTAAAGGCTTTGCCGCCGGCTGTTCTCATGGCTGGACTGCGGCAATAGGCGCAGCGGCGCGACCCTTTGGCCGAATGATGCAACGGGTTGATATTTACCAATTACAAGTCAATGTTATCAGTTGAAGCACCCGCATTGCGACCTTCTCCCCGGACGTGAGAAGGTCGCAATGTAGCAAAAAAAGAGCTTGGGCCAATGACATTGAATTACAAACCACGATAAAATTATGGCTGGCGCAAAAGATATTTTTCAACAGGGTCTGGATGTATTCAAGAGTCTTACTCTGATGCAGAGGGTAGTGGCCGGACTGGTGGTTGTCGGGGTGCTCATTGGGCTCTTGAGTTTAACCTTTGTCGGCACCAAGCCTGTTATGAAGGTTCTCTATGCCAATCTCACCACCAGAGATGCCGCCGAGGTTACCGCCAAGCTCAAGGAGAACAATATCCCCTATGAGCTTACGGAAAACGGTACCGCTATTTTAGTTGAGGCGGGCAGTGTCTATGAAACAAGACTGAGCATGGCCGCAGAAGGGTTGCCCAAAGGGGATGGCGTCGGCTTTGAAATTTTTGACAAGACCAGTCTCGGCACCACCGATTTCGTCCAGAAGCTCAATTATCACAGGGCACTGCAGGGAGAGCTGGCGCGTACCATCAGCCAGTTTGAGAAAATAAAGAGCGCCAGGGTCCATGTGGCCCAGCCCAAAGAATCTGTTTTTGTTGAAGACACCAGGCCGCCCTCCGCCTCCATCAGTGTCAGTATGGCTGGTCGTGACAAGCTGTCACGCCAGGAGATCAAGGCCATTGTCAATCTGGTGGGCAGCGCCATTCCGGGCCTGGAAGAATCCAATATCACTTTGGTGGATACCACCGGTCATCTTCTCTTTCGCAAGGATGGTGACGAGGATTCCCTGCTTTCCGCCACCCAGATTGAATACCAGCAGAAGATCGAGAACACCCTGCGCAGCAAGCTGGAGACCATGTTTGAGCAGGTTGTCGGGGTAGAGCGGGTTATTGCCCGGGTCAGCGCTGATCTCGATTTTAATCATGTTGATATTTCAGAGGAGATTTTTGATCCGGAGACCCAGGTGGTTCGCAGTGAGCAACTGCTTACCGAACGAGACGGTTCGCTGGATAGCCAGGAGGGCATACCCGGTGTCAAGGGCCAGCTGGCCACCTTTACCGAGGCCGGGGAAGGGGGCGAGGCAGGTGTCGGCTTCAAGCGCGACAATGTCACCCGCAACTATGAGATCAGTAAGACCGTGACCCGCACCAAGGCAGCCGTTGGTCAGATCCAGAAACTCTCGGTGGCGGTTATGGTCGATGGTACTTATAGTATGGTTGAAAAAGATGGTAAGATGGTCAAGGAGTACCAGAAACGCAGTGACGAGGAGATTGCCACCTTCTTGAAAATGGCCCAGAGTGCAGTTGGTTTTGATCCGGAACGTGGCGATCAGGTGGAGGTGGTATCCATTCCCTTTCATCTCTCAAGCTATGTTGAGCCCAAACCTGATGTCCTGGACCAATACCGGGGCCTGCTCAACCAGCTGGCCCTGCCCGTGGCCCTGCTGTTGGTGGCAATCTGTTTCTTCATGTTTGTTATCCGGCCCTTTTTCCGACTCATGGCAAACCAGCAGGTTGCCGCGCAGCAGGCGGTCAATCATATTGAGCAGGAGCTGGAGACGGCCGAGAGCCCGGAAGATCTCTCCCTGAGACCCATGGGCATGTCGGACAAAGAACGTATTTATAAACTTGCTCAGTCCGATCCTGATCGGGCCGCAGACCTTGTCCGGCGTTGGTTGCGGGCTGAGCTTTAATAAAAACAAAAGGCAACGAAGAGGCATCTGCCTGATTGTTTCGTGCCTGGTTACATGAAAAATGGCTGTAAAAAAAGAATCTTCAACAGATAATCTGAGTGGCCCGGAAAAGGCGGCCATCTTTCTTCTCATGCTGGGGGAGGATTACGCCTCTGAGGTCTTCAAACGCCTCGATGACGAGGAGATTCGCTCGGTTGGTCGGCAGATGGCCAAGATCGACCGGGTGGACCAGGAAGATGTCGCGGCCCTGCTCGCTGAATTCAGGGGTGATGCCGGTGGTGGAGATATCTTTCTCTCCGGTGACGGCATGTTGGAGTCGGCCCTGCGGCGGGCCCTGGCCGGGGACAAGGCGGGCGAGATCCTTGAGGATATCCGTTCCGACTGGCGTCTCACCCTTTTTCAGAAGGCCCGCAAGCTTGATCCCAAGGTGCTGGTCAACTTTCTGCGGAACGAGCACCCTCAGACCGTGGCCCTGCTCCTGTCGGTTCTGGAGAATACCCAGGCCGCCAGTATCCTGGCCGAGCTCAAGGAGGAGACCCAGGTCGAAGTGGTCATGCGCATGGCCGAGCTTGACAAGGTGAGTCCGGAGATCCTGGTGGAGATCGATCGCGTCCTGCAGGAGGAGCTGCTTTCCGTGGAAGGCATGGAGGGCCAGCGTCTTGGCGGCGTGGAGACGGTTGCCGAAATCCTCAACAACGCCGACCGCAGCCTGGAGGCTCAGATCCTTGAGGGAGTGGAAGAGCAGCGAGAGGCACTGGCCGAAGAGATCCGCCGGCTCATGTTTGTCTTTGAGGATCTGCTGGGCGTTGATGACCGCGGTATCATGGCCATCCTCAAGGAGGTTTCCACCGATGATCTTAAGTTGGCCCTGAAAATCTCCTCGGATGAGCTCAAGGACAAGATTTTCGGCAACATGTCGCAACGGGCCGTGGAGATGCTCAAAGAGGATATGGAGATTATGGGCCCCACCCGGATCAAGGATGTGGAGGCCGCCCAGCAGGCCATAATCAAGATCGCCAAGCGTCTGGAGCAGGAAGGCAAGGTCCAACTTGCCGCCAGTGGTGCCGGGGAGGACGAGTTTGTCTAATATCGTCGAATTTAAGGATCTTCCCGGTGTGGATGACGAGGAAAATTTTGTCTCCTACGAATCCCTCATGGGCGATGAAGAGACGGAGATGGGCGGCAAGGGGCCTGATCCGCATGAGCTGGCCAGGCAGGAGCTGGAAGAGGCCGAGGCCGAGGCCCGGCGCCTGGTGGAAGAGGCCGAGGCCCGCGTTGAGCAACTGGAAAAAGAGGCCTATGACAAGGGTTTTGCCAAGGGCGAGGCAGCGGGGCGTCAGGTCGGCGAAGAGGCCCTGGCCGACAAGATCAACCAGGTGTGTCAGATTATTGAGGCGGCCGGCACGGAGCGCCGGCGGATCAGTGCCCGTTATGAGAAGGATATCCTTGCCTTGGTGCGTGCCATGGTGGAGCAGCTTGTCCGGCACGAGGTGTCGGTGAACCACCGGGTTATCGAGAAATGTCTGCACAAGGCCCTGCAGTATGTGGTGGATAATTCCCAGGTGGTGGTCCATCTTCATCCGGATGATTTTCTGCGTATCAAGGATGCCGTGGTTGCCGATCCCCTTTTTATTGAGAAGGCTGATCGGGTGGAGCTCATGGAGGATCCGGCCATCAGCCAGGGGGGCTGCCTGCTGCAGACCTCCTTTGGTGAGATTGACGCCACCCTGGAAAATTGTAAAGAGAAGCTTTTTAAGGCGGTGGAGCAAGCCTTTCTGGCCGCCTTTGCCGAGGCGGATAACGAGCCCCTGGCACCACCTGAGCCCCTTGATGCGTGAGGTGTTATCGACCTGTTGCCTGGGGCAGCGGTCGCCTTTGTCATGATAGATCTCTCCTCCTCCATAGAGACCGCCCGTCATACCGAGACCATTGCCGTTCTGGGGCGGGTGAGCCAGGTGATCGGCATGGTTATTGAGTCGCAGGGGCCGGGGATCCCGGTGGGCTCCATGTGCGAGGTGGATACCTTTAAGGGCGCCAGCCGTATCCCGGCCGAGGTTGTTGGCTTTCGTGAGGGGAAGGTGCTGCTCATGCCGCTTGGTGAGATGCGCGGCGTTGAGCCGGGCAGCACCATTCGCATGGTGGATGGCGGCGCCCGGGTGGCGGTGGGGGCCAAACTGCTGGGCCGTATTGTCGACGGCATGGGCCGGCCCGTGGACGGCAAGGGCCCCCTGCAGGTGGAGCAGCACTATCCCCTTTATGCCGAGCCGCTCAATCCCATGCAGCGGGAACGGATCCTGGAGCCCATTGATGTCGGGGTTCGGGCCATTAACGGCCTGCTCACCCTGGGTAAGGGGCAACGGGTCGGTATCATGGCCGGTTCCGGCGTCGGCAAATCCACCCTGCTGGGCATGATAGCCAAAAATACCGCCGCCGATGTCTCGGTGATTGCCCTGATCGGCGAGCGTGGTCGGGAACTCAAGGATTTTATTGAGCGGGATCTGGGGCCGGAAGGCCTGGCCCGCTCCGTGGTTGTGGTGGCCACCTCTGATCAACCGCCCTTGGTGCGTATGCGTGGCGCCTACCTGGCCATGTCCGTTGCCGAGTATTTCCGTGATCAGAGCCGCGACGTCATCCTGATGATGGATTCGGTGACCCGCTTTGCCATGTCAAGTCGTGAGGTGGGGCTGGCCATTGGTGAACCGCCCACCTCCAGGGGCTATACTCCATCTGTCTTTTCGCAGTTGCCGAAGTTGCTGGAAAGGGCCGGGACCTGTGAGGGCAAGGGCAGTATCACCGGCATCTACACGGTACTGGTTGAGGGCGATGACATGAACGAGCCCATTGGTGATGCGGTGCGTTCCATTGTTGACGGCCATATTGTCCTTGATCGAGACCTGGCCAATATGGGCCACTATCCCTCCATCGAGGTGCTGGCCAGCGTCAGTCGTTGCATGACCGATGTGGTCTCGGCTGAGCAGGCCAGGAAGGCTAAGGAGTTGCTGGATGTACTGGCCACCTATCGACGTTCCGAGGATCTGATTAATATCGGCGCCTATGCCGGCGGTTCCAACCCCAAGATTGACCGGGCTATTAGCCTTATAGATGCCATAAACGATTATCTGCGTCAGTCGGTGGACACAAAGGCCCCCATGGAGGAGTCGGTCCAGCAGCTGTTAACCCTGATGTAGGGAGGATGAGGTAAAGAAGATTGAGAAGGTAGAGAAGATAAAGGAGTTAAAGGAGGTAAGGAATAAGGCATTTCGAGGTGCCCTTTCTTTCTTTTTTTCTCTTCTTTAACTCCTTTAACTCCGCTGCATTCTTTATTTCATAGAGAATATGTTTCGTTTTCGTCTGCAGGCCGTAGAGACCATCCGTCGCAATGCCGAGGAAGAGGCTCAGCTCAAGTTGGGCCGGGAACAGGCTATCCTCAGCAAGCATGTGGCCCGTTTGGCAATGCTCAAAGAGGAGCGTCTGCAGATGCTCGCTTCCCTGGCCGACAAGGAGCGCCAAAAGGTCCGGGGCAGTCTTGTCCAGTTCTATATGGAGGCTGTGCGGGCGCGGGAGGTGGTCATCAAGATGCAGGAAAATACCGTTGCCGGGCAGCAGCAGGTGGTCAACCGGCTGCGGGACGCCCTGGCCGAGGCGGTCAAAAGGCGCAAGACCGTGGAACTGCTTCGCAACCGGGAGTATGAGAGATATTTAGCCGAGGCCCGTAAAAAAGAGCAGGATGAACATGATGAGATGGCGGTGCTTCGGCATGGCAGGGCGCCGCAATAGCCAGGTGGCAAAAGGGTGCCTGACGGCATGGTGACAGACAGAAGGCAGGTGATGGGCATGAGAAAAAGAGTAAAACAGGGTGTGCTCGGTCTGGTGATCTTTGTGCTTGTCTCGCCGAGCTATGGCGCCAACACACCGGTTCGGGCGACTCTGGCTGAGGCGCGCCTTTCCGAATCTCTCAAGGCCCGGGAAGAGGCGGTGGCCGCCAAGGAAAAGCGACTTGCCGACCGGGAGCGTCAGGTGGCGGCCCTGGAGCAGGAGGTGGATGCCAAGCTTGCGGAAATACTTGCCCTGCAAGAAACCATTGCCGAAAAATTGGCGGAGATCCGGGCCGAACAGGATCAGGAGTTTAAAAACCTGATCAAGGTCTACGCCAATATGTCTGCAACCAAACTGGCGCCGATTCTCAATCAGATGGAGGATGCCAACGTTGCCAAGATATTGCGGGCCATGAAGAATGACCAGGCCGCCGCCATTATTCCCAAGCTCGAACCCGACAAGGCGGTGCGCGTCAGTCGTCTGCTGGGCCGCATCAATCAGAATGCGCCTTGACCTCGGAGAGGCGTGTGCAGCACTCTTTTTATGCAACTTTCCCAGTTGAGATAACTATTCGACGGTAAAGCAGTTAAAGGTCGTGTCGGACGTGTGGTTCAGCGAGAATGCAGAATTCAGAAGACAGGAAAGAACAGAAAGGCTTAAGAGTCATTTGTTCTGACTTCTGCATTCCGGCATGTTGGCAAAGACTTTTAACTGCCTTTAACTTCCACAATCTCAACAAGATAGAACAAAAGGGAACGTTGATTTTTTATCCCCCCACGTTGATCTGACGCCCCCTCATGGGCGCCTTTTTCCCCAAGCCCGTTGCTCATCTCTGCAACATTCGGCACCACGCTTTTTTCTCCCATTTTTGATAAACAGGGCGCTGCGCCATCGGTAGACGCTTTTTTTCAACGTCTGCCGCACAGCTCCTGCGCTGTCTGTCTGGCTTTTTGTCGATAATGCTCTCCCGCCACCCTGGCAGTGTGCCCGACAGGATTGCCTCTGCTGTGACCATGCCAAGGTCAGGTGCAGCATTCCCGTCAATGTCCCCGCATCACTCTTTGCCACCCGGTAAATCTTGCCCATCCGCTGCCGGCGGTTCCCTGCCGCATGTTTTTTTCTGCAGAGAGGGTGTCCTGTTAACTCTTTGAATTTTCGACACTAATTATTCAATTTACGTTTCTTTCAGTAACTTGCTTGCGGGTGTGGCATAGCCATTGCTAGATAGAGGGCAAGAGCAGGGTGCCGGGCAAAATAGAGAGCCGGCTGCTGCCAAGGTAATCTTGTCAATTAGATGGCGTTGTAAAAAGTCGCCAACTGCTTCACTGCTGACGGTTTTTGCTTTGTCATTACTGAAATGGATTTTCTACGAGTCCATTAAATTAGGGAGGAATACCCGTGGCCAATATCATTAATCCATTTCCGCAGGCCGGGGGCGTCGAGCGCCCCGTCCACAATACCAGGGCAGCGGAAAGATCGACTGAGAAATTCACCGATCACCTTGATCGACGCCTTGACACTGCCCAGAGGCGCCAGCAGGACCAGCTGGGCGTCCGCGACAGGGAGGCTGCGCAGAGTGACCGGGCCGAAAGGCTTGACAAGAGCGTGGACAAGGGCACTGAAAAGCAGAGTGATATTGAGCAGCTGATTCTTTTTTTGCAGGATATTCAACAGGTGGCCCGGCAAAAGGATATGCAGCCTGGTGAGTGGGGCGTTGAACTGCCTGAGGGGGAAATTCTTGCCGATCTTGCCGAGCAGGCCGGTATGAGCAAGGCTGATCTCACCGCCCTCGTGGAACAGTTTACCTCCCAAAACGGCGAGCTGGATATGGATGCCTTTTTCCAGGCCCTGATCAACCACTTTGTTGCCTTTGAGGAAAATCCTGCCATTGTTGTGCCGGAAACGGAGTTTCCCCTGCTGGAGTCGTTGCTGACCAAAATGGGCCTCAGTCCGGAGCAGTTGCAGAGTATCTCCGATCAGGCCGTGGTGGGTGACGGCGATATTGATCTTGCCCTCATAGCCCAGGCCTTGAAGGATTTGTCTGTCTCGCCGGAAAAGCTGCAGAGCGTTCCCCTTTCCGACTGGGAGGCGGAACAGTTGCAGGGCTTGCTTGACAAGGCGGGAATTTCCCTGGGGGGCCAGCTCGAACTCTTGCCGGAACAGCTTTTTGGCGAGGAGATGGTTTTAAGCTATGACCGTCTGCAGGCCCTGCTGCAAGAAGGCGTCGACCTGGCACGCGCCAATGAGCCGCAGCTTGATCTGGTCAAGTTTCTGGGCAGCCTGGAAAAGGTCATGCGCCAGGCGTTCTTTCAGGATAAGTCGGTGGGCTTCAGTCCGGTGGTGCAGGACGCCCAGGGCCAGGCCTACCAGGATTTGCTCATGATCTATGACCAGGCCCGCCTGCGCTACGAAAAGGGCTTGACTGTTGAAGAAGAGGAACTCGAAGGTGATATCCGCAAATGGTTGGAGGCTGTGGCCGCCAGGGTAGCCGAGCGCAGCACCCATGCCGGAATTGGTACGGAAAATGACAATGCCAAATTCCTGCTGAAAAATGTGGTGAGCGCCGATCAGCTGGTGCCCTTCAGCAAGGAGGAGTTTGCCGGCCAACAGCGCCAGGATGGTCTGGCCGCCGGTGCAAACGCCGCCGCGGATCAATCTGTTTCGGCGCCGGTAAATCAGCCCCCGCCCATGGTCCGGCATTTTCCCATGCAGCAACAACAACAGATTTTAAATCAGCTCTCCCTGGCGGTGGCCCGCGGTATGCGCAGTGGTGAGCAGCACCTGGTCTTAAAACTGCATCCGGCCGACCTCGGCGAGGTAAAGGTGGACCTTACCGTGCGCCAGCAGGTGGTGTCGGTCTCTTTCACCATGGAAAACAGCAAGGTCAAGGAGACCCTGGAGGGATCCATGGAGGAGTTTCGCCAGAATATGGAGCAGAAGGGTTTTTCACTGGGAGATGTCAATGTCTTTGTCGGACAGAATGATGAGGAGCAGGGCGGCTGGCAGCGTTTTGAGGCGGCCTTGAGCGGTGAACGTCTGCAGGCCCAGAGCCTGGCCGATCTGTCGGATGAGGTCCTCTATCTCACCGCCCAGAACAAACAGGATATAAGTCCGGAGAGTGGCGTCAACCTCTTTGTCTAACCGGGGCCACGTCACTTTTTCACTTTTTTACATGAGGCATATCGAAAATGGAAACCACATCCTTAGGTGTTCCCCTGGCAGAGCCGGATCCCCTGTTCAAGCCGGTGGGCAAGCAGGAGCTTGACTCCAGCGATTTTATGACCCTGTTCATTACCCAGCTGCAGCATCAGGATCCCATGGAACCCATGGACAGTACGGATATGGCCACACAGCTTGCCGATTTTTCCAACATGGAGGCCACCATGCAGATGGCCGACAGCATGGACAAGCTCCTGGAGTATCAGACCTCTCAGAATAATCTGCAGCTTCTCACCCTGCTGGATCGTGAGGTGATGGTCCATGGTAATGGGGTAGGGGTCAGCGGCGACCAGGTCGGCCAGGGTGAATTCCGCCTGGAAGAGGATGCCGAAATGGCTGTGCTGGAGATCAGGGACGCCGCCAATCGCCTGGTGAAGCTTGTTGACCTCGGCCGCATCGGCATGGGCACCCATGCCATGGAGTGGGACGGCACCGATATGCTTGGCAAGAAGGTTGACGACGGCGCCTATAGCTTCAATGTCAAGGCCTATGACCAGGCCGGCCAGCAGCTAGCCATTGATTATAAGGCCTCGGGCAAGGTCACCGGTGTCGATTATGAGACCGGTACGGCCCAGCTGGTTCTCGACCATCATGTGCCTGCCACGGTGGGAGCGGTGATCGGAGTAATTTAACAGAAAGGCTGGTGGTTGTTTTCGGCAGCCCCTAAAAAAATATACAACCAGTATAAAGTGTGTCAGGCGGGCATAAAAGGGCCCGCACTATCCTGAAAGAGGGAGGAAAAAATAATGGCTATCTCAAGTTCACTCTATTCAAGCATCTCCGGTCTCAGCACCATGGGTAATGCCATGTCGGTGCTTGGTGACAATGTCGCCAACGTTAACACCGTTGCCTATAAATCGAGCCGGGCCACCTTTCAGGATGTCTTGTCACAGTCGGTCTCCACCGCCTCCGGCTCCAAGCAGGTGGGCCGTGGTGTCACCCTCTCCACCGTGGACGGCCTCTTTGCCCAGGGTTCTTTTGAGAGCTCCTCCACCCCAACGGATATGGCCATCGGTGGCCAGGGCTTTTTTATGCTGCGCAGCCCGGATAACTCGGAGGCGGATATGTACACCCGGGCCGGTGAGTTCCGTTTCGATCTGGAGGGTAACCTGATCAACCCCATGGGTTATTTTGTCCAGGGCTGGACCCTGGATGGCGATGGTGATCGCTCCGGCACCATCGGTGATCTCAACATCGGTAAATCAACGCCGCCGGTCACCACCGGTAATGTCGAGGTCATTGCCAACCTGGATTCCCGTCTTGCCGAAGAGACCAACGAGGAACGCCTCTTTGAGAGCTGGAACGGCACCAATGCCGCCCTGGCCACGCCGACGCCGCCCATCGACTCCACCAAGTTCGAGTACACCAGCGCCATCAAGGTTTACGACTCCCAGGGCGCCAGCCACGATATCACCATCTATTTTGACAAGACCACCGATAATAATGAGTGGGAATTCATGGTCACCTGTGATCCCACCGAGGATATGCGCAACCTCAACGAAAATGAGCAGCAGATGTTTGCTCCGGCGCAGCGCATGGACTATACGGTGCACAAGGGGGCCGGCGCCCTGATGTATGGTGCCATTAAATTCACCACCTCCGGTGAGATCTCCGAGATCGATGCCTGGCGCATTCCGCCGGACGGTCAGGTTGATCCGGCCAGAAACGAGAACCGTATTGTTCTGGATACCGATGACAGCTACTACGAGTTTCCGGCCAACTTTACCGGCGAGGCCATCGACTATACGGCCAATCCACCGGTTTACAATCCCAGCATCCGACTCAACCTCGGGGCACGTTACAGCGGCATCACCACCACTCAGCCCCAGATTCTTGTCAGTGACGGCGGTGCCATCAGTGACACCAACTCCGGCACGGTGATTACCGCCACCACCCAGTGGAACTCGGTGTATGACAGCAACGGCAACCGCATTGTCGACGGCGATGTCTTCGTTTTTGAGGGACTTGATCATACCGGGGCCCGGGTCAGCCCCCTCGTCTATGAGGTGAACGGCACGGATACGGTCCAGGACCTCCTTGATGATCTGCGGGTAACCTTCAGTGTCAACGCCGACCTCGACGACGAGGGTCGTCTGCGCATGACCGATTCCACCCTGGGTGATTCTGCCCTGGCGGTCACCGAATTTTACACCATCTCCGCCAATAACTCCGTGCCTTTTGGTGGCAGTCAGCAATCAATCAATAGTTGGGCCCTGAGTCCGGAAGGCCTCTTTGCCGCCAGTGGCGCGGCAGTAAGTAATCCCGCCACTGCCCTGGCTGGTTCCGAAGATCATAACGGTGTCGCCCTTGTAGCGGGGGATACCATTGACTTTGCCGGCACGGATGTGAATGGTGGCGCGGTAAACTTTACCTTTACCGTCGGGGCCAATACCGCCCAGGATCTTCTTGATGCGCTGGAGGCCAACTATGGCGGCGCTGCCGCGGTCACCGCCACCCTGGACAGCAATGGTCAGATCAGGGTGGTTGACAATACGCCGGGGACAAGTTCGTTGGATGTGTCCGCCTCCAGTACCACGGCCGGGGCAGAACCCTTCGGCATTAGCGCGGCGGCCACCGATTTTACCGACATGCAGGCCTATCGCGGCAACATAGATGTCACCTCCTCAAAGCAGCAGATCGTCTCCATCGGCCAGGCCTTGAGTACCGATAGCCAGACAATCCCGGCCATCAGCTCCCAAACCCCCTGGACCAGCGTTTATGATGAGGCGGGCAATGGCACCATTGCCGTGGGCGACACCATTGAGTTTACCGGTGTCAGTGGTGATGGTGACACCACTGTTGCCCCGGGCGTCAATGGCACCTTCACCGTCCAGGCTGCCGGTGAAACCCCTTTCTGGTCCATCAGTGGCGATCCGGTCACCGGCACGGTGCAGGATATGCTGAACTGGTTGGAGTATACCTTTGAGGCAGAGGCCCGTATTGACACGGCCGGCCGCCTGCAGCTCACCGACTGGGTGGCGGATACCTCCGGCCGGACCAGCAGTTTGCAGATGGACAGTATCAACTATAACACGGCAAGCGGCGCGGAGCCCTGGGGGGTGGATACCTTTGAGGTTCACCCGGCCGATGTCGGTACCGAAGACGGCAGCCAGATGGGCGATACGGTCAGTAATCGTTTTGATGCCGAGGCCCTGGCCACCACCCAGTATGCCAATTCCTCCACCACCATCTTCCAGGATCAGGACGGCTATGCCTCCGGCTTCCTGCAGTCGGTGTCGGTGGATACCGAGGGTGTGGTCACCGGCCACTACTCCAACGGCCAGGTCATCGAAAAGGTGCAGGTGGCCCTGGCCAACTTCAGCAACCTCACCGGTCTCCACAAGAACGGCGGTAATATCTTCACCGAGACCACCGAGTCGGGTGCCCCCACCACCGGCGCCCCCGGCGATAACGGCCTGGGCAGCATCGCCCCCAATGCCCTGGAGCAATCCAACGTTGATCTGGGTGTGGAGTTTGTCAAGCTGATCACGGTACAGCGTGGTTTCCAGGCCAACTCCAAGATCATCACCACCACCGACGAGATGTTGAACGATTTGATCAATATCAAGCGGTAAGTGAAAGGTGGCAGGAGCCAGCTTTCATGAGGCATAACCCAAAAGAAAAGAGCCCGTTGCGATAATCTCGCAACGGGCTCTTTTGGGGTTGGTCCGTGGAGGAGCTCAAGCGCCTGCGGAGAAAACCCTTCCGTGGATTCCGTGGCTAAAAGAAATCACTGGGCAAAGATTTTGTCAAAGGTGGCAAAGGCCGTCTGCAAAATGGGGACTTCATCGCCAAGTTCAAGATAGGAGCCGCCGGTGATCTCCTGGCGGACGAGCTCGTCGCTGGCCGGGAAGATGCCGCCCAAGGGCAGATTGCTCTGGGCCACCGCCTCGTTGATCTTGGCCTCCAGCTCAGGGGTGAGGGGCGTAGCGGCGCGATTGACGATGAGATGTTTGCTCTTGACCTGCAGGCCCAGGGGTTCGGTGATCTCGGCAATGCGGCGAGCCGTCATGATGCCGCGGGCCGAGGGGTCGGAGACGATGAGGAGGTGGTCGATGGCGCGCAGATTGAGGCGGCTTAAATGCTCCATGCCCGCCTCGTTGTCGACAATGATGTATCTGTAGTTGGTGGCCAGACGCTCCATGGTCATGGCCAGATACTGATTGGCCGAGCAGTAGCAGCCCGGGCCGTCCGGCTGGCCCATGACCAGCAGGTCATAGCCTGATTCCTCGATAATGGCCTGCTGGATCTTCATCTCCATGAACTGGTCGCGGGTCATACCGATGGGCAGGTCCCCCTTGAGCTCCTTTCTGATTTCACCAATGGTCATATTGATGTCAAGCCCAAGCAGTTCGTTGAGGTTGGCGTTGGCGTCGGCGTCAACGGCCAGGATGGGAGTCAGTTGGCGGCTGGTCAGGTATTTGATGAGCAGGGCGCTGGTGGTGGTCTTGCCGGTACCACCCTTGCCGGCCATGGCGATTACTTTCGGGGTCATATTTTTAAAATGTCTGGGGGAAGAAGTTGAAAAAAATGTGAATGGACGTCCTTCTGTATTTATCTCTTTAAAACCCTTAATCATTAACTCCTTATTTCTCAACTCCTTATTTGTCAACTTCTTGCCTGTGGCCGCCATATAACCCTTGCAAGAAAGGGGGGAGTTGGTATTTTAGCCTGTTTATGTCTTTCCATGTCGGAAGGGCTCTTTTTCACAGTGTAATTTCGGTCAACCTCTTGACCGCGTCCATATTTATCACGGAGAGCATGTCATGGATTACAGGGACACCCTGAACCTGCCAAAGACCAAGTTTAAAATGAAGGCCAACCTCACTCAGAAGGAGCCTGAATATTTAAAAAAATGGCAAAAGGAGAATCTCTACGGCCGGATCCTGGAGGCCACCAGGGAGCGGCCCAGCTATATCCTCCACGACGGCCCGCCCTATGCCAACGGCCATCTCCACATGGGTCACGCCTTTAACAAGATTTTAAAGGACATCATTCTTAAATCCAAACGCATGGCCGGCTTCCATGCCCCCTTTGTGCCGGGTTGGGACTGTCACGGTCTGCCCATTGAACTCAATGTCGACAAGGAGATGGGCGCCAAAAAGAAGGAGGTGCCCAAGCTCTCCTTTCGGGCCGCCTGCCGCAAATATGCCCAGAAGTGGGTGAAGATCCAGAAGGAAGAGTTCCAGCGTTTCGGTGTTCTGGGTGACTGGGACGATCCCTATCTCACCATCAAATACTCCTATGAGGCGGCCATTGCCCGCGAGTTTAACCGTTTTCTGATGAACGGTTCCGTGGTGCGCAGCAAGAAGCCGGTCTACTGGTGCTCCTCCTGTGTCACCGCCCTGGCCGAGGCCGAGGTGGAGTATTATGACCACACCTCAAGCTCTATCTATGTCACGTTTGAGGTGGAGGGCAATCTGGGCGCCCTGGTGCCGGAACTTGCCGACAAGAAGTGTTCGGTGGTGATCTGGACCACCACGCCCTGGACCCTGCCGGCCAATATGGCAGTGGCCCTGCATGCCGATTTTGACTACGCTGCTGTGGAGGTTGGCGGCGAGGTATTTATCATGGCCCAGGCCTTGGTGGAAGAGACCATGGCTCGCTTCGGCCGGAATGACTATCAGCAGCTGGCCCTCTTCTCCGGCAAAGTGCTGGAGGGCCGCACCTGCAGGCACCCCTTTCTGGAGCGCCTCTCCAAAATCGTGCTGGCCGATTACGTTACCCTGGAGACGGGTACAGGTTGTGTGCATACCGCTCCTGGTCATGGCCGCGAGGATTATCTCACCGGTCTCAACTATGACCTGGAGGTCTTGAGCCCGGTGGATGACCATGGTGTCTTCACCGAAGAGGCGGGACCCTATGCCGGCATGAATATCAAGGATGCCAATCCGGTGATCTGCGCAGACCTGGAAAAGAGCGGGCATCTGCTTGCCCGTAATGACATGACGCACAGCTATCCCCACTGCTGGCGCTGCAAGAAGCCGGTCATCTTCCGGGCAACGGAGCAGTGGTTCATCGGTATGGACAGCAACCGCTTGCGGGACAAGGCCCTGGCCGCAATCAAGGAGGTGCGTTGGATGCCGAGCTGGGGCATGGAGCGCATCCACGGCATGGTGGAGAATCGTCCCGACTGGTGTCTGTCGCGCCAGCGTGCCTGGGGGGTACCCATCACCGCTGTTATCTGTGCCAAATGCGGTGATATCATGAACACCGACAAGGTCAACAGCCGTATTGACGACCTTTTCCTCAAAGAGGGTGCTGATGCCTGGTTCAGTCACGATGTCAAGGATTTCACCGGGCCGGACATGGTGTGCTGGTGCGGTTCCACGGAGTTTCGCAAGGAGGAGGATATCCTCGATGTCTGGTTCGACTCCGGGGTCAGCTATGCCGCCGTTCTGGAGGAGCGCAATCTGCCCAGCCCGGCCGACCTCTATCTGGAGGGGTCCGATCAGCATCGCGGCTGGTTCCAGAGCTCATTGCTCGCCTCGGTGGGCACGCGCGGCACAGCCCCTTATCGGGCCGTGCTCACCCATGGCTTTGTGGTGGATAAGCATGGCAAGAAGATGTCGAAATCCGTGGGCAACGTCATTGCCCCGGAGGAGATCATCAAGAAGTATGGCGCCGAGATCCTGCGCCTCTGGGTGTCATCCGAAGATTATCGAGATGATATCAAGATCTCTGATGAGATCTTAAAACAGCTCTCCGACGCCTACCGCAAGATCAGAAACACCATCCGCTATCTGCTCAGCAATCTTGGTGATTTTAATCCGGCCACTGATGCGGTGGATTTTGCCGAGATGGAGGAGCTTGACCGTTGGGCCCTCTGCCAGTATGAGCGCATGAAACGCAAGGTGCGCGGCGGCTATGAGTACTATGATTTTCATCACGTCTTTCACGGTCTCCAGCACTTCTGCACGGTGAGTATGAGTAATTTTTACCTTGATATCATCAAGGATCGCCTCTACTCGGAGTTGCCCGCCTCAAGGCTGCGGCGCTCGGCCCAGACCGTCCTCTATGAGGTCCTGGTGGGTATGTTGAAGCTGATGGCCCCGGTGGCAAGCTTTACCGCCGTGGAGTCATGGGAATATCTTCCCGAGGATGGTGGCCGCGAGGACAATATCTTCATCGCCCTCTTCCCTGAGGAGAACGACGACTACCTCCAGGATGAGCTGCATTCCACCTGGCAGCGTCTGCAGGATGTGCGCGGCGAGATTACCAGGGTGCTGGAGGCGGCCCGACGCGACAAGGTGATCGGCCACCCCCTGGAGGCAGAGGTGCTGGTGAGCGTCGGTGACGAGCTGGCCGCCTTTCTGGCCGATAAGTGGCAGACCCTGGAGATGATTGCCAACGTCTCGGTGTTGCGCCATGTGCCTGAGGCACCGGCCGAGGCGGTGGCCAGTGATGAGATAGAGGGGCTTGCTGTGCTGGTCCGCGCTGCGGACGGCGCCAAGTGTGAACGGTGCTGGACGCGCAGCGACAGTGTCGGGGCCGACAGCGAGCATACCACCCTCTGTAGCCGCTGCTCGAAAGTGGTCCGGCAACTCCTCGGCTAGCCCTGGTGCTCACCGACAAACGGTTCGAGAACCTGCACCTGCTGTGTCGATCTGCGGCTTCTTGTCACGATTTTAAGTGGGCAGACACTAACTCGTGCCTGTCCGGAAATGGCCCTCTCGGAGTCTCGCAAACTCGCTTACCGGCCCGATCTCGGCGTCATGCTCAAAAAATAATGCTCGGAGGTAAGCGAAACGAAGTGGAGACTCCGATATCAGATATATGCCTGCGCTTATTTTTCTCGCAGTCCTTGATCTCGAACGAAATGACCTATTTCTGGACAGACACTAACTCAATCGGCATTCTTCAAGAAAATGACATTGCAAGCAACAAGGCACAATCTCAATCTGGCCATGCGTCGTTTCTACTTCATGTTCTCCATCCTCTGGGGGGTGGTGGCCCTGGATCAGGCAACTAAATGGTGGGTCATGGCCTCCTTTGATCTCTATGAGGTTCGGCAGGTGATTCCCGATCTCTTCAATCTGGTTTATGTGCACAACAGCGGCGCCGCCTTCAGTCTGTTGGCCTCGGCAGAGGGGGTCTGGAAGGAGTGGTTTTTTATCGGTGTGGCCGTGGCTGCCCTGGCCTTTATCCTGCTGCTCTTTAAGCAGTTCTGTGTCCGGCATATCCTCTATACCGTGGCACTTGGACTTATCGGCGGCGGCGCCCTGGGCAATCTCATCGATCGGTTGCGTTTCGGCTCAGTGGTGGATTTTCTTGATTTTTATGTGGCCGACTATCACTGGCCCGCCTTTAACGTGGCGGATTCCGCCATCTGCGTGGGGGTTGGCCTTTTTCTTTTGCAGAACCTGCGCGACGGCAACGAAGAGAAGCAATAGAGATAATTTAGTGTCTGTCCAGAAATAGGTCATTTCGTTCGAGATCAAGGACTGCGAGAAAAATAAGCACAGGCATATATGCGATATCGGAGTCTCCACTTCGTTTCGCTTACCTC
>PKTX01000080.1 GCA_002868945.1 Desulfobulbaceae bacterium
TATATGCCTGCACCCCAAGGGCACTTCTTTCAGGGCGCGCTTATTTTTCTCGCAGTCCTTGATCTCGAACGAAATGACCTATTTCTGGACAGACACTAAGCTGGGCGAGTCTGCCGGACTCCGCGCAATGCTCCTCATCCCATGGCAAGCGCACTTCATGGATCTTCCTCCGGGCGCGCTTTTTTCGCACTCCCAGGTATGCGTGCCTTCAAAACGACCTGTCTCTGGACAGAGACAGGTTAGAAAAAATCATCGGCGTCCTGCAGCAGGTGGCTGATGTCCGTGAGGAGACGGGCCAGCAGCTCTTTGTTGAGAGGAAAGCCGCTTTCCCTGATAAAACGCATGGCCTTTGACGTGGAGAATTGTGCCAGCTCCAGTTTTTTTTCACCGGCCAGGCAGGAAAAGCCGGCCATCTTGGTGAGGATGTTGGCCAGGTAGAGGATGGTGGCGCCCTGCCGATACCTTTGATCGAGCCAGGGGGCGTGGTGGTGATAGACCTGACTGATGATTTGTTCCGGAAAGCTCCACTGCCTGAGCAGTTTGGCGCCGATCTGATAATGGGTGAGGCCCAGGATGGCCTTCTCCGCTTCGTTAAAGGTGGTGTGGTTTTTCTCTATGTATTCGACAACTTTGATAAATTCATCATGAAGATACTGATCCACGACGATCTTGCCGATATCATGGATCAAGGCGGAGATAAAGACGGTGCTGTCGGCGCGGAGTTGAAAGGAGCGGGCCAGGTAGTTTGCCACATGGCTGCAGATCAGCGAGTGTTTCCAGAAGTGGCGGCGATTTTCTTTATCGCGGCCGCTGCTTGCAAAAAAATGCTGAAGGGTGAGGGCGAGCAGCAGGGTTTTGACCTCGTTGAGGCCCATGATAACAACGGCATGTTTGATTGAACTCACCGCGCTTGTGGTGCCGGCAAAGGGTGAATTGGCATATTTGAGGACCTGCAGGGCCAGGGCCTGATCCCGCTCGATAAACCTGCTCATCTCGTCAATGCTGGTGTCGTCGGCCTCGATGAGGGCCAGGGTCTCCGTGGAAATGTCCGACAAGGTCGGGAGTTGCTCAATGGTGAGGATCAGTGCTTCGAGTTTGAGTTTAAGCATCATGAAATATGGTGTGCGACATCATCCCTGCAGAGTCCGCCTGGCCCCTGTCCCACGGCAGGCTGGGCCTCATTGCCTCCCAGGTCGGCAGACTGCTGGCCATCTTGAATAATTGCTAAGAAAAGATGTCGTGATCTCCCTCCAGGGCCAGGGTTTCGTTAATCTGCACCAGGAGTTTTTCAAGGGTGTCGCGGTCAAGCTCAAAGCCGTTTTTGTTGAGCAGGTCAACAGCCCTTGAGGCGGCGAAGTGTTCGATATTAATGGACTTCTCCTTGGAAAGGCATGGGAAACCGGCAAGCTTTGCCAGGATGTTGGCAAGGTAGACAAGCATGGCCCCTTTGGAGAAGTTCTGCTCCTGCCAGGGAGCGTGGTGGTGAAAGACCTGCATGATTACCTGGCGCGGAAAGGACCACTGTTGC
The DNA here is from genome assembly GCA_002868945.1 of Desulfobulbaceae bacterium. Lineage (GTDB taxonomy): Bacteria > Desulfobacterota > Desulfobulbia > Desulfobulbales > SURF-16 > BM506. Next base: position 1,529 of record PKTX01000080.1, read on the forward strand.
AGGAGTTTGGCGCCGATCTGGTAGTGAGTGACGCCTAGAATCTCCTTTTCCGCTTTACTGAAGGTGGTCTGATGGTTTTCGATGTAGTCGATGACACGGCGAAATTCAGGGTGGAAATATTGATCGGCGACGATTTTGCCCACATCGTGGATCAGGGCGGAGAGAAAGAGGGTGTCGTCCGCGTCACACTGATAGTGACGGCCCAGCAGCCGGGCGATATGGCCGCAGATAATGGAGTGGTGCCAGATCCTTTTCCTGTAGTATAGTTCGCCCTCTGCCTGGGCAAAGAACTTCTGCACGGCAAAAACGAGCAGCAAGGCCTTGACCTCGCCCAGTCCGAGAATGACAATGGCATGGTTTACCGAACTCACCGAGGTGATGGTGCCGCTGAAGGGGGAGTTGGCCACCCTGAGAATCTGGGTGGCCAGGGCCGGATCAGACTCTATAAGACGGGTGATCTTGTCGATGTGTACCTCCTCTTCGTTCAGGGCCGCCAGGACCTCGGTGGCCACCTCGGGCAGGGTGGGGATTTTTTCGATGGTGGCGATTATCTCGTCAATATTTCGTTTTTCCATGCCTTTTATCCTGTTGGTCGGGGCTCCCATGCGCAGGCGCCTGGCTGGTGGCCAGCAGGGGGCTGAGATCAAGCTTGACAACCGGTTCGGCCGCCTGGTTCCTGTTTGTCGGTCCGGCCCCTGTCTGCCGTTGCGGCAAACCTTTGTCGGCAAGATTATCCAGGGCCTGCCGGATACCTTTCAGCTCCTGGACTATCTCCGTTGCCGGCCAGGCGTTGTTGCCGGTCAGGGCCATGCTTTCGGTTTCTTTTACCTCTTTGTGGGGCGCGCTGGGGATGGTGAGGGGGCCGGTCATTGTCTCCATGGTGGTACGCCAGAAGGAATCCAGGCCATTGCCCTTGATTTCGTCCTTGTTTTCGATAAGGCGACTGGCCAGCATATGAAAACATTTGGCGGTCTGCGATTGAGGAAATTTGTGTAAAAAGGGCTGCTGCAGACGGATGGCCTCCACCATCTTGCTGTCTTCCAGCACCAGGCCGAGGGCGGCAACCTTCAGCTGCAGATGCCGGCTCACGGCATTCTTGAAGGTGGCAAAGGTGATGCGGGCATGGCTTGAGTCATGGCAGCGATTGACCACCACCTTGGTCGTACCCTGGTAGCCATTGGCAGCCAGGACCTTGAGCAGTGCAAAGGCGTCGGTGAGCGAGGTGGGCTCATGGGTGATGACCAGCACCACCTCACCGGCGGCCAGACAGAAGGAAACCACATTCTTGGAAATACCGGCCGCTGTATCCACCACCAGAAAATCATAGTCGGGCAGGGCGGCAAGGCTGCCGAGCAGTTTTTTCAAGCGGCCGGGGGAGAGGTTGGCCATCTCCTCGACACCGGAGCTGCCGGGCAGGATGTCCAGGTTCTTGTTTTCGCCGATTATGATGTCGGCCAGGGTCTTGCCCTGCACAATGACATCCTTGATATCGTATCGGGGTGAGATGCCCAGCAGGATATTGACATTGGCCGTACCGAAATCCGCATCAAAGAGGCAGGTACGCTTGCCGAGGGCGGCCAGTTGCAGGGCCAGGTTGAGGCTGATGTTGGTCTTGCCCACCCCTCCCTTGCCGCTGGTTATGGCGAGTGTCCGTGTCATGGTGTCTCTTCCCTTGTCTGTCGGGGCTGGGCCAGGATTTCCACGGGGCCGCCCTCTTCTTTCTTCAGGGTAAAGAGCACCTGATTAACGCCGTGTGTGGCGCAGAGCTGGTCATGCTGATCGCAAATGAAGCGCTGGAAGTGGTCCTGGTCGACCAGGGGCTTGCTGTCCGCCGCCAGCAGGGCATTGAAGTGACGGTGCATGGCCATAACAATAGCGCTTTCCCGGCCGGGATCCCTGACCGGAAAGCTGAGATTGATCTCATCGTTTCCAGAGGTGGTCAAACGTTCGTGGCGGCGGTGATTTTCCAGCATGGTAAAGGGCAGCACCCGGCTGAGCTCAGTGAGTGTGGTGGAGTTCATCTTCAGCAGACCGTCATGAACCATGGTTTTCATCTCCTGCAGAGAGGCGATCTCCTTCATCTCGTCAAGCTGGGCCCCCTTGATAAAGGCATGGGGGTTGTTCATGGTGAAGATCTCCGACAGCACGGTGCGGCCCTTGAAACCGGTGTGGTCGCAAAAGCGGCAGCCGGTGCCGTGAAAGAACCGGAGGTGGGCCGGATACTTGTTGAAGATCAGCGACCATTCCTTGGGCTCCGGTTGATACTCGGTGAGACAGGAGGGACAGATTTTGCGGACCAGACGCTGGGCCAGGACACAGGAGAGGTTGGCGGCAATGCGCGAGCGGTCAATGCCCAGATCCAGGAGACGGAAGAGGGCGCAGATGGAGTCATTGGCGTAGAGGGAAGAGAGAACCAGGTGGCCGGTCTGGGCGGCATCAAAGGCCAGAGCGGCGGTCTGTTGGTCGCGCAACTCGCCCACCATGATGACATCCGGGTCGAGGCGGAGAAAGGAGCGCAACAGCCGGGCGAAATCAAGACCAAGCTTGTTGTTGACCTGGGACTGGATAATGCCCGGGAAATTGTACTCAATGGGGTCCTCGGCCGTGAGGATCTTCAGAGAGGGATTGTAGATCTCCTTCAGGGCGCCGTAAAGGGTGGATGACTTGCCGCTGCCGTTGGGTCCGGCAACCAGCACTATGCTGCTGTCGTTGTTGAGCCGCCTGGTAAAGGGCTCCAGGACATGTTGTCTGTGGCCGTTCTGGCGCAGGCTGAGTTTGGCCTTGCGCGGATCAAGGATGTGGATGGTGATGCTCTCGCCGCCCACAGAGGGGCAGGAGGCCACCCGAAATTCGAGCTGATTCTTCTGACGGCTCTTTTCATCAAGATAACTGATGCGGAAGGCGCCGTCCTGGGGCAGACGCTTCTCATTGCTGTCAAGGTTGGCCATCACCTTGAGCCGGGCAATCAGCGCCCCGGCATTTTCGTGGAGAGGACCGTGCAGCCATTGGGGCGCATGGCTCTTGATAATGCCGTCGATGCGATAGCGTAGGGCGAGTCCCGTACCTTCCGGTTCCAGGTGGATGTCGCTGGCGTTTTGGTCCAGGCCATGGCGGATAATAGCGTGGACAGCCTCTTCAATGTCGGCGCTGGCGTGGATATGGGGTGCCTCCGCGCTGGTCTCCTCTTCCAGATCCTCATCAACATCGATATGCAGGAATTCCGGGTCGGCCTGCTGAAAAAATTGTTGCTTCTTCTGTAGTTCCAAGAGGGTTTTGCGAATCTCCAGGCAAGGCGCTTCACTGTAAAGCTCTTCAAAGAGTTGGCGGAACCGCTCTTCCGGGACCAGGATGCACTGAATCTGTAACTCCTTATAGGGCGACAAAAGTTCGCGGGCGCTCTGGATGGCATCAGGGTGCATAAGGGCCAGTTTCAGGTTGCGATTGCGGAGGGAGAGGGGCAGCAGCAGGTGTTCTTCGGCATGTCGGGCGCTGATCAGGCGCGGCAGGGCTTGGCGGGCCGCGTCATCATAGCTGAACTCCTCCAGCCGTTCAAAGGGGATATTGGCCTGCAGGGAAAGGGCCTCCTGGCATTGCTCCGGGGTGATAACCTGCTGCTCAATGAGGATTTCCCCCAGCAGCTTATTATTTAACTTCTGGGCCCCCAGGGCGGTGTTGACGGTTTCTTCGTCGGTGTATTGCAGATGGATGAGGATCTCGCCGAACTTTACCTGTTTGCCGTGTTTGGCCAGCAGGTGATAGAGGTCCAGGGGGGTAACCAGTCCCAGGGAGCAACAGATTTCACCAAAGGGGCGCGGCCCCTTGCTCACCTTATGGCAATAATCAACATCGGCGGCCGAAACAATGCCCATGGTTATGGCCTGGTTGGCGACAAGCTGCGGGTCAAGTTGCTTGTGGAGAAGGAAGTCGAGCTGCTGTTCGGAGAGGAGGTTCTGGGCCACCAGGGCCTCGGGCAGCGTCTGGTAGGCGTTCTTTTTCAAGAGGCAGAGTTCCAGCTGTCTGCGGGTGAGGAGGTCGTGGCGGCTGGCCGTATCGGCAATGGCCTTTTCGATATCGGGCAGGGCCAGAAGGCGATTTCTTTTTTTGGTGGACAAGCGGCCGCTGTCGGTGAGAATGCGGAGGAAGGGCAGGCCGCTGTAGTTTTTTTCCGCCTCCTGGATCTCCAGCACCTGCTTACAATCCAGGGGGGTGATGAGGTTTTCCTGGACCAGGATCTCGCCGATGCGTGTTTCGTCCGGCTGAGGGCGACAGGCATGGGTCTGATGAAGATGCAAGGGGTGAGTGAGCACGGTCATTCCCTGGGGTGGCAGTTGCAAGAGGCTGTTATGAACACCTCTCTGTAATAAACGTTTTTTTTAGCAGGTGCATCTTTGATCTTACGAATTTAAAAAAAGAATATCAATATGTGCGGCAGGCTGTTTGCTATTGTCGGCAAAGAGTGCATAATTGGTGGGGAGTCGCGCGTCTCGTTCCTGCCGGCCATGTGGGAAGACAAGCCTCTTGTTGATTGCCGGCTCGGGCGGCTTCCTGTAAAATCTTTGGCGGATCCAGACATCAGACAAGATGCGCTCCCCGGCACCTGGGATCCGCGCCGGAGAGAGGCTGATGCCCTGCGACCTGCGGGAGGAAGAGGAAATGAGTTTTATTGAAATCGATGAGAGTCGCTGCCAAAAGGATGGCTTGTGCGCCCAGGTCTGCCCCTTTCGTCTGTTAGCAGTGGAGGTGGGCAGGAGCTTTCCGCAGGCCGTGCCGGGCGCTGGCCAGCGTTGTATCAGGTGTGGTCATTGTCAGGCGGTCTGCCCACATGGGGCCCTCACCCTGGTGGGGCAGGAGGCGGGCCCGGTCTTCAGGCCGGAGAAGCTGCCGGATGTTGAGCAGCTTACCCAGCTTGTCCGCGGCCGCCGTTCCATCCGTGTTTACCGGAAGAAACCGGTCGAGCGTCGGCTTGTCCAGCGTTGTATCGACCTGGCCCATTATGCGCCCACGGCCCGTAACAGCCAGCAGATCGGCTGGCTGGTTATTGATGACAAGGAGGAGCTGCACCGTCTCACCAACCATGCCTTTGACTGGATGCGCCACCTGTTGGCCACGGACGACCCCAGGGCAGAGCATTACGGTGTTGCCGGGCTGATCAGGGGGTGGGAAAAGGGCCGTGACGGTATCCTGCGCCAGGCGCCGGGCCTGGTGGTGACCTTTGCTCCGGCCGGCTACGGCCTGGGTACGATGGACAGCACCATCCATCTGACCACCTTTGAGCTTATTGCCTTTTCTCAGGGGCTCGGCACCTGCTGGGCCGGTTTTTTTCAGCTGGCCGCCGCAGACTGGTCGCCCCTGCGCCAGGCCCTGGCCCTGCCTGACGGTCAGGAGCTCACCGCTGCCATGATGGTTGGTTATCCACGTCTCAGGTATCAGCGCCTGCCGGAACGTCGGGCCGCCAGGGTTGTCTGGCGCGGTTAGGAGCCTGTCGGACTTAGACATAAATCTACTGCAAATTCGAAAAATCGATCCATATTCCCATGGCTTTTCGCTAAATAGTGTCTGTCCAGAAATAGGTCATTTCGTTCGAGATCAAGGACTGCGAGAAAAATAAGCGCAGGCATATATGCGATATTCCGAGCATTATTTTTTGAGCATGACGCCGAGATCAGGCCGGTAAGCGAGTTTACGAGACTCCGAGAGGGCCATTTCTGGACAGACACTAAATAGCTCTGCTATTCGCCTCAAATCCATGTAAATCTGGCCTTGATTTTTCGAATTTTCGCTACGATTCTCTAAGTCCGACAGGCTCCTAGCCGGAGGTGCGGCCATAAAATCGGCAGGGGGTGGTTGCCTGTGCCGGCACAGGGTGGTTAGTAGAGTTTTTCCTGCCACATCTCCGGCAGGAATTTACAGACCCGGTTGCGGCCCTCCTCCTTGGCCTGATAGAGGGCGACATCAGCATACTTGATGCACTCCCAGAAGGCTTCCGAGTCGGTGGGGAAGACGCTGTAGCCCACACTGATGGTCTTTTGCAGGGTTTTGCCGCCCGGCAGCGGGATTTCGGTGGCTTCCATGGAGGAACGGATTTTCTCGGCAATATGGGCGGTATCCTCCGGCGTCTTGACATCCAGGAGCAGCACCAGGAATTCCTCGCCGCCATAGCGGATGACCAGGTCGGAGGCGCGTACGCAGGAGGTCAGGATTTCGGCGGTTCTGATGATCACCGTGTCCCCTGACTCATGGCCGTAGGTGTCATTGACCTCTTTGAAAAAGTCCATGTCGCACATCAGGATGCCGATATTGGCCTGGCGCCGCTTGCTGTTGGCGATGAGGGTCTCCATGTAAGACTCAAGGAAGCGGCGGTTGTAAAGATCGGTCATGGGGTCCTTCATGGTGGTCTCCCGCAGTGCCGCGGCGAAACGCTTGGCCTCGATGACCGGTGTTGCCTCCCTGATATAGCGCCAGACATGCTCCACCTGCTCCTCAAAACGGCGTTGCACCTCCTTGGGGCTTTCTTTGGGCAGCAGAAATTGCATGATGCCCACCACACGGCCGCCGGCAATCATGGGGATGCAGTAATGCTCATGGCTCTGCCGGTGGGGAAAATGTTTACAGATGTCGGCATATTGCAGGGAGGAGATATAGTGGCCAGTGCGTTTGGCCCGGCACAGATTGCAATCATCCATGACCTGCTGACTGCAGATGAGCTCGTGGTCACAGGCGTGGGCCACGGACATGTTTTTCTTGGCGTCGTTGATCTCGTAACTGAAGAAGCAGTCCAGGTCGAAACGTTGCGAAATCATGGCGGCCAGACGGATATGGACGTCGGTGGGGGTCTGTTCTTCCTCAATAACCGCCTTGAAGGAGTTGAGGCTGTGGACATTGTCCACCAGGTTGTTGAGCTGTCGGGCCAGCTGGCCCACCTCGTCCTGGGTCCTGGCGTCAATGCGCATGGAGAGGTCGCCGCCGCCCTTGGCAATCTCGGTGATCTTCACCAGGATATGCTTCAGGGGCCTGACTATGATTAGGATGTAAATGGCGGTGCCGATAAGGAGAGTAAAGACCGTGACCAGGCAGATGGCCAGAAAGTGGCGGGAGCCCCGTTCAATAATATCCTCGGTTGCCTGGACCTGGTCGGAAAATTCCCGGTTGACCAGCAGGGAGAGCTCGGTGAAATCGGTATAGACAACATCCATGGTGGCAAGCAGATCCGTGGTGGCCTGATCAAACTCCTCTTCCGTATGGTCGCGGCGCAGTAGATCGACAAAGTGGTTATAGGAGTCGGAGAAGAGTTGCAGATCCTCGCTGATCTCTTCTATCTTGGTATACTGCGCCGAATCTTGGGGGGCAGGTGTCACGCTGAAGGAATCCAGGGTGAGATCGGAAATATGGGTGATGTCCTGGATGGAGCCGCCGATCTTCAGGGTGTTGACCATGTGGCGGAATTTGTTGATCCGGGTGAAATTATCCTGGATATGGGAGGTGTAGTTGGCGCCACCTCCGGTATGTTCATTGTCATGCAGGTCCAGGGTGTGGATCAGGGAGATCTTGAAACCGTTGAGGCCGCGCAGGCTGAGCTGGCACACCTTGTATTGCGGCATATTAATACCGCGGATCGACTCCACCTTTTGCTTGATGAGATGCAGGGCAATGGTCTCATGGATATAAATAACTGAAAAACCAAGAAGCGAGACAACGAGCATGCCGATGAGCTTGCCGGTAATGGGCGTGTCGAGACATATCCGAATAAAGGAGGCGATCAGGGAGTGGATAAAGCCGGGCCCTGATTTTTTTTTGTGGTCGGTCATCGGTTTCAGCAGGAATATGGGGAGGCGAGGTTGTCTGGCAGAGTGCGGCTATTGTGTCACAGCTCTTTAAGGCGTGTCAAATCTTCTTTGGCCGAACTGTGGCAAAAAATGCCGGGCAAAGCGTTTCGGGGCCTCCTGTGCACACGGCATCGGGGCTGCGACAAGACATAGAAAAACCCGAGCCTCAGAAGAGAGCTCGGGTTTTCGGGAAAAACAGCAGGGCCGGCGGCCGGCGCCTTTAACAACAGGCGATTATTGCAGGGCGCGCTCCAGGATCTTGTAGTTGCGTTCCACCATGGAGCGGGGTTCAATAAGCAGACCTGCCTGAATCATGGCATTGTCATAGATCTGCTCGACAATGCTTCGGGCAAACTCCTCATCCTTGGTGCGCATGTCGGCCAAACCCTTGATCAGGCCGTGCTGGGTGTTGATCTCCATGTTCTTGGAGCTGATCTGGTGCTCCTGATTGGTGGCCTTGAGGATTCTTTCCATGGAGCTGGTGAAGACGCCGTCCGGGTTGACGATGATGGCAGGGCTGTCCACCAGACGCTTGGAGGCAACGACATCCTTGACCTTATCGCCCAGGATTTCCTTCATCCACTTGAGCAGGGAGTCGGCCACGGCAGCTTCCAGTTCCGGTTCCTTGTCGGCCTCCTCGGCTTTGTCGGTCTCGCTGGCCTCCGGCAGGTCGATGTCGGCCCGGTCGGCGGAAACAAGCTTTTTGGAGTCAAACTCACCCAGGTGACTGAAGACAAAGTCATCAATGGGCTCCATGGTGTAGATCACTTCAATATCATTCTTGCGGAAGGCCTCCAGGTAGGGGCCGCCCTCAATGGCCTGGCGGCTCGGGCCGTTGACATAGTAGATCTCCTTCTGGTCCTCCGCCATGCGTTGGACATATTCGGCCAGGGAAATTTTTTGGCCCGGCTCCGATTTGGACGATTCAAAACGAAGCAGCTTGGCAATGGCGTCACGATGCAGGAAGTCGCTGGTGGCACCCTCCTTGAGGAAAATGCCGAAGGTGTCCCAGATCTTCTCATAGGTCTCCGGTTCCTTGTCCGCCAACTCGGCAAGGTGTTTGAGGAAACGGCTGGTGATTATCTTGTTGAGTTTCGCCACCAGGGCATTGTCCTGCAGGGCCTGCCGGGAGATGTTGAGGGGCAGGTCTTCGCTGTCCACGACGCCTTTGACGAAACGCAGCCATTCCGGCAGGATATTTGCGCTGTTTTGTTCAATGAGAATCTTCTGGCAGTAGAGGCTGACGCCCGGATCCATTCTGCCGAAGCCCAGGGTCTCGAAGTTCTCGGTGGGCACAAAGAGCAGGGCCTTGATGGCCAGCGGTGCATCGGCTGAAAAATGGAGTTTGGCCAGGGGCTCATCCATGGCATTGGAGATGAATTTATAGAATTCATTATACTCCTCGTCCTTGATGTCGCTCTTGGACTTGGCCCAGAGGGCCTGGACAGTATTGACCTTTTCGCCGCCGACCTTGATGGGGAAGGGCACAAAGTTGGAATATTGTTTAATGATCCTCTTGATCTCATATTCAGAGGCGTAGTCGTGGCTGTCGTCGTTCAGCTCGATAATAATCTTGGTGCCGCGATGCAGACCGGGACAGGGGCTCAGGGTGTAGCTGCCGCTGCCCTCTGAGGCCCACTCGTAACCCTCGGCATCGGGCCGGTAGGAACGGGACTGGACACGCACCTTCTTGGCCACCATGAAGGCGGCATAAAAGCCGACGCCGAACTGGCCGATGAGGTTGACATCCTTTTTAACGGCCTCGGCCAGCTCACTGAAAAAATTCTTGGAGCCGGAGTGGGCAATGGTACCCAGGTTTTGTTCGAGCTCCTCCCTGGTCATGCCGATGCCGGAATCAGTGATGGTCAGGGTCTGCTCCTTGTCGTCAAAGCTGATGGCGATTTCCAGGGGGGCGTCCTTGTCAAACACATCGCCTTCCAGGAGCTGCTGGTGCCGAAATTTCTCCAGGGCGTCTGCGGCGTTTGATACCAGTTCACGAAGAAAGATGTCACGCTCGGTATAAAGTGAGTGAATAACGATATCGAGCAGCTGTTTGACTTCCGCCTGAAATTCTCTGGTTTCACTTTTTGTATCTGTCATGAATGCTACCTTGTAAAAGTCATTTTTATTGAAAATAAGAGGGGTTATACGACAAAACGAGAAAGAAATTAAGCATCATTGCCCAGCTGTCAAGCAGGAAATTATCAGTGACCTTGTTGACTTTTAAAAAGATTAAGCAGATAATTTGCGCTGTTGCCCCTTCCCTGAGCTCTGTACCTGTGAGGAACGTTTACGCCAATGTCCAAATCCACCGCCCGGAAGCGCATTCTTGTCATGGATTACGAAGCAACCATCCGTACTCTGCTGGAAGAATCGTTGCAGTTTATGGGGTTTGCTGTTTGTTCCACGGTATGCGGTGAGGAGGCGGTGGCCGCCTATGAACGGGCAGCCGAAAACAATGAGGCCTTTGACGCCGTGATCATGGACCTCACCGTCCAGGGCGGCATGGGTGGTGAAGAGGCGGCAGCCCTGATCAGCCAGCGCTATCCGGATGCGGTTATCATTGCGGCAAGCGGTGACTCCGGGGCGCCAGCCATGGAGCATGGCGAGGAGTTCGGCTTCAAGGGTCATATTTCCAAGCCCTTTAATCTGCAGGAGCTTTCCTCTTACATCCATTCCCTTCTTCCAGAATAGTTTCCACAACTGCCGCTCTTCCCTTTTCAGCGGGCTGCTCGCCAGGAGCTTTGCCGGAAAAGGGGCTGCCTTTCGCTCTTCTCTTTGTCATGCCGGGCTTTTGCATTGACAGTTGGATATAGCCACTGGTATGTTTTTGCGTTTTAAACTCAGAAGAGTAGAGCCGCCGGCCACCGAAGCCCTGGTGCGGGGGCGATCGTGGCCTCAAGGCTTTTTTTGTTTTGTATTTTGTCCATATGGAGAACATAGATGAGTATTCGTGAAGATGCGCTGAACGGCACCCTTACTCCTGTCTTCGAGGCGTGTGCCAGACATGAAGGGGTCACACCCGAGGTCCTCATGGCCGGGGTCGCCGAAGGCACCATTGCCATTCCCAAAAACAATAACCATGACTTTGACAGGGTAATGGCGGTGGGCAAGGGACTCTCCACCAAGGTAAACGCCAATATAGGCGCCTCCCGTGACATGCCGGAGGCCAAGCAGGAGCTGGAAAAACTCTGTGTCTGCCTGCGGGCCGGGGCTGACACGGTCATGGATCTCAGTATGGGTGAAAACATCAACGAGGTGCGGCGCGGCATCCTCAAGGAATGTCCCATACCCCTGGGCACCGTGCCGGTCTATCAGACCGTGGCCGATGTGGTTGAGAAGAAGAAAAAGGCCATCGGCGAGGTGACGGTTGACGAAATGTTGGCCACCATTGAGGAGCAGGCCCGCGATGGTGTTGATTTCATGACCATTCATTGCGGCCTGACCCGTGACGCCCTGGCCAAGGTCAAGGGCCATGAGCGTTTAATGGGCGTGGTGAGCCGCGGCGGCTCTTTTACAATTGAGTGGATGAGCTATAATAAGAAGGAAAATCCCTTTTTTGAACATTACGACGAGATTCTGGCCATCCTCAAGGAGCATGAGGTTACCATCAGCCTTGGTGACGGGCTGCGGCCCGGCTGCCTGGTGGATGCCACCGACCGTGGCCAGGTCCAGGAGCTCATTCACCTGGGAGAGCTCACCCAGCGGGCCTGGGAGGCCGGTGTCCAGGTGATTGTTGAGGGGCCGGGTCACATGCCCATGGACCAGATTCAGGCCAATATGCTGCTGCAGAAAAGGCTCTGTCACGGCGCGCCCTTTTATGTGCTGGGACCGCTGGTCACGGACATTGCCCCCGGATATGATCACATCACCGGTGCCATTGGCGGTGCCATTGCCGCGGCCGCCGGCGCCGATTATCTCTGCTATGTGACGCCGGCCGAACATCTTAAGCTGCCCAGTGCCGAGGATGTCCGTGAAGGGGTGATTGCCTCGCGGATTGCCGCCCACGCCGCTGATATCGTCAAGGGTGTGCCCGGTGCCCTGGAGCGTGATATTGCCATGGCCACCTGCCGAAACAAGTTGGACTGGAAGGGCCAGATCGAGCTTTCCCTTGATCCCGACAAGGCCCGTCACTATCGTGAACTGGGCAACACCTATAAGGGTGACGCCTGCGCCATGTGTGGTGATTATTGCGCCATCAAGGTCTATAAGAAGGCCACCAGGCCGGGTCGCTGTCCCACCGAGAAGTAAGCAGGTGCGGCCGGTTCCGGATGGCTGTTGGCAGAGATTCTCTGCATGGCCTGCTGCCAAGGAGGATGATATATGGCTGATATGTGGAACGCGCTGGTGGAGTTCTGGGTGGGGACCAATATCCCTGAGCAGCTGCATAATGTAGATGTCCGGGGCGCCTTTACCAATCCCTGGCTGGTGGTGCCCCTTATTGCCCTGTTGTGCTGGTGGATTTATAAGCAGCGCATCAACAATATCGTCTACCTGGGCCTGGCCACCGGTGTCTGGATATTTACCGGTTCACCCTATGCCCAGGGGCTTATTGTTGACGGCAACCTGCAGCTCGGCAAGGTGTTGCCGGTGGCAGGGGTCGGCCTTGTTGTGGTCTGTGTCGTTATCTATCTGATCTTCATTCGCAGCGACTGAGCCAGGCCGTGCATCGTCTCCAGGATCTCTATGAGCGCCTCCTGGCCCATTTCGGGCCGCAGCACTGGTGGCCCGGTGACGGCATGGTGGAAATCGTCGTGGGGGCGGTGCTGACCCAGAACACCAACTGGCGCAACGTCGAAAAGGCCATCGCTAATCTCAAAAACGATGCGCTCCTCAGCCTGACGGCCCTTGCCGGCCTGCCCCATGCGGAGCTGGCCGAGAGAATTCGTCCCTCCGGCTACTATAATCTCAAGGCCCAGCGTCTCAAAAACCTTGTCCACTTTCTCGTCGATCAAGTAGCCGAATATGGCAGCCTGACCTCTTTTTTTGCACAGGATCTCAGCGTCTTACGCCTGCAGCTGCTTTCGGTCAAAGGCATCGGCCCGGAAACAGCGGATTCCATCCTTCTCTATGCCGCGGAAAAACAGATCTTTGTGGTTGATGCCTACAGCTATCGCTTTCTGAGCCGGCATGGTCTGGTGGCCTCGGAGAGCAGCTACGAGGAGATGCAGGAGCTCTTTATGGATGCCCTGCCGGCGGATGCAGCCCTCTACAATGAGTATCATGCCCTGCTGGTCTGTCTTGGCAAGGAGTTCTGTCGGAAAAGAAATCCCCGCTGCCGGGAGTGTCCTCTCCAGGACGACTTGCCGACGGACTGCTGGTCGGAGTAAGAGCTGCCGGCAAAGGGGCTCCGGCAAGAGGATGCTGCCGTGCCCGGCAGGTGTCGCACTTAACGCGGACCTTCAATGCGCAGCCCCCAAGAACACCTTCCCATTGCCTTTCAGATATCGATAAAGGTGGTGTCACGGTTGAGCAGGCGGCAGCCATCCTCTTCCACCACCACCATGTTTTCCAGTCGGACGCCGCCCCATCCTTCAATATAGATACCCGGTTCCACGGTAACCACCATGCCGGGTTTTAGTTTCTTCTTGTAGCGGGGGCTGAGGCCCGGAGCCTCATGGACGGCAAGACCGACACCATGGCCCAGGCCATGGCCGAAATTGTCACCGTAACCGGCATCCCTGATGATGCTGCGGGCCGCCTCATCCACCTCCTTGCCGGTCACACCGGCCCGGACGGCGGCCATGCCGGCCTGTTGGGCCTGACGCACCAGCCGGATAATCTCTTTGGTTTTGTGGTCAGGTTCACCCAGGACAACGGTGCGGGTCATGTCTGAACAGTAACCGGCCAGGATAAGTCCCATGTCGATGACCAGGGGTTCGCCCGCCTGAATAGGACGGAGGCCGGGCACGGCATGGGGCTGGGCACTGTTGGGGCCGGCCGCGACAATGGTGTCAAAGCTGGGGCGTTCCGCCCCTTTGCGGCGCATGCTGTTTTCAATGAGTAGCGCCACCTCGATTTCGCTCAGGCCGGGTCGCAGTTGCGCAAAGACCTCCTGGAAGACCTCTTCATTGAGCAGTACGGCCTGCTCGATCTTGGTCTGTTCCGCCTCATCCTTGCAGATGCGCATCTTTTCCACCAGGTCGGTAAGGGCAACGAGTTCCATGTCTATGTGCTTGGCCATTTTGGCAAGCTTGTCAGCCGTGGCATGCAGGGTATAGTGGCTTTCAAAGCCGCAGCGCCTGATCTGCTGGTCTTGGCAGAGTTTTTTCAGGCACGGGATAAGGCCCTTGCGGTGGATGATAACCTCAAAGGTCGGCGCCTCGGCGCGGGCTGCCAGCGCGAAGCGGCTGTCGGTGATGAGCTGCGGTGTGCCGCGGCGCGGGATGAGAAGGACCCCGGCCGTCTCCTCAATGCCGTGGTCCAGGGCGCTAAAACCGCTCAGGTAGCGCCGGTTATGGGGCTGGCTGATGAGGACGGCATCAAGGTTGCGGCGCCGGAGACGATTCTTGAGGGCCGTAAGCAGGGATGGTTTCATGGTTGCAGATCAATAAAGAAGGAAACAGACTCTGAGGCCAGCAGGCGTTGCAGGTCTTGCAAGTAAGTGACCGCATGGTGGTCTTGGGGCAGACTGAGGTGGTAAGAGCGCGACTCCCTGTTGCGGCTGACCGGCGCCCAGTCGGCGGCCAGGCGGGTCAGCCTGGTCTCGATGCGAGGCCAGGCCGGCGAGGATCCCCCGGCACGTAGGGTTAACAGGGCCATTAGGCGCTGATGAGCTGTTCTATGTAGGCCTTGTGCTGGTCCAGAGCGTTGCCGTACTGTTCGTTGAGCTGGTCCATGACCTTTTGCCACTCCTCGGCAAATTTGGGATGCTGAGAGGGTTCCAGGTTGACCGGCATGCCGGTTTGCGGGCCCATGGATTGTTCCAGCATGCCCATCTGTTGGGCAAACTGCTCTTCAAGCTGGCCGTGTAATTGTTTCTTGTGCTGCAGGTATTGGCCCAGGATTTTTTTCATTTCCGCGATAACCGCCTGTAGCTGCGGATCTTCGCCCAGTTCCAGCAGGCCCTGCAGCGCCTTTTCCATGGCAGCCTGGTCCATTTCTTCCCTGGGCAGGGTGATGTTGCGCAGCAGGACGGTGAGGGCGCCCTGCAAAAGCTGCTGTTGTTCCGGTGGGTGCTTGGCCTGCAATGCGGCAAAATCCGTCGCCTCGTCGCGCAGATAGCGGGCAGCCAAGCGCATACCTTCCTGCATTTTTTCTTCGTCGACCAGGCTGTCGCCGGCCTCGGCCTCAAGACGGGCGGCCCGCTCAAGCACCATTTCCATTGTCGAACGTATTTCTGCCATGATTATCTTACCTGGGAAAGGCGGCCATGATGCCGCCGTCAATGGGGAGGGTTGCACCGGTGGTGGGGGTCTGATTGCTGGCAAAAAAGACCACACCGTTGCCGACATGTTCGGCCAGCACCTCTGTCTTTAAGAGGTTGCGTTGGTGATAATACTCCTTAAGGCCCTGGGGATCAAGGTTGCGTGATTTCATGCGATCCGGTCCCACCACATCCCAGAGCCCGGAAGAGACCTGGCCTGCATTAAAGATGGCATCGGCATTAATCATATTAACCCGCACGCCAAGCTCGGCCAGTTCCAGAGCGGCAATCTTGCCGATCTGGTGGGCGCCTGCCTTGGAGGCGGAATAGGCCCCGAACGAGGCGCCGGGTGCAAAGACATTCTTGGAGCTGTTGATGATGATGTTGCCGCCGGTGGCCTGGCGCCGAAAAAGAGGAATGGCGGCCTTGATTACCTCAAAGACGCCGCCCAGGTTGACGTCCAGCACCTTGTGGAAAATGGTTGAGTCAAGCTCCTCCAGCCTGGCAACATGAGCAATACCGGCATTGGGCACCAGGATGTCGAGGCCACCCGCCTCCAGGATGATCTTGGCATAGGCCTGGCGGACGGAATCGGCATCGGCCACATCCATGGTCACGGCCCGGACCATGGTGGCAGAACCCTCCCCCTTCAGGATGTCCCGCACCTTTTGCAGCCGTTCCGCATCAATGTCAGCGAGAAAGACTCGGGCGCCGGCTGCCAGCAGTTTCCGGCAGATGCCGACGGCAATGGCGCCGCCACCACCGGTGACCAGGGCGATTTTCCCCTCCAGCGGCAGGGGCTTTTTCTTGCCGAGCTTGGCCTGCTCCAGGCCCCAGTACTCCATGTCGAAAATAGAGGATGGGTCGAGCTGCCGGTAGCAGCCGACACTGGCCGCGGCACTCTTGGCTGCCAGGGTGTGTTCGGCGATATCGGCGGCGATGATGGTATCCTTGATGTTTTTGCCGACGCTGATAATGCCCAAGCCTTTCACCAGTATCAGCCGCGGCATGGGGTCAAGCCGGCGGCGCTCCACCTTTTTGGCCGCTACCTGCTCGCTGAAATAGGCCTCATAGGCCGCGACATAGGAGGATATCTCCGTTTTGATATGGTCGGCCATCTCCTCCTCGCTGATCATATCCGTGAAATCAAGGAAGAGGGGATAATTCTTGGTGCGGATGACATGGTCCGGGGTCAGGACACCGCCGCCATAGAGGCGGTGGCTGTCGGGCTGATTGACGGCTGTGATGATCTCCGGGGTGCTGCGGATATGAAGATGAAAGAGACGCTGAAAGCCGTCCGCCTCGGTGCAGCTCAAGGCGCCGCGCAGCAGGGGTAGGATGATGTCGGTGTCCGGGCACTCTGCACTATCGGGCGGCGGCAGCGGCCTTTCCTTGATCTTGGCGGCAATAAACTCCTCGGCCCGGCTCACATAGCTGATCATCCGCTCATAGGCGGTGCGGGCATCATCGGCAAAGGTGAAGATGCCGTGGTTGCGCAGGATCAGACATTCCATGTCCGGTTGTCTCTCGTAGAGGTCAATCACCGCCTTGGCCAGCGGAAAACCGGGCATGATAAAGGGCAGGATGCCCACCTTGTCGCCCAGCGCCATTTTAAGTAGCGCCTCGGCATTGGCCTGATTGGTCAGGGTGACAATGGCGTCGGCATGGGTATGGTCAATGAAGGTATGCGGCAAAAAGGCATGCACCAGGGTCTCAATGGAGGGATTGGGGGCCGAGGCATCGAGCAGGTTGGTGCGAAACTGGTTGACCATCTCTTCGTCGCTGAGTTCCGCCAGGGAGCGCAGTCGGCGGAGCGGCGCGAGTTCGAGACCGGGCAGGCCGGCGGGCTCCATATCGGCAAGGTCCCAGCCGCTGCCCTTGACAAAGATGACCCGCACCTCATCGCCGACAATATTGGTCATGCTGGCCTTGGCCGAGGTGTTGCCGCCGCCGTGCAGGACGAGATCCTCCTCCTGGCCGATGAGTCGGGATGTGTAGACGCGCAAGCCCATTTCCGGCGGGAAATCACCATAACGTTCAATGAATTTTTGGGCCTCTTCCGGGTTGTATCGATTTTTCATATCTGTTGCCTTGCAAGAAGAGTTTCAGGTCAGGCCATACATATATATGCCGTATGCCAGTATAAGGACAAGCCCGGCCGGGCGGGATACCTGTTGTCTGCTGATAAGAAAGAGTAATAATGCCACAGAAAAGCCGATCATGACAGGGATATCGCGCCAGAGCAGCTCAACGGGAATGGCAAAGGGGTACAAGAGGGCGGTGCCGCCCAGGACCATCAGCAGGTTAAAGAGGTTGGAGCCGATGATGTTGCCCACCAAAAGGTCTGTTTCGTTCCGGCGGATGGCGGATATGCAGGAGGCCAGTTCCGGCAGGGAGGTGCCCACCGCCGCCATGGTCAGGCCGATGATGAGCTCGGTAACACCGAAGAAGAGGGCGATATCCACGGCGCCCTGGATGAAGAAATCAGAGCCTTGCGAAAGGGCGAGCAGGCCGCCGCCGCACAACAGGGCGATGAGGAGGAACGAGGCCGGTTTTTTTTCCTCTATGATGTCAACCTTGCCGGCCGGATGTCGATAGACAAAAACGGTGTACCAGACGAGCAGGGCCATGAAAAAAAGGCCGGTGAGACGGCTGAAGTAACCGTACCAGGTAATGCCGGCAAAGATGGCGCTGGCCGCAAGCACGGCCCACAACTCCAGGCGCAGACGACTGTAGCGCACGGCCAGGGGCCGCAGCAGGGCGGAGATGGCCAGGACGAGGCCGATGTTGGCGATATTGGAGCCGGTGACATTGCCCAGCATGATGTCGGGATGGCCCTTGCCGCTGGCCGCCATGCTGACAAAAAACTCGGGCATGGAGGTGCCGAAGGCCACCACGGTAAGACCGATGAGCAGCGGTCTCATGCCCAGTCTGGCGGCCAGTTTGATCGCG
The DNA here is from genome assembly GCA_002868945.1 of Desulfobulbaceae bacterium. Lineage (GTDB taxonomy): Bacteria > Desulfobacterota > Desulfobulbia > Desulfobulbales > SURF-16 > BM506. Next base: position 19,670 of record PKTX01000080.1, read on the forward strand.
CCGGTAACCAGCATCTCCCCCCCGGCAATCAGCAGGCTGAGACCGCCGAAAACAGCAAGAAAGGCGATGGCAATAGAGGGGTAGGTCACTTCCATGGCAAGGCCGCAGGCTACTTGAGAAAGTCTTCAGGGTGATAGGCAAGGGCCTGGGCGGCCAGCCTTTTGAGTTCCTTCTTGATCTGTGAGGCAGGCACCAGCGGCGGCATCAAGGTAAGGACCTTTTCCAGGGGCGGCGGTGGTGTAATGCGCATTTTCTGTTCCATGGATTCGTTGAAGCCGCTGCTTATTTGGCCTTGCAGACCGCCGCCCACCTCGGGGCCGGCGTCCATGTTCCGTAAAAAGCCCATGATGGAGCTGATATCATTCTTCCGGTAAAAAAGCTCAATCTCTTCAGCCAGAACGCCTCGGCTGTCGGCCAGTTGGGCATAGTGCTGCCGGAACTCATCGACATGCTCAACCAGGTCCTCATAACAGGCGAGCAGCAGTTTGGTGAAACGGCCGCTCCAGGTCAGGCCCCATACCTTGACGCCCTGAAAGAGACGGGCCTTGATGGTGGGTGATTCCCTGACATACATGTCAAAGAAGAAATCGTGCTCCAGGCCGGAGAGGTAGAGAAAGTCCCAGATCAGATCAGGGTCGTGGAGAAGGATATAGATGCGGGTCAGATCAATGGCCACCCGTTGCTCAATATGCATGAAGGCGGCAATGTTGTCGTTCAGGGCCTTGGTGTCCTCTTCAATGAGGCGCCGAAAGCTGAAATAACGCTCGGCAAGCTCCCTCTTGATCTCCAGGTTCAGAAAATCGGTGATGTCACTGTCCATGCGAGAGATCCTCTTGAAAAGTGTCTGAGTCGAAATAGGTCATTTCGGAGTCTCGCCGGCTCGCCCACCTGTTCGAGATCACGGCGCCTGGAAAGGTATCTGCTTGATTTTTCAGGCATCTTTTTTGGTGTGACGCAGAGGCTGACCGGCTCTGCGAGCCTGCCAGCCTTTAACAGCCTGTTGAAAAACAGGCTGTTAACAGGCCGGCGGCGCAGCGGCCATCTGTTGTGCAACATAAGGGGGAACTGGTCATCAAGGCAGCAACCCTGCTGCACGATTACCTTGGCTACTATAAACAGGGGGCTGAAGGCGGGGCAATCTTTTTTCGTTTACCCCTGTAATTCCAGGGCCGTTGCCCACAGGGACCGGTTTGCGCCCCTAACGTATTGTTCTTGTCTTGTCATTGGCGGCCGGCGCGATGAAACGTGCTTCCCCCGCCTGGTTTTTTATGCTATCTTGCCGTGACAGTTTCGTCCCCTTAAGGAGTTCTCGCCATTATGACCATGTTCCAGGACAATGCTGCTCAGCTTGTAAAGGATGCCGCTGATATTGTCGAGGTAATTAACGAGCATGTCCCCTTGCAGAAGAGGTCGGGGCGCTATGTCGGCCTCTGTCCCTTTCACTCCGAGAAAACGCCTTCCTTTTCAGTGAATCAGGAGCGCGGTTTTTTTCACTGTTTCGGCTGCAAGGAAAGCGGCGATGTCATTTCCTTTGTCATGAAGTACCACTCCCTGCCCTTTCTTGACGCATTAAAGGAGTTGGCCGACAGGTATGGTATTGCCATTGACGATCGTGAATTGACCCCGGCCGAAAAGGCCCGGGCCCGGAAGCGCAAGACCCTCTTTGCCGTTAATGAGCTGGCCGCCTCCCTCTATCATGATTTCCTGCGCCATGATCCGGCGGCCGAACCGGCCCGCCGTTATCTGGAGAGCCGCCGCATCACCGCCACTGTTATCAAGGACTTCCGTCTTGGCTACGCGCCGGACAGCTGGGATTTTCTGGGCAAGCATCTGGCCACCCATAAGATCGAGCCGGCCACGGCGGTTGAGGCCGGTCTTCTTGTCGCCAAAGAGCGGGGCGGTTATTATGACCGTTTCCGCAAGCGGGTGCTCTGCCCCATCTTTTCCATGGCCGGGGAGGTCGCCGGTTTCGGTGGCAGGATCCTCGGAGAGGGGCAGCCCAAATATCTCAACACCCCTGAAACACCGGTCTTTGACAAGGGTAAAACCCTTTTTGGCCTCTATCAGACCAAAAAGGCGGTTCAGGCCGGCAGGCGTTGCCTGTTGGTGGAGGGGAATTTTGATCTGCTCAGCATGGTGGCGGCCGGCATCACCAATGTGGCGGCGCCCCTGGGCACCGCCCTCACCCTGCACCATGTGCGGTTGCTGAAAAAATATGTGCCTGAGGCGGTCCTGCTCTTTGACGGCGATCAAGCCGGCATGAAGGCGGCCATGCGGAGTGTGCCTCTCTTTCTTACCGAGCAGCTGGACGGCAAGGTGGCGATTCTCCCGGAGGGCCATGATCCGGACACCTATCTGGCGGCGCATGGCCAGGTGGCCCTGGAGGATCTCGTTGCCAAGGCATATAGTCTACCCGATTTTCTCTTCGGCAGATTTGTCGAGATGTATGGCCTGGGCATGGAGGGCAAGGCCAAGATCATTGGCGAGCTGCAGCCGCTGATCAAGGCAATCGGCAATAATCATCTGCAGCGGTCGATCTTTATTGCCCACTTCAGTGAAAAGCTGGGGCTGGATGCCAGGGAGGTGGCCGGCCATTTTCAGGAGGGTGCCACTGTTGCCGGGCCCAAAAAGAGGCGCCGGATCGGCGGTAGCGGCCCGGTGAGTGACGGTCAGCGTCGCTTCCTGGAGTTTATGGTGATCTATCCCCAATATTTCCAGGACTTTGTCGATGCCGGCATAGAGGAGTTTCTGGCCGACAGCGAAGCGCTGCACATTGTTGAGATCATGAAGGAGATACCGACTGAGCACTTTCAGCCGGAGATGTTGCTGGCGCGTCTGGACGGCACCCTGAAGGATATTATTGCGGAAATGCTTGTTGCCGTGCCGGCCTGTTTGCCGGAGCAGTCCGCCCAGACCGCCCGGGAAATGCTTGACTGGCTGGTCAGGCATAGCCTGCATAAAAAAAAGGAGCAGTTGGTCCTGCAGATTCGCCGGGTCCAGCATGAAAACAATCCGGTCCTCTTGATGGAACTCATTGAAAAGAAAAAAGAATTGGACGAAGCATTGATAAATTAATATTCTGATGGCTATAAATTTGAAAATCCCTTGAGGCAAGGGGTTTTGCTAATGATCATGCGTTGTTGAAGAGAGGTGTTGCAGGTTAGCGGCCAGGCCGTGCCGGCGCGGCACAAACCTGTGCCGGTGGCAAATTGCGGAAACAGGGGTCAGGGAAAGCAAGGGGAAAATTCAACGACAAAGGCGCAGCAACAGGCCTTGTCTCATGGGAGACCGAATTTGGCTGTGGTTTTTGATGATAATGATAACGTGATGGCGGATGTTGACGGGGACCTGGAAGAGACCGGCGGAAGACTCAGCCGCAAACAGAATATGTTAGTGGGCGAGGATGAGCTGGGTGCCGGCCTTGATCCGGTCAAGGCCTATCTGCGGGAAATGGGGGCGGTGCCCCTGCTCAGCCCTGCCGATGAAACGGCCATTGCCAAGCGCATAGAAAAGGGTGATCGCCAGGTGCAACGCGCCCTCTTCTCGCTGCCCATGACCATTAGGAAATTTCAGTTCTTCAGACAGATGCTGGAAGACGGCAAGGCCATTACCGACATTCTGCGCGGCCTTGACGACACTGATGAAGAGGCCCTGCTCAACGCTAAAGAGCATTTTCTTTGGAAGGTCAGCGAGGCTGAAAGGCTGGATCGGGAGCGGGCCGCACTGCGGAATGATATCCTGGCACCGGATGCTGATGCAAAGAAAATAGTGCGTACCCTGGTACGTATTGATCGCATCACTCTTTCCATTGTCGATCTCTTCAAAAAGGATCGCCTCCATAATAAATTTGTCGATGAGCTGCTCGCCTCCTTCAAGAAGATGACCATGCAGTTTGACCGGGTTCTCAGCAAACTGGAACAGGAGCCGGACAACAGCAAATACGAGATCATGGCTCGCAATCTTGAGGAGATGAACGGCATTGATCGGGAAACCCTGGGGAAGGTGGTGATTCTTGTTGCCAAGGGCCGTGATGTGTCGCGGCTGGCCAAGCAGGAGTTGACCAGATCCAACCTCCGCCTGGTGGTCAGTGTTGCCAAGAAGTATGCCAATCGCGGACTGCAACTCCTTGATTTGATTCAGGAGGGTAATATCGGCCTGATGAAGGCCGTGGAGAAATTCGAGTATCGGCGCGGCTATAAGTTCAGTACCTATGCCACCTGGTGGATACGGCAGGCCATTAATCGCGCCATTGCCGATCAGGGCCGCACCATCCGTATCCCGGTTCACATGATTGATACCATTAACCGTCTCCTCAAGGGCTCCAAGGAGTTTGTCCGGGAGATCGGTCGGGAACCCACCCCTGAGGAGATGGCCGACAAGCTGGAGGTGGATCTGGAAAAGGTGCGAAATATCCTGCGGATCTCCAAGGAGCCCATCTCCCTCGATACGCCCATCGGCAGCGGTGAAGACAGCTATCTGACCGACTTCATCGAGGATGCCGATGCGGTGTCACCCCACGATGCCACCATTAAGGATAACCTGCGCCAGAACCTCAATAAGGTACTCAGTACCCTGACACCACGCGAGGAGCGGGTGTTGCGCATGCGTTTCGGTATTGACAACGAGGTTGACCTGACCCTGGAAGAAGTTGGCAAGAATTTCTCGGTGACCCGTGAACGCATCAGGCAGATTGAGGCAAAGGCCCTGAAAAAGCTCAAGCATCCCAACCGCAAAAAGCAGCTTGAAAGTTTTGTCATGGATGATTGACCGGCAAGACAAGCTGCCTTTGCCCCCCACTTCGGAGTTGCCGCACCGCGCCTCTGGCGCCGATCGGTTATCATGGCCTGAGGAGGCGCAGGGTACGTGCGGTTTTGCCGGGAGCGCCCAGCCCCTTCACCTGCGGTCTGCCGTGGGCCCTGCTGTGTGGGGTGTCGCATCGTTTTGTCCGTGACAATGAGCGTCTTACCTCGCCGGGCTTGTTGATGGCCCGTAATTTCGGCTTGTTGTTGATTTCATATTGATTCAGCGGTTATGGGCGCGAGGAAGAAGGCGGCCGACCTCGCAGAAGAATCAAAAAAAGGCTGATTGAGACCCTTTTGCGCCTCCCCCTTCAGCGAAGTTGACTTTTAACGAGTCCAGCAAACTTGAGTTAGTGAGCGTCCATGGCTGATCTTCATGACTGGCTCAGTCTCTATCTGACACCCGGGTTGGGCAATGTCCGGTTGGCCAGGTTGCTTGCCGCCTTTGGCAGTCCGGCGGCGGTCTTGCACGCCTCGTCCAGCCAAATCTCTTCGGTGCCGGGCATCGGCAAAAAAGTGGCCGCCAGGCTGGACGTCGCAGCCCTGCGCCGCCTGGCCGACCAGGAGATGGAGAGGGCCGCGGCTCACCAGGTCAGCCTTCTGACCATCGAGGATCGCCGTTATCCCGAATTGCTCCGCCATATTTATGATCCGCCCATCATCCTCTATGTCAAGGGTGAGGTGGAGCTGCTCTCCTCACCCTGTATCGCCATGGTGGGTTCCCGGGCCGCCACGATCTACGGTACCCGGGTGGCGGCTCATCTGGCCCGCGGCCTTGCCGCCGGCGGCCTGACCGTGGTGAGCGGCGCTGCCCTGGGTATTGATGCGGCCGCCCATGCCGGCGCCCTGCAGGGCGGCAAAACCATCGGGGTTCTGGGCTGCGGTCTTGACGTGGTCTATCCTCGCCGCCATCAGCAGCTCTATGGTGAGATCAGCCGGGCCGGGGCGCTGATCTCTGAATTTCCCTTTGGTTCGCCGCCCGAGGCCTTTCGTTTTCCGGCCCGCAACCGGATTATCAGCGGTTTGTCACGGGGTGTTGTCGTGGTGGAGGCGGCCAGCAGGTCCGGTTCGCTGATTACGGCGCGTCTGGCGCTTGAGCAGGGCCGTGAAGTCTTTGCCATTCCCGGGCGTATTGATTCGGTGAAGAGTAGGGGGGCGCACCGTCTCCTGCAGGAGGGCGCCACCTTGGTACATGCGGTGGAGGATATTTTTCAGGAGCTGGGAATAACGGCTGGACAGGCCCACGCTGCTGAGTTGCCCCGGCAAAAAAGATCAGGAACTGCCTTGACGCATGAGGAGGAAAAGCTGTATGGATGGCTAGACGTCTATCCGCAAACCATCGACTCCCTGATCCAGAACTCCCGGATGGCGCCGGATAAGGTAGCGGAACTCCTTCTGCTTCTTGAGCTTAAGGGGCTTGTCGAACCACTGCCCGGCAACCAATATCAGAAAGTTATCCCTGCTGACAGCATTTAACGGCTTGTATTATATGTTCTTAACTTTCCGACCTGGTTTATGTCTCGAATTTTCATCGCTGAAGTGGCTCGGGAGAGAGGCGTCAGGGAAATCAAAAAAAACGCTGAGCGAGAGCTTTTTTACTCCTCACTTCTAACGCCTCACTCTTCATCGGCAAAAAAGGCGCTGCTGTCCCAAGATTATTACGCCATTACGGTGTGATAGAACAAATCGAAAAGTTGAGATATGTCTAAATCACTAATTATTGTTGAGTCTCCCGCCAAGGCACGTACCCTGCAACGTTATCTTGGTAAAGCCTTTGACGTGAAGGCCTCGGTGGGCCATATCCGTGATTTGCCGGTAAAAAGCCTGGGTGTGGATGTTGAGCATGACTTTCAGCCCAAGTATGAAACCATCCGCGGCAAAAGCAAGGTAATCAGCGACTTGAAGAGCGCCGCCAAAAACGTGGATGACGTCTACCTGGCCCCTGACCCCGACCGTGAGGGAGAGGCCATTGCCTGGCATATTGCCCACGCCCTGAAAAATATCAAAAAACCGATACATCGAGTTCTTTTCCATGAGCTGACCAAAAAGGCCATCCTGAAAGCCATAGAAGGGGCCACGGAAATTGATCAGCACAAGTTTGAGGCCCAGCAGGCCCGCCGTATTCTTGACCGGCTCGTGGGCTATCAGATCTCTCCCCTGCTCTGGGACAAGGTGCGCCGCGGCTTAAGCGCCGGCCGGGTCCAGTCGGTGGCGGTGCGCATGGTCTGCGAGCGTGAGGAGGCCATTAAGGCCTTTACCCCGGTGGAGTACTGGTCTGTGATGGCCCGGCTGCAAAAGGAGGGGCCACCCCTTTTTACCGCCCAGCTTGACCGTATCGGCAAAAAAAAGGTGGATAAAGAGAGCGGCCGCATCAAGGATGAACAGCAGGCCACGGCCATTGTCGATGAGTTGCAGGGGGCGGATTTTGTCGTCAGCAAGGTTACCCGCAAGGAAAAAAGGCGTTTCCCCAGCCCGCCCTTTATCACCAGCTCCATGCAGATGGATGCCAACCGCAAACTGCGCTTTTCCGCCAAGAAAACCATGACCCTGGCCCAGCGTCTCTATGAGGGGATCGAGCTGGGCAGCGAGGGCCCCACCGGTCTGATCACCTACATGCGTACCGATTCAACCAGGATTAATGACGAGGCCCTGGGCCAGGTACGCGATCATATCGGTCGTGAGTTCGGTGCCGATTTCCTGCCCGGCAAGGCCAATATCTATAAGACGAGTAAATCGGCCCAAGATGCCCATGAGGCGATCCGGCCCACCGATGTTTCCTTGACGCCGGAAAGGGTGGCGCCCTTTCTTGAAAAGGATATGCTCAAGCTCTATACCTTGATATGGAAGCGTTTTGTTGCCAGCCAGATGACCCCGGCCGTCTATGACCAGACCGCCATCTTCATCGACGCCAAAAAATATCAATTCAAGACCACCGGCTCTATCATGCGTTTTCTCGGCTTTTTGTCCCTCTATGCCGAGTCCGTGGAAGAGGATGGCAACAATACCGTCACCTATGGCGGCGAAGATGTCATCCTGCCCCCGGTCAATGAGGGGGATGTCCTGCAGATGCAGGGGCTGGAACGCAAACAGCACTTTACCCAGCCGCCGCCGCGCTATACAGAGGCCACCCTGGTCAAGGCCCTGGAGGATAACGGCGTTGGCCGACCCTCAACATATGCCGCTATTCTTTCCACCATCCAGGACAAGGAGTATGTTGTCCTGGAGGCCAGAAAGTTTGCCCCCACCGAGTTGGGAGTCTTGGTCAATGATCTGCTGGTCAAGCATTTTCCGGCTATCATGGATGTTGAGTTCACCGCCTCCATGGAGGCGGAGCTCGACAAGGTGGAGGGCGGCACCGTGGCCTGGTTGAAGATCCTGCGTGATTTTTATGCTCCCTTTCAGCAGACCCTGGAGCTGGCCAAAAAGGAGATGAAGTCCGTCAAGCGTAGTGCCACGCCTACGGATATCAAGTGTGAGCAGTGTGGCGGTACCATGATGATCAAGTGGGGCCGCATGGGTGAGTTTCTGGCCTGCGAGAATTATCCCGATTGTAAAAGCACCACCGATTTCAAGCGCGACGCGGACGGCAAGGTTATTCCCAAACAGAAACAGGAGCCTGAGGAAAGCGGCGAGGTCTGTGACAAGTGCGGCAGCCCCATGGTCTACAAACATGGCCGTTTCGGCCGTTTTCTGGCCTGTTCCGCCTACCCCAAGTGCAAGAATATCAAGTCGGAGAGCACCGGCGTCAAGTGCCCGGAGGAGGGCTGTCCGGGTGAGATCATCAAGAAGGTCTCCAAGCGCGGCAAGGTCTTCTATAGCTGCGATCAATATCCCAAATGCACCTTTGCCCTGTGGGACAAACCAGTGGCGCAGGTCTGCCCGGAATGCGGTTCTTCCTATCTGCTGGAGAAAAAGACCAAGAAGGATGGCCATCACCTGCGCTGTCCTGATAAGAAATGCGGCTATCGCAAGGATCTTGACGAGGAGGATGGCGCCGAGTAAATGCGCCAGAGAGTTTGTTGTAGGACAAGGCCTGCCCGGCGCTCTGCGTGCGGCAGGCCTTTTTTTTAGAGAGAGCTGAAGCGTATCCTGCCATCGAGGATGGTGAGAACAGCCTTGCCCTGTAAGGACCAGCCTAGAAAGGGTGAATTTTTGCTCTTTGACACCACATTCTCTTTTGTATAGGTGAAGGTGAGGTCCGGATCAATGAGGGTGATATCGGCACAGGCGCCCGGCCGTAAGGTGCCGCCTGCCACGCCGAGGATGCGACTCGGCATGACGGACATCAGCTCAATCATTCTGGTCGGCGTGATGATTTCGTCGCGGACCAGGGACAGAGCCAGGGGCACGGCGGTTTCCAGACCGATGATGCCGTTTGCGGCCAGATCAAACTCAACCTCTTTTTCCAGCCGGGAATGGGGGGCATGATCCGTGGCAATGGCGTCTATGGTGCCGTCCTGAAGGCCCTCCTGGATGGCCTGACGATCGTCGAAGCTGCGCAGGGGCGGGTTCATCTTGGCTGAGGTGTCGTAATCGGCAATCGCCTCTTCCGTGAGGGTGAAATAGTGAGGAGCGGTTTCCGCTGTAACCAGGCAGCCTTTCAGCTTGGCCCGGCGGATGAGGTCCACGGATTCGCGGGTGGAGATATGGGCGATATGGATGGGGCGTCTGACATACTCGGCCAGGGCCAGATCGCGATAGATCATGATCTCCTCGGCCACCCGCGGCACGCCGCGCAGGCCGAGTCGGGTGGAAAAGGAGCCTTCGTTCATCACGCCGCCCCGGCTGAGACTCATCTCTTCAGAATGGGCAATGAGCAGCAGGTCGTAATTGGCACTATACTCAAGGGCACGGCGCATGAGCTGCGAGTTTTCCACGGGCCGGCCATCGTCTGAAAGGGCCACGGCTCCGGCCTTTTTGAGCTCGCCAAAGGCGGCCAGAGTGGAACCGTCGCTTTCCTTGCTGATGGCGCCCACCGGGTAGACCTTGGCAAAGCCGGCCTCCTTGGCCTTGGCCAGAATCAGTGCGGTGACGGATTCATTGTCATTAACCGGTGAGGTGTTGGGCATGCAGGCCACGCCGGTAAATCCACCCGCCGCCGCGGCCTTGGTGCCGCTTGCCACGGTCTCCTTGTGCTCCTCGCCCGGCTCCCGCAGATGGACATGCATATCCACAAGTCCGGGAACGATCCATTTGCCGGTGGCATCAATGACCCGGCAGTCGGCCGGCTGGGCCGGCAGTTGTTGGTCAGCCAGGGCAACGGCCTTGATCATGCCGTCTGCAACCAAGAGGCTGCCTGGGGCATCGATGTTGGCGGCCGGGTCAATAATACGTCCGTTCTGCAGCAGGATTGTCTGGGCCATTATCCTTCTCCTCCTCCCATGATGGCATAGAGTAGGGCCATGCGGATGGCAACTCCGTTGGTTACCTGATCGAGAATCACCGAGCGTGGCCCGTCCGCCAGGTCCGGGTCCAGTTCAACGCCATGATTAATGGGGCCGGGGTGCATGATAATGGCATCTGGTTTGGCCAGGGAGAGGACCCGCTGGTTGACACCGAAAAAACTCGCATACTCACGCAGGGATGGAATGAGAGGGTCTTGTTGGCGTTCCAGCTGGATACGCAGGGCCATGATTACATCAGCATCCTCGACAGCCTCGGCAACGGAGGAGCAGACCCTGGCGCCCAGTTGGTCTATGCCGACGGGCAGCAGAGTGGCCGGGCCGCTTACCGTAACCGAGGCCCCCATCTTGGTGAAGCCGATAATGTTGGAATGGGCCACCCGGCTGTGGGTAATGTCGCCGATAATGGCGATTTTAAGACCGTCAAGTCTGCCCTTGTGTTCAAGGACGGTCATCATGTCGAGCAGGGCTTGGCTGGGATGTTCATGGGTGCCGTCACCGGCATTGATGATCGAGGCCCGGGTGTGTCTGGCCAGCAGACCCGGCGAGCCGGAGTGGGAGTGACGAATGATAATGATATCAGGTTGCATTGCCGCCAAGTTGCGGGCCGTGTCAATGAGGGTTTCCCCCTTTTTCAGGCTGCTGGTGGAAGCGGCGATATTGAAGGTGTCCGCACTCATCCTTTTGGCGGCTACTTCAAAGGAGAGGCGGGTGCGGGTGCTCGGTTCGAAAAAGAGGTTGATGACCGTCCTGCCGCGCAGGGCAGGCACCTTTTTGATTTGGCGGGTGGAGATTTCCTTGAAGGATGCCGCTGAACGAAGCAGGAAGTTGATATCCTCGGGGCTCAGATGGTCGAGGCCGAGGATGTGTTTATGACTGAATTTATGATCAACTTCCAGTTGCATGGCGAACTTTCGGGCGCTGCCTGTCAAGGTTAATAAAATGGTCTCTAATCAGACCGGCACCTGTGGCAGGCAAGCTGTGCGCGCGGGGCGGCCCGCCATATGCCTGAAGAACGGGTGCAGGGATACCGACAGTAACTATAACAAAAAACGAAAAGACAAGACAATCAATCAATTGTGTTGCCGAGGCGTTCCCAGCGGATGGATTGGAAACGTTTCAGCGACAAGGGCGAATGTTGAATGTCCCATGACCAGTAAATAATAAAGGCCTTACCTCTGATTTCGTTCTCGTCGACAAAGCCCCAGAAGCGACTGTCGTGGCTGTTGTCTCTGTTGTCACCCATGACGAAAACAGACAGGGGCGGCACGGTGATGGGGCCCAAGTTATCACGTGGGGATTTTTCGGCGCCCATGATGCTGTTGTCCAGATAAATGGCCTGTTCGACCTCAAAGAGCTCATTGTTGACATAGACCTTCTTGTCTTTTATCTCAATGCGGTCACCGGCAACACCAACCACCCTTTTAATATAGTCCACATCATGCTTAACCGGATACTTGAAAACAATAATGTCGCCGCGTTCCGGTTCGGAAAAGGAGACAAGGATGTTGCCGGTAAAGGGGTTTTTCAGGGCGTAGGAAAATTTGGAGACCAGGATGTGGTCGCCGATCTGCAGAGTAGGCAGCATGGAGCCGGATGGTATTTTGAAGGCCTGAACAATAAAGGTGCGAATGAAAAGGGCCAGTATCAGAGCAATAAGAATGGCTTCGGTATATTCTCTGATAACAGATTTTTGTTTCATCTTGGACCGGGGAGGCTGAGGGGAGAGGGTAGGGAAATGAAATTGCCAAGGTTTTACTCTAAAAGAAGAGAGAAAACAAGGGGAAGCAATATAGCTGAATGTCGGGGGCGCCGCCGCCGGAAATATTTTCCGGAAAATTTGTTTTTTGGGGTGGAACTGTACTAAATTAAAGAAAATATGGGGGTAATCACGCCTGGTGCAATATGTGGTAGGCAATATTGTCGTTGCGCACTATATGCCGACAATATCTCAGGCAGAAGTGGAGAAAGCCGCAAAAATAATATTATATTAAATAGTTGCACTCTTTTTACTTTTTAACAAACAAGGGTACCACCTGTTGGGCTGCAAGTGTCTTGATTCTACCAGATATTGTCTGATAAGCTTTCAATGTGCTTGAGATATATAGTGGAACATCTCAATATTTCGAGGAATTTTAAGTTTTTAAAGGTCCCCGGTATTCTTGACATTAAAAAAGAAGTATGTGTAATTGAAGATTAGTAGGTATTTTCTTTTGAGGATATATCAGGGCGCTTTTTCCCAGTAGAGAGGCCCAATGACCAGTTGGCGGTCTTATACGAATTACAGGATCTGATTACAAATGCTTCCTTTTCTCTCAAAGCAAAAATTAGCCGTGGGCCTGGATATCGGTTCTCACTCCGTCAAGGTATGCGAGTTTGCCGAGGCCGGTAAAAAGACAAAACTGATTTCTCTGGGTACGGCGCAGCTGCCGGTGGGTGCTGTTGAGGACGGGGAGCTGAGAGATCCGGAAACGGTGGCGGAGATTATAAAAAAACTCATTGATAATCTCGGCATCAAAAGCAAAAAGGTGGCTATTTCCATATCCGGCTATTCGGTGATCATGAAGAAGATCAATCTGGCCGTGATGACCGAAGAGGAGTTGCAGCACCATATCCAAGCCGAGGCGGAACAGTATATTCCCTTTGATATTGATGAGGTGTATATCGACTTTCAGGACCTGCACACCAATGAGGATGATGAAGGCCGGACGGATGTCATGCTGGTGGCAGCCAAAAAAGAGGTGGTCAACCGTTACATCGAGATGCTGGAAGGTATCGGTCTGAAGGTAGTTGTTGTCGATGTGGACGCCTTTGCCCTGGAAAACGCCTATGAACTCTGCATGGGCCAGGATGATAATGTCATCCTGGTGGACATCGGTTCATCCAAGATGAATATTAATATCATCTCAGGCGGAGCCTCGGTTTTTGCCAGGGATGTCTTCCTCGGCAGCCGCCAGCTCACAGAGCAGATCCAGAACAATCTTGAGATTAGTTTTGAAGAGGCCGAAGATCTGAAAATCTGCGCCCAGGATGCCGGGGGTCAGCTGCCGCAGTTGGAGGAGACCTTCAGCGGCGCCTGTACCCAGTGGGTCTTAGAGATCAAGAAGGCCCTTGATTTTTATAATTCCAACTATCCCGAGCAGCCCATTGACAAGATGGTTATAAGCGGTGGCGGCGCCCATATTAATGGCCTGGATCACTATTTTGCCAATGAATCAAGTTTGCCGGTCGAGCTCTTCAACCCCTTTGTCTCCACCATGGTTGACGCCCAGAAGATTGACCAGGAATATCTCTCTTTTGTTGCCCCGGAAATGGCCATTTCCTCAGGTCTGGCCTCCCGCAAGGTCCCGTTTTAGGGGAGTTGGATGTTGAGATTGGCTACAGATACCCTCCCCTGCGCAGGATTAATTTTTACTGATAGAAAAGTCCTATGATTCTGATAAACCTTTTGCCGGTAAGGCATCTTAAAAAGAGAGCAAAGGCGAGAAGCGAAGCAGTGGTCTTTGCCTCGGTATTTGTCCTTCTCTGTGTGCTACTTGGCGGCTGGGCGCTCAAGCTTAATATGGACGTCAAGCAGATGCAGGCAGAAGTGGCCAGATTGGATAAAAAGAAGAAGTCGTACGATGCTACCTTAAGGGAGATCAAGCAGATAGAGACACAGAAGGCGCAACTCTTTGAAAAAATAGATGCCATTAAGCAGCTGAAGGCAAAATCACAGGTTTCGGTGCATGTTCTTGATGAAGTGGCCAAGGCAACACCTCCCAACGGTGTCTGGTTGACAACCATGGACCAGCGGGGCGCGAGGCTCTCTTTGGCGGGAACAGCCCTGGATAACAATACCATTGCCGATTATATGACAAAGCTCGCCAGTTCACCCTACATAGCTCATGTTGTTTTGGGCGACTCTTCACAAAGGGTCGTGGCCAACAGAAGCCTGAAAACCTTTAAGCTGAATATGGCTGTTCAGCCCCCTTCAAAAGGTGAAAATTCTCAAGGGAATGAGAACGGCAGGGGGGCAAAATGAACGCGAAGAATATTCTTGAGAAAATAGATAAATTTTTGGACGACAAGGTTGTCGGGCTGGATAAAAATATCAAACTGGCGGTGGTGGCGGCCTTTGTCGTCGTGCCCTTGGTTGCCTTTTATTTTCTTTCCTATGCACCGCAGCAGAAGCAAATGAAACAGCTGGAGGCCAAAAAGATTTCACTGCTGCAGACCATCAGAAAGGTTGAGGCCATTGCCGCTGAGATTGACAAGCATCGGGCGGAAATGGCCGAGGCGCAGCTCATGTTTCAAATGGCCTCCAATCTTTTGCCTGAGCAGCAGGAGATACCGGCATTGCTCACCGGCATCTCCGATCTCGGCAGTAATGCCGGACTGGAGATCTTAACTTTCAAGCCGGGCAAGGAGAACGTCCAGACCTTCTATGCCGAGATTCCCCTCTCTATCAGTGTGCAGGGCTCATATCATAATATCGGCGTCTTTCTTGACAGGGTCAGCAAGATGCCGCGTATTGTCTCTGTCTCCAGCCTCAGCCTGCAAAGTCCCAAGGAAGAGCAAGGAGAGATGATTTTGAAAAGTGATGTACAGCTGGAAACCTATCGTTTTGTGGAAGAAGAGCAACAGCCGCCGCAGAAATCGACAAAGAGAAGGAGATGACGACCTTTGACGAGGGAGCCTCTTTTACATGAAAAACAACAAAATTATGCACTTTTCCATCAAGAAAAATAAGTCTCAGCAGCTTGGCAGCCCGCTGCAAAGGGTTATCGGCGCAGATGAGCCGAATGTTGAGGCCGCATCTGCAAGGACCGCGATTTTTCAGCGGGCGGTTAAGGCTGGCGCCATAAGCGTGCTGGCGGTTATTTGCTTTTGCTCTCCTGCTGTTGCCCAAAAAACGGATGAGACCGACGACGAGCAACTTCCGCCCGGTGCGGCCATATCTGAAGAGGCCTATACAGAAAACGTCAAGGAGCTCATGCATTTCCTGGAAGGGCGGACCTCCGATTTTGTCTATCAACGCGACGGCAGATCCGATCCTTTCATGCCTTTTATCAAAGACAGGACCGTGAAAGAGGAAGATGTTGAGATCGATGATTACGGCGTGCTCACCGGCATGCGGAAATTCGAGCCCGGCCAGTTGACGGTTGTGGCCATCGTTCAGAAAAAAGAGGGTCCTATTGCCATGGTCCAGGATTCAACCGGTAAGGGATATCTTCTTTCGCCAGGGGAAAAACTTGGCAGAAACGGGGTAATAGAGGAAATAACAGGAAATATGATTCTTGTGAAACAGCAGTATAAAATGACCTCAGGGGCTGTTCGCCATCGTATGGTGAAGATGCTCTTGAAGCGTGAGGGAGAATAGGAGTATGACCCCTAATATCCAAATGAAAAAAAGTCTTTGCCTGGTCGGTGCGTTCCTGTTGATCACCTTTCTTTCAGCACATTCACTCTCTGCCAGTATTGGTGAGTATCAGGTTTCCGATATATCCTGGGGAGAAGAACAGGGAAGCTTTGCCGTCCGCATATCAGGAAGCTCTGAGCCGACATACACCATGTATGAACTTGTTGGCCCGCAGCGCATAGTTCTTGATATCGCCGGAGGTGCAATCGCCCCTGATATCAACCTGCCGCTGCAGATTTTAAATGGGCCGGTCAGGCTTATTAAGGGCGAGGTCGTCAGGGATCAAGAGCCCCGGGTCGTCCGCCTTGAGATTCTGCTGGACGAGAAGTTTGTCTATTCCCTTGAGCAAGAGGCCTCCGACATTGTTCTGCATTTTGCCGCCGCCGACACGGCTGTCGCCCCTGTGGCCGGTGCTGTCGACAACCGGGTGAAGGTTACCGATATTCAAGTTGAAGCAACCTCCCCGGAAAAGGCCACGGTGTTGATTTACGGCTCCGGGCCCATTGGCACCTATGAGTTGGCGGAGGAGCTGAAGAGTGAGACGCATTCTGCCCGATTGCTTATTGATTTGCCGGAAGTAGAGATGGAGGATCGCGTTATTCCGGTTGCCCTTGATTCGCCAGTGGCCCTTGTCCAGACAAAAGAGGGCGGTAAGGGCGGCCGAATCATCCTTGATTCGGCGAAGAGCGACCTTTTTGACTACGATGTGCAGAGCAGCGGCAACTATTTGGAGCTTACCCTTGTCGCCAGGGAGCTGGATGATGGCCAGGATGAGCAGATCGTCGCCATGCTCACCGGCGCCACGCCCGAGGGCAGTGGCGATATTGCCGTTGACGCGGCCTTTATTGCCCAGGCAAGTATGCAGAACGAGTTTGCCGATATGGCGTTTGCCCCAGGCCAGAACAGTTCAGGGGGCGATGCCGGCATGATGAGTTCCAATCTCAATTTTACCGGCTATGACGAACAAAAAATCTCCGTTGATTTTTACAAGATTGATTTGCATAACGTTTTTCGCCTTATCGGTGAAATAAGCAATCGCAATATTGTTGTGGATGAGGCGGTCTCCGGCTCGTTGACCCTCTCCATGAATAATGTGCCCTGGGATTTTCTTTTGGATGTGATTTTGAATTTGAAAAATCTGGCCAAAGAGGATCGTTTTAACACCATTGTTATTTCGCCGAAGAGTGCCGGTTTCTCCTGGCCTGAGCAGGCTCAAGCGGAACTGGATGTCACGGAAGAGCCCATTACCGTGACCAAACGTCTGCAGACGGGCCGGGAGCGGGTGGGGGCCAAGCGATTGATCCGTGAAGCATCTGCCCTGCAGGCTGAAGGTAAAGACAGAGAGGCCCTTGCCCTTTACGAGGACGCTTTTCAACAGTGGCCGGAAAACGGCGATCTCGCCAAACGTATTGCCACCATGGCCATGGCCAAGTTGGGCCAAAACGCCAAGGCGGCCCATTATGCCAAGATTGCCGTACAGAAGAATCCCCAGGATTACAGGGCCGCCCTTATCGCGGCAATGAGCCTGGCCAACATGGAGAAGATCCAGGAGGCCAGGGAATACTTTGATCTGGCGGTAAGCGGCGATAAACCGGCCAAACATGCCCTGGCAAGCTATGCCGCATTTAGTGAACAGAACGGCAGCTATGATGCGGCCCTGACCATGCTGGATCAATACGCCACTATCTATGGCAGCTCTCTGGAAACCATGGTGAGTCGGGCCCGCATTTACGATCAGATGGGTGACTCCCTGCGGGCTGATGAAGAATATAAGGCAATCCTGCTGTCCGGGTTTACATTGCCCGAAGATCTGAAAGCATACATAACCAATCGGGTTCAATAAATGGGCTTCGACAGGCTAAGTTCAAATCGAGTGAAGGCTATGACAAGAAAAATTACGAGAATGGTATTTCTGCAGGCAGCTGCTCTGCTGTGCGTGCTGGCGCTGGCCTCCTGTTCCTCCTCCTACGATAATCGCAAGGAGGGGCAGAGCTTTTTAGATCAACACACCGCCGGAGCCGTGTCTGCCGACACCAAAGTTATGGAGGAGGTGACGCAAGACCCCACCGAACTGCCGGAGCGTTTCCAGAACCCCACCTTTCTCTTGTCTGAAACAGGGAGCTTTGCCGATCAGGAAGAGTTTTCCGTGCCGGTGGGGGCGGATATATCCTCCAGTAGAGGTCCGGTAGCCCTTCGTGATATCCTCAAAAGGCTGGCCGTCCTGAAGCGTATGAATGTCAGTTGGGCCGAGGATGTCGATCAGATGGCCCTGGTGGATGTTGATATTCGGGCAGAAGATGACTTCTATGATGCCATTGATAATATCCTGCGGCAGCTCGACTATTTTTACGAAATTCAGGGTAATTCAATTGTTGTAAAGTATCGGGACAGTAAGACCTTCCACATTGCCATGCCCTTTTTAAATCCCACCTTTAACATCGGCGTGGGTGGTGATGTCCTCGGTTCGCAGGATGTCAAGCATAAGATGAAGGGCCGTATAGAAATCGAGAGCACCTCGGCGGCCGACAGCTTTGATGTCTGGGCCAATATTCAAAAGAATCTTGATGAGATACTGAAAATCTATTCCGAGACTGAAATTGCCGATACCGTTGATACGGCGTCACTTGCCGAAAGCAGCCTGGAGGGCGACAAAACGAAGGAAAAAGGCGCCGACACCGTTCAGAAGACCAGGATAAGAAATAAGGGTGCCCATGGCTATTACGTCATTGATAAGCCGGTTGGCCTTATCACCGTTACCGCGCCTCGCACCTTGCTGGGCAAGATTGAAAACTATTTTGACAATCTCAAGCAGGTCCTTTATCGCCAGGTCTCCATTGAGGCCAAGATCGTTGAGGTAACCTTGACCGGTGACAACAGAACTGGCATCGACTGGTCCAACCTGCTTGGTGGTACCATTGATGCGGCAATCAATGCCAATGTCGATTTCCAGCAGCTTAACCCCTGGTATTTCAATCCCTTTACCAATCCCTCGGATCATACCCTGCAGGCCTACCCCTTTACCCTGAACACAAAAAACTTTGCCTTGATTATTGATGCCATGAGGGATCAGGGCCATGTGGAGGTGTTGGCCAATCCCAAGATCAGCGTCATGAACGGTCAGCCGGCCCTCATCAGTGTCGGCAAGGATTACAAATATATCGAATCCGTTGATTCCTCGGTCAATGATGGCGTGGTCACCTTGTCTGCCGAGACCAGCTCCGTGGTGTCGGGACTCGGCATGGCCGTGGTTGCCACTGTCCTCAATAACAACGAGGTTATTCTCAACCTGACACCGGTTACCTCGGAACTCATGGAGGAGATCGAGTATGAGGAGATCGGCAGTTACGGTGGCAAGGTGGGACTGCCCAAGGTTGCCATCCGGGAGATGAGTTCCACCGTGCGGGTCAGAAGCGGCGAGATGCTGGTGGTGGGTGGTCTTATTGACTCCAATAATGAGTTTTCCGAGAGCAAGGTAAGCGGCTTCGGGGATGTGCCCGGTATATCAAAACTCTTCAATCGTTCAGGCAATCAGCTTACCAAGAAGGAGATGGTTATCCTGTTGCGGCCTGTTATCATTAACTGATCGTACTTCAGGTCCTCCACAAAAAAACCCGAACCAGCTTGTGCTGGTTCGGGTTTTTTTGTGGAATTATCGGACGAGAGGGGGCGAGCCGCACGGCAAGGAGAGAAGCAGCGTGGCGCATACCTGCAGGGTGCTTTTTGCAGGTCCTCTGTGTCACGCCAGATGCAGTGGCGCGCACCGCATTGATGTTGGTTAGTTATTTTTTTGTGTCTCCTTTTCCTTCTTGGCATTTTCAAAGAGGGCCATGAAATTCATCGGTTCAATGAGAAAGGGGATAAAGCCGCCGTCAATGGAGACCTGGCTGATAATCTGGCGGGTAAAGGGCAGGAGCATGGTGGGACAATCCACGCCCAGCACCATCTGGATGTGCTCTTCAGGGATGTTTTTGAGCAGAAAGACACCGGCATGCTCAATTTCAACAAGAAAGAGGGTCTGCCCCTCTTTTTCATCATTGGTGACCGTGGCGGTGATGTTGAGGCTCACCTCCCAGTGGTCATTCTCCAGCTTCTTGTTCTTGACAGAGAGATTGACACTGACCTTGGGCTCCGGCTGCTTGCCGAGAAAGATCTGCGGGGCATTGGGGTTCTCAAAGGAGAGGTCTTTGATATACATCTTCTGGAGCCGGAAAACCGGGGCATTTTCGGCCCCCTGGGCGTTTTTTTGTTCAGTCATGGGGTATTCCTGTAATAGGGGATTAAAAAAATCGGTACAAAGTTTGGTAAGTACACAATAGCAGACACTATAGCCAGAAAGGCGCGTGCTTTCAAAGGGAAATTGCCTCTCTTTTTGTCGGAAGGCCTGTTACTCCGTGGCCAGTATTCGTTTCAGGTAGATGCCGGTGAAGGAGTCTTTATTGGCGGCAATTTCTTCAGGAGAACCCTGGCCGATAATCAGGCCGCCGCCCTCGCCGCCTTCCGGGCCCATGTCGATAATATGGTCGGCGGTCTTGATCACATCCAGGTTGTGTTCAATAATAACCACGGTGTTGCCGCTGTCGACCAGGCGACTCAAGACCCGCAGCAGGTGCTGGATGTCGGCCGGATGCAGGCCGGTGGTGGGTTCATCAAGGATATAAAGGGTGCTGCCGGTGGAACGTTTGCGCAGTTCACGCGCCAGCTTGATGCGCTGGGCCTCGCCGCCGGAGAGCGTCACCGATGACTGGCCCAGGGATATGTAGGGCAGGCCGACATCGGCGACGGTGGCCAGCCTGTTTTTGATGGTCGGGACATTCTGAAAAAATTGCAGGGCCTCCTCCACGGTCATGGCCAGAATCTCGGCAATATTTTTATCCTTGTATCTGATCTCCAGGGTCTCCCGGTTATAGCGCTTACCCTTGCAGCTGTCACAGGTGACATAGATATCGGGCAGAAAATGCATTGCTATCTTGATGACCCCCTCTCCTTCACACGCCTCGCAACGGCCGCCCTTGAGGTTAAAGCTGAAACGCCCCGGTTTATAGCCGCGGGCCCGTGCCTCGGGCAGTCGGCTGAACAGTTCCCGGATGGGGGTGAGGATGCCGGTATAGGTGGCCGGATTGGAGCGCGGCGTGCGGCCGATGGGGCTCTGGTCTATGTCGATGACCTTGTCAAGGTGGTGGGCACCGGTGATGGCCCCATAGGTAGAGGCGCTGCCGCTCTTGTGCTGGAGGTGGCCGGCAACCCCCTTGAAAAGCGCTTCAACAACCAGGGAGCTTTTGCCGGAACCGGAGACGCCGGTGACACAGGTCATCAGGCCCAGGGGAAATCTGGCCGTGATGTGGTGCAGGTTGTTGGCACAGGCCCCCTTGATCGTCAGCCAGCCCTTGCGCTTGCTTGGTCGTCGGCGTTTGGCGGGAATGGCGATCTGCAGGCGGCCGGAGAGATAGCCGCCGGTGATCGAAACAGGGTCTGCCACCAGACCGGCAACCGTACCGCTGTAGACCACCTGGCCGCCATGCACACCGGCGCCCGGGCCGATATCAAGGATATGGTCTGCTGCCAGGATGGTATCCGTGTCATGCTCCACAACGATAACGGTGTTGCCCAGGTCGCGTAATGAGGTGAGGGTGCTGATCAGGCGGTCGTTGTCGCGCTGGTGTAGGCCGATACTCGGCTCATCGAGAATATAAAGAACGCCCACCAACCGGGAGCCTATTTGCGAGGCCAGGCGGATACGCTGGGCCTCGCCGCCGGACAGGGTGCCGGCCGTGCGGGCCAGGGTGAGATAGCCCAGCCCCACATCGCGCAGGAAGCCAAGGCGCTCCATGATTTCCTTGATGATGCGCTCTGAAATGATGCGTTCCTGGCTGCTGAAATCAAGGGTCGTCAAGGCCGCATGGAGACGATCAATGGACATGGAGGTCAGATCGGCAATAGTCCAGCGGCCAACCTTAACGGCCAGGGCCTCGGGTTGCAGGCGGGCGCCACGACATGCCGGGCAGGGCTGCTCATTCATGTATTGCCCCAACTCTTCCCGCATGGCCGCCGAGGCGGTTTCGTGAAAGCGCCGGGCCAGATTGGGGATCAGTCCCTCAAAGGGTGTTTCCGAGGTCATGGTGCGTCTGTGGCGCACGTAATGGAAAAAGATGGGTTCATGGTTGGTGCCGTGTAAAATGACGTCCTGGGCCGTTTTCGGCAGTTTTTTAAAGGGGGTGTCCAGGTCGAAGCCGTAGTGCTCGGCCAGGGCGGCCAGGAGCTGGCTTGAGTAGCTCTGGCTGCGGCGTCGGCCCCAGGGGGCCAGGGCACCCTGGTTGATGGTCAGGCTTGGGTCGGGGACCACCAGGTCCGGATCAAAGAAGTGTTTAATGCCCAGACCGCCGCACTCCAGGCAGGCTCCTTTGGGATTATTAAAGGAGAAGAGCTGGGGGGAAAGATCCTGGAGGCTGGTGCCGCACTGGATACAGGCGGCCCGTTCACTGAGCAGCCTTTCCTCGCCACTGGCGGGCAGCTGCACCAGCAGAAAACCATGGGCCAGATGCACGGCGGTGTTCACCGAATCGGCCAGACGCCGGCGGGATGACTCTTTGATAACCAGACGATCCACCACCACCTCGATGGTATGGCGCTTGGTCTTGGCGAGGCGGATAGGCGCATCCAGGGAAAGGATCTCGCCGTCCACCCGGACGCGGACATAACCTTCCTTGCGCAGGCGCTCAAAAAGATCGATATACTCGCCCTTGCGGTTGTCAATGAGCGGCGCCAGGATAATGACCTTGCTGCCCTCGCCCAGGGCCATCAGGCTGTTGACCATATCCTCAAGGGACTGGGGTTCGATGCGTTCGCCGCACTGGGGGCAGTGCTGGTGGCCGACCCGGGCAAAGAGGAGGCGGAAGTGATCGTAAATCTCGGTGATGGTGCCCACGGTGGAGCGTGGATTCTTGCTGGTGGTGCGCTGCTCAATGGAGACGGCCGGGCTGAGACCCTCCAGGGAGTCCACCTCAGGCTTGTCCATCTGTCCCAGGAACTGGCGGGCATAGGTGGAAAGCGACTCCACATAGCGGCGCTGGCCCTCGGCATAGAGCGTGTCAAAGGCCAGGGATGATTTACCGGAACCGCTCAGGCCGGTGAAGACCACGAGCTTGTTACGCGGCAGGTCAACGTCGATGTTTTTCAGGTTATGCATCCGGGCGCCCCGGATGCGAATGGTATCAGGCTCCATAATCTCGCTGTGAAGGGTGAAAGAGCAGTGGACGGTAAAGGTTCACGGGCGATTTCTACCCTGTCTATTTAGGAATGGGAAGCATTTTAATTCAACTTTCTGGCTTGCAATAACTATTCGACAATAAACGTATTCAAAGCCGTTTCAGACGTGTGGTTCACTGAGACTTCAGAAGTCAGGAAAGAGAAAAAAGCCGAAAAAACAGTGCTGTTGCCGAGCCATTGCAAGGAGTAGGAGAGCCTTCTTGCGAGTCCATCAATGTCTTTTTTTACGAAGTCGGGCTGCAAAGAAACCGTCCAGTCCTTGGCTGGGCAGGCTGCGGAAAAATCCTTTGTCGGTGACAAGCTGCGCCGCCGGAGCAACCAGGGACGGCGCCTCCACCGTGAAGTCGGCCTGGCGGGCCAGAAAGGCCGAAATAACATCCTCGTTTTCAACAGAGGCCAGTGAGCAGGTGACATAAACCAGCACACCGTTTTCGGCCACCAGGGGCGCTGCGGTCTCAAGAAGGGCGAGCTGCTTGGCGGCCAGACGGTGCAATTCCGCAGCGCTGCGGTTCCAGCGGATATCCGGTTGCCGGCGGATGATGCCCAGACCTGAGCAGGGGGCGTCAAGCAGAATGCCGTCATAACGGCGTTGGCAGGCGGCGGCGAACTCCTGCAGGGTGGTGCGCTGCAGGTCAATCGATCGACAGCGGCAGCGCTGCAGATTTTCCTGCAATAAGGTGGTGCGCTGCTTATGGGGCTCCACTGCTGTCAAGGTGGCCTCTGCCGGCAGGACCTGGTCAAGAAGCAGGGTTTTACCGCCCAGGCCGGCACAGCCGTCGAGATAGGCGCCTGCCGGCAGATCGGCAAAGAGGGAGGCAATAAGCTGGGCCGCCTCATCCTGGACATGAAAGCAGCCCTCCGCATAACCGGGCAGGTCGGCAATGGGGCCGGACCATTTGTCAAGGAGGATCGCCTGCTCGCCATAGCGGCCGGGCCGGGCCGCAAGGCCCATCTGCCGGAGGCGGCTCAGGTAGTGGTCCCGGCTGCCGCAGTGGGCGTGGAGGCAAAGGCTCAGGGGTGGCAGGCTGTTGTTGGCAAGGCAGATGGCCCGGGTCTCGGTAGCGCCGAACTGCTGCTGCCAGAGGCTGATCAGCCAGGCAGGATGGTTGCAGCGCTCTTCCTCCGGCAAGGCGGCCAGCAGCTCCTCTGTGCCGGACTGATCGCGGTGGGCGCTGCGCAGCACGCCGTTGACAAAGCCCTTCAGCCATTTGGGTTGACGGCCTAGGCCCTTGACCGTCTCATTCACTGCGGCCGAGGCCGGCACACGGTCCATGAAGAGCAGCTGAAAAAGGCCGATCCGCAGGGCCTGTAAGACAATGGCCTTGAGTTTGGCCACACCTTTTTTTGAAAAGTGGCTGATCAGGGCGTCCAGTTCCCGGCGATGGCGCAAGACGCCATAGACCATGGCCATGGCCAGCTGCCTGTCGCGTTCGTCAGGCAGGGGATGCCGGTCAAGCAGCATGGCGAGGATTTGATCCACCGGTTCCCCGGTGCGTTCCTGTTCAAGCAGGCAGTGGATGGCAAGGCTGCGGCTGGTCATGGTCGTATCCCGATGATGGAGCAGAAGCGGCCGGTTTGCCGGTCGCGGCGATAGGAAAACCAGCTGTCGTTGCAGCGGGTGCAGATGGTCGCCGGTTCAATATTTTCGGGCAACAGCCCGGCCTCCTGCAGCTGGCCGGCACTGATGGCCGGGAAATCAAAGTAGTCGGGGCGCACCTGAAAACCATGCAGGGCGGGGGGCAGTTCGGTGTTGTAGTTTCGAAACTCGGCGCAACAGGGGCCAAGGGCCGGACTGATGGCTGCCTTCAGGTCGGCAGGATGGCAGGCAAAGGTCTCGACCATGCGGCTGATGGTGGTGGCAATGATGTTGAGCGCACTGCCGCGCCAGCCGCAATGGATATTGGCAACCACCTGTCTCACCGGGTCATGAAGCATGATTGCCTGGCAGTCGGCCTGCTGGATGAGCAGTCCAAGGCCGGGCTGATCAGTAATCAGGGCATCATAGCCGACAAGTTCCTGGTCGCAGGCAACATCCGCCACCACCGCCACCTCTTTGGCGTGCACCTGCCTGCTTGAGATGAGTATCTCGCAATCCAGCCATTCCTTGATCAGAAGCCGGTTGGCTCGGACGTTGGCCGGTTCGTCGCCCACACCGAAGCTGACGTTGAGGGAAGCAAAGGGCGGCGGGCTGCTGCCGCCATGACGATGAAAGCAGCCGTGGAAGAGGGAGCTCTCCCGACGAAACAGGGCAAATGTATGGGCGGCAGAGAGGGACATGGCGCTGCTAACCGGCAATGAGACGGAAGAGGGTGCCCTGGATGGCCATGATAAATTTGCCGAGCAGGCCGGTGAAGGCGAGGATCATGATGAGAATAAAACCCATGCCCTCCAGGCGGCCCAGGGCCTGGGCCTGACGGGGCGGCAGCAGTCCCATGAGGACCTTGCTGCCATCCAGGGGCGGGATGGGAATCATGTTGAAGATGGCCAGAATGGAGTTGATCCAGACGCTGACCATAAACATGGAAAAGAGGGGTTGCACCAGAAAGGCGGGCAGTGCCCGGGAGAGACCGGCAATAACAAAAAGGGCGACAATACTGAGGAGCATGGTGGCCAGATTGGACATGGGGCCGGCCAGGGAGACCAGGATCATGTCGCGGCGGGGATTGCGAAAATTGCGGGGGTCCACCGGCACCGGCTTGGCCCAGCCGAAGTGAATGAGGAAGATGGCCAGGGTGCCCAGGGGATCGAGGTGGCGCAGTGGATTCATGGTAAGACGGCCCTGGTATCTGGCGGTCTGATCGCCGCAGAGGGAGGCGACATAGCCGTGCGAGAACTCATGGATAGTCAGGGCAAAGAGAAAAACAGGAATCTGAATGATCAGCTCCTGGAAATTTATATCAAACATGTTTTTGGTACCAGGGGATATATGAAAAATGCGGGAACTCTTTGCGCAGCACGCCATCGTGCCGTGATCTGTTCGGCTCACCTGGCCGACCTACGCCTGGCCGCACTCTGCGGCACTGTGCAAAGAGGGATGGTTTGGGTGTTTTTAGTGATTTCCAGGCATTGACGTGGATAGAGTTACAAAATGAGGAGGTCGAGGCGGACAATTTACCTGGTCTTGCCATCCAGGGGAAACTCTTTTTTCAGCAGGGCGATTTCCTCGGCCCTGTTTGAGCAGATGCCGTCCAGGGTGGCCATCAGCAATCTGCGCAGAATCTTATGAAAGAGCGGGCCTGGCTTGTAGCCCAAGGCAATCAGGTCGTTGCCCTGCAGCTCGTTTCGGACATGGCGCAGCTGGGTGATATAAGAAGAGATGGCCATCTGGCTCTTTTTGTTCCGACAACAGGCCATGGCAAAGAGAATACCCTCGTGGCGCAGGTCTTCGAGGGCCATGTAGATACGGCTGGCCGGCAGATCCGGGTTTTTGTCAAGCAGGCGCACCACCCTGTCCGCTGCCACGCGCTGGCTAATGATGATGCGGCTGAAACGTTCCGGGATCTCCAGGCGCCGGCAGAGCTCGTCCACCTCCTTGGTCTTCAGACGGACGGTAAGGGCGAGGAAATAGACGATCCACAGGGCGATAGTGGTGTCAAGGTAGAGCAGCTTGTACCAGGAAACGGCATGTCTGGTCTCGCGCAGGATCTTTTTGACCCGGGGGGTGATTTTCAGGCGGGGGTGGAGAAAGGGCAGCAGCTTGAAGGAATGGAGGCGCCGGATGGCGGGCAGGGGGTCTTTTTCCGAGAGGATAAGGCGTAATTCCTGGAAGAAGCGTTGCCCCATGGCCGCCTCAAAGAGACCGAGACGTACCGAGTTTTTGATCTGTTTTTCCGTATGTTTGCCGAGCTTGAAGCCGCCCATCCGCTGTTCAAAACGGATGGCCCGGAAGATACGGGTGGGATCCTCGACAAAACTGAGGTTGTGGAGGATGCGGATCATCCGGTCCTTGAGATCGTTCTGGGAGTTGAAAAAATCAACCAGGATGCCGAACCGGTCCGGGTTCAGGTGGATGGCCATGGCATTGATAGTGAAATCACGGCGATAGAGGTCCAGCTTGATGGAGCTGGACTCGACCTTGGGCATGGCCGCCGGTCTTTCGTAATATTCAAGGCGGGCCGTGGCCACATCGATTTTCATGCCGTCGGGCAAGAGCACCACGGCCGTATTGAACTTCTCGTGGGTGCGCAGTGTCGCGTCCAGCTGGCGGGCCAGTTTTTTGGCAAAGTCGATGCCGTCACCCTCAATGACGATATCAAGATCAAAATTTTCAATGCCGAGCATGAGATCGCGGACAAAGCCGCCCACGGCATAGGCCCTGGCCCCGCAGCCTGAGGCGACTTCGCCGATGATTTGCAGGAGCTGCACCATTTCCCGGTTGAGGGTATGGCGCAGCTGGTTGGTCATGTTGCGGTTGCGTTCCACCGAGGGCTGGTTCTGGCTGTTTTTCAGGTCGGCCATAAAGGCGGGATCACCGGCCAGCATGGTGAAGAGATCGGTGCGGGTGATAATGCCCACCAGCTCCCGATTCTTCACCACAGGGATGGTGCGCTGCCGGTTGGTGATGATCAGTCGCTGGATGTCAAGCAGGGTGGCATCCGGGTCCACCATCTCAAATTCCGTGGTCATATAGCTTGCCACCGGCTCGTCGCCGAGGTCGTGGTAAATGGCCTTGGCCGCCTCTCGTCGGCTGAGCAGTCCGATGATCTCGCCATGGTCCACCACGGGTAACACGGTGATATTGTAGCGGATCAAGGTCTGGTTGGCCTCGATTATGGAGAGGGTGGGCTCCACGGAAATAACCGGGGCACTCATCAGCTCACCGGCCAGGGAGTGGGGCCGTACCGTACGGTGCAGCACATCAAGCAGCTGTTCCTCCACCTGGACCAGGGAGCGGTCCTTGAGGCTGGCCGAGGCGGCCGAGGCATGGCCGCCGCCGCCGAACTCCATGGTGATGGTGCCGACATTGACCTCCGGCAGACGGCTGCGGCCGATGATATAGATGCGATCATCCATGGCGGCCAGGGCAAAGAGGACATCCAGGTTCTCCATGGTCATGAAGCGCCGCACCAACAGGGCAAACTCGTCGCAATACTCCGGCAGGATGATGCGGGCCACGGTGATGTTGATGGTGTTGATGGTATAGGTGGTGGCTGATTTTATCAGCCTGTGCAGGAGACTGATTTCGTCGCTGGTGAGCTCCTGACTGATATAGTGGCTCACCTGGTCAATGTCGGCGCCCTGTTCCAGCAGCCAGGCCATGGCCCTGAGGTCGGCGGGCGTGGTGGTGGCGAAGGTGAAGTTGCCGGTATCCTCATAAACGGCCATGGCCAGGATGGTGGCCTCCTGCTCTGTCACGGCGATATGCCGCTCCTGAAAGAGTTCGACAAAGAGGGTGGCCGTGGAGCCGTGCGGCCGCACCTCCTCCGTGCTGCCGCGCAGATTGTCGGGCGTGTCCGGGTGATGGTCGTAGAGATGGATCTCCAGGCCGGGTTTGTCGAGGCAGCCTTTAAAAGGGCCGATGCGTCCGGCCTGACGATTGTCCACCACAATGAGGCGGTCAACCGCCTCAAGGTCCAGGGAACGCAGCCGGGTAAACTCAAAGGTGAGGCCTGATTCGTTGAGAAAACGACGCAGGTTACGTTCCTGGGAGCCGGGGAAGACCAACTTGGCGTCAGGATAGAATTTACGGGCCGCCAGCATGGAGGCCATGCAGTCAAAGTCGGCGTTGAGGTGGGAGGTGATGACATCCATAGGGGTATGAAGAGGGGGAATTCACTAACAGCCATCTTGAATAATTGCTATTTTGCCCGATTTTTTCGTCGCTACGAAAATAAAAATCCTCACATATGCTCGATATGCTGCACCCCAAGGGCACCCGGAGTGTCGCAGGCTCCCTTACCTCTTTCAGGGCGCGCTTTTTATTTTCTATGCTTCGTGAACTCGAACAGGTAAGCGAGCGGAGCGAGACTCCGAAATATCTAATTATTCAAGAGGCCCTAACAATACCATATTTCCGCAGGCCGACCCCTAAAGTTTTCAGCCGCGCGGATGAAACTTCTGGTGGATGGCCTTGAGGCGGTCGCTGTCCACATGGGTGTAGATCTGGGTGGTGGCGATGTCGGCATGGCCCAGCATCATCTGCACGGCCCGTAGATCTGCGTCATGGGCCAGGAGATGGCTGGCAAAGGAGTGGCGCAGCATGTGGGGAGATATTTTCTTGTTGATGCCGGCGGCAGCCGCCCTTTCGCGGATGATTTGCCAGAAACGGGCCCTGGTCATGCCGGTGCCGCGGCTGGTGATAAAGACAAGAGGACTCCTCTTCTTTTTAAGGAGCAGCGGCCGTTCTTTTTTGAGGTAGCTGCCGAGGATCTCCTTGGCCTGCTTGCCAAAGGGCACCAGACGTTCCTTGTCGCCCTTACCGATGACGCGGACAAAACCGGACTGCATATTAACGGCGGCCAGGGGCAGGGAGATGAGCTCGGAAACTCGCAGGCCGGTGGCGTAGAGCAGGTGAAGCATGGCCTGGTTGCGTTGAGCCAGCGGGGAGGTAGAGGAAGAGTGTAAGAGTTGATCCACCTCGCTGGTGGAGAGCACCTTGGGCAGTGAACGGCCCAGTTTCGGGGTGTCGAGATAGGCGGTGGGGTCAGCGGCAAGTAGCCCTTCGCTGACCAGAAAACGAAAGAAGGCGCGGAAGCAGGAGAGCTTGCGACTTAAGGAACGACTGGTGAGTCGCTGATTGTGGAGTTCCTCGAAATAGGCGCGGAGCTGGCGAGGGGTGATATCACTGAGCTGCAGCCCTTTGCGACACGAAAAGACAAAAAGACCCTGAAGGTCGTTGTTATAGGCCGTCAGGGTATTTTGTGCCAGGCGCCGTTCGGCAGCCAGGTAATGTAGAAAGAGGTCGCAGCTGCCGGTCATTGCCGCCGGCAGCTGCCGTGCTTTTTTACGGTTGCCCGGGCCTGCGGCACGGGGCGATTTCTTCCGAGTCCTGTCAGCTGTCATCACGGCACGTGGAAAGAGCAGGCCTTTGCGGCCGCCCCGCTCCCGAGCCATTCCCGGAAAAAAGCAGGGGACTACTCTTTAGTCGCGTAGGGTGCGGTACATCACCTTGCGGAGTTTGCGCTTGGCCTCGGCCTGCTTGCGGCGCCGCTTTACGCTTGGTTTCTCATAATGCTCACGGCGTTTAAGTTCTTTTTTCATGCCGTCAAGCTGCAGTTTTTTCTTCAGTTGGCGAATGGCGTATTCGATGTCGCCACGTACTTCAACTTCAATCATGATAACTCCGTGTATGAATGATTGCATCCGCAAAAAAAGAGGACGCTTCGTCTCTATCGTAAATCCGGCCGGAAGAAACCTTGCCGGTAAGTAAAAACAAACAGCCCTTATAAAGGATTAGCGCCGCCTTTGTCAATGGCTTTTCAGTATGTCAGCCACAAAATTGTCGGTGGGCCGGGGTGTGCGGCGAAAAAGGCGCCCCGGCAGCCTGGCGGGCGTAACCGACCGACTCCTAGAATATTTTGCCGGGGTTGAGAATGTTGAGGGGATCAAAGAGGTTCTTGAGCTGACGCTGGAGGGCCAGGCTGGTCTCTGAGAGCTCCAGATCCAGAAAGGGCGCCTTGGTGAGACCGACGCCATGCTCGCCGGACAGGGTACCGTGCAGGGCAATAACCTCTCGGAAGAGCTCCTTCTTGGCCCGGTTGGCCCGCTCCACCTCGCCGCCATCCTCTCGGTCCAGCATGATGTTGACATGGATGTTGCCATCACCGGCATGGCCGAAGGTAAAGATGGGCAGTCCGTAGCGGCGGCTGAGCTCTTCGGTGCAGGCCACCAGCTGCGGGATCTTGCTGCGCGGCACCACCACATCCTCGCTGATCTTGTCGGGTCGCAGATTAAAGGCCGCCGGTGACACGGCTCGGCGGGCCTGCCACAGATCAGTCACCTGCTCGGCATTTTCCGCCTGGAAACGGGCCAGGATCTCCGGGTGCTGGTCGAGAAAATCATCGAGCCTGCTTGCCTGCAGGGCCACGGATTGGGGATCGCCGTCCACCTCCACCAGCAGCATGGCCCTGGTGGTCTCCGGTAGGCGACAGGGCAACTGGTCGGCCACCAGGGAGAGGGCGGTGTGGTCCAGATACTCCAGGGTGGAGGGGGTGTGCTCTCTGAGCATATGGGCCACCAGGCCGGCGGCCCGGCTCATGTCGTCAAAGAGGAGAAGAAAGGTGCGGCGGGCAGTGGGCAGGCCGGTGAGGCGCAGGATGATCTTGGTGATGATGCCCAGGGTGCCTTCGGAACCGATAAAGAGGCGGGTGAGATCATAGCCCACCACGCCTTTACGGGTCTGGGTGCCGGTGGTCAGGATGCGGCCGTCGGCCAGCACCACCTCCAGGCCCAGGACATAGTCGCGCGTCACCCCGTATTTTACGGCGCTGGGGCCGCCGGCGCATTCCGCCACATTGCCGCCCAGGGTGCAGAATTTGAGACTGGCCGGATCCGGGGGATAGTAGAGGCCCAGGGGGGCGAGGGTCTCGCGCAGGTTG
Source organism: Desulfobulbaceae bacterium (assembly GCA_002868945.1). Lineage (GTDB taxonomy): Bacteria > Desulfobacterota > Desulfobulbia > Desulfobulbales > SURF-16 > BM506. Next base: position 51,072 of record PKTX01000080.1, read on the forward strand.
CCGGTGATTACCCCTGGTTCAACAATGGCCAGCTGGTTGTCTTGGTCGATCTCCAGGATACGGTTCATGCCGGCTAGGGCCAGGACCAGGCCGCCGGCCACCGGCAGGGAGCCGCCTGTCATGCCGCTGCCGGCGCCGCGCGGCACCACCGGCAGGCCGTGCCTGGTGGCCAGGGCCATGATGCGGCTGATCTGTTCGGTGGAGGTGGGAAAGGCCACGGCCTCGGGCAGATATTCCTGAGCCGTGCCGTCATAGGAGTAGCACTGCAGCTCCTCGGCAGCGACCTCCAGGCGATCGGGGCCGACGATCTTTGTAAGGGCTTCAATTATATGGCTATCCATTGACAAGGGTGGTTTAATCCTGCTAGTTGTGGATCTGCTGCCGGTCCGCAGCCTCGCCGGCCGACATCAAGAGTTTAGTCCACCTTTCCGTACGGGGAAAGGTATTTATTGGGGGAGCCTATTCTACAAGAGGGAGAGCATCATGTCAGCAAGGATACGCCTGGCCCTTATTGCCGGCGGTAAATCAGGGGAGCGCCAGGTCTCCCTGACCGGAGCCAAGGGAGTGCTTGCCGCCCTGGACAGCAGCAAGTATGAGGTGCGCCAGTATGATCCGGCCACTGATCTGGCCCGTTTGGCCGCGGATGCCGACCAGCTCGATGTGGCCTTCATCCTTCTGCACGGCCTGCTGGGGGAGGACGGCACCATGCAGGGCACCCTTGATCTGCTTGGTATTCCTTACCAGGGGGCCGGTGTTTTGGGCAGTGCCCTGGCCATGGACAAGAATCTGGCCAAAAAGCTCTATCAGGATGCCGGCCTCAAGGTGGCACCTTGGCAGATGGCCGATCGTGCCGACATAGATGATCCTGCCGCCTTGGCGGCCAGGGTCACCATGCCGGTGGTGATAAAGCCGGTACGGCAAGGCTCCAGCCTGGGCATGTCCATTGCCCACAACGAGGAGGAGCTGGCCGCCGGTCTGGCCCAGGCCTTTCAGTATGATGAGGAAGTCATGGTGGAGGAGTTTATCCGCGGCCGCGAGATCACCTGCGGTGTGCTGGGCAACAGGGAGCTCACCGCCCTGCCCCTGGTGGAGATCATCCCCGGCGAGGAATATCCCTTCTTTGACTATCAGGCCAAGTATGAGCCCGGCGCCAGTCGGGAAGTGTGCCCGGCCGAGCTTGATGCCGAGACTACCAAGCGGGCCCAGGAGTATGGCCTTGTTGCCCATCGCGCCTTGAAGCTCAAGGGCTATAGCCGTACCGATATGATCCTGTCTGAAGATGGTGATATCTATGTCATTGAGACCAATACCATCCCCGGCATGACGCCTACCAGCCTCATGCCGCAGGCAGCCAAGGCCCATGGCCTCGACTTTCCCCGGTTTATTGATCGCCTCATTGAGCTGGCCATGGAGTAGGCTGCGCCACCGGCTGCCGGCGGCATCAACCTTGCAACGGCTCCCTGACGCCTGGCTCTGCCGGTCCTTCTGCCCTCAACACCCCCTTAAACAAGCGAGCGAGCTCCGCCTGCGCAAGGAAGAATGAGACGATAAATGCGCTTGCCTCAGTCGAATTTTGACGCTGCATCAGCAGAATAGCGCACAAAGAGAGACCTTTGGGCGCAGGCGTTTTTCAATGGGTTCTTAAAAGCGGTCGGTAAAGTAGGGGGCCAGTATCTCGGGCACGGCAATGGAGCCGTCCTCCTGCTGGTAATTCTCGTAGATGGCGGCCAGGGTCCGGCCCACGGCCAGGCCGGAGCCGTTCAGGGTATGGACAAAGGCGGATTTCTTCTCGCCCCGGGGTCGATACCTGATACCGCCCCGCCTGGCCTGGAAGTCGCCAAAGTTGCTGCATGAGGAGATCTCGCGATACATGTTCTGGGCCGGCATCCACACCTCAATGTCATAGGTCTTTTGGGCCGAGAAGCCAAGGTCGCCGGAGCAGAGGGTCACCACCCGGTAGGGCAGGCCGAGCAGCTGCAGAACCTCCTCGGCATCGGCCAACAGGGCCTCAAGCTCTGCCTCGGACTCCTCCGGTTTGGTGAACTTGACAAGCTCCACCTTGTCAAACTGATGCTGCCGGATCAGGCCCTTGGTGTCGCGGCCGTAGGAGCCGGCCTCGGAGCGGAAGCAGGGCGTATAGGCGCAATACTTGATGGGCAGCTCCGCAGGGCTCAGGGTTTCGTCCCGAAAGATGTTGGTCACCGGTACCTCGGCGGTGGGGATGAGCCACAGATCGCGTTCGGAGACAGCGGTTTTAAAGAGGTCCTCGGCAAACTTGGGCAGCTGACCGGTGGCGGTCATGGATTCGGTGTTGACCAGAAAGGGCGGCAGCACCTCGGTGTAGCCGTGGCGCTGGGTGTGCAGATCGAGCATGAAGTTGATCAGGGCCCGCTCCAGGCGGGAGGCAAAGCCCTTGAGCAGGGCAAAGCGGGCTCCGGAGAGCTTGGCGGCCCGTTTGAAGTCAATGGTGTCGTTGGCCTCGCCCAGCTCGTCATGGGATTTGGCCGTAAAGGAGAACGTCGGGGGCTCGCCCCATATCCGCAGCTCGACATTGTCGCTGTCATCGCTGCCAAAGGGTACCGAGTCGTGGGGGATGTTGGGGATGGACATGACGATATCCTGCAGATCCTCCTGCACCTCAACCAGCAGTCTCTCCAGCTCCTTGATGCGCTCGTTGACCTGGCGCATCTCGGCGATCAGCTCATCGGCGTCCTCGCCCGCCTTCTTGCGTTTGGCCACCTCCTGCGACACGGTCTTGCGCTTGTTGCGCAAGCCCTCCACTTCGGCCAGATAGTCGCGCCGTTTTTGGTCAATGGCGTTGAATTCACCGATGCGGGAATGTTCAATGCCCCGGAATTTGAGTTTTTCAGTGATGAGATCTATGTTTTCGCGAATGAAACGCAGTTCTAACATGGGTGATGTCCTTTTTGGAGGAGTTCAAGAATATAGAGAATGTAAAGAAATAGAGGGGATGGACAACTTACCATTCTTTACCTCTTGTAACTTCTCGACATTCTGTAGCTTCTTTATTTATAAAATCACCACTCTGTCAAGTGAATCGTCACAAGTTCCCCCTTTTTGAGGCAGCGGCGATGGGCCGGCACCAGGATAATGCAGGTGGCTGCCTCATGGCGATGGGCCGGCCGGGCCAGGCAGCGACCGTTCTCCAGGGTCAGGATGCCGCCTTTAAGGTTGAGCAGCCCTTTTTGTTTAATGGCCAGCTCTTCGGTGAGTTCGGCCCGCAGGCTTTTGGGGGCCGGTTTTCGGCGGCCCTGCAAGGCGCGCAGGGCCGGGCGCACCAGCTCGTGAAAGAGGAGGCGCACGGCAGGCGGCGGGCCGGGCAGGCCAAAGAAGAGGACCCTGTCCCTGGTACCGAACAGGGTGGCCTTACCGGGCCGCACCTTGATTTGTCGGTAATGGATCGCCACACCGATTTTCTCCAGGGCCTGGGCCACCAGGTCATACTTGCCCGGCCCCATACCGCCGGTGGTGATCACCAAGTCGGCCTGGCCGGCCATCCGGTCGAGATGGCGGCTGATGGCTCTGGAGTCGTCCTTGACCGTGGCGGCAGCGCCGACTCGGGCGCCGCTCTCGGCAATGAGGCCGGCCAGCAGAAAGCGATTGCCGGAGATAATCTGGCCGGGCAGCGGGGCGCTGTCCACCAGCTCACTGCCGGTGCAGAGAATGGCGGCCCGGGGCCGTTTGTGGACGCTGATCGATTCGGCCCCGGCTGTGGCGGCCAGGTGCATATGGCCGGGGCTGACCACCTCGCCGGCCCTGATAATAGCCTGGCCCTTTCTGACGTCCGTGCCAATGCTGCGGATATGGCAACGACCGGCTGCGCGCATGCCGCTGATACGGCCGCGCTCCTCTTGACACTCCTCAAAAGGAATGACCAGATTGCAGCTTTCCGGCACCTTGCCGCCGGTCATGATACGGATGGCGGTGTTGGGTTCTACCCGGTGCTCCTGGACCGAACCTGCGGCAATCTCCGAGACAATGGGCAGGTGGTGGTTGGTGTGGCAATCCTCCTGGCGCAGGGCAAAGCCGTCCATGGCCGATTGCCGGAAATGGGGGATGGGCAGGGGGGCGGTGAGGGGGCGGGCGCAGACCCGGCCGCAGGCCTCAAGCAGGGTGATGTCCTCGGCCGCCAGGGGGCTGGTGTGGCTGATAATCAGTTTGCGGGCCTGATCAAGGTTAAGCTGACTGGTCATGGTTATCTAGCATACCATTTTTGGTGGAGAGGAAAAGAGGGCGCATAAGGAGAGCCCTTTTGTCGCTCTCCGCCGTGCCATTTCATAACGACGCGTCGAAGTGGTCCAGGCGGCTTACTGCCTCCAGGTCGCGGTGACGATTGATGTTGAGAAAACTGAGGAGTTGCGGGTCGTGGCAACGCAGCTCCTCTTCGCTGATTTTGCGGCTGCGGATCTGGTCAAAGAGGGTGTGCAGCTTGTGGTTGCCGCTTAGCAGGTTTGCCTCCACCGCAGGAAGGCAGCGTTTGTGGTAAAGGGCACAGAGGGGCTCCAGACCGCCTTTCAAGGCCGGCACCACGGCATCCCACTCTTCATCGGCCCGGCAGAGCAGGCGCACCAAAGGCTCCTGGACCAGGGGCATGTCACAACCCACCACAAAGAGCCGGGGAGCGGCCACCTTTGTCAAGGCGGCATGGATACCGGCCAAGGGGCCGGCACCGGGAAAGATGTCGGCGCTCATTGGCCAATTCAGGAAATCATAGTCGGCCGGGCTGTTGGTGACCAGCAGGGTCTCGGCAAAGAGGTCGGCCAGCAGACGGGCGGCATGGCTGATCAGCGGTCGGCCCCGGAAAAGGGCCAGGGCCTTGTTGCTGCCAAAGCGGCTGCTCCTGCCGCCGGCCAGCAGGATACCTGCCGTGTCAGCGATCTTCATGGCAAATGGTCAGCTTGATTTCGGCCGGGTCTGCTTCGGGCCGCAGGTCGGCCAGGGTGGCAAGCACCACATCCGCTAGGCGGCGGGCCTCGGCGGCGTTGAGTTGGATGGGGCGGCCCGTGCAGTGCAGCGTCATGCGCAGCCGCCTCTCTTTGATATACGTGGCAATGAGGTAGTCGGCCAGTGGTGCGATGTCGTCGAGGCCGAAACAGGGCAGGTCGGTATCGATATCGGCATCGCTGACAAAGGCGGCCCAGGTCCTGTTGCGGCCGGCCAGGGGTTCGCCGCCGATGGCACGGCGGAAGACCTCCACCTTGGGATACCCCTCCCACTTATAGCCCTCGGTGCAGACCAGATCCATGTCGCTGAAGTGACGGGCCACCAGCTCCGGAATAGGGGTGTCATACTCCACATCCCGGGTCATGCCGATGCCGGTGGGCGCCGACAGGATAACGGTGTGGGCCCCGGCCTTTTTCAGACGCCAGGTGTCCTTGCCCTGCCGGTCAAACTCGAAGTTGTGGACGTGGTGCTTGATGACCCCGACCCGCAGGCCGCGACCGGCCAGCTCAGCCAGCAGCTTTTCCAGCAGGGTGGTCTTGCCGTGGTTGGGTCGGGCGATAAAGGAGATGACGGGCGGCATTTTATGTGAAGGTAAAGGGATAGAGGAGGTAAAGGAGTTAGAGAAGGTAGAGGAGGTAAAGGAGGTAGGGGAGGGAGAGGTGTCGAGGAGTTGGAAACGGTGAAGGAGGTAAGGCTGCAGAGGCACCAATCTTTATTTCTCTAACTCCTTTACCTTCTCTACCTTCTTCCCTCTTCCCTTGCCCGGAAATCATCCCGGCGGCCAGGTCAGGTCGCGGCCGCCCAGGATGTGCATATGGATATGGAAGACAACCTGGCCGGCATCGGCGCCATTGTTGTAGACCAGCCGAAAGCCGTCGCCGATTCCCTCCCGGCGGGCGACCTCGGCGCCTACGCGCATCATCTTGCCGATCAATTTTTCGTCCTCGGCCGCCACGGCAGCCGGACCGCTGATATGCTTTTTGGGAATAACCAGAAAATGGACGGGGGCCTGGGGGTTGATGTCGCGAAAGGCAAAGACATCATCATCCTCATAGAGGGTGTCTGAGGGGATATCGCCATTAATAATCTTACAGAATAAGCAGTCATCCATGAAAGAAACCTCGGCAGGAGTGGGACGGGATCGATAGGGGCGGCGTCCGCCCCACAAGAGGGCGGGCCTGACAGTCGTGCAAAAATGTACCGAAGGGTGGCGAGAATGTCAATTTTATTGCTGGTTGATAGAGATGCCGGCAATGGCGACAGGGCTTTGATGCGGGCGACGACTGGCTGAAAAAAGAGTTAAGGGTATCTTGAATAATTAGATATTTCGGAGTCTCGCTCCGCTCGCTTACCTGTTCGAGTTCAAGAAGCATGGAAAGTAAAAAGCGCGCCCTGAAAGAGGTAAGGGAGCCTGCGACACTCCGGGTGCCCTTGGGGTGCAGCATATTAATGATAAGTGAGCATTTTTATTTTCGTAGTGCCGAAGAAATCGGCCAAAATGGCAATTATTCAAGATACCCTTAAGCCAAAGCGGCCGGAAGACCGATATGATTTCCAGGAGCCTGGCGGACTGAGAGAATCAGTCGCGCAAATTCGAGAAATCTGGACCGATTTCTCGAATTTGCGGCAGGTTTATGTCTACGTCCGACAGGCTCCTCGTGTCGTGTCAACTCTGAACTGTCGCATCTCGCTTGCCCTTTTTCATGCCTGCCGCATTACTGCTTCAGTCACAGAGCGCTGCTCTGATCCTGCAGCCACGCCTTGCAGGCATAAAAAAATGCGGCACCATATTGCAACATTTCATCCTTGACACAATATTAGCGAGAACCTGCTATAATACAAGAAGGGCAGGAAGCATTCTCATGCGGGGCAAACTGCTGTAACCTTTTGTTGAGCCGGGGCTGATCCATGCAGGACAAATTCATTGTAGATCGGGCAACAATCGTCGGACTGGTCGGCGCCTTTGCCATTGTGGCACTGGCCCTGCTGGCCGGTGACTCTGATTTGGCTATTTTCTTTAATCCGGCCTCTTTTCTCATCGTGGTGGGCGGCTCAATTTTTGTGGTGCTCATCAGGTTTAACCTTCTGCAGTTCGGCAATGCCTTCCGTGTCGCCTTTCAGGCCTTTTTCTTCAAACCCGAATCACCGGAAGAGTTGATTCGTCTGGCCCTTACCCTGCAACGCAAGGCCCGTCGGGACGGTATTTTTGCCCTGGGCCGTCATCCCATTGACAATGAGTTTTTCAGCAAGGGTGCCCAGTACCTGATGGATGGTCTTAATGTCCAGCTGGTGAAAAACACCATGCTCAAAGAGCTTTACCAGGCCGATGCCCGCCATGAAACGGGCCGCCGTATTTTCCAGGCCCTCAGCGAGGTGGCACCGGCCATGGGCATGATCGGTACCCTGATCGGCCTGGTGCGGATGCTGGCCCATCTTGACGATCCCGGCGCAGTGGGACCGGCCATGGCCGTGGCCCTGATTACCACCCTCTATGGCGCCATGCTGGGCTATATGGTGGCTCGGCCCATTGCCGCCAAGCTGGCCCTGCGTAATGCCGAGGAGCGTATGAACAAGATGCTGATCATTGATGCCCTGATCGGCATTGAGCAAGGTATTCATCCCTACATCCTGGAGGAGATGCTTCTCGCCTATCTGCCCGGTTCCCAGCGGCCTGGCGAGGCCTTGTCGCGTTCGGTGCCGCGGCCGGTGGAGGCCAAGGCTGAACCGGCGGAGAGCGAGGTCGGCTGAGGTGAAAGAAGAGAGTACCACCGGCAAGCAGGTGCAGGATGAGATTCCTGCAGATAGTTCCCCCGACGATATGGCGCAGGGCGGGGCGGCAGCCGTCCCCGAGGAGCACTCGCAGGATAGGGCGGCCGAAGAGGCGAGCCCCGGCAAGGTGGCGGCCGCGGATCTTTTTGTTTCAGGCTCCCCGGAGTATGCCGAGCTCAACCGTCTTCCAGATGAAGAAGGTGCCACGGCGCCCTGGCTCCTGACCTTTGCCGACTTGATGAGTCTGCTGCTCTGCTTTTTTATCCTCCTCTTTGCCATGGCCGAGCTGGATGTGAAGAAGTTTTCCCAGGTGGCCCAGGCCCTGGCCGGGGCCCTGGGCGGCGGCAAGGTGATTTATATCCAGGAGTCGGGCGCCCTTGCCGACCGGGCCGAGAGTATGGCCTTTATCAACAGGTCGGAGAGCCGCATGGCAACAGAGTATTATGCGGCCCAGCTGCGGCAAGAGCTGGCTGATGAGATCAGAGAGGGCAAGCTGAGGGTGGTGGATGAGGGACAGATCATTACCATTCATATCCTCCAGCACGGTTCCTTTGCGGCGGGCAGCGCCAGCCTGGACCCGGCCTTCCTGCCCACGGCCGGCAAGATCCGCGACGCCCTGGTGGATATCCCCGGCCGTCTCACCGTGGCCGGCCACACCGACAGCACTCCCATTGTCAACGGCCGCTTTATCTCCAACTGGGAGCTCTCCGGTGCCCGGGCCTTTTCGGTGATCCATGAATTGCTCAAGGGGGAGGTGCTGGCGCCGGAGCGTTTTGTCCTTACCGGCCATGCCGATACCCGGCCGCGGACCGCCAACGGCAGCACAGCGGAGCGTCATAGAAATCGGCGGGTGGAGATAATCATTGATCAGCGCAGCCATGCCGGTGAGGAGCAGGCCTCCTATGAGTTTCTGCGCCGGAATCTGTCGTCTGAGCTCATGCGCGGCAATGTCGAGGTGCAGAGTAGCCGCTGACAGGGATTTCTCTGTGGAAGCCGTGGTCGCGTCGGTCCCCCTCCCACTTCTTGCCATACTCCGAAAAAAACAAGAGCAGAGGCGCCTTTCTTGACAGAAACAGGGTGATATGGTTGGTTTGCCAACCAACAGGGAGGATGGTGCCGTGTCTGAATATTACGATATCTTTATTAAGGATTGCCAGGTGTTGGAGGAGGATGGCCGTGGTTTCCGGTTGGTGCCGGCGGCCATTGCCATCCACAATGGCCGCCTGGCCGCCCTGGGCCGCGGCTTGTCTGAAAGCGATTTTCCGGCGGCAGAGGTCATTGCCGGGGCCGGGCTCATTGCCATGCCCGGCCTGATTAACTGCCATGTGCATGGCGCCATGACCCTGTTTCGCGGTCTGGCCGACGATCTGCCGCTCATGACCTGGCTTGAGCAGCACATCTTTCCGGCTGAGGCCCGTTTTGTCTCTGAGGAGATGGTCTACTGGTGTACCAAATTGGCGGCGGCCGAGATGCTGCTTTCCGGCACCACCACGGCGGCGGACGCCTATTTCCATATGGCGGGCGCCACCCGGGCCTATGCCGAGAGCGGCATGCGGGCCATTCTGGGCCAGGGTGTGGTGGATTTTCCGGCGCCGGGCGTGCCTGACCCAGGCAAGAATATCGAAGTCGCGGCCCGATTTGTTGACGATTTCCCCGCCTCATCCCTGCTGCAGCCCGCACTCTTTGCCCACTCCCCCTATACCTGTAGTGCCGAGACCCTGGTGGCGGCCCGGCGGCTGGCCCGGGACAGGGAGGTACCCTTTTTCATCCACCTGGCCGAGACTCAAGGAGAGCAGGCCCTGATAGGCACCGGCGCCATGAGCCCCGCTGCCTATCTCGATTCTCTGGCCATCCTGGATGACGGGGTGGTTGCCATCCATGGCGTCTGGCTGACAGAGGCGGATCTTGATCTCCTGGCCCGGCGCGGTTGTCGATTGGTGACCTGCCCGGAGTCAAACATGAAGCTTGCCGTCGGCGTGGCGCCGGTGGCGGCCATGCTGGCCCGCAGCATCCCGGTGGGCCTGGGCACGGACGGCTGCGCCTCCAATAACGATCTTGACCTCTTCGGCGAAATGGGCAGCTGCGCCAAGCTGGCCAAGGTCCATACCCTGCGGCCCGAGGTGCTGCCGGCCCATGAGGTGCTGGCCATGGCCACCTCCAGGGGCGCCGCCTGTCTGGGCCTTGCCGAGGTGGGCAGGCTGACACAGGGCATGAAAGCGGACCTTGTTCTGGTCAACAGCCGGAGTCCGCGCCTCACCCCCCTGTATGGTCCTGATCTGCTGGTCTATGGCGCCCGGGGCAGTGATGTTGACACGGTGATTGTCGATGGCCGCCTGCTGGTCAGGCATGGAGAGCTTTTAAGCATGGATGTAGCGGAAATAATGACAGAGGTACGTCGACTGGCGACCTCGGTCGGCGGCAGTCATGACGCATAACAGGCCGGTGCCGCGCTGGCATATTCATCGCCGTCTCTACGACTGGATGCTGCACTGGGCCAACACCCCCTACGGCGTGCCGGCCCTGGTCCTGCTCGCCTTTGCCGAGAGCAGCTTTTTCCCCATTCCGCCTGATGTCCTGCTCGTTGCCCTGGTGCTCGGCGCGCCGCAGCGCTGGCGCATGTTGGCCCTGCTCTGCACGGTCGGTTCAGTGGTGGGCGGTGTGGCCGGTTACGGTATCGGTCTTTTTGCCTGGGAGACGGCGGGCCGCTGGATTGTCGAAAATATTGCCCATGTCCAGCTCGTGCCGGTGGCGGGCCGACTCGATATTGCCCTGCCTGCCTATCTCACCGAGACCCTGGGTGAATCCCTGGGCGGCAGCTATCTCTTTCAGGTCTATGATCGTTGGAACGCCTGGATTGTCTTTATCTTCGGCCTGACGCCGCTGCCCTATAAGCTTACCACCATCACCGCCGGTGTGGCGCAGGTCAATCTGCCCATCTTCATGGCCGCCTCGCTGGCGGCGCGGGCGGCCCGCTTCTTTGTGGTGGCCTGGATTCTCCATAAGTGGGGGGCACCGGCCAAGGGCTTTATCGACCGCTACTTCAATCTGCTCTGCATCGTCTTTACCGTCCTGCTCATCGGCGGTTTTGCCCTGGCCGCGCTTGTGGCCGGACAGTAGGGCAAATAGTCCCGCGCACCAGCCACCGCCATTTTCAGGGGTAATCTTCTCGACTTGCCTTGTCGGCGTGTTGGATGGCTGGAAATTTCGTCAGGCATGCAAGCTTATAAGATGCAAGGGGGCTGCCGTCATTGCGAGCGAAGCGAAGCAATCCAGAGGTGTTGACGCCACGCTGCCCGCCATACTGTCTGGGCTGCCGCGTTCCTCCGGGCCTCGCAGTGAGGTGGGAAGGTTCAAGGGGCAAAGGGGGATTTTAGGGGGGCGTTGTGCCTGGCGAAACGTCAATGGAATGAAATGAATACCGGCCCGGCAGTTGCCGCAGTGCCGCCAGTCGCCTAGACTCCCTCCTTGAACCTTGAACCTTGAACCTTGAACCTTGAACCTTCGTGGCGACTCAGCCCTGCCAGCCGTGTTGGCCGATGAGGCTGACAAAGCGCACCTTTTCGAGAACTTCGTGGGTCAAGTTGCCATCCGCCTTTTTGATGATCACCAGCTGCTGGCTGTGCTGATCGCCCATGGGGATCACCATGCGGCCGGGATCGGCCAGCTGATCAAGGAGTGGTTGGGGGATGTCGGGGCCGGCAGCCGTGACGATGATGGCGTCATAGGGGCCATATTGCGGCCAGCCCAGGGTGCCGTCATCCGTGGTGCAGACGGCATTGAACACCTGGAGCTGGTCCAGGGTCTGCCTGGCCCGGATGTGGAGCTCTTTGAGGCGTTCAACGGAAAAGACCCGGTCGGCAAGTTTGGCCAGCACCGCGGTCTTGTAGCCGCAGCCGGTGCCGATCTCCAGCACGGTTTCATCACCGGTGAGCTCCAGGGCCTGGGTCATGAGGGCGACGATATAGGGTTGGGAGATGGTCTGGCCCAGGCCGATGGGCATGGAGAAATCACCATAGGCCTGACTGCGCAGGGCATCCTGGACAAAGAGGTGGCGCGGCGTCGCAGCCATGGCGTCAAGAACGCGCTGGTCGGTGATGCCGCGCGGCAGAAGCTGTTCGTGGACCATCCGCTTTCGGGCGGACTCATAGTTCATGATCGATCTTTATGGGCTGACAAGGTCTTTATTCATGGAGAGCGAGGATTGTTGGAACTCCTCCTCGGTGGCGGCCCGATACTGGCAGTTGGTGACTACATCGCCGGTAAAGGTGATGTAGACCAGGTCGTAGGAGGTGGTGCCGAGGAACCACTTGAGGACAGGGGTCTTTTTGAGCAGGCTTTTATGTTCCTCAATATAGATCCAGGTTTCGCCGGTGTCGGTCTGCTCTTTGATATCTGGTGCCCCCATGTAGCTCAGGACATCCGCATGGCTGGTGCCCGGGGTAACCAGACAGGCCTCGGAGCTGAGATAACGGATAGGTTCCTTGCTGCAACCGCTGAGGCCGCTTATCATGAGCAGGGCAACGCAACAGAGAAGTGAGGTGAGGATATGTTTCATGGCAAGGTCTAATGGTTTGAAATTGTTTGAGAACATCTCAGGCGTCACGGCCGGCAAATATATTTTTTGCAACGTGGGTAGAGTAGTCGGAAGAGTCGAAATTTGCAAGCCAACAAAAGGCGTGGCCGCCAAAGACCGCCACATCGCTTCTGCAGACCCTTTTAAAAAAATGCGGAAATCCTTGACCTGGGGCGACAAATTGTAATAGGTTGGGGTGTGATGTGTGGTAACTAGCTAGAAATTCATAATAATTTGAGGATTGTTGGCCGGGTGGGGTGCACTACATGTTGTGGGTGTGCTTTTTTTGAAAAAGGTGATGGCCACGGCTGTCACCCCGGCGGAACAGGCGTTTCAGCCGTGTGGAGGAAAGGTAAAAGAATCATGCGTTGCCCAAAATGTAGTTATATCTCATTTGACAAAGTGACTTCCTGTGTGAAGTGTTCCGCCGATGTTGCGGAGCTTGCCCACGACCTCAACGGTACGGCATTTAAACCCCTGGGCACTTTCTACCTGGGGTCACTCCTGCCTGATTTCGCCCCATCCTCTCAGAGGGACGAGGTGGCGGAGGATCTGGCTTTTGCCGAACCCCCCGAGGAGGATCTTGATATCAGCATGGATGCTGTCGGCGATTTTGGCGAGGTTCCTGATTTGCCCGGTGATATCGATGAGGAGGATATCACCCTGGCCGGCGTTGATCTGGATGACCTGGACAGCGAAGACCTTTCCCTTGATGACCACGAGGTGCCGGATCTTGACATGGACCTCTCCGGATTTGAGGATGACACGATTCAGGAAGCCGCGGCCGAGCAACCGGTTGAGGATGCCGGTCTTGATGATGTGCCTGACTTTGATCTCGGTGATGTGGATTTTGAAGAGGAGGCTGATCTTGATATGGCCGCTGAGGAGACAGAGGATGAAGAGGTTGCCGCTCCCCATCTGGATCTGTCCGATATCGATCTGAGCCTTGGCGAGGACGAGCCGGAAGCAGATGCCTCCGAGCCGGAGGAGAGCCTGGAGCTGGAAGGTCTTGAGCTGGAGGATGAGGAGCCGGAACAGGACGAAAAAAAGAAGCAGGAAAACGGTCTGAGCGATCTGCCCGACCTGGAGCTCTAATAAGCAAGGCTGTTTGCCGCCTCACTTGATGCGTCGCAAGCCACTTTATTGCTTCTCTGACTGCGGGAAAATTCACCACCCTGCCGCTTGGTAACAAACAGGCGGCAGGGTTTTTTATTGGCCGGCGGCCAGGGCCTCGGCGCCTGGTCGCGCTGCGCTGCGGCACCGGCGGAAATCGACCTAAAATTTCCTTGACAAGATCAAGGCCTTTGGCTTATTGTAGGCCCTCTTTTCGCCGGGATAGCTCAGTCGGTAGAGCAACGGACTGAAAATCCGTGTGTCCCTGGTTCGATTCCTGGTCCCGGCACCAAAGGAAAATCAAGCACTTAGGTCATCATGATCTAAGTGCTTTTTTTGTTTCTTGCTTCTGTATGGTCGTCCTCTGGTCGTTTTCTGAATTTTAGCTATAGATTTCAAGCAGTTTAGGGGCTGTCAGGGGTAAAGATGCACGGACTCAGATTCATTTCGAGGCATTTAGTGGTCCGCCGAGCTGTCAAGTAGCAAGAGGGTGTTCGTACCTTCTGCTTTTGCTGAATGTTCAACTGCTTGCGCCATACAGCTTTCCCCAAAGTGGCCATGTTACAAGGCTGAGTCGAGAAGATAATGGCAAATTCGAGGGTTTGAAGATGGATTTCTTGGATAAGTTCGGTATGTTGAAGAGTGATAATTTAACGGCTTGTTACTGAAATCACCAGTTGGATCAAATATGAGTAATCTGAAGAAAGCTGGAAGATATAAAACAAGTGGCCTTGCAGAGGACCAGTTTGAGCCCGGTTCCAGCAAGAGAGTCCTACGCAATCTTTTAGGGCTTAAACGTAAGCGGGATGCCGACGAAGCTGAAGCCCGTGAACAGATTCGAGCTCTTGATGAGTTTCTTACTACTTATGGGCAAGACCATCGGTTCTCATCAGCGGATATTTGTGAGATGCATGAGATCTGGCTTGGGGAAATATATGAATGGGCTGGAAAATACCGCCAAGTAAACATCAGCAAGGGCGGTTTCTTTTTTGCCGCAGCGAGGCAGATTCCTCAATTGATGGAGTTGTTTGAGCGTGAGCAGTTGCGCGTCTACACGCCATGCAATTTTATAGGCGAAGAGAAGGTGGTTGAGGCATTGGCGGTTGTACACACAGAGTTGGTACTCATTCATCCCTTTAGGGAAGGAAATGGTCGACTAGCAAGAATGCTGGCAATTATCATGGGGCTCCAAGCTGGTTTGCCACCATTGAATTTTAGCATGATAAAAGGGGCGAGGAAGCAGGCTTATTTCGCGGCTGTCCAGGCAGGAATGGACATGAACTATGAACCCATGAAAGAAATTTTCAGGAGCGTTGTAAAGCTGACCTTTTCTGAGGCAAAGAAGCTTTAGGGGGTTTTTTCAGCCATAAAGCTCTTTCTGCCGCTGCATGTACTCCCTCAACGGCAGTTGAGGTCAATACGGATTTTTTCAGGAGATACTGCCGTTTTTGTGGATCGGCAAGGTATGGGTTTGTTTTTAGGAGTGATTGTTTTTTCATAGGGTCATTTTACCGTGGTTTGCCTGAAAATGAAATAGCTTAGCTTAGGCTCAATACGCTGTGGCAAAATAATGACAAAGAACGAGGAGACTGAACCTGTTGATCTCAAAGAATTAAAGCAACTGCGTGAGGAAAATGCCCGTCTCAAAGCGTTGCTCTCCAGACACTCAATATCATGGCAGGAAGAACCTCCGGCAGCAGAAGCGGGAAAAAGTGAAAACTCTGGGCAGGCCCACACCCAACTTTCTCCACCTGAGAAAGTTGCTCTCTTCCGTCGTATGTTCCGAGGACGCGACAATGTCTATCCCTTGCGGTGGAAATCAGCCAAGGGCAGGGCTGGTTACTCTCCTGCCTGCGGTAACGAGTGGAAGCCCGGGCTCTGCAACAAAAGAGAAACCAAATGTAGTGATTGCCCGAATCGATTGCTGTTGCCGGTAACGGATCAGGTTATATACGATCATTTAGCTGGCAAGAGTACGGTTGGCGTTTATCCTCTCCTTGACGACAATAGCTGTTATTTTCTTGCGGTGGATTTCGATAAAGGTGAATGGCAAGAAGACTCACGCGCCTTTATGCAGTCCTGTCTGGAGTTAGATATTCCGGCGGCCTTGGAAGTCTCCAGGTCCGGCAACGGTGCTCATATCTGGATCTTTTTTGCGGAGCCAGTGTTGGCCCGCGAAGCTCGGCAACTGGGCATGGCCTTAATCAGTTACACCTGTGATCGTATTCGCCAACTTTCCCTGGCCAGCTATGACCGTTTTTTTCCAAATCAGGACACCATGCCAAAAGGTGGTTTCGGAAATCTAATCGCCCTACCGCTACAGAAGCAGCCTCGAGAAAAAGGATACAGTGTGTTTGTTGATGGACACTTTTCTCCCTATCCAGACCAATGGGCCTTCCTGGCCTCTGTTCAACCAATATCAAAATCAGCGTTGGAGAGCGCTATCCTCCAGGCAAGTGGTGGCCGTCATCCGCTGGATGTGTCCTTTGTTGCAGCCGAGGATGAAGAATCCAAGCCATGGCAACGTCCGCAGGCCATTGCCCACAAGATTGCTGGCACACTACCGGAATCAGTGTGCTTGGTGCTGGCCAACCAGATTTTTGTCAACAAATTCGATTTGCCTCAGCCGTTGGCCAATCGCCTTATCCGTCTGGCGGCATTCCAGAACCCGGAGTTTTATAAGGCCCAGGCGATGCGTTTCTCGGTTTGGGACAAACCGCGTATCATTAGCTGTGCTGAGAATTTTTCCCACCATTTTGGCCTTCCCAGGGGCTGCTTGAGTGCAGTGCTGGAAGTGCTTGAGGTAAACACTATTAAGGCAGAAATTCAGGATGAGCGGCTGACAGGCTGTAAAGTACCTGCCAAATTCATCGGCAAGCTGCGAAAAGATCAAAAAGTTGCTGTCAGAGAGATGATGAGGCACGAGATCGGGGTTCTCTGCGCACCCACTGCCTTTGGCAAGACCGTGACCGCTGCCAAGTTGATTGCCAGGCGGAAGCGGAGTACTCTGATCCTGGTCCATCGCACCGAACTACTCAATCAGTGGCTGGAGCGGTTGAACACCTTTCTTGAGCTGCCTGAAGATAGTCTGGGTGCCATAGGTGGCGGTATGAAAAAATTGACCGGCAAGATCGATATCGCTGTCATGCAGTCTCTGTCTCGACGTGAAGACTTGGCAGAACTTCTTGATAAATATGGACAAATTATTGTGGACGAATGTCATCATCTTTCTGCTTTTTCCTTTGAGGCAATTCTCAAACAGGCCAAAGCTCAATATGTTCTTGGTTTGACAGCAACTCCTATACGCCGTGATGGTCACCAGCCGATCATCTTCATGCAATGTGGACCGCTTCGTCATAGTGCCAAGACGCCGGAAAATATCCCGAAACATCTTGAGGTCCGGCCCCAATATCTTGCTGCTCCCGTTATTCCTCCTGGTTCTACTATCCAAGATATTTTTCGCATTATTGCCAATGACTTTTACCGCAATCAGCATATAGCCAAGGATGTTCGGGCGGCCTATTCTGAGGGCAGAAAAGTTTTGGTGTTGACTGAACGGACAGATCACTTGAAATTTCTACGCGAAGCCATTGGGACTGACATTGAACACCTGTTTGTCCTCCATGGTCGACTGTCGAAAAAGCAACGAGCAGCAATCCTTGCCTCGCTTGCCGAACTTGCAGGCACTGCCCCTCGGGTACTGCTTGCTACCGGCAGATTGGTTGGTGAAGGTTTTGATCATCCGCCTCTGGACACTTTGGTGTTGGCTATGCCTATTTCGTGGAAGGGAACGCTTCAGCAGTACGCCGGTAGACTACATCGTGAACATGGTGACAAACAGGATGTTCGCATCTATGATTATGTTGAAAAAGACCAGCCCCAGCTCGCTAGGATGTGGAACAAACGTCAGCGTGGCTACCGTGCCATGGGATATCAGGTCAACTCGGAAGCGTTGATGCAAACGCCTGTTTCAAGAGGAGCCTGAAAGTGCGATACGCCTGGTTGACTGGTATACATCTGGAATTTCTTGAAGATAAGAAGTGCTCACCTGCCACATCTTCCTTAGGCGGGAAAAGTTAAGAGCGTGTGTCCAGTCACCTCTGGGGGGGCATCTTGAGAATGGGACTGCTGGTATTAGCGTGGACCGGAGAATAACTATTCAAGCTCCTGTAAAATTCTCTGGTCACCCTCTGGTCGTTTGGTGAAATTTTTGAGCTTTTAAGTCTTATCCATGAAACTCAAAGTTATGACTTCACTTCTAGCCCGCAATAGAAAGATAAGGAGCACCGATTGGCATCATTTTTGGTCCATTTGACGGCAGTCGACAAACAGGTGCTCCTGTGCCAACCCGTTGATTTTGTAGCGATTTCCCCATCTAGGTGTAAGAGGTGAGACAAGTCTGAAAATCCGTGTGTCCCTGGTTCGATTCCTGGTCCCGGCACCAAGACTGTAAAGGCCTTTCAGCGTTTTTAGCTGAAAGGCCTTTTTTGTTTGCCCGGCATGGCGGGCAAACCCAGCCTGCGTTAAGCAGGCGTCACCCCGACCAGGGGGAAGACAATTCGACTCGCAAGGGCGCTGCTGGTAACGGCTGGGTCTGAAGGAAGCGATAGAAAGTGAGTGGTACATAGCGCAAGCGAACCTGATTCGGCGGTACGGGAGGGTAAACGTGCAAAAAAATCGTGACGCCCCATACCTGGTCAGTCCCAAGACGTGTTTGAGGATGTTATTGCTCACAGGGAGTTCGCCTTAACCGGGGAAGCCTTATACCGTTCCAGCGATCATGGATAGGGAGGTTCAAAGAGAGATCTAAGGCCAACCGAAGCGGTGTAAGGTGGCAGATGATTCCGTAGTAGTGTTGAAGTCCCGGCCAATGAAGCCTGGCAACAGCGTGGAGGGTAAAACCGGGATGATCCAGCGGCCTGGTTCGCTGGGGGCTGATATGCGCCAAAAGCCATGTCAGTTGCGAAGGGATGAAGTTTATTTGAAGGTTCTTTAGAGGTTGAGGAAACAACAGGGCTGAACACAAGCTGGCCGACGGGTCAGGACACGTTACCGGTGGTACGGAGTGAGATCCCTCTGCCGTCATCGAGCCGTTCAGCGGAGTAACCGTATGCCCCGGCTGTATATTGCCCATATGGGATAGAAGGCAGCCGACTACGGAGAAGAGCCGAAGCCCTGTCGTGGAGTCAGACTGAAGAAGAACGCAGGAACAGAAGCATGGATAAGGTATGGTACAGTCTGTATGACCGGCTGCTGGATAAAAGGGCGCTGCATGGTGCCTTTGCCAAGGTGAAGTCATCGAAAGGAGCTGGCGGCATAGATGGTCAGTCCATCAATGACTTTGCCAAGGGCCAGGAAAAGCATATCCACCAGCTTCTGCATGAACTGCGGACAAAGAGCTATCAGCCCCAGCCAGTAAGGCGGGTTGAGATAGATAAACCCGGCGGAGGCGTTCGCCTGCTGGGTATACCCGCAGTCCGTGACCGTGTAGTGCAACAGGCCCTGCTGGATATCCTCCAGCCGATTTTTGACCCGTATTTTCATCCATCGAGCTACGGCTATCGCCCCGGCCACAGTTGCCATCAGGCGATAGACAAGGCAACGATGTTTATTCGCCAGTACGAGCGTAAATGGGTTGTGGACATGGATCTATCGAAGTGCTTTGACACCCTGGACCACGATCTAATCATCAGCTCGTTTCGGCGCAAAGTAAGTGATGGAAGCATTCTTGGTCTACTGGAGAAGATCCTTAAAAGCGGGGTGATGACTGGAGCGGGTTGGCAGGCCAGCGAGACTGGCAGCCCTCAGGGCGGCGTGATAAGCCCTCTGGTTGCCAATGTCTACCTGGACAGCTTTGATCAGTTTATGAAAGATCGAGGCCACCGGATAGTGCGCTATGCCGATGACATCCTGATCCTGTGTCAGTCAAAGAAGGCAGCGAAAAACGCCTATACTCAGGCAAGCCACTATCTGGAGGGAGATCTTCGTCTCACTGTAAATCGGCAGAAGAGCCATATCTGTCATAGCCTGAAAGGGGTAAAGTTTCTCGGGGTGGCAATCCACTCCGGTTTTACCCGTATCCAGCGTGAGAAGATAAGGAACTTCAGGGCCAAGGTGAAGGCGATGACGCGGCGGAATCTGCCGGTGAACGTGGAAAAGGTCATAGACGACCTGAACCCGTTACTGCGTGGTTTTGCCAACTACTTCCGGATAGCGAACTGCCAAGGCGAGCTAAGGAAACTGTCGGCGTGGATAAGGAGGCGTTTGCGTGCCATCCAGTTGAAGCAGTGGAAGCGGCCCAAGCGGTTGCACCGCCGTCTGAGACAGCTTGGCTACAGCGGCGAGTTCAAGTTAATTAAGATGAACTCGTGGCATAATGCAGCCAGTCCTCTAAGCCACTATGCCCTCCCCAATAGATATTTTCATAGGGAGCTAGGGCTCTTTGACCTGGGAAATGTTGCTACCGGAATTTCTGTTTCAATATGAAGGAAAATAAACAGGAGCCGTATACGAGGCCCGTACGTACGGTTCTGTGAGAGGGATGAGGTGAGAGTAATTAACTCACCTCATCCTACTCGATGTTCTCTGGTCCTTGTGCAGAAAAAGACACGAGTCAGCAGTTTTCTCCTGTTATTCCAATATGTTAACTTGTCTAACATTTTCTGTTACATATATAGTCGCTTTACCTGCTCAGGAAGAGTGTTAACCTTGTATTGGAGCAATATGGTTAAGATTGCCCATGGATTCTTTAACTATATTCTAAAGTAGAAGTAATTAAGTATGGTTCCCCCCGGAATAGCCATCCAATCTGAGCTAAAGGTGTTGACTGTTAGGACACTATGTTGTGTTTTGTCATGTGTTATTATACTATATGCTGTATGTGTGTCGAAAACTAGACAAGAGGAATTATGATGCCGAAAGAGAAAAAAGACAACCATCCCGAACACCCTCCCCATCCTGAGACTCCAGGTCCACAAAATCCACCCCGCCCCCCCAAAGATCGCCAGGTAGGATAATTGAAACCATGGTGGCAGCAGTGGCCTAAACGGTTAGGCTCTGAATTAAGGCAATTAAAACAAGCGGGCATCTCATACAAGCTTGATCGCGACTCGTTTAAGAACGGAGCGGGTGTTCTTTTTTTAAAACTTAAAGAAGGACCTTATGCAGGGTTAAATTTGACCGCCAGGTTCCCTGACATTTATCCGTACACCAGATTTGAGATTTTTTGTGACGAGATCGATCTTGCGTACCATCAACATCCCTTCGCTAAATGCCTTTGTTTGATCGGGCGTTCTTCAGAAAATTGGCATGCCAATGATACGATAGCTAGTTTTTTACTGGAAAGACTGCCAGATGTTATGATTGCTGGGCAAACCCAAGACCTTGGCAGCCTCAGTTCTGAATTGAAAGAGGAGCCTCAAGGGGAGCCCTTTGGCAGCAATTCCCGGCCATCCCTGTATCTATTGAACCACAAGGGATGTTTTCCGGAACTTTCGTAAACAATTGAATCGGCCGCCCTAGAGGGACAATAATG
>PKTX01000034.1 GCA_002868945.1 Desulfobulbaceae bacterium
TGGGGGCAGGGTCAAATCTTTACCCTTGACAGTTCATCTTCTACTTTTGTGTGCAAGACCTTCAGTTCATTATCTTGCTCAAGCCGTTCACGGAACCTCTTTCGTCCCTGACTGACAGTGCTGTAGTCGATCCCCATCAACTTTCCTATCTCAGGGTTTGTCATGCCGCCTCGTCGATAGAGCTGCTCCATGGCCATCTGGCGCAACGCTCCGGCCTCCTGCAAAATCTCAGCACCGGACTTTCCTGCAATACTGCTCACAACCTCAAGGATAACGTCTTTGGCCAGATATTTCCGCACCCCGGATAGACCGGGTTGTTCCCGTCCCGTACCGGCTTCAAGATACGTATTTTTAATCAGTTGGATAAAATCATCGCTGCCCAACAGACTTTGGCCAACAAGGCGATCTTTCACCGGCAGCCCATCCACCAAATCGACGCCGATCTGCTTTTTGTATCGTGCTCGCCCGCGTGGCGTGTCACCTCCGAAATCCTGAAGAACCAGGGCGTAATCAACAAACTCCCAACGCTTTTTTACAGAACAAAAGCCTGGTAGGCTACTCCAGCGGAAACTCCACAATATATCAAGCTGCTCGGTAACAGGTTTATTCTTGATAACACCAACCTTAACCGGATTCAGATGAATGTAACGGGAAACCATGGAAAGATACTCGTCACATTCCACCAAGAAGCTCTTATATCTCCCCTGATACAGATGACCAGACCGTCGGTGGCGATGGTTGAAAGCAGAAGTGTAACTGATATTGAAATGCCGCATGAACTCGCTGAGGTTACCCAGGGGTGTCTCAACCAGCAGGTGAAAATGGTTGCTCATCAACACAAAACTATAAAGTTTGACCGAATAGATAGCCAACGAACGGGTGAGGATTTCAAGGAATTTATAGCGGTCTTTATCGTCTTTAAAGATCGGCTTTCGTTCATTCCCACGGTTGGTTACATGATATAAAGCGCCAGGATATTGAATACGAAGAGGACGGACCATACCTTGAGCCTATGAAGAATAGGCCATTACTGTCAAGGATAAAGATTTGACCCTACACACTCGACCAGATCGCGAAAGTTGCATTCGACAACCACGCAGGCGGATTCGTAGGCTGAGAGCTTTTCCAACTCGCGGTGAAACCGCTTTCGCCCCCGGATGACGGTGGAGACGAAATCCGTCAGGGATTTGCGCTCCACCGCCACCCGTTCCTCGAGGCCGACCAGCGAGTAATCACCGGCGGGCAGCGCCTTGCGAACCGCCGAAACCTTGTCGCTATCGAAGCTGTAGGGCTCCTGTTCGCGGGTGTCGACGACAACGGTGATCCGGTCCATCATCAGAACGGGATCATGTCGTCCATCGCCGCGCCGGGAGCCCCGGCATCGTCGGCCATGACAATGCGACGGTTGAAGTAGATGTTCTCGTTTTCACCGCGAGTGCGCTTGGTCACCTCCAGCTTGATGTTCAGAAGCTGTTCGAGGTGGCCCGGCAGGTCGGAGAGCTTCTGAAGCTGCAGCCCGCAGGTGTAGAGGTCCTGCTTGAGCCACTTGATGTTCTCGTTGCTGGCCATGACGTTGTTGCGCCAGAGCAGACGGCCCTTGTGGGTCGGCGCGAGAATGCGCAGAGTCCACTTGAGCATGGGATTGCCCGAGGTCTGGGCGCGGGTCAGTTCGACCCGGTCGACGTTGACCTGGTACTTGCCGTCGGGGACGGCCTCGAACTCACGTTCCTCGACTTCGGCGGTTTCAAAGGCGTCGTCGAACTGCGCCAGGTCGAGGTTGCTGCTGGATTGGTTTTCGTAGTGTTCCATGGTCGGATCTCCTTACTGTTGAGGTTTCGCCGCCGCACTCGCGGTCGGCTCCGGCTTCGGCCGGGCGGCACTCGCCGCAGCTCCGGCTGCCGTGTTGTTGAACGCTTTCATGAAGCTCGAAAAATCGAGGGGGATGACTTCGGGGAGTCGGCCGGTGCGGTCACCGGCGTCGTAGTTGGGACTGGGCTTGGTGCGCATCACGCGCTGCCAGACCGGCTTGCCGTCCTCGCCGGTTTTCATGTCCAGGTCGCAAAACAGGATCAGATCCACCAGGCCGGTGACCAGCTTCCGCGCCTTTTCCGGCAGCGTCGGCACGATGCGGGTGTGTTTGCCGGTCCGGGTCTCGATGTCCCGCTCCTGGGAGTGGGAGATCAGGATCAGCCCGTAGGGCAGGAAGGCGAGCTTGTTGATGACGCGCTGGAACTCGTTGTTGATCAGCGCGTAGCTCTTGCCGTAGCCCAGGTCGGATTCGTGCTCGATCTTGAATTTCTTGCAGACGTAGTCCGAGCACATCTTGTAGGCGTTATCCACCGTGTCGACGACGATGGTCTTGAACTCGTGCTTGCCCTCGGCGATTTCCGCGCAGGCTTGCAGAAGGTCGTCCCAGCAGGTGATCGGGGTCTGGAACACCTCCAGGGCGTTCAGGCCCGGCTCGGTCGCCAGGAACAGTGCGTCATCGGCCTTGGAGCACCAGGTGCTCTTGCCGATCTTGCTCGGGCCGTACACCAGGGCGGTGAGGTCCGAGAGTGTGTGTTTGGGTTTGCTTTTGGTCTTGGGAAGCATGGCTTCGTCTCCTTATGGTTGGGATTTCAAAACACCGGAGCGGCGTCTTCACCGGCTCCGTCCCGCAGCTCTTCGTGCGGGGCGATCCGTTGGAAATGGTTTTCGATGACGTTGGGGTTGCCGCCCGAGCGGCAGAGCTGGAAGTAGGCGCAGGGCCTTCCGTACTGGAAGCAGTAGCTGGTGTTGCGGTAGAAGGTGTCGCGCCGACGGGCGTCGAGCATGGCCTTGGAGAGTTCCCACAGCTCCGCCCGCAGTTCCTCGAACTGGTCGCGGGAGATGTAGAGCACCTCGCGGTGGAACATGCCCGGCTCGAGGTACTTTTCCTGGAGCCGCTGCTGGAAGGTGTCGTCGTCCTCCGGCAGCTTGCGCTTGGCGCTGCTCTTGCCGGTTTTCGACTTGGCAATCAGCTCAGCCCGGCGGGCCTCGAATTCGGCTTCGGTCTCACCCTTGCCCTGGCGCAGCTTGGCCTTGACCAGAACGTTGTAGATGATGCCGCTGACCGTGATGCCGAGGGTCTGCTCCAGGTACCAGGCGTAGAGGATGATCTGGAAATCGGTCCAGAGCCGCTCCAGGTAGCTGGCGTCGATCTGCGAGGCGGTTTTGTGTTCCAGCAGGAAGTACTGGCCATCCTGACGGACGATGCCATCCACTTTTCCGGCGAGAATGAAACTGCGCGAGGTCGCCCCGGTCGCCGGGTTGACGATGGGACCTTCGAAGGTTTTCTCGAGCGCGACGACCTCGAACTCTTCGGCCGGATAGTGTTCCGCATAGACGCTCATCATGGCCCTGGCGAGATGCCAGTCGGCCTGTTGATGATCGTCCTGCGCACGGTTCGGATAGGTCCGGTCGATGTGGTCGAGGACTTTGGCCAGATACCGCTCGCCGTGCCAGCACTCCAGGCAGTCGTGGATGACCGAGCCGAAGGCCAGATTGGGGTCGCGCTCGAGCGGCACCAGCTCGTCGATGTAGCGCCACTTGCAGGCCATGCGGCAGTTGCGGAACAGCCGCCACATGGAATAGGTGGTGGTCATCAGCTCGCTCATACCGCCACCCCCGCTTCGGCGGCGGGCGCTGCGCGATGCTTGGAGGCACAGGCGCAGCCCGACGGCTGGGTACGTTCGATCAGGACCGAGCGTTCGCCGTATTCCTTGGTGGCGAAGCCGGTGAAGATGCGGGCGAGGTCGCTGCCGACATCGGTGGATGCGTCGATCACGCAGGTGCGGCGGGCCTTGTCCAGATTGAACCGGCTCTCCATCCGCACACGGGAACGGCCATGCAGGCTTTCGACAGCCAGCATCGCCAGCATGAAAGTGTCTTCCAGTTCCTGGGCCTGGACCGACTCGTCAAAACGGTACTTGTAGGTGTCGTGAGTCATGGTTGAACTCCTCTTTTGTTCAGGTTCTGATTTCCGAGGCCCCGGATAGCCGCACCATGCGGCACGGTGCTTACTTACCGGAGCCGGAGTCGATGCGTCGGAGATCACAGGTAGTCCTCGAGTCCGGCCTCGCGGAACGCGTCCCGGAGCTTGTTCAGCCGGTCGTAGAGGGTGGTTCTGGGAATGCACATCTCCCGGGCGACTTCGGCCATGGTGCTGTCGTGCAGGCGCAAGCACAGATCCCGGAGCTCTTCCGGCAGCGAGGCGATGGCCTGGCCGAGATCCATGCGGATCTCATGGGCGAGGCGCTCTCTTGTTTCGCGTGTGCCGCCCCCAAGAGAGCCTTCGCTATCCAGGAAGTCGATCCGCTCGGTGCTGTCGCCCTCACCGTTGTCGAGGGGTTCGTTGAGTGATGTTTGGCAGAGCCGCCAGTCCCGGCATTGGGCGAACCGGGCCTCCAGAATGGTGGAGATGTGACGTTCGACGATCCGGGCCATGAAGGTGGTCTTCTTGGCCTTGGCGGGATTGAAATGCCGCATCCGCTGCAGCAGATCGATCATCAGTTCCTGTTCGAGGTCGGGTCTGTCGTCCTCGGTGAATCCGGCCTTGCCTACGAGTTGACGTGCTTTGTGCCGAATGAGGTCGGCGGCATACTTGTCGATGCCGTCGTAAGAATTCTGAGAAACCATCGGGGCCTCCTCGGAGCGAGGAGGAGGTCCGCGTGGGTGTCGGCACGGGCCAGATCACAGGACAAAGCTGTCGCGTGGGCGAAGGGGTCGCAGGTACGCCGCCAATTGCCGTATTCGGCTCGGCGACACCCACAACAGCCTCCGCCATGCGTCCAGCTTGTTGTCCAGTGTCTAAGGGTTCAGGTCGTTACGTGTTCAGGCTGCCCGTTCCTCGATGCGCATCAGGAACGGCAGACCGTGCTTGATCTCGAGCAGGCAGACTTTTCCGCTGCCCATCTGCGCGAGGTGCTCCAGCAGCGCCACGACCTCTTGCTTGAGAATGAAGTCATCCTGGTCGCGCTCGGGCCGGGGACCGCTCTGTCCAGCCAGCTTGATCTCGCGCTCGATGACCGTGTCAGGGGTGAGTTCCGGCTCGCCGTCGCGGACCGGAATGTTGGTGATGCGGCCGAAGTTGATGTCCTGCATCAACTCGATGAGTCGCCGCTTCGGTGGGGTGAGGTGTGCTTTGTTGACTTGTGCCACTGCCAGTCTCCTTGTTCGGAAGTTCTGGCACGCCCGGTGGCCAACCCTGTGCTGACCAATAAAAAACGCCGGATCGCGCCTTCATTGGGGAAGGCGCTACATCCGGCGTCGCAATGGCTACATTTGGCGTAGCGGAAATATTTTTTAGTTTTTTCTTCCTGGGTGGCCCCGGGTCACTCGTTGACTATCGGGCGGACCTCCCAAACGATCTCCTCTTCGGTCCGGTAGACCGGTTCGTTGCCGCACTTGATGGACTCCTTCAGGTGGGCGGCCAGCGGCTTGTCATACTTTTCCAGATACGTGATGGCCCGGTTCACGGCACTCCGGAAGGCGTCGCGGATGTTCTTCCGCTTGTCGTTGGATTTCCGGAGTTTGCCACCCAGACCAACCGCCTCGTTGATTGCGGCGGTGATCTGGGTCATTTCGTTCTCGAGCCGCTGGATTTCGGCATCGTTGTTTTCTGCCCGGGCTTCTTCAATTTCCCGAAGAAGCTCGTGAGCCGTCTCCCGGTATTGCTCGACGGCCTTGCGGTCGGCAACGAAGCCGGTATCACCCAACGGAACCCCCTGGGTGACCTGAAAACCTTCATCGGTCTCATTGGAGTTCAGGACCGCGTTGCAGCTATCGATGGCGAACCCGCAGACGATCTCGTAGACCGAGGTTTCCTTGTTCGGCCTTGCCAGGAGGAAATTGATGTACTCGGCCCCTTTATCAACACCCGTCACAAGCACTTCGGCGTTGCCGTTAAAGCGTGCCGCCCAGACACCCCCGCGCTTCCTGAAGTAGTTGTCCGGCTGCTTCTGCTCAACCGGAATGGCGGGGACGGAGATTACCGATCCCGATTCATAGACCGTCCTGAGTAGGCAGTCTCCCGGCAAGGTGCGTTGGCGGATGGCGGTGATGTTGCGGCCAACCATTGTGTCCATTGCATCGCAGACCTCCTTGGCGTGGCGCTTGTAAAGGTCATAGACCTTCTGGGCCACTTTTCCGGAGTTCCCATTAAGGTAGCGGAAGACCCGACTGACCTCGCTGAATCGGGCGATAAACTGGGTGATGTCGTCCTGCTCGCGTACCTGATTGGCACGCTCCAGGTACGCGGCTGTCATGATCTTGTCCTCGTCCTTGCTTCGGCTTTGGGTGAAGATGTCGGCTTTATAGGCTTCCACTGGGTCATATTGATCGGCTTTTGCCGCAATCATGGCAAAACGCCTGTCGATACACTGGGAACACGTTCCGCAATGCGTATGGTGATTGGTCATCTCCCAGGTATGGGTGCAGGTGGTCGATGCCGCGATCATGTCCTGGCATCCGGCCTTGGTGATCACCTCGATGACACCGGCCTTGGTTTTCCAGATGTAGGGATTCTCAATCGTGAACGGTTCGCCAGCCACCAGGCTGATGATTTCCTGAAAACCTCGGATCACCCTGGGGTGGGTGGTGCGTGTTGCCCGGCCGCCGACTACCTGAGCGCAGACCGGCAGATTCAAACTGATGACCCCGTTTTCGTAAAAACGGACGCTTTTCAGATTGAGCATTTTTGCGATGGTCGCCCCGATAGACACATAGAGGAAGGATCGGCTGCGCTGGGTGTACTCGTAGTTCAGCCCCTTGTTCTTGTTGACCCGGACGCCGATGTGTAGCGGGGCGTTTTCCCCAGCCTTGTCGGCAATCATCTTTTCCAGTCGCCGGTGGCGCGTGTTGAGCTTCGGTGTCGATTTGTGGGTAACAAGGACGACCTTGTGTTTTTCATTCAGAACTTCATCGATGGCTCCCGCCAGCGAGTCCAGCCCACCTGAAAACATCACTACCTGTTCCGGATAGCCGAAGAGCCGTCCGTCATCATCAAATTTCAGATATCCCTGGAATGCCTGAGCCTCTTTCAGTTTGACGAACTCGAAGTGATAGTTGTCGTCAGACAAGAAACCAAGCGTGGAGCGCAGCGCCTGGTGGATATCGTCTCCGTTCCAAAAATCTGGCTTCCGCACCGGGATGATGAAGTGCAGATCCCTGCGCCAGCCATGGCCAAAAGAATCGACGTCGTCGGCCCCTCGTGGGATGGCCTGATCGGCACTGTAAACGTAGGTGGCGATTTCGAGCAGGTCCTGGAAAGAATCAGGCACGTCCTTGCTCATCTTTTTGTGGATGTCTTCAATGCGTAGGGTGATCTTGTCCGGCCCATCCTTGCCCCAAAGGCGCAGGCGCAGATCACGGTCAGGATTTTCTTCAATCCCATCGGTCGGTGCGTTCCCACAGATGATATATCGTTTATCTTGCATCGGCTCGCGCTCCTTCTTTTAGCTCGTCCTTCATCTTTTTCAGCGCGTAAGAGGCGAAGCCATTGGAAGACTCCCTGGAGATGTCACCACCTTCTTCGTACCTGTGCTTCGAAAACCAATCTGCTGAAAACTGCTCGACGATCAGGGACGCCTCTTTACAGTGCGTGTTCAGAGCCTTCTCGAATTGTCCCATTTCATTCATGGTGGCAAAGCGCTGGCCCTCGCCCAGATGGGTAGCCAGCGTTTTTGAGAGGAAGTAGTTCATGCTCTCGTTGGTCAGCTTGGCGAAGAAAGTCCGCGACAGCTCTCCGAACTCCCGCTTTTTCCCGAGCGCTGCCAGTGCGGCCCGAACATCATCTGGCCCGGGGGCGAAGAGAGACGGCAGTTTTGGTGAGATGTGCTCTACCAGGGCTCCGACCAATGCACGCTGAGACATTTCACCGAGGTCGGATCGGCCACCGTTGGACTCCAATTTGTTATCCAGGGCCTCGGAGACTGCGGCTGCAAGATCGGGAAGAGATGTATCCTGCGGCAGGTTGACGCCGAGGGATTGGAGATGCTCGCCGAGGTTCTCCTTTTTTGCGGCAATGGCGAGTTGCGTCATCAACCAGACCGCCTCGGTGAACCCCTTATCGTTGAGCACGAAGGTGAATGCTTTATCGGCTGCCCGGATTGTTGCGTTTGCGATTTGGGACACGTCGGCACCGGCCGTGATCAGGCCGACCACCTCTTTCCATGCCCTCGACCTCGGAAGGCTTCCAAGTCTGACGTGCCCCATGTCGATCTCCTTATTTTTCGCGACCCAGCATCGTTATTCGGGCCTCCTGATGACGACGATGCTTCGGGCCTTACGAGCTTCTTTCTTCAGATAGCCTTTCCGTACCAGTTGAGCGATCTGCTCGTGGGCGCTCGCGTGGCTGATACCAAGGACTTCCGACAATTCTTTCACCGTTGGCGGCAACCCCTTTTCATCGATGATTTGGCAAATGACCCTCAGCGTGTTTGCTTGTGGGTCGGTTATTTCCGATACCTTTTTCTTTCCCATGGCGATTGCTCCGTGTCGTAGCCACTGAGCGGATTAAGCCCAATTTATGACCACAAAATATACGACCTGATGAACATCAGGTCAATCAAAAAAACAGGACTTCTCGTCTGATTCCGTCATCTTGCACGTCCCTCCGGTAGGTAACGAACGCAAGTCCGGTTCAAGCCGGATGTAACCAGATAACCGACCAGAGGCGGAGCTGAGGCGGTTGTGGGTGCCATAGAACGCGCATCCCGACCGCCGCCGTTTTCTGGTATCCACGCCATCCAGCCCCCCGGTCCAACCGGAGGTGTTCGATGTTGGATGTACAGGAAATGAATGATGGGCCAGGGACGGATGACCTTGACAAAAACGGCAAACCCGGCCGCCTGTCGGGTGAGGCGAGGCTCCAGTCAGCCGCCTCCATTCTGGCCACGGCGATCCTGCGCCGAATGGCAAAAAACGCATG
This sequence comes from Desulfobulbaceae bacterium, assembly GCA_002868945.1. Classification (GTDB taxonomy): domain Bacteria; phylum Desulfobacterota; class Desulfobulbia; order Desulfobulbales; family SURF-16; genus BM506. The sequence continues at coordinate 8,948 of PKTX01000034.1, forward strand.
TGTGGGCAATGAGTTAGAGGTTTTCGAAGATTCTTCCCCTGTGCTCGGAGAAGGACTTGATTCATTGCCGGAACAGAGCATTCATTCATGACAACTCGTCCGGAAACCAAAACAAGGAGTTGAAAATGAATGAGTTACAGAACGCCGCCACCGGCGGCAAGAATCAGGACCGAACCCGAAACTCGGTCCTTCGGCAGATGGCCCTGCTGCAATCCATGTCCCTGGAGCAGCTCCGGGAAAAATGGCTCGACCTCTACGGCGAAGAGCCGCCCCAGTACAAAAAGCAATTCCTCATCAAGCGGCTGGCTTATCGCATCCAGGAGCTTTTCTACGGCGGGCTGTCCGAGCAGGCCAAGGTCCATCTTCAGCAGGCCGCCAAGGAGGACCCGGTCGCCACTGTCAATCGACGCATCCCAGAAGAGCGGAAATCGAACGAGGCGCTCTTGACCGGGACCAGACTGGTGCGGGTCTGGAACGACCGGCGCTATGAGGTGATCGTCCTTGCCGATGGCTACGAGTTCGAAGGCCGCACCTTCCGGTCGCTCAGCGCGGTGGCCAGGGAGATCACCGGGACGCGCTGGAACGGCAAGGTCTTTTTCGGACTGAAGAAGGTTTACGGCAGAAAAGCCGAGGGAGGGTCGGATGCTTGATAACAGCAATGTCGCGCCGGGCAAAAACAAGACCCTGCGCTGTGCCATCTACACCCGCAAGAGCCACGAGGAAGGTCTCGAACAGGAGTTCAACTCGTTGGATGCGCAACGGGAATCGGCGGAACACTATATCGAAGCCCAGAGGATGCGTGGCTGGACGGCTCTGCCGGATCGCTACGACGATGGTGGATTCTCGGGTGGAAACATGGAGCGCCCGGGGCTGCGTCGCCTGCTGGCGGACATCAATGCCGGGAAGATTGACGTGATCGTGGTCTACAAGGTCGACCGGCTGTCCCGCTCGCTGCTGGACTTCATGAAGATGATCGACCTCTTCAACGAGAAGGGTGTCAGCTTCGTCTCGGTCACCCAGCACTTCAGCACCACCGACCCCACCGGCCGGATGTTTCTCGGCATCCTGATCACCTTCGCCCAGTACGAGCGGGAGGTCATCGCCGAGCGCATCCGGGACAAGGTGGCGGCAGCCAAGCGCCGGGGGAAATACTGCGGCGGCGTACCCATCCTCGGATACGACGTCGACAGGGACAACAAGAAGCTGCTGGTCAACCCAGATGAAGCCAGGACGGTGCAGTACATCTTCCGCCGCTTCATCCAGATCGGCTCGGCCAAGAAGCTGGGCCAGGAATTGAACGAACAGGGATACCGCACCAAGGCCTGGACCACCAAGAAAGGCAGAGTGCGCGAGGGCTCCGAATGGAACACCGCCCACATCTACCGGCTGCTCAATAACCGGATCTATATCGGCGAGATCGCCCACAAGGACCGCAGCTACCCCGGTGAGCACGAAGGGATCATCGACCGAGCGACCTGGGACAAGGTGCAGGCCATCCTGGAGGACAACAAACCGGTCAAGGTTTCCATGGCCAGAACCAAAATGGTCGCCCCGCTGAAAGGCGTCATCCGCTGCGGCCACTGCGGATGCGCGATGGGACCGACCTACGCCCGCAAGAACGGCCGCCACTACACCTATTACATCTGCCAGAAAGACAGCAAGCGGACCGTGAGCCGGTGCCCGCTCAAACGGATTCCCGCCGGGGACATCGAGCAGGCGGTGATCGAGCAGTTGAGCGCGGTGTTCCGCACACCGACGCTGGTGGCCAAGACTTACTTCGCAGCCCGGGACATCGAGCAGGCAGAGCGGGAGCGGTTGTTCAAGCAGAAAGCCCAGCTCGAGATGGAGTTGTCGCAGGCGCGGGAGCAGGCACTCGAACTGATGAAACCCGGCAGCGATCAGCCGGGCAAGACCGAGATGCTGACGACGGTCAATCGCCAGGCGGTCGAGCTCACGAAACAACTGACCCATGTGAGCGAGCGATGCAGAGCCTACCAGGGGAACAGCATCACGGAGCAGGATGTGTCGGAGGCCTTCCAGAATGTCGAGGGCTTCTGGGAAGATCTTTTCCCGGTGGAGCGAAACCGGCTCATCCGCCTCCTGGTGGATAAGGTCGAGATCCGCGAGACCGGAATTGACATGGAGCTGCGCACCAACGGGCTGACAACGCTCATCGCCGAGCTGGCTGGTCTGGCATGCGAAGTCACCGAACGGAGGGCAAGCCGATGAAAATGAAGCCGACCATTACCGTTGCCGACAACGGCAACCTGCAGATCCACATCCCGATGCTGATCCGGCGCATGCGTGGCCGCAAGACGGTCATCGCTCCCCAGGCCCTGGATGGAGAAATCACCGGAGCGCAGGAACCGGTGCAGTCCGCCATTCTCCAGGCGCTGGGAAGGGCCTTTTCCTGGGCCGACATCCTCGAATCCGGCCAGATCAAGTCCATCAGCGAGCTTGCCCGTACCCTTGACGTCGATGGCTCGTATGTGGCCCGCATCCTCAAGCTGACGACCCTGGCCCCCGACATCATCGAAGCCCTGATCAACGGCGAGGAACCCAACGGGCTCTCACTGGCCAAACTGACCCAGACCTTTCCCGAGGACTGGACCGAGCAGCGCCGCCAGTTCGGTTTTGCCACCGACTGACGACCGGACCGGAGACCACCCCAGAGAGCCGACCATCAGCGTCGGCTTTTCTATTTTGGGTGGTAGGAAACCGGAGTTGACCACGCTTCTTTTTATGGCCGAAGCGGGTGATTTCGAAAAAAACGTCCGGTTGCGGCATCGAACGATGACCTAAGACAACCGCCAAAAACGGCCACCAACCGCAAACCCATATCAATCAAGGATGTAGCTTTCCGGACGCGCTTCGGACTTCGTCCGGAGAAAACAGAGAATCAGGGGCCAAACAGAGAAAGAAAGGCTGGAAGATGGGGAGAATCGATGGTGCGGAGAGGGGATTTGGAAAGATGTGAGACGGGCGCAAACCCTTTAGAAATAAGGGGAAAAAGAAAACCCGTCACCCCGGAGAATGACCCCAGAGAGACGGGTTTGTCTTTTCTAAATGGTGGAGGTGGGGGGAGTTGAACCCCCGTCCGGAAATACTCCCCTGCAGGCGTCTACATGCTTATTCCCGCTTCAAGGCTTATCGTGCCTCATCTCCACCGGGACGAGGAGGTTTCGGCACTATCAGGTGTTTTGTTTCGCCCGTTGATCCACCCGAGAAATCAGGGGCTATCCCGCTAGTCGATGCCCCAGACCGGTCCGCAGGAATAACCGGAAGGAGCAGTGGCTTATTTATGCTGCCACAGCATATGCATAGTCATCTGCGACTATATTTAGCGTTCTATCAATGTTTACGAGAAAGATAGAATTCTCGGCATGCAACCTGAGCTTTTATATCCCCGTCGAACCCGTTTCACCCCCATGTTTGTTTTTTACTGTAGGCTATCTTGAATAATTGCTTTTTCGTCCAATCTCCCGGAGTCTCGCGAGCTCGCTTACCTCGTTATGCTCAAAAAATAATGCTCGGAGGTAAGCGAAACGAAGTGGAGACTCCGATATCAAATATATGCCTGCGCTTATTTTTTTCGCATGCCTTGATCTTGAACGAAAAATCTAATAATTCAAGACACCCTGTAAAATTGTGCCTATCATACTGAGCGTGTTGCTCTATTATAGAGACACACTCTAGCATCTTTTGTTCCGACAGATGCTCAGGATAAAACCTTTGTTACTATTAAGCAAACCTTTTCATCCTGGTGGCAGATGCCGGGCCCATTGATTTAACCCCTTGTTTTGTTTGACATTTACAAACAACATCAAGTAGTCTGAAAAACAGCAAGCCGCTGACAGCAACCCTTTCCGCAATTATTCAAGGTGACTTTTTTTTGAGGCATCCTCTTTGTCACGATTTTTTCGCCTAACCCACAACGCTGCCAAAAACCTGTTCTGCCTTGGCCTGACAACGCTGCTGGTCATCGGCGGGGGGAGCGGCAGCCTGGCTGCGGCCGCCCCGGAGCCCCAGACCGGGCCAAGCCTGGGCCCGGCCCTGATGACAGTGGCCCTGATCGGCCTGCTGCTTGTGGTCCTGCTCGTCCTCTACCTGGGGCAACGCCGACAACTGCTGCGAGAAAAACAGCGCTGCCGACAGCTGCGCCAGGCCTTTCATCTGGCCCGTCTCACCCTTGACAAGGTGCCCTGCGCCGTCTTCTGCTATGACTCTGATTTGCGCATGGTGGAGGTCAACGCCACGGCCTGCCGGGCCACCGGCATGACGCGCCGGGAACTGCTCAACAAAAGTATCAACTCCTTTGATCCGACATTTGCCGTTGACCCGAAAGAGACATGGCGCCACCTGCAAAAAGAGGGGCAGATCAAGCGCGACGGCCAACTCTGCCACGTCAGCGGTGCCTGCCACCCCACCAAGGAGCAGATCACCATTCTCTCCATGGCCGACACTGATTATCTGCTCGTCATCAGCCAGGACATCAGCGACAGCCTGCGCCAGGAAAAAAAGCTCCACAATTACGCCGACGAACTCTTGCGCGCCAAGGAGGCGGCGGAAACCGCCAACCGCCTGAAGAGCGAGTTCCTCTCCAATATGTCCCATGAGATCCGCACGCCCATGAACGCCATTATCGGCTACAGCGAGATGCTGGCCCAGTCACCCCTGGCCGAGCGGGAAAAGGAGTACGTGGAGACCATCTTGAAGAGCGGCAAGGCCCTTATCCTGATCATCAATGATATCCTCGACCTCTCAAAGATTGAGGCAGGCCGCTTAAAACTCCATAAGCAGGCGGTAAACACCACCTTTTTCTTTACCAATATCGGCAAGATGTTCAAGGAACGGGCGGTCCAAAAGGGTCTGGAGCTGATCATTGATCTGGGTGCCGAGTTACCGTCACCGCTGCTCTTTGACGAAGTACGGCTGCGCCAGGTGCTTTTTAACCTGCTAGGCAATGGGGTGACCTTCACCAACCAGGGCCATGTTGCCTTGCGCGTCCGCCACCAGATGACGACGCCGCACACCTGCCGCTTGACCATCACGGTTGAAGACAGCGGCATCGGTATCGCGCCCGAAGAACAGCAAAACCTCTTTGAGCCCTTTCACGGCCCAAGCGGCCAGGCTGCGCAAAGCCCGAGCAGCAGCGGCCTGGGACTTGCCGTCAGCCACCGCCTGGTCAGCCTGATGGGCGGCACCATCTCGCTGACCAGTACACCGGGGCAGGGCAGCACCTTTGAGATTATCCTGCCCGCAATCGAAATGGCGACGGACAGCTCCAGGCCCCCTGCCCAGCGACGCCATAAACGCATCACCTTCAAGAGCGGCCATGTCCTGGTTGTTGACGATGCCCGCATGAACTGCCGACTCATTGAGGATTTTCTGAGAAACACGGCCGTGCAGGTCAGTTCCGCGGCCAACGGCGAGGAGGCCCTGGAACTGCTCCGCCACATGCGGCCCGATCTTATCCTCATGGACCTGAAAATGCCTGTCATGGACGGGTACCAGGCGGCAACCATTATCCGCGACAACCCGCAACTGGCGGATATCCCCATTGTCGCTGTTTCCGGCTCCGCCCTCGGCCTGGAAGATCAGGCCCCCCTCTTTGACGGGGCCCTCACCAAGCCTTACAACATACGCGACCTGGAGCAGGAGATGGGCCGCTTTCTCGATCATGAGTCTGCCGAGCCGGCCGACACGGCCCCGGAGCCGGTGGAACCGGACATCAGCGGCCTCCTCAATGCCGAGCTGGCCCAAAAAATCAGCACCATTGTCGGGCGCCATGATCAGCAGGGCGGCAACCTCAGTGCAGCCGCCCAACTGGGCCGGGAAATCATAGCCCTCGGTGAGCGTGAAAAGATCGCCGAGCTCAGCGGGCTGGGCGAAAAGCTGCGGACCAGTGCGGAAAAATTTGATATCCTCACGGTTGAGAAACTACAGAAAAAACTGAAGGAATATAGCCGGGAAAGAGAAAATGGAGAGTAACAGACCCCTGGTCTTCATCGTTGACGATGTGGCCGAAAATATCCAGATCGCCCTGAGTCATCTCAGCCAGCTCAACTGCGACTTTGCCTACGCCACCAGCGGTGAACAGGCCCTGGAACGCATCTGGACGGCCCGGCCCCAGCTCATCCTCATGGATGTGGTGATGCCCGGCATGGATGGCTATGAGACGGTCAAGGCCCTGAAGCAGGAAAAGATAACAGCCTCGATCCCGGTGATCTTCCTCACGGCCCGTAACGAGCCGGAGGATATTGCCATGGGCTTTGACAGCGGCGGCGTGGACTATATCACCAAGCCCTTTTCCGGCCAGGAGCTGCGCGCCAGGGTCACCACCCGCCTGGAGATCGCCGCCTACCGCGACAACCTTGAGGAACAGGTCACGGCCCGCACCGGCGAGATCGAACTGCTCAAGGACGTGGTGATCGAGGCCATGGGTGAGCTGGCCGAGTACCGCGACCCGGAAACCGGCAGCCACATCAAGCGCACCCAGCACTATGTCCAGGCCCTGGCCCGCCGGCTGTCAAGCTATGAGCAGTTTCAGGACCGCCTCCACCCGGAGCACATCGCCCTGCTCTTCAAATCGGCCCCCCTCCACGATATCGGCAAGGTGGCGATCCGCGACAGCATCCTGTTGAAGCCGGGCAAGTTGACCAGTGACGAGTTCGAAACCATGAAACTGCACACCACCTATGGGGAAAATGTCATCAAGAAGCTGGAGAAGAAGGTGGGCGAAAGCTCCTTTCTCCACTACTCCAAAGAGATCGCCGGCAGCCACCACGAGCGCTTTGACGGCACCGGCTACCCCCGCGGCCTGATGGGCAACGAGATTCCGCTCTCCGGCCGGATCATGGCCATTGCCGATGTCTATGACGCCCTGATCAATGTCCGGGTCTACAAGGAGGCCTACTCCCACGACAAGGCCCTGGCCATCATGGCCGAGGCACGCGGCTCCCACTTTGATCCGGTTATCTTTGACGCCTTTATCGAGCTGAGTCCGGATTTTCAGGCCATTGCCCGACGTTTCCAGGATTAACAAGAAGACCTCGAGGCAGAGCGGCCCTCCTCAGTCCTGCAGGGCCTTGTGGATGGTGTTGAGCAGGTCCACCATGGTGTAGGGCTTGGCCACATAGGCAAGGGCTCCTTCCTCCAGGATTTCCTGCAGGGAATCATCCACGGCATAGCCGCTGGCAATGATGACCTTGACCTGCGGTTTCAAGGCCAACAACTCCTTGAGGCAGCGCCGGCCGCCCATGCCCGGCATGCTGACATCAAGCAGGACCAGATCAATCTCGTCCCCCTGTTGCCTGAAGATCTCCACGGCCTCCTCACCGCTGCCGGCCAGCAGCACCTGATAGCCGTTGTCCTCCAACAACCTCTTGCCGATATCAAGCAGACTCTTTTCATCGTCCACCAGCAGCACGGTTTCGTTCTGCCCGGAGGGGATCGACAAGGGCGCGGCGCGGCGGCGCGGTACGCTGCCCTGCTCCCGGCCGGTGGGCAGATAAATCTCAAAGGTGGTGCCCCGGCCGGGCGTGCTGTGACAGCCGATATAGCCGTGATGCCCCTTGATGATGCCATAGACCACGGAAAGACCCAGGCCGGTACCGGCGCCCACCTCCTTGGTGGTGAAAAAGGGGTTGAAGATCTGGGCCACGGTGTCAGGCCCCATACCCTGGCCGCTGTCGCGCACAATCAGGCGGAGGTAGCAGCCCGGCTTGATGTCCGGCACCAGGGGCGGCGCCTGCTCGCTGATCTCCAGCCGCTCCGTCTTAATGGTGAGGCGGCCGCCGTCCGGCATGGCATCCTTGGCATTGGTGGCCAGATTAACCAGGACCTGCTCCAGTTGACCGGCATCAGCGCGGATGGTGCCGGCCTTTGCGGCAAAATCGGTGTCAATGCGAATTTCACGGGGCAGGGTCTTCTCAAGAATGGTAACGGCATGGGCCACTATTTCATTGATATCAACATCCGTGAAGTCAATAAGCTCGGCCTTGCGACTAAAGGCCAGAATACGTTTAATGAGCTCCGAGGCCCGTTTGCCCGAGGTGATGATCTCCTGCAGGTGTTCCGGTCGGGTGACGCCGTCGCGGCTGTACAGGGCCAGGGTCAGTTCGGCGTAGCCGATCATGGCGGCCAGGATATTGTTGAACTCATGGGCAATACCGCCGGCCAGGGTGCCCACCGCCTCCATCTTCTGGGCGTGGAGAAGCTGTTCCTCCAGACGCCGACGCTCCTCGTCCGCCTGGATGCGCGCCGAGATATCACGCGCCAGGCCCAGGACAAGGGGAGGCTGCTGCCGGCCGATAAAACCGGCCCGTATTTCCACCGGAAAGGTGGTGCCGTCCTTACGGCGATGCACACTTTCAAAGGTGGCGGCCCGGCCGGTGTCAAAATGGCTGCGCCAGAACTCCTGCAAGGCCGGACGAGTCGGAGCCTGGGGATCGACATCCTGAACGCGCATGTGCAGCAGCTCCTCCCTGCTGTAGCCCAGGGTGGTCTGCGCCGCCTGGTTGACATCAATGAGGTTGCCGTCAAAATCGCTGACAAAGATGGCGTCACCGGCCTGCTCAAAGAGGCTGCGGAAACGCTCCTCGCTTACAAGCAGTTGCCGCTCCATATCGAGCCGTTTCTGCTGATCGGCCAAGAGCAGGGCCAGGAGCAGGGTGGCCAGCGGATAAATCAGCATAACCGGCCAGGCGATTCGGGAGACGATCTGCCAGGCCAGCTCCCGGGGCAGGATAAACATGCAGAGCAGCATGACGGCATGCACCAGCAGGCCGCAGAGGTAAAAATAAAAGAGAGTGCCCGGCCGACCCCACGTCTTGCGGCCGTAGTAGAAGAGAACACCGATAAGGGCGGCGCTCAGGGTGGTGGCAATACCAGGGGCCAGGCCCATCCCGCCCAGCCAGATTCGATACAAAATGGTTACCAAGGCGGCGATGGCGGCGGTGACGGGGCCGCAGAACAGCCCGGCAACAGAGATAACCACGGTACGGGTGTCGAAAATGAGGCCCGGCCCCATCTCCATGGGACTGAGCATGACCCCCACGGCCATCAGCCCGAAGAGCAGGCCGCAGCTGATACAGCCAACCAGATCGTCGCGCTGCCAGCGCCGCGTCACCAGGGTATAGAGGTAGCTTAAGGCCACCAGGAGGGCGGCATTATTGACAAAGGACTGAAAGACCATAGACTCACCCGGCCGGTGGAACTCAGCGATAATCCTTACGGATACGGTCCATTTCGCGGGCCGCCTCTTTTTTCTTCAGGGTCTGACGTTTATCGTACTGGGTCTTGCCTTTGGCAAGGCCCAGGCCCACCTTGACCTTGCCACTGGGCGAGAAGTAGATCTTCAGAGGGATGAGGGAAAACCCCTTTTCCTGAACCTTGCCGATCAGTTTATCAATCTCCCGCTTGTGGAGCAGCAACTTTCTGACCCGCATGGGATCGGGCGCGGCGTGGGTGGCAAACTTGTAGGGCGAGATATGCATGTTGTGCACCCAAATCTCGCCGTTTTTGACGCGGGCATAACTGTCGCGCAGGTTGACCCGCCCGGCCCGCAGGGATTTGACCTCGGGGCCGAGCAGGACAATGCCCGCCTCATACTCCTTATCGATATGAAAATCGTGGTACGCCTTTTTGTTCTTGGCAACGATCTTGATGCTCATACGCCTCTTCCTTCCATCAGTATAATCCTTCTCCCCACACTCCGCCTCCCCCTATACACCAGAACGAACAAATAAAAAAGACGGGACACACGACGATTAAACACAAAGGCACAGAGAATAAGGTGCACCATGACCTCTGTGTCTTTGCACCCCTCAAGGGGTATTAGACAGAATGCCTTGTGTGAAAATAATCGAGGCCGCTTACACGCTGCCGGTAACGCGCACCGCCTCGGCAAATGTGGTGATGCCGCGGCGCACCTTGTCCCAGGCATCCTCCTTGAGGGTGGTCATGCCCTCGGCCGTGGCCACCTTCTGCAGCTCCGAGGCCGGTGCCGATCCGGCAACCTTGGCCTTGATGGCATCGGACATGGGGAAGATCTCAAAGACGCCACAGCGCCCGTAATAGCCGGTACCGCGGCACTTGCGGCAGCCCTTGCCCTGGTAGAGGACCATCTCCGGCCTGTCGGGCAGCGGGAAACCAAAGCCCTGCAGGGCGCTGATCGGCATGGTTACCTCCTCCTTGCAGTCGCTACAGATGGTGCGCACCAGGCGCTGGGCCATGGCGCCGAGCATGGTGGAGCTGACCAGAAAGGGCTGTACGCCGAGCTCGATGAGGCGGGTAATGGAGGTGACGGCGTCGTTGGTGTGCAGGGTGGAAAAGACCAGATGGCCGGTGAGGGCGGCCTGCACGGCATGGGCGGCGGTCTCATAATCGCGGATCTCGCCGATCATGATGATATCGGGATCCTGCCGCAGAATATTACGCAGGATGGTGGAAAAGGTCACGTCGATCTGGCTCTGCACCGAGATCTGATTAAAGGCCTCGTAGACCATCTCCACCGGGTCCTCCACCGTGGTGATGTTGATTTCCGGACTGGCCACATGGTGCAGGGTGGAGTAAAGGGTGGTGGATTTCCCGGAACCGGTGGGGCCGGTGACCAGGACAATGCCGTGCGGCGCCTCGACAAAGGACTTATAGACCGCCAAGTCGCGCTCGTTGAAACCGATATCCTCGATATTCTGGAAGAGCACCTCGGAGTTGAGAATACGCAGCACCGCCTTTTCGCCAAAGGAAACCGGCACGGTGGAGACGCGAATCTCCGCCTCCTGGTCATGGTGCTGCACCTTGATACGCCCATCCTGGGGCCGGCGTTTTTCGGCAATATCAAGACGGGCCAGAAACTTGATGCGGCTGACCATGGCGGCATGCACCACCTTGGGCAGCTCATAGATGGTGTGCAGGACACCATCTATGCGGAAACGGACCAGGCTCTTGGCGCGCTTGGGCTCAATGTGGATGTCCGAGGCGCGCTCATCAAAGGCGTAGTTGAACATGTGGTTGACCGCTGCCTTGATATTCTTGTCCGACGAGCTGATCTCCCGGGCCGTGCCGATCTTGACCAGCTGTTCGAGGTTGCTGATATCGACACTGGGACCGGCCAGGTGGTCCTCGGCAGCCGAAATGGAGCTCTGAAAGCCGAAAAACTCGGCCAGGATACGGCTGATTTCGCTCTTGGTGGCCAGATGGGCCCGGATGCGCATCTGCTTGGCCTGCATGACATCTTCCAGGATGGCCAGCTCGCCCGGCTCATAAACCGCCATCTCCAGGATGCCGTTTCGCACCTCAAAGGGCACCAGCAGATGGCGCATGGCAAAGTTCTGGGGGATGGTCTTGGTCACCACCTCCATGTCCAGCTCCAGGGGATCAAGCTTCTTAAAGGGCAGCCCCCGATCCTGGGCCACGGTGCGGATGATCTCCTCTTCGCTGAGGAACTCGCCCCGGCGTCCGGGGATCTCCAGGTTAAAGGAAAGAATGACGTCCACCAGATCAAGGCGCTGTTCGTTCTTGTCAATGCCGCGGTCGCGCAGCTTGTGCATCAGATTCTGGCGCTGCAGCTCCTTCTTCAGGGAGATCATCTTGCGCTGTTCACTGCTGATGAGCTGATGACGGAAGAGAAGGTCGAGCAGGTATTGTTCGTCGTTCAAAAGCTGCATATAATCTCTTTTTTTACCTTGCCGGAGGCATAAAAAACGGAAACGCCGTTTCAAAAAAGGGGCTGATTGAGTATATAGATGTTGTAACGCAAAACAGTAAAAGTCACAAAGAAGTAATTGCTTATTTTCCTTGGCCTTTATGGTATCCGGGCCGCCCGCAACTCGTTATTTTGGGCCTGTTTCTTCGGCCCGACTCAGAAACAAGGTATTTCGGAGTTTCGCAGGCTCGCTTCCCTGTTCGAGATGACCAAACAGCCGGCCTGCAAAAGCAGCTCCAGGATATTCGGAGTGTCGCAGGCCCGCCGCTATAGAGAGATATGGGCGCATTTTACATGAAGGCTGTAACGCAGAGCTCGCGCAACAGGACCATTGCATACATACAAAAAGGAGTTCCCCATGCTCGCACGCATCCAGGTCGGTCTTAAGCCTGCCTTTCGTGATTCTTTCGGCGAAACCACCGCCAGTCGCATCAAAAACGATCTGGGTCTGCCGGTGGATTCGGTGCGCACCATCAAGGTCTTCACCGTGGAGGCCGACATCACTGACGACCAGCTGCTGGCCGCCGCCCAGGGACCTTACTGCGACCCGGTCACCCAGGACTATTCCCTCGGCCCCCTGGCCCTGGACTGGCACTATGATTTTGACTGGCTCATCGAGGTGGGCTTCCGGCCCGGTGTCACCGACAACGAGGGCCGTACCGCGGCCCAGGCCCTGGAGCTCATGCTGGGCAGAAAGCTTGCGAGCCACGAGGCGGTCTACACCTCCACCCAGTTTCTCATGTGCGGCAGCCTCAGCCAAGAGGAGGCCGAGACCATTGCCAAGAAGGCCCTGGCCAACGAACTGATCCAGCGCTTTACCATCATCAGCCATGCCGACTTTGTCAAGGAGGGCGGCCTCAAGCCCTATGCCGCCAAGGTGGTTTCCGAGACCAAGGCGGTGGTGGACGAGGTCGACCTTGATGTCTCCGACGAGGAACTGCTACGCATCAGCCGCGACGGCGTCCTGGCCCTGACCCTGGATGAGATGACCTTTATCCGCAGCTATCTCGCCCAACCGGAGGTGGTGGAACAGCGCCGCGCCCATAACCTTTCCACCAAGGTGACCGATGTGGAGCTGGAGGCCCTGGCCCAGACCTGGTCCGAGCACTGCAAGCACAAGATCTTCTCCGGCAATATCGAATACCACGATCTCGACGCCGGCACCGTGGAAAAGGTGGAGAGCCTCTTTGACTCCTACATCCGCACCCCCACGGCCGAGATCCGTAAGCGCATGGGGGACAAGGATTGGTGCCTGTCGGTCTTCAAGGATAACGCCGGTGTCATTAGCTTTGACAACGAGTGGAACGTGGTCTTCAAGGTGGAGACCCATAACAGCCCCTCGGCCCTGGACCCGTACGGCGGCGCCCTCACCGGCATTGTCGGCGTCAACCGCGACCCCTTTGGCACCGGCATGGGTGCCAAACTGCTCTGCAACACCAACATGTTCTGCTTTGCGACGCCCTTCTACGATAAGGAGATCCCGGCGCGGCTGCTGCACCCCAAACGCATCCAGGAAGGGGTGCGTGAGGGGGTTGAGCATGGCGGTAACAAGAGCGGTATTCCCACGGTGAACGGCTCCCTCTATTTTGATGACCGCTTTGCCGGCAAACCCCTGGTCTTCTGCGGCACGGTGGGCATCATGCCCAAGGAGATTAACGGCAAGCCCTCCCATGAAAAGATGGCCCTGCCCGGTGACCTCATCGTCATGACCGGCGGCCGCATCGGCAAGGACGGCATCCACGGCGCCACCTTCTCCTCCGAGGAGCTCAACGAAAACTCACCGGCCACCGCCGTGCAGATCGGCGACCCCATCACCCAGAAAAAGATGTTCGACTGCCTGATCAAGGCACGCGACATGGGACTCTACCGCTGTATCACCGATAACGGCGCCGGTGGCCTCTCCTCGTCGGTGGGCGAGATGGCCGAATTCACCGGCGGCTTTGAGCTGCACCTGGATCGGGCGCCGCTCAAGTATGCCGGTCTGCAGCCCTGGGAGATCTTCCTCTCCGAGGCCCAGGAGCGTATGACCCTGGCCGTGCCGCCGGAAAAGATCGACGGCTTCATGGCCCTGTGCCGGAAGATGGATGTGGAGGCCACCCTCCTCGGCACCTTCACCGACTCCGGCAAGTTCCACTGCCTCTATGACGGCAAGACCGTGGCCTTTATGGACATGGATTTTGTCTACAAGGCCCTGCCGCCCATGGAGATGGTGGCCAAGTGGCAACAGAAGAGCTTTGCCGAACCGCAGCTGCCGGCCGTGCCCGACCTGGCCGACGAGTTGAAAAAGCTGCTCGCCAGCCTCAACATCTGCTCCAAGGAGTATGTCGTCCGCCAGTATGACCATGAGGTGCAGGGCATCTCTGTGGTCAAGCCCCTCACCGGTGTAGCCAACGACGGCCCCTCGGACGCCGCCGTGGTGCGACCGCTCTTTGACTCCTTTGCCGGCCTGGTCATCTCGCACGGTGTCTGTCCGCGCTACTCGGACATCGACACCTACCACATGACGGCCTGCGCCATTGACGAGGCGGTGCGCAACGCCATCTCGGTCGGCGGTTCCCTGGAGAGGATGGCAGGCCTGGACAACTTCTGCTGGTGCGACCCCATCCAGTCGGACAAGACGCCGGACGGCCACTACAAGCTGGCCCAGCTGGTGCGCGCCAACCGTGCCCTGGCCCATTACGCCAAGGCCTACGGCGTGCCGCCCATCTCCGGCAAGGACTCCATGAAGAACGATTATATGATGGAGGGCACCAAGATCTCCATTCCGCCCACCCTGCTCTTTTCGGTGATGGCCAAGATCGACGACGTCCGCAAGGCCGTTACCATGGACGCCAAGCGGGCCGGTGACGTGGTCTATGTGCTGGGCACCACCTATGCCGAACTGGGCGCCTCCGAGTATGCCGTGCTGCACGGCGGTCTCGGCAACGCCGTTCCCAAGGTGCGCGAGGCCGACTCCCTGCCGCGCTACCGGGCCCTGGAACAGGCCATCAAGGCGGGCCTGGTGGCCTCCTGCCATGACTGCTCGGACGGCGGCCTGGGCGTGGCCCTGGCCGAGACCGCCTTCAGCGGCAATCTGGGCATGGATCTTGACCTGCGCCAGGCACCCCGACACGATATCCACCGTGATGACGTGCTGCTCTTCTCCGAATCGCAGAGCCGTTTTGTGGTGACGGTGCCGGCCGACAAGGCCGCCGCCTTTGAGGCTGTCATGGCCGACACCGGCCTGGGTCGCCTGGGCACGGTAACCGCCGAAACAATCCTGCAGGCCACCGGCCTCGGCGGCGCCCCGGTGCTCCGTGCCGATCTGGCGGAGCTGAAGCAGGCCTGGCAGGCCACCCTGGCCTTTTAGAGCGCCTGAAGATTCGAGGCCGACTTGAGGGTACCGCTGTCCGGCTGGTCTCCTCAGCCGGCCCCGATCCGCCCGGACCAGCAGCGGCCTAGCCGCTGCCATCCTCTTTCACCCCTTCATCGCCACCGTGACTTTATGACCCTCATCTCCGACATCACCGACGGCCAGCAGGTCAGCGGCCAATACCTGGTCCAGGAGGCCGCCAAGGCCGAGACCAAAACGGGCAAGCCCTATCTCTCCCTGAAACTCATGGACAAATCGGGTGACATCATGGCCAAGGTCTGGGACCAGGCCGAGGAATGGGAGCCCCACTGCCCGGCCGGGGCGGTAATCGCCATCAAGGGCCGCTGCTCCTCCTTCCGCAATGCCCTGCAGCTCACCATTAACGACATGCAACGCCTGCCGGACCAGCAGGTGGACTTCAGCGCCTTTCTACCCAGCAGCCCCTATGACGTGGATGAGATGGCTGCCGAGTTTCTCGCACTGGTGGAGGGCGTCGGCGATTCCCATATTAAAAATCTGCTCCGATCATTCTTTACAGATGCTGATTTTGCCGATCTTTTCAAGAAGGCGCCGGCCGCCAAGGCCATGCACCACGCCTATCTGGGCGGCCTGCTGGAGCATACCCTGGGCGTGGCCCGCCTGGCCGATGCCGTAAGCAAGCTCTATCCATCCCTTGACAGATCACTGCTCATGGCCGGCGCCATGCTGCACGACATCGGCAAGACCAGGGAGTTTGCCCTGGAATCAAACCGCTTTGATTACTCGGATGCCGGTCGCCTGGTGGGCCACATGGTCATGGGGGTGGAAATGATCCAGGCCCGCATCAGCCGCCTGCAAGACTTTCCAGAGGAGCTTGGCGTCCGCATCAAACATATGATTCTCAGTCACCACGGCCGTCACGATTTTGGCTCGCCCACCCTGCCCATGCTGCAGGAGGCCTTTGTCCTCAACTTCATCGACGACCTTGACGCCAAGATCAACACCATCGACCGGGTAAGCCGCCAGGCCAAGGGCGAGGGCTACCAGTGGAGCGACTATCAACGCAGCCTGGAGCGCTTCCTCTTTATCCGGGGCCACAGCGCCGACGATGACCGGCAGGAGCCGGCCCCTGAACAGCATAACCGGGAAGCCGCGGAACCGCCGGCCCCTGACATGCCGCAAAAGAAACAGCCCTCCCTTTTTTAAGGCGCCCTTCTCAGAAGGATCGTGGCAAAAAGAGGTAATGGCCTGTAACCTGCCGAGAAGGGGGGGCGCCTTTTTGGCCGCGCCAAGCGGCCGTTGCCCTTTGCAGAAAAATTCTAGCAAGAGTGTGCCATGACACCATCCACCAGGCATGTCGTCATTGTCGGAGGCGGTTTTGCCGGCCTCAATGCCGCCAAGGTTCTCGGCAACAAGGCCGGAATCCGGGTAACCCTGGTGGACCGTCACAACCATCATCTCTTTCAACCGCTGCTCTACCAGGTGGCCATGGCCGCCTTGAGTCCGGCCGATATTGCCGCGCCCATCCGCCACATCCTGGCCAAATACGACAATATCACCGTGCTGCAGGATGAGGTGACCTCCATTGATTATGGCGAGCGGCAGATCGTCGCCCGACAATGCGCCCTCTCCTATGATTACCTGCTCCTGGCCTGCGGCGCCCGCCACGCCTATTTCGGCCATAACGAGTGGGAGGAGTGCGCTCCCGGCCTCAAGACCATTGAGCAGGCCACCGAGATCAGACGCCGGGTCCTCACCGCCTTTGAGGCGGCGGAGCGCACAACCAACGCGGCGGAACAGCGGCGCCAGCTCACCTTTGTCATTGTCGGCGGCGGCCCCACCGGCGTGGAACTGGCCGGCGCCATCGGCGAGATGAGCCGCTACACCCTGGTCCGCGACTTCCGGCGTATCAGTCCGAAACTGGCCCGCATCATTCTTGTCGAGGCAGGGCCCCGTATCCTGCCCGCCTTCAGCACAAAAATGGCCGGTGAGGCCACCCGCAATCTCGAACATCTGGGCGTTCAGGTCTGGACCGGCAGTCCGGTCACCGGCCTGGATCGCCAGGGCGTCACCATCGGCCGGGAACGACTGCAGGCCGCCACCATTCTCTGGGCCGCCGGGGTGCAAGCCGAAAGCCTCGGTGGCCAGGAAGGGGTGGCCACCGACAGACTGGGACGCATCGTGGTGAAGCCTGACCTCAGTCTGGCCGGCCATCAGGAGGTCTTTGTGGCCGGTGATCAGGCCTGTTTCAGCCACGGCGGCAAACCGCCGCTGCCCGGCCTGGCGCCGGTGGCCATCCAGCAGGGTCGCGCCATTGCCGCAAACATCCTGCGCGAAGCAGCCGGCGCGAGTCGTCGGCCCTTTCATTACAATGACAAGGGCCAACTGGCGGCCATCGGCCGCAGCAAGGCAATCGTTGAAAGGGGACGGCTGCGCTTCGGCGGCTTTTTTGCCTGGCTCACCTGGCTCATGGTCCACATCTACTATCTGGTGGGATTCGAAAATCGCATGGCCGTGATCATGCGCTGGGCCTGGTCCTTCTTCAACTGCAAGCGCGGCGCCCGCCTTATTGTCAGCAAGGAGTGGCGCTTCTACCCATCCCGCAACACCAAAGAGAGAGAGGAGCCCTGAGCGGAGCGCCCTGGCCGAACAGGCACCCCTGCTCCGCCAGCTGTACGGAAATGTGCAAACCGGACCATTTTATCCTTGACACTATTTAAGAATAAACTTATATAGTATTTTATTGTTTTCTTACTTCCCCTCCTTGAACGGCCCTGCATGACCCCCTCATGCGGGGCCGTTCACCTTCCGCACCGACATGACAGACACGCAACGCCGCAAAACAATACAGCTCTTCATGGCGCCGCTGGTGCCCCTGGTCATCATCGGCGGCTTCTTCTGGCCCTACCTGGGGTATATTGCCATTGCCCTGATGCTGATCATGTTTGTCACAGCGCCGTTCCGCGGCCGCTACTACTGCGGCTGGATCTGTGCCATGGGTGCCTTCCATGAACAGATCCTGGCCCGGGTCAGCCTGCACAAGAAAATGTTGCCCGTTTTTCGGAGACCCTGGTTCCGCTGGACCATTTTTGTGCTGATGATGTCGCTGCTGGCCGCCAGATTGGCACTGACCGGTGGTGACAGTGCCGCCATCGGCGCCACCTTTGTCATGATGTGGACCATCTCCACCGGCCTGGCCGTGGCAGTGGGCCTCATCTGGAAACCCCGCTCCTGGTGCGCCTTCTGCCCCATGGCCCTCTTTCAGGGCCTGCTCTCACCAAAAACCTACCGGGTGCAGGTGGGCGAGGGCTGCCGACAATGCGGCATGTGCAGCAAGGCCTGCCCCATTGAAACAGATCCGGGCGCCTTCAAGACAGCCGGCCATGTCAAGAGTTCCGACTGCATGCGCTGCGGCAAATGCATTGCCACCTGTCCCCGCCGGCAACTGTCGCTGCCGGCAGGCAGCCGCCCGCACCTGCCGGTCATCGATCCCAGCGACAACCACCCGCAAACTAGCTGATCGACAGGTTGCCGCCGCCCTGCTCCTCGCCCTCCAGCCATTCAATCTCAAACTCCAGGGAACGCTTGACCTGCCGCTTGCTCTCCTCCTCCACCTTCATCTCAAAGATGGCGGTTTCGGGGATGAGCAGAGATATCTCGCTCTCCCCCTGCTGCAGAGTCAAGCGGCCCTCTTCGATCTTGTCGGCCGCCTGGCGCAACAAGGCGGCAATGTCGCTGCGGCTCTTTTTTCCCTCACTCTTGAACAACACGGTTTCCCTGCCCATATCAACCTCCTGTTTTCTGAATTGTGATGCTGCGAGACTTCTGGCTTCTGCATTCTGCCCCCTGAACTCCGGCATGTTAAGGATGGGGCGCGCCTTCACTCATTGCCTGAGGCCACGGCCAGGCCGCTCTGCTGCCAGGCCTTGAAGCTGCCGGCCAGCAGCGACACCCTGCTGAAGCCCTGGCGCCGCAGGACAAAGGCGGCCCACCAGGCCCGGGGCCCGTGGGCGCAATAGAGCACCACCGGCACATCCTTGTCCTCCCCCAGCTCCTTGCTGCGCCGGCCCATTTGCCAAAAGGGGATATGGATGGCGCCGGGAATATGGCCGCGGCCGAATTCGGCCCTGCTCCGCACATCAACAATACGCAGCTGGGTGCCGGCATCAAGGGCATCATGCAGGGCCCTCCCGGTCATAGTGGCCCGCCCGGCCGTGCAACCGACCAGAAGAGGGCAAACCACAAAAGAGACCAGCAGAGAGCCGACAAAGAGACGAAAAAAGGGCATGCTCATCACAGGTATTTCCCGGCAAAAGGGGTTAGCGCTTGAACTGGCGGCATGGGCCTGATATTCTCCCACCATAATATAAGAGACGATCCTGCATCATGCAATTTTTCGGGCACGGCTGAGGCCGAACGCCGCAAGCCCCGCACCAGGCAAGACAAAAAGCATTCAGGCCCCAGCCAAACGCGACCACACCATGCTTATCTCCCTCTCCGCTGTCATCGGCCAGACCAAGGCCAAACATTTTCTACTCTCCTGCCATGCCAAGGACAAAATGAGCCACGCCTATCTCTTCAAGGGACCGGGCGGTGTCGGCAAGAAGATGACGGCCCGGGCCTTTGCCGCCCTGATCAACTGCAGCGCCCCAAGGGACAGCGAGGTCTGCGGCCACTGCCCCTCCTGCAAAAAATTTGCATCAGGCAATCACCCGGACCTGCAGGTCCTCGAGCCCCAGGGCGCCGGTATCAAGATCGATCAGGTCCGCGCCCTGCAAAAGGACCTGACCTATGCCCCCTTTGAGGCCCGCACCAGGGTGGTGATCCTGCCGGATATCCACGACACCATGCGGCGGCCCGAGGTGGCCAATTCATTGCTCAAGACCCTGGAGGAGCCGCCGCCGCACACCCTGCTTATTCTCACCGGGGATGAGGCGGGCGGTATTCTGCCCACCATCCTCTCCCGGTGCCAGCTGGTACCCTTCGCCCCCCTGACAAGCCGCGAGGTGGCGGGCCTCCTGCCTGCCGAGGTGGCGGCCGAGGAGGGCCTGACCCTGGCCGCCGTGGCCGAGGGCAGCCCGGGCCGCGCCCTGCGCCTCCATGAGAGCGGCCTGCTGGAACAGAGACGACAGATGATTGCAGACCTCACCGCACTGCGGCCGGACAATCCGGAGGCCGTGGAACAGGTCTACAACCTCGCCGCCCAGGCCGCCGACCTCAAGGAAAATCTGCCGGAACTCCTTGACCTGCTCACCACCTGGCTACGCGATCTTCTCCTGCTCAACCTGCAGAGCGCCGCCAACCTCATAAACCATGACCTGACCGCCCTCCTCGACCAGGACAGCCAGGCCTGGCGCCACCCCGGCCTGTTGGCCGCCATCGACCATGTCAGGCAGGCCCGCCGCCAGCTGCAACGCAACTGTAACCGGACCCTGGTCTGCGAGGTTCTTTTCTTTGCCTTGCTCAGGGAAAAATGGTAAGTATGAAAGCTTATCTTCCAGCCCGTGACCGCCGGTAACGCCTTTTCCGGCCGACGGACGCAGCAAAAACTGCAAACCCTTGCCGATCCCCCGTGGCAGCGTGCCCGGGGACCATGCAAGTTCTTTATGTTTATGAAAGACTCTCGTGAACCGGCGGGATTGCCTACTTAGTGTCTGTCCAGAAACAGGTAATTTCGGAGTCTCGCAGGCTCGCTTACCTGTTCGAGATCAAGGACTGCGAAAAAATAAGCACGCCCTGAAAGAAGTGGACTTGGGGGCAGGCATCCATGTGATATCGGAGTCTCCACTTCGTTTCGCTTAGCTCCTATTTTTTGAGCATGACGAGGTAAGCGAGCCTGCGCGACTCCGGCAGATCTGGCCGGTAAGCGAGTTTACAAGACTCCGAGAGGGCCATTTCTGGACAGGCACTACCTTATATATAGCGTATACCCATGAGCCAAGAGACAGAAAACCAGGCCGCCTCAGAGACCGGGCCGAGTGCCGCGTCACCCGATAAATGGTACAAAATCCGTTTCCGCCACAAGGATCAGATCTTTACCGCCACCAGTAAGCTCCAGGACCTGCAGGCCGACGAAACCGTCATGGTGGGCACGGATCACGGCTCGGAGCCCGCCTTTGTTGTCGGCCTGGGGCCCCAGCTCCCCCTTGAAGGCAGGCTTGCCGATCTCAAACCCCTCTTTGCCGTCCAACGCCGCTGCAATGTCGATGAGCAGGAAAAGTTTCTCCGCCTGGTTGACAAGGAGCAGGAGGCCTTTGCCTTCTGCCTCAAGCTCATCAAAAAACACCAGCTGGCCATGAAGCTTATCAAGGTGGAACGCTTCTTTAACGGCAGCAAGATTATTTTCTACTTCACCGCTGAAAACCGGGTGGATTTCCGCAGTCTGGTCAAGGACCTGGTTCAGGAGTTCCGCACCCGTGTCGAGATGCGTCAGGTGGGGGTCCGCCATGAGACCAAGATGATCGGCGGCCTGGGCAGTTGCGGTCGGGAGCTGTGCTGCTCCTCCTATATCAACAACTTTGCCGCGGTCTCCATCAAGATGGCCAAGGAGCAGAACCTGCCCCTCAATCCCACCAAGATTTCCGGCATCTGCAACCGCCTGCTCTGTTGTCTGACCTACGAGTTCCCCATGTACAAGGAGCTCAAACGCCAGATGCCGCGCTGCGGCAAGACCATCACCGTGGACGGCAAGCCGCTCAAGGTCATCAAACATAATGTCCTGGAAGAGTCGGTCACCGTCATAGATCCGGAAGACCGGGCCGTGAGCCACGACCTGCCCCGGGCCGCCTGGGAGCCTGCAGCCCGCAAGCAGCGTCAGCAAAACCAGGCCAAGAAGGGCGGCCGCCGCGACAAGAATCCGAAAAATTCCTCCGAAAAACCAGCCAAGCCGCGAGGAAGGCAGAAATGAGTACCTATATCACCACCCCCATATTCTACGTCAATGCCCAGCCCCACCTGGGCCACGCCTACACCACCATTATTGCCGACACCTATGCCCGCTTCATGCGGCTGTGCGGTGACGATGTCCGTTTCCAGACCGGCACGGACGAGCATGGCGACAAAATCGTCCAGGCCGCCGAGGCCGCCGCTGAGTCGCCCCGCCAGTACGTGGACCGGATCAGCGCCATGTTTCGCGATTCCTGGCCGCAACTGGCCATCGAACCGGACAACTTTATCCGCACCACGGACAGCCACCATATCAAGACGGTGCAGGCTATCCTCCAGCAGGTCTATGACCAGGGCGACATCTATTTCAGTGAGTATGAGGGCCTCTACTGCCGGGGCTGCGAACGTTTTCTCACCGAAAAGGAGCTGGTGGAGGGCAACTGCCCGGATCACCTCAAGCCGCCGGAGAAGATCCGTGAGCAGAACTATTTTTTCCGAATGAGCAAGTACCAGGAGTGGCTCATCGACCACATCAACAACAACCCGGAATTCATCACGCCGGAGCGTTACAGAAACGAGATGCTCTCCTTCCTGAGCGAGCCCCTGGAGGATCTCTGCATCTCGCGGCCCACCAGCCGCCTGACCTGGGGTATCCCGCTGCCCTTTGACGACACATTCGTCACCTATGTCTGGTTTGACGCCCTGATCAACTACATCAGCGGCCTCGGCTATCCGGACAAGGCCGACTTTGCCACCTACTGGCCGGCGGCCGAACACATCATTGCCAAGGACATCCTTAAACCGCATGCCATCTTCTGGCCCACCATGCTCAAGGCCATGGGGGCGGAGCCCTACAAGAAGCTGCACGTCCATGGCTACTGGAACATGAATGACACCAAGATGAGCAAGTCCCTGGGCAATGTAGTGCGACCCCGCGAGATGGCCGAGGAGTTCGGCGTTGATGTGGTGCGCTACTTTCTGCTGCGCGAAATGTCCTTCGGCCTTGATTCCTCCTTTTCCGCCGAGGCCGTGGTGGCCCGCCAGAACTCCGACCTGGCCAATGACCTGGGCAACCTCTTTTCCCGGTCCCTGACCATGGTGGGCAAATTCATGGAGGGCAGGGTGCCGGAACCGGGTACGGCCCGCACCATGGACAGGGAGCTGGCCGCAGCCTGCGCCGCCATGGTAGAGACCTACTGCCGGGAAATGACCGCCTTCCGCTTTCACGTGGCCCTGCAGGCTGTCTGGGAGGTGGTGGGCAAGGCCAACAAATACATTGTCGAGAATGCTCCCTGGGAGATGGCCAAGGATGCAGAGCAGAAAGAGTACCTGGGCACGGTATTCTACACCCTGCTGGAAACCCTGCGCATCATCGCCCTGGCCGTGGAACCCGTTATGCCGAA
Organism: Desulfobulbaceae bacterium; assembly: GCA_002868945.1. Taxonomy (GTDB): domain Bacteria; phylum Desulfobacterota; class Desulfobulbia; order Desulfobulbales; family SURF-16; genus BM506. The sequence continues at coordinate 32,274 of PKTX01000034.1, forward strand.
CACGGCAGCCACCATGCTGGCCGGGCTCGGTGTCGACAATAAAGGCAGCCTGAAGGAGCTTGCCCTTTGGGGCGGCCTGAAGCCGGGCTCCGCCATTGCCAAACCGGAACCCCTCTTCCCACGCATGGACAAGAAAAAGAAAGAGAGACCGGAAAGCGCCCCCACCAGGCAAGACAAAGACGCTAAAAAAAGCGGCCGGGAAAAAACCGAAGGGGTTATCACCTTTGAGGAGTTCGGCAAGGTCAAGCTGCGGGTGGCCGAGATTATTGCCGCGGAAAAGATTAAAAAGTCGGACCGATTACTAAAATTGACGGTCAGGGCGCCGGAGGAACGCACCATTGTCGCCGGTATTGCCGAGCACTACCGGCCCGAGGAGCTCCCCGGCCGCCGGGTAATTATCGTGGCCAACCTGAAACCGGCCAAGCTCATGGGCGTTGTCTCCCAGGGCATGGTGCTGGCAGCCAAGGACGGCGACCGTCTGGTTCTGGCCGGCGTGGCCGGCGAAGCGGCGGTCGGCTCATCCGTGGCCTGAATCGACCACCAGGCCCCCTCCGCCCCCTACCACATCGGCAGACGAGCACACAATGGCGACACTTCCCCCCACCTTTCTCCAATCCATCATGCAGCGCGCCCAGGAACATGGCGTTGCCGTTCAGCCCCTGGCCGGCGATAGAGGCCTTGTCCTCTTTGCCGCCGGCCTCAGCGCCACCCGCCAGGCCGCTCTCTTAAAAGATATGGCCGCCGGTCTCCATGACGACGACACGGCAGCGCCGGCCGACGCCATGGAGGGCCCTGCCCTGCCGCCAACAGGACAGGTGGACATCGACTGCCAGGTCACCGTGGAAGAACGAACCCAGCTCTTTAAATTCCTGAACGGATAAGATTATGAGCAGCCAGAAAGATAGACCCGCCATCCTTGCGGTCAGCAGCGGCAAGGGCGGTGTCGGCAAAACAACCTTTTCCGTCAACCTGGCCGCCGCCCTGGCCCAGAAGGGCGCCAAGGTCCTGCTTATTGACGGCGACCTGGGTCTGGGCAATGTTGACGTGCTCCTCGGCCTGCAGGTGGACCACACCATCCGTGAGGCCGTGGAGGAGGGCCGCGATCCGGCCTCCATCATCATTGAGGTGGCCGACAATCTCCATATCCTGCCGGCCAGTTCCGGCGTTCCGGAGATGGCCCGATTGCGCCACGAGGCCCATGACCTGCTCACCTCGGTACTGAACACCATTATCCAGGACTTTGACCTGGTGCTGGTGGATACCGCCGCCGGTATCGGCGAATCCGTCCTCTGGTTCAATGAGTGGGCCGACGCCAACATCATTATTCTGACGCCCGACCCCACATCGCTTACCGACGGCTATGCCCTCATGAAGGTACTGGCCTCGCGCCACGGCAAAAAGGGGTTTCAACTCATTGTCAACAATGTTAAAAGTAAGGCAGAAGGAACAACCACCTTCACCAACATGGCGGCGGTTCTCAAACAGTTCCTGCAGCAGAGCCCCGTCTACCTGGGGCCGTTGCCCAAAGACAGCAAGGTGATCCAGGCCATCCGCAGCCGCAAGCCTTTTCTGCTGGCCACACCGGACTGTCCGGCTGCTCGGGCCATCCGCACCATTGCCGGTCAGGTTCTCAAACAGACGGGCATCTAACAGCCCCGGCACGAGGCGCGGCTCTGCCTTCAACCCCCTGACAAGACGAACATCCCCTCAAAGCAACCATGGCGATTATCAAAATTTTTTTACAGGCTGTAGCCGGGCTGGTCAACTTTGTACTCAATGCCTATATGATCATCTTGCTGGCCCGGGCCATTATCTCCTGGGTCAACCCCGATCCCTACAACCCCATTGTCCGCTTTCTCCATAATGTCACGGAACCGGTCCTTTTCCGCGTTCGCAAGGCCCTGCCCTTTACCTACACCTCGGGCATCGATTTTTCACCGCTGCTGGTTATGCTGGTGATAATTTTCCTGCAGGACTTTCTCGTACAAACGCTCTATTATATAGCTGCCATGTTTGGTTGAGCATCTGCGGTGATCAACGCAAAGGGAGATGAAAGAGATGACGACACAGCTGCTTACCCCTGAAAACATCCAGAACCAACAGTTCCACGTTCGCTTTCGCGGCTTTGACGTTGAAGAGGTCGATGCCTTCCTGGAAAAGGTGGCTGAAAACTATCTTGTCCTGGTCAAGGAGAATGAAAAGCTCAAGGAGGAGCTGGATGCCATTCAGGTGGAGCGTGACCAGATCCAGACCCAGGAACGCACCTTTAAAAATGCCATAATCTCGGCCCAGACCATCGCCGATGAAATGCAGGCCAAGGCCAAGCAGGAGGCCCATGTTTTAAAGGAAAACGCCCGTCTCGAGGCCCAGACCATGCTGGACGAGGCCACCCGGCAGGAAAGCCAGCTCAAGGAACAGATCAGCTCCCTGCTCCTGGAGAAGGCAAAGCTCAAGGAGGAGCTGTGCGGCTTTCTTGAGGCGCACATGGAGCGGATCAACAGCCAGTATGGCGAGGACATGCCTGCGCCGGAAGCGGCTGAACCGCAGCCGTCCCGGTCAGCTGCGGCAAGCAGCACTGCTCCGGACCCCGGCCCGACTGATGAAACCACAGCAGAGGCCGCCGCAGAAGAGGAACCGCCCGCTGCCCCGGATGAAGAGCATCCCCTCTTTGAGGAGGCACCGACCCATGAGGATGAGGACGATGCCGCCCTGGCCGACCTCTATGAAAAAATCGATCTCTCCGAACTGGACGAGGAGGGCCGGCTGACCGACCAGGAAGAGGCCTCGACAGAGAGCGAACCTGAACCACCAAAAAAGGCGGCTGATTTCTCCGTGGAGGAAAACGAATTAGACGACCTTGAACTGAGCATGCCTGATCTTGACGGCGACATGCTCTTCAGCCTCGAAGACCCCCTGGACAAGGAGCCTGAACCCAAGGTGACCATCGACCCCTGGCAGGACAAGAAAGACGACCGGACCTAGCACAGTGTATCACTTAAAGTTTTGTATATTTATGCAACTATGCCTTTGTGGTTCGTATGCAATATCGAAATTCTACACGTAAATTTACGTTTTACGGAGTACTAGCATCCCGTGTGCCGCAAGCGCCGCGCAGCAGCGCTCCCCCTTCACGGGTGATCTCACCCGAACCATCCACAACATCTAATAGTCACTGCCTAAAGCAACATGCCGAAACACCTGGAAATTTTCTCCATGCGGCAAGGTTGCGGCGCTGATTTTCCTTGCCACCAATCCGAAAAATCTGGACACAAACCCGTCTCTCAGGTAGTTTCACCTAGCTCACTGGTTGACGCCTGGCATCTTTGCCTGCCACTGTCCGTACCCGCATGGCCGGGTCCGGGTCAACATGGAGTTCTTTGGCAATCATTCCACCATTTCTTCTGATTGGGCTTCGTTTTTCGTGCGCATACATTGCATGCCGGAGCTTTTTGTACAGCAACGATTGCTGCGGTGAATTACCGCTTCCTGCGCAGCCGGGCTGCTCCTGACATTCTTGTCATATACCTCAAGCCGCGAAAGGAATCGATCCGGCCATTCTCACACCCCATTACCCTCGCCGGTCCTCCAGCAAGGGGCCTTCCGGAATTCCATCCCCCACGAAACCAGGCGCCGGCCAGGCTGGCGAAAATTCAGGATTCAGAAAAGAGCAGAAATGCTTGAAAAGCAGTCGTTCCGGCTCCTGAATTCCGGCATGTTGAAAAAACGTCGCCATCCCACTATTAATTCACCTGATAACAACAAGATAAACAAATCGAAAGGTTGAGCTCAAAAAAGCCCTTCAGCCTTTCCCACACTTAACACTTACCAGGATTATCGTAATGACCCCGGAAATTATACTTGTCATGGCAGTACTGTGCGTGGCCATTCTTTTGTTTATTTTCGAATGGGTGCGCGTCGATGTCGTCGGCATTATTATGATGGTCAGTTTGCCGTTACTTGGTTTGGTTTCCCCCCAGGAGGCCATCAGCGGCCTCTCCAGTAATGCCGTGGTTTCCATTATTGCCGTTATTATTATCGGCGCCGGATTGGACAAGACCGGTGCCATGAACTCCCTGGCCAGGTTGATCCTGAAGTTCGCCGGCAAAAGCGAAGCCAGAATTGTCACCCTGATCTCATCCACGGTTGCCGTTATTTCAAGCTTTATGCAAAATATCGGCGCCGCCGCCCTCTTCATGCCGGCGGCCAGAAGAATCGGTAAGCAGACCGGTATTCCTGTTTCCAGGATTCTGCTGCCCATGGGCTATTGCGCCATTATCGGCGGCTGCCTCACCCTGATCGGCTCAAGCCCCTTGATCCTCGTCAACGACGTCATGAAGATTACCAATCCCGACGTTGAGCCCTTCGGGCTTTTCTCGGTGACGCCCATTGGTATTGCCCTGACCATTGCCGCCCTCATCTACTTTGTTACCCTGGGCCGCTTTGTTCTGCCCAGCGGCAAGGGCGAGGAATCTTCCGGCCCCATGTCGGCCATCCTCGCAGACACCTATCGCGACCTGGGCAACCTTTACGAACTCCATATTCCGGCCGATTGGTCGGGTGAGACCTTACTGGAAAACCTTTCCATCCGGCCCCTCTACTACGTCACCGTGGTGGCCATCTCGCAAAACCGGACAAAACACAAGATTTTTGCCCCAAAGCGGGATTCGGAAATTGGCCCTGGTGATGATATCGCCGTGTTCGGCAGCGAGGAGATGGTTCGCAAGATGGCGGCTCAGTTGGGCTGGCGCCTCAAGCACGATATGGTTGCTTTTGCCGAAGACCTTTCGCCCAATAATGCCGGGATCATAGAGGCCATAATCACACCGAGATCGGAGTTGGTGCACCACACCATGCGCTCCTTTGCGTTCCGCAAAAACTACCAGGTCAACCCCATGGCCATCTACCGCAACAACGAGGTTCTGGTGGCCGGCATATCGGAGATTCCCCTCCAGCCCGGCGACGCCCTTTTACTGCAGGGGCGGTGGGAGAAATTCCACGTCCTCAAGAAGAAGCCGGACCTGGTCTTCACCGAAGAGGTGCAGGGTGAAATCATCAAAACGGACAAACTCAAGTATGCCGTGGCCTGTCTCGCTGTTGCTCTCACCCTGATCCTGGGCTTTCAGGTCCAGCTATCAGTAGCCTTACTCTCCGGTGCCCTGGGCATGGTTCTTACCGGCGTCTTATCCATTGACGAGGCCTACGGCGCCGTGGATTGGATGACGGTCTTTCTGCTGGCCGGCCTCATCCCCCTGGGCATCGCCTTTCAAAATACCGGGGCAGCCGGCTACATTGCCACATCGATCATGGGGGCCATCGGCAATGTCTCCCCTCTTCTTCTGCTGAGCGTTATCGCCATGCTCACCTCTTTTTTCACCCTGGTGGCCTCCAATGTCGGGGCCACGGTGCTGATGGTGCCGCTGGCCATGAACATGGCGGCAAGTGCCGGCGCAGACCCGCGCATGGCGGCCCTGGTGGTGGTGGTGGCCTGCTCCAACACCTTTGTGCTTCCCACCCATCAGGTAAATGCCCTGATCATGCGACCGGGCGGCTATAAAACCATTGATTATTTCCGGGCCGGCACAGGCATGACCCTGCTCTACCTCATCGTCATGATGGCCACGATCCACTTCTTTTACGGTATTTGAAAACTCGGCGCCATTCCTTCATCACTCTTCTCCGCGCCTCCGGCCCAGCCGGGCAGATACGGCCCGGCACGGAGAACACCTGACTGCCGCCTTGCCTCTTCTCGGCCGGCCATCTCCTTCTGGCACACCAGTCCCCCTCTCCTGTTACGCCCTGGTAACATCCGCAGCGCGGCATCTGTTACCAAGCTGTAACAAACACCCCCTCTTCTCCCCCCCAAACCTCCAAAAACAAGGCAAAAAACATCTGGCACGCTCCCTGCAAATAGAGAAAGCCACGGAGCTTGAGGACCCTGTTTCGGGGCACATTCAGTCTGAAGGCCCTGCAAAAAAAATGGAGAAAGAAAGTATGAAAAAGCAAGGACGTTTAAAAATGTTGACGGCATGCGGCAGCTTGGTTGCGGCAGCCCTGTTTGCTTCAGGATCAGCCATGGCAGCTCCCGGCGACACCTGTGTTTCCTGCCATCAGGAGAGCAATCCGGGCATGTATCTGCAGTGGAAAAATTCCAAACACGGCAACAACGGTATCGGCTGTATCGACTGTCATGAGGCGAACGCCACGGATATTGATGCCTTCCAGCATCACGGCGCCACCATCGCCACCCTGGTTACCCCCAAGGACTGTGCCAAGTGCCATGAAGAAGAGGCACAGCAGACCATGAACTCCTATCACGCCCACGCCGGCGAGATCCTGGAGTCCGCTGATGCCTACCTGGCCCACGTGGCCGGCGGCAACCCGGTGGCCATCACCGGCTGCGCCACCTGTCACGGCGCCAAGATCAAGATCGACCCGGCGGCCCCCAACAAGCTCTCCGCCGAGACCTGGCCCAACTCCGGTATCGGCCGCCTGAACCCGGACGGCTCCAAGGGCTCCTGCAACGCCTGTCACTCCCGCCACTCCTTTTCCGTGGAACAGGCCCGCCAGCCTGAAAACTGCGGCAAGTGCCATTTGGGCCCGGATCATCCCCAGAAGGAGATTTACGAGGAATCGAAGCACGGTATCGCCTACTATGCCCACAAGGACAAGCTGAACATGGACCGGGACGAGTGGGTCGTGGGCAAGGATTACTATGAGGCGCCCTCTTGCGCCACCTGCCATATGTCCGCCACCTCCAGTCAGGCTATCACCCATGATGTGGGCGATCGCATCTCCTGGACCCTGCGGCCGCCGGTCTCCAAGCACAAGGACAACTGGACGGTAAAACGGGGCAACATGAAGGATGTCTGCCTCAACTGTCACCAGGAGCGCTTCGTGGACGGCCATTATTACCAGTATGACGCCCTGGTGGAGCTCTACAACGAGAAGTTCGCCAAGCCGGCCACCGAGATCATGAACATGCTCAAGAAGAAGGGCCTCGAACGACCCGCCGCCTTCTCCAATCAGGTGGAGTGGGAGTACTGGGAGCTCTGGCACCACGAGGGCCGCCGGGCCAGGATGGGCGCCGCCATGATGGGCCCGGACTACACCTGGTGGCACGGCATCTATGACGTGGCCCACAACTTCTACTTCAAGTTCATCCCTGAGGCACGCCACTATAACGATGCCGAGGTCAACGCCTACATCGACAGACTGCTGCGTGATGATCCCATGCACACCTGGATCAATACGCCGACCGCCGAACTGAAGGCCGCCATCAAGAGCGGAGAGCTCCAGCAGGTGTATCAGTCTCTCTTTGAGAAAAACATCCAGAAGTAACCTCCCCATGTGGCGGCGTCTTCTCTTCCGCGCCGCTGCATTGTACCACTGAAAAGGGTGCCTCCGGGCACCCTTTTCTTTTTCTTATTCTCACAGAATCTCAGCCATCCCTAAATGGTGTACAAGCCCCTGGTGGCTTGAGCGGACCACAGGCACATGCTAACTGCGGCCATGCATCCCCTGCCAGAGTCCCTTGAAGAAGCTGCGGGCATTGGCGCCCAGGGTGCTGGTGCGGTAACCGCCCTCCTGGACGATGAGGGTGGGCAGGCGCAGAGCGCCGATGAGCAGGCCGTTTTTATGAAAATCAGCAGCCTCAAGACTCCAGGTGCCGGTGGGATCGTTCTTGGGCGGGTCATAGCCCAAGGCAACCAGCAGAAAGCGGGGGGAAAAGACCTGGATCCGCTTCAAGGCGCGGCCCAGAACCCGGCGATAGTGCTCGCCGTCGATCTTCTCCGGCAGGGGATAGTTTTTGTTGTGATGGAGACCGGCCCCACCCCCCTTCTCATCGGCAAAACCGCTGAAATAGGGATAGGCGAAACTGGGATGGCCATGGATGGAGAGGGTGAGGACATCGGCCCGTTCATAAAAGATATCCTGGGTGCCGTTGCCGTGGTGGTAGTCGATGTCCAGCACCGCAACCGTGCCGTGCCGGCTGAGATAATGGGCGGCCACGGCCGATGAGTTGAAATAGCAGAAACCGCCAAAGACCTTGCTTTCGGCATGGTGGCCGGGAGGCCGCACCAGGGCGTAGCACAGGCGATACCCTTCAAAGAGCAGGTCGGCGCAGGTCAGGGCGCAGTCCACGGCGCCCCTGGCCGCCACATAGGCATTGCGGTTCAAGGGCGTGAAGGTGTCGATGCAGTAATAGCCGGCCCGCACCGGCAGCTCCCTGGGGGGCCGGGCCGCGTTACGGATGGGAAAGACATAGGGGTAGACGGAATGGCCCGGTTCCACCTTGGCGCAGACCCGCTTCAGGTAGTCGACGAATTTCGCATCATGCACCGCCTTAATGGCCCGCTCCTGGAAACGCCTGGCCCGCCGCTCTTCAAAGAGATCACTGGCGCCGATCCCCTTGAGGATGGAGCGGATACGCACCGGCGCCTCCACATAGCCGCGCTCATTGACATGATGGATATCATGTTTGTCATTGATCACCAGGGCAATGCGCTGCTCCAGGGAAACCACTTTTTTAACGGCAATGGGCTCACTCTTGATATAGCGGCAGGGTCGCAGGCGCATGGGGTCATCCTGAAAGGAGTCCACCACCATGTCGATATAACCGGCCGGGCACGACGAGCCGTATTTCCTGGTGAGAATGGCCCGGACAATAGGACGGGTCATGCCGCGACCAGGCAGTTTCCGGGCGCCGAGCCGGTCAAAGAGCAGATAGGGCGGGCAGTCGTCCCCGGCCTGCAAAGGCGTTTCATAGGCCGTGTTAACGATGGGCACAACGCCGTACCGTTCATAGAAACGCAGCCGCGCCCTATTCTGTTTAAGCGTCTCCCTGTCGCGGCAGAGCCCGGCGTCATCGGGCAGGCATTCCATGAAGATACCGCACAGCTTGAGGTTCTTGGCCTCGTCCCGCACCCGCTCGTAGAGGGCGCCGCCGATACCGCCGGCATTCCTGGCAGGCTGCACCGACAAAAAATCAAGATAGCTGAAATTGAGGTCCGGCGCGTAATTGACTAGGGCAAAGCCCTTGACGCCGTACCGATGATTATCCGCCACAAAGAGCAGGGTGCGGAATTGATACTTGAGGGGATTGAGCAGCTTGGCGGGCAGGCTGTCGATTTCCTGGCGGGACAGGCCGCTGAATTGTTTGGCCAGGATATCCTGAACCTGGGCAATGGCAGTACGATCAAGGGGCAGGGTGTTGTCGTAAACCCGACGGATGCGAAACATCTCAAAGCTCCTTGCAGTAAACAATTTTGTCGTCGCCGGGACCGTAGAACTCCGGCAACACGCAGGCCACTTCATAGCCGTGCCGCTCATAGAATGAGCGAGCCTGCCCATAGGCCGGGGTGGCGGAGGTGTCCACATAGACCCGCACGCCTCTGCCCACTTTTTCCTCCATGGCCCGCAGCAGCAGGCTGCCCACCCCCTGGCGCGCCACCCGGGGGGCCACGGCGATCCAGTAGAGATCCCAGCGCTTGACCGTGATGGGAATGGGGCCATAGCAGATAAAGCCGCAAAGCCTGCCATGGTCATCCAGGCTCACCAGGATGTCATAGCCGTTTTCCGGCGAGGCCAGGCCGTCCCGGATGACCTGGCAGGCCAACTCCTTTTCGCTGTCGTTAAAGGTGTCGATGGTGGCAATCAGGGCAAAGAGCTGGTCACCATCGGCAGCGGCGGCGCTTCGCAGGGTCATCATTTCTTCAGACCCGGGCCCGCAGGAAGCTGACAAACCTGCCGACCATATCGCCATAGCTCATGCCGGCCTGGCCGGCGGCGGCCACGAAACCGGCATCAGGACTCAGGCAGGGATTGGCGTTTGCCTCCAGGACATGGACGCGGCCGGCGCCATCCAGGCGCAGGTCGATGCGGCCATAATCGCGGAGCTGGAACAACCGGTAGGTGGCAAGCGCCACCCGGCCCAGCTCGGTCGAGAGACCTGCGGCCATCTCCGCGGGAAAGAGGCGATTGGTGTTGTGATACTCAAAGGCGTCCTCGTCCCACTTGGCCCGATAGCCGACAATCTTCTGCAGATCATCGGGAAAGGCGGAAAAATCAATCTCGGCCAGGGGCAGCACCCGGGCCTCCGGATAGCCGAACAGGGAGACATTGAACTCCCGGCCGTCTATGAACTGCTCCAGGAGCAGGGGGCCATATTGCCGGTAAAAATCGGGAATCTTGACGGCCAGCTCCTCCCGGCTGCAGACAATGGACTCCTGATCAATGCCGATGCTGGCGTCCTCCAGGCGGGGCTTAATAATGGCCGGCAGGGCCATGTCCAGGAGAGGGGCGAGATCGCCGCCGTCATAGTCGCGGTAGACAGGGGTGAGAATACCGGCGGCCGCCAACTGCCGTTTGGCCAGGAGCTTGTCCGTGGTGAGCATCAGGGCCAGGGAGCCCGAGCCGGTAAAGGGCAGATCCAGCAGCTCAAAGAGGGCGGCGGGGTGGCCCACCATCTGGGCGTCGTCATCAACACTTTCGCAGAGGTTGAAGATCGCCTCGATGCGGTGGTGCTCCAGGGCGGCCAGGAAGGCGCCCACATCACGATCAAAGGGCAGGGCCAGACAGGAGATGCCCAATGCCACCAGGGAACGCTCCACCGCCTCCACCTGCCGCAGGACATCCTGGGACGACTGCCAGTTGGCGCCGCCGGCCGCCACGGGGCGATTATGGACAATGGCAATTTTCATCGACCCGTCACATCCCCAGGCGGGCCAGACAGCTGGCGACGATCTCGCTGATCAGCTGTTGGTAGCCCATGCCATGCTTGTCGGCAATGATGCAGAGGTCGGAATGTTCCGGATGCAGGCCGGCAATAGGGTTGATCTCAATGAAGTTGGGTCGGCCATGGCCATCGGAACGCAGATCCACCCGGCCGGCATCGCGGCAATCAAGACCGTGCCACACCTCCAGGGCCACCCGTACCGCCTCGTGGGCCTCCGGGTCGTCCGCCACCCGGTACTCCACCACCTCCTCGCAGATCTCCTTGTTATGATAGGAGTAGACATCCGCTTCGGAGTTTTCCAGCAGGATCACCTCGATGATGCCGATGGAACGGGCCTGGTCGCCGTTGCCGACAATGCCCACCGTGAATTCCCGGCCCGGCAGAAAGGTCTCCACCAGCACCGGCTGGCGATAGGAGGCCAGCAGGTCGGCACAGACCGTCTGTAACTGCGCGGGCGCCGCGATCTTGGAGACCGGGGTGACGCCCTTGCCCGTGCCCTCGGCCACGGGTTTAGCAAAGAGGGGATAGGGCAGATTGACGGCAGCCGCCTCGGCCGGGGAACGCACCAGGGCAAAATCCGGGGTGGCGATGCCCAGGTCGCGTACCAGCCGCTTGGCCGTGGCCTTGTGCAGGGTGACCGCCATCATCAAGGGGTCGGAAAAGGTATAGGGGATGCGGTAGGCGTCCAGCAGGGCCGGCACCACCGCCTCCCTGCCGAAGCCATACAACCCTTCGGCAATGTTGAACACCAGGTCCCAACGGTGGCCGGCGGCCAGCCTCTTGACCAGGCTGTCGACATTACCGATGCGGTCGGTCTGATGGCCAAGGGCCTGCAGGGCCCCTTCAATGGCGGCAATGGTGTCGGGCCGGTCGAACTCGGCGGTTTCTTCCTCGCCGTATCCTGCCGCCAGATAGTCGGCGCGCAGGTCATAGGTCATGCCAATATTCATGGTATCCTCAAAAAAAGTGGGCGATTTGCCCTTACAGCGGGTCAGGGTAGCGATAGATGTTGCCCTCGTAATTGCGGAGGAGCACATCGTTGCCGTCCCGGCCAAGGCAGGTCTGCGGTAGCAGCGGAATCTTGCCGCCGCCCCCCGGGGCGTCAATCACATAGGTGGGCACGGCGTATCCCGTGGTATGACCCCGCAGACCCTGGTAGATCTCCAGGCCCTTGTCCACCGTGGTCCGGAAGTGGGCCGAACCGATAATGGGATCGCACTGATAGAGGTAGTAGGGTTTGACGCGCAGGCGCACCAGGCCCTGCATCAAAGTTTTCATGGTGGCCACGTCATCGTTGATACCGGCCAGCAGCACGGTCTGACTGCCCAGGGGAATGCCGGCGTCCGCCAGCCGTGCGCAGGCCTTTTTCATCTCAGGGGTCTGCTCATCCGGATGCATGGCATGGATGCTGATCCACAGCGGATGATAGCGTTTGAGCAGGCGGGTGAGCTGAGGGGTGATGCGCTGGGGCAGGACCGCCGGGGTCTTGGTGCCGATGCGAATGAGCTCCACATGCTCAATGGCGCGCAGCCGTTTAAGGAGATACTCCAGGGTTTCGTCCGGCAGGGTCAGGGGATCACCGCCGGACAGAAGCACGTCGCGGATCTCCGGATGCGCCTCGATATAGGCAAAGGCCTTGTGCCAGCGCTCCTTGGTGGATGTCGTGTTCCGGGCCCTGCCCACCATGCGGGAGCGCGTGCAGTAGCGGCAATAGGTGGAGCAGTAATCCGTGACCAGAAACAGGGCCCGATCAGGATAGCGGTGCACCAGGCCGGCCACCGGGGTATGGCTGTCCTCACCCAGGGGGTCATGGGCCTCGCCGGCGGAAACCACCAGCTCGTTTACCACCGGCACCACGGCCCGACGGATGGCCTGGGCGGGGTTGTCCGGAGAAATGAGACTGGCGTAATAGGGTGTTATGGCAAAGGGTAGAGTGGCATCGCGACGCTGCAGGGCCTGCTGCTCGCTGTCAGTGAGGTTGATTATTTTTTCAAGCTCTTTGCTGCTGGTTATGCGGTTCCGCAATTGCCAGCACCAGTCGTTCCACTGGGCCGCGCTGGCGGTGGGGAAGAATCTGTTGCGAAAGGCCTTGGCGCCGGAGGGGGCGGCAAAGCACACCGAAATGACGGAAGACGGGGAAGGGGGGCAGATCGTCAGGTGAGACGAACTGGGAGGTTCCTCCGGCTCTTCTATCTGTAGACTATGAGGGGCCATGTTTTTTCTCCTTATGGAAAATTGTGACTTTTTTCACCGCCAAAAGGGCCTGTAATGAGGTCCTGAAAAGGCATCCAAAAAAAAATGCATGGACCTATTATAGGTCGCCCGGATAAAAGTCAACACAATTAAAACAGCCCCCCTATGACCTATTTCTGAACAGACACTAACTCATCGTATTTGTGTTCTTTGTTGTTTCAGGCATCATCCGGCCACTGCCTGGCCACGCACTTTTTTTACTCTGCCGCCCCGCACCCTGCCGGGAATAATCAGCCGCGACCCGCAAAAGGTGGCCATAGTGGTTGTTTTGCTTCCATAGGCTCTCTTGAATAATGAGATATTTTATTTCGGAGCACCGAAAAAATCGGCCCCAAGAGCAATTATACAAGATGGCCTATAGTATAGCGTGGTAGTTTATCCAGAGGACCTGGCCGTATTGCCGGGCGGCGGCGAGATTACCCGCGGTTGCCAAGCAGCACCTGCCCCCACTTTCTCAGCACGATCGTGCGCCACGCCTGGAGCTGCCTGGCCACGGAGCACCGGCCAAGGAAGACCTTGAGGCGGCACACACATAGACCCTGTGCCTGCCGGAAAGAGACCGACCCCACGAGGAGGTATGCAAAATGTATCAGATGCACCACTGTTTCAAAAGAATGGTTGCCCTCTTGACGCTGCCGCTCCTGCTGACCGCCTGGCCGGCCGCCGCCCAGACGGCTGCGGCCCGGGCCCAAGGCGTCATGACGGTTGAGGTGGGTGAGCTGGCCGTACTGCCCCTCTTCCAGGGCAGTGATGAGGCCAGGCAGCGCGAGAAGCGCCTGGAAAAGAACCTGGACTGCCAACTGCAAGGCCTCTGCGCCACGGAACAGGAGCATCTCTTTGTCGAGGCCGATGCCACGATCAGTGATCTGGTGCAGGCGGAGCTGCGCCGCCGCTTTGCCGACCAGGTGGTCCCGCGGGCCCGCGTGCGCCAAGCCTTTGACGAGGTGGACAAAGAGCCCTCCGAAACGCCGCGCCATATTGCCATACGGGTCGGCCGTCACCTGGGCATCGACCATGTCATGGTGGGCGTGGTCTGGCGTTACCGGGAACGACAGGGGAGTGCCATGGGTGCCAGTGAGCCGGCCTCGGTGGCCTTTTCACTCTTTCTGGTGGAGGTGGCTGACGGCAGGCTTGTCTGGCAAAATAGCTTTGACAAGACCCAGACCGCCCTGAGCGAAAACCTCTTTGATGCACCCATGTTCTTTAAAAAGGGCATGAAATGGCTGAGTGCCGAGGAGCTTGCCGGTTACGGCGTGGAAAAAAGTCTGAAGAATCTCATTCTGCAATAAACAATAAGAGCTTCCAGGCCGCTTTGTCGGATAGCAAACGGAGAGAGCTCTTCGCGCGCCCCGGCTTTTCAGGCGGGCTGTTAACCAACCATGTGAACTGATCATGTCTTCTCTGCGCACGTTCAACAAAACATTTTTCACCGGCCTGGTGGCCCTGCTGCCCATCACCGCCACCATCTATCTCGTTGTCTGGGTAGTAGGCGCGGCCGAGACCTTTTTTGGGACCATGCTGCAGCTGCTGGTGCCCGAGCAGTGGTATCGACCCGGTATGGGGGTGGTGGCCAGCCTGGCCATCATCTTTGCGGTGGGCCTGCTCTTACAGTCATTACTCATCAAGCGCCTGGCCGCCGTCTTTGAGTCGATCATCTACCGGGTACCCCTGATCAAGAGCATTTACGGCTCCACTCGCGAGTTTGTCACCTTTCTCCTCCAGGGCCAGAGCCAGGGACCGCGCCAGGTGGTGGCTGTTACCCTGACCAACCAGATGACCCTGGTGGGCTTTGTCACCAAACGCGACCTCTCCTTTATCAACAGCTCTGCCGTCAGCGGCAAGGTGGCGGTCTACTTCCCCATGAGCTATCAGATCGGCGGCTACACGGCCATGGTGCCCAGCGACCAGCTCATTCCCCTGGACATGCCCATGGACCAGGCCATGCGCTTTGTGATGACTGCCGGTATTATCGAGAAAAATTCGTAGAGCAAACAAATAGCCTGATCCTACTGTCCGTAGCTTTGTTCCAGCTCGGCAAGGGCCTGCAGTCGTTGCTGCGGGTTGGGGTGGCTGGCCAGAAAGGAGGCTGCGGCCGGGAGCTTGTCATCCTTGGTAAGGCGACGAAGCAACTCGGCATAGGGGGCCAGGCTCTGGCCGCGCTCCAGGAAGTAACGGCCGGCCAGGAGATCGGCCTCCTGCTCGAATTTGCGCGAATAGCCGGACTCGATCAGCACCATGGGCAGGGTGGAACCCAGAGAGGTGAGCGAGGTCATGTCACCGAGCAGGGTGGAGATCAACATGAAGACACCGGTCTGCTGGATGACATGGCGCAGGCCATGGCGTTCACGGACGTGGATCAATTCATGGGCGAGAACGCCCTGCAGCTCCATGTTGCTGCGGGCCAGCTCCACCAGTTCATCGGTGACGACAATGGTACCTGATGGCAGGGCAAAGGCATTGGCGCCGATGGTGCCGCCCTTGCGAAAAAGAAGACGAGAGGAGTGGACCGGCAGGTCGCGACTCAGATCGGCAAAGATGGTCGCTATTTCCTGCTGTCTGGCCGGATCAAGCTCCGACTCCGCAAAGAAGCGTTGATCAAGAAGCTCCAGGGAATCGGCACTGATCTGCTCCATCAGAGCCATGGGGGTGGCCATGGCCAGGTGCTTGGCCAGGGCCGGGATACCGTAGGCCATGAAGGCCCACACAAAGACAAGCAGGCCCACCAGGCTGACTGCCACCAAACGGCGCTTGCTCTCCAGCCGATGAACGAGACGCAGGCCGCCATGGCTCCGGATACGGCCATCAAGAAAGGCGGCCACCTGCGGCGCATCCACCTGCAGCCGCTGGCCGCCCGGAAACTTCAGAAAACGCCTGCTGTTGGCCAGGGGCGCTGTAAAAACGCAGTCAACCAGATCCGCCCTGACCAGAACCCGGTGTTCCTCATCGTAGACCACCACCTCGCTGCGTCCCACGGCGCAGAGCACGGGAGTGGGCCGGCTGCTCCTGCCGTCCAGAAAAATGCCCTGAAAACGATGCCTCTCCGCAGGAGCCATGCCTAGAGCCCCACCTCAAAATCGAAGAAATCCAGGGCCGCCTCGCCCAGGGCGCCCTCGCTGTCCTCCTGCCCGGCCGTAAAATCATCCAGCCCCTGGCTCGTGATGACGCTGAGGTTCTCGACAACGTACCTGGTGTAACGCACCTTGGTCCAGGGGAAGAGCAGACCGGCAGAGACGATCAGGGCCAGGATATTGGTGAGCCTGATCCACATGAGGCGGCCTGCCGCCAGGCTGGAGCGGAAGCGCACCGGCCCGAGGCTGGAGACGTGCCAGCAGTAGTTGGTGATCGTGGCATAGAGGTACTGCTGGGCAAAGATGCCGGCCACAAAAAAGCCGAGATAGGCCACGAGCAGAAGGATGACAAAACCGGACATGAAGCCGTTGCCGGACGCCCCGCCCCTGCCCAGGGCCATGCCGCCCATCATCGTGCCCAAAAAGAGCAGCAGCATGACAGGAAGGACAACGATGAGCAGAGCCTTGAGATAGACCAGGTAAAAAGAACCGGCCTGGCCGGCAAAACTGTTCTGCCTGCTGCCAAAGGCCATATTGTCAAAGAAATAGCGCTTGCGCCGAAAAGCCCAGTAGGGATAGAGCAGCCCCAGGCTGAGGGGCAGCAGCACGGGCAGCAGCAGATAGCTGATATAGGCCTCCTGCAGGGAGCCGAGAAAATGGAAACGAATATTGCGGTAGGCCGAGTTTCTGGCGTAAAAGCGCAGGGACTTAAAGACCAGCAGAGGAAAGAGCCCGGCAAAGGCCAGGGCCACCAGGGAGCTGACCAGGGGGGTAAAGACATTACTCAGCATGTAGAAGAGAAAGCCGCCCGCCACTATGAGGTTGCCGCGCAGAATGATGAGGGGATCGGCCAGATAGTCAAAAGGCTCCTCGGCGCAGAGGGTATGGCTGTAAAAGTATTGCCTGGTGCGCACCTTGGCCCAGGCCGCATAGATGCCCAGGGTGACAATGGTCAGGAAGAGGTTGACAATCCAGATGCGAAAATAGTCGGCGCCGCTGCCGGTGAACTGCAGCCGATACTCGTCAGGCGGCCGAGGCGCGGCCGGCCGCCCCTGATCCCCTGCCGCCGCACCAGTATCGGCCGTCACCTCCCCGGCTCCCTCCTCCAGCTCCTGCTCCGCACCGGCCTCGCCGCCACAGGCACAGGGCCATCCTTCCTGGCTCCTCCTTTGACAGCGCCGGCAGAAAACCACCTCGACAAGGAAGCGGGCCGCACACCTGCGACAGGTGGCGTTAAATTTGCGGCCCGGCAGCTTTGCCTCAGCCACCGCATGCGCCTCACCGCACTGCGGACAAACAATCTGCATCTCTTCTCCTGGAAAGTTCTCCCCTGCTCAACCTGTCATGCCACTGTAAAGCAAGATGCTTTTTTGTGCCACAACAAGGATGTTCAGGTAACGCTGCGGATCTCATCGAGATTGGCAAAGAAGAGGTCCACCAGGGCCGGGTCGAAATGACGGCCGCGCTCCTCCCTGATATAGCGGAGGATATCCTCGGGCTGATACGCCTTGCGATAGACCCGGTCATTGTTCAGGGCATCATAGACATCGGCCAGGGCAACACTCCGGGCAAAGATGTGGATTTCCTCGCCGCCCAGACCCCGGGGATAACCGCTGCCGTCATACCTCTCATGATGCTGGTGGGCAATGATGGCCGCCGCCTTCATGATGGCCCGCGGCGAGGAGCTGAGCATCTCGCAGCCGATCTCGGTATGGCGCTGCATGACCGTAAAGTCGGCACTACATAACTTTCCGGGATGGTTGAGAATATTATCTGGAATGGCCACCTTGCCGATGTCATGCATGGGCGCGGCCAGGCGCAGGGTCTCCAACTCCACGGCCGAAAGGCCGCTGTCCCTGCCGAGAATATGGCAGATGGTCGACACGCGCTTGACATGACTGCCGGTCTCCCGGCTGCGGGCCTCGGCGATCTCACCCAGGGTATAGATGATATCCTTCTGGGTGTCTTCGATCTCCTGGTTGAGCAGAACATTTTCAAAGGCGACATGGACGTTGGTGCAGTAGACCTCCACCAGGGATTTACTCAGCTCATCAAGATGATTCCAGCCCTCGCAGTAGAGCAGCACCCCCACCTCGGAAGCGGCGTGAAAGAAGCCGACATAGCGATCACCGAGACAGAGACAGCTTTTGGTGTCCCAGGCCTCCTGCAGGTCGGTGAGAAGGTGATCGGGAAAGACATCGGCTGGCGCGCCATGCAGCAGCCTTTCATAAGAGCCGCTACCGGCCAGCACCTCGACATTATCCAGGCTGACATCCACATCACGGCAGGCGATCTGGCAGACCATGGCATTTGGGCTCATGCCGAGGATGGCCACCAGCTGGGTGAGCACACCTGAGGCGAGCAGCTTGATGGAGCGCTGTTCAAAGAGGGAGGCCGAGGCCTGGATAATGTTTTTGAGCCCCTCGCGATTGGCATCAATGGTGAGTAGGTGCCGATAGGTGCGCAGGGAGGAGAGCATCACCGTGAAGAGCTTCTGGGAGGAGAGTTCGGTCTTTTCCTTGTAGTCATTGATGTCATAATCAACAATGATCTGCTCGGGCGGCGCCTGGCCGGGCTGGCCGGTGCGCAGGATGATGCGGACAAAGCCGTTTTTCAGGGTCTTGCGGACATACTCCACCACTTCAAGGCCGGCATCCTCGCGTTCCATGACCACATCCAGCAGGATCACGGCAATATCACCATTATCGGCAATAAGCTGCTTGGCCTCCTGAGCGCTGTAGGCATGCAGAAAGTGCAGGGGAATATCGTCGTAGCGGAAGTGACGCAACACCAGGGTGGTGATGGCGTGTACCTCCTCCTCATCATCGACAATGAGGACCTTCCACGGCTGATGATAGGCGGCGGGTCTCTGCTGGACGACCTCGGCCGGTTTTTCATCGGCAAAGGTTAGGGTGTTATCATTCATCACTGGTTTCCTGCGTTTCAATGAGCGGTAGCTTCATGGTAAAGGTGGTACCCTTGCCAACCTCGCTTTGGCATGTGATGGTTCCGTGCAACCGCTGACTGACAATATTGTGGACAATGTGGAGCCCCAAACCACTGCCCCCCCTTTCCCGATTGGTGGTGAAAAAGGGATGAAAAATCTGCTCGATATTTTCTGCGGCAATGCCCTTGCCGTTATCCCGGAAGAGCAGGTAGAGATCACTCTCCTCACGACGGAAGGAGATCTCCAGGCGACCGGCCTGCCCCTCGTCATAGGCATGCAGCAGGGAGTTGGTGATCAGATTGGTGAGAATCTGTGAGAAGGCGCCCGGGTAGCTGTGCAGAACCAAGTCCTTGTCACCGGCCACCGCCACCTCGTGACAGGTTTTCTTGAGCATCGGCCGCAGACTGAGGAGGATCTCGGCGATATACTCACGCAGATAAAAGCGGCGCATGCCCTCGCCCGACTGGTCGATGGCCACCTGCTTGAAGCTGCGGATCAACTCGCTGGCCCGATCGAGATTGGAGATGAGCAGGCGGCTCGACTCCAGGCAGACCTCCAGGAAATCCTCCAGATCACTGCGCTTCATCTCCCCCTTGTCATAGCGTCCGGCAATGTCACGGGCGCTTTGGCGCAGATGGGTGGAGGCTGTATAGGCGATCCCCACCGGTGTATTGATTTCATGGGCCACCCCGGCAATGAGCTCCCCTAGGGAGGCCAGCTTCTCTGCCTGGACAAGCTGGTCCTGCATGTTCTGCAGACGCTGCAGGGTCTCCTTGAGCTCCCGGTTGGAGGCGTCCAGCTCACTGGTACGCTCCAGCACCCTTTTTTCCAGGGTATCGGTGAGCTCCAGCAAGCCGTGCTCGGCCAATTTTCTTTCGGTAATATCGCGCTTGATAAAGGCCACCGAGGTGACCCGCTCCGCCTCATCAGCAATGGGCAGCACGAAAACCTGCTCCGGGAACTGGCTGCCATCCTTCTTGATGCTGGCCAGCTCACCCTCCCAGACATCGCCGGCCAGAATATTCTGCCAGCGATACGGCTTGGTGATGGAGCTTAAATCGTCAAGGCCGAGCTCATCAAGGGAACGGCCCACCACCTCATCGGCCCGAAAACCGGTGTGCGAGGTGAAGACGGCGTTGACATACTCGATTGTCGCGCTGCGGTCCGCAATAATGATGGTATTGGGATTATACTCAATCAGATAGGCCAGTCGCCTGATGTCCTCGTTCAGCCACTCCGCCAAACCTGCCCCCCTTAACACATGTTTCCCTGACATACCGTCGGCGCACTAACGTAAAATCAATGCCTTAGCTTCCAGCAAACCTGCCCCACTTTATTGCCAACTGCTAACAAGGTCAACAAAACAATTCGTTTTTTCGACATGTTAAGACACGGGGCCGGACGGCCACGGACGCGACGCAACACGGAAAGGGGGATGGGCGAAAAATAATCCCGGCCGCGCCTGCATTTCTCACCCCGATCGTGGCGAAAAATGGGTGCAAGGGGTGGAGAGGGAGAGCACGCCAGATGTGACGCAAGGGGCCCCTGCAACCTGCCGGCGGCACGGCAGGTTGCAGGTGAAGGATACGGGCCGGCAAGAGCAAGGGGGGCAGGCCGGCCCGAGGTTCATGGAAGAGATGGGCAGCCCCGGCCCGGCAGAACAGTGGCCAAGCGAGGCGCTCTGCTCACATGCCCACCTTGAAGCCGGGCAGATCCGGCAGGCTGAAATCATCGGCCGGGGCAGCAGGTGCGGCCTCCTCGGCCTTGCCCAGCTCCTGCAGGGCGCTCTGGGCATCATCGGCCAGCAGACTCTCCGGAAAGCGGCCCAGAAATTCACGGAAGCCTGCCGTGGCCCCGGCGCTATCGCCCTCCTCGGCCAGCTGCAAGGCGGCGGAGAAGAGTTCGATCTCTTCGGCACTAAAGAGAGAGGCCTCCTCCTCGCCCTTCCAGTAGAGCTCCTGGGCATCATCCTGGCTGCCGCGCACCCCGCCCACCGCCGTGGTCACGGTGGGCTTCTGTTTGGGGGTGATTTTCTCGATCTTGTTTCTGATCTTCTCCCAGAGGGAGAGCTCCTCCGCGTCCGGCTCTGCCGCTTGCGCGGTCAGGCTGCACAGGAGAAGCACAACAAGCAGCGCGATACTTTTTTTCATAACATTTCCTCTCGCAAGATGGATTTCAACTTTCCGAGTTGAGGTACCTATTCGACATTAAACGAGTTAAAAACCTTTTCGGACGGCTGAATCAAGCAGAATTCAGGAGTCAGAAGTCCGGAAACATAGGTAGACTCGTAAAAAGTATTGGCTCCGGCGAGCATTTCGCCATGCCGTCGCAAGGCATGCAGAATTTTGTCGAGTAGCCCAAAGGAACCGCCCCCTCAGGCTCTCACAGAACCGTACGTGAAACTCTCGCTTCATACGGCTCCTATCGTCCAGCCGATGCATACAG
>PKTX01000049.1 GCA_002868945.1 Desulfobulbaceae bacterium
TAACTCCTAACTCCTAACTCCTAACTCCTAACTCCTAACTCCTAACTCCTAACTCCTAACTCCTAACTCCTGACTCCTGACTCCTGACTCCTGACTCCTGACTCCTGACTCCTGACTCCTAACTCCTAACTCCTGAATTCTGAATTCTGGATTCAGGAGAGGTAGTCGAGCAGGCTGACCTGCATGGTGCGGGCCGCCGAGGCCAGGGCCGCCTCATAGGCGTTCTCCGCCGCCTTCAGATCCATGATGGCCTTGAGGATATCCGTATCCTGCCTGTCGGACAGGTTCTCCTGTACGGCAAGGTCAAGGTTGGTGAATATCTGGCGCTGGGCGTCAATGCGGTTGCCGCGTGCCCCGAAGTCGGAGATGCGGGTGGTCAACTCCTCCATAACCTCGCTCAAATCAGCGATGGACTTGTCAAGGGCATGGACCTGCAGGTCCTTGTTGGTGATGCCCAGCGCCTCGGTGAAGTTGCTGGAGTCGGCATCCATGGCAAAGGTGTAGCGGGCCGAGTCGGATGAGGTGATGTCAAGATAGCCGTCTATGTTCCAGGAGGCGTCAAGCCCCGGGACATTGCTTATCTTGTCGGCAATGGATTGCGGTGTATCGACGTTGACGTCAACAGGGATGATGGCGTCAAAGCTCTCGGGCGGCACATGGTCATGGTCCATGATGCTGATGGTAAAGGAGCCGCTGGCCACCTGCGGTGATTCGGCGTCGTCGGGCAGACCGGTGTTGCCGCTGGCAAAGGTCGCCCCGGTATCGGTGACGCTTCTGAAGCTTCTGACCTCGGTGTAATTCTTGCCAAGCAGCGTATCCTCGAGATCCTGAAGAGTCTCGAAAACCTTGGTGTTTTTCAGGGCCTCCTGGCCGTTCTGGGTGATGGCGATCTTCTCCACCTTGCCCACCTTGATCTCCAGCACCCCCTCGCGGTCGCCTGTATAGCGGACATTGCCGTCCAGGTCGGTAATGGCCAGGGCAGCGACTTTGCCGTCCCCTGCCGTGTCGCCCGGTTCGCCGGTAACGGTGCTGCCGCCGTTCAGGCCGATGGCCTCCAGGCCGGGTTCCCCAAAAACAGGGCCGACCCCGGTTAAACTGGATTCGAGCATAAAGGTGCGGTTGGAGAGCAGTTCCAGGCGGCCGGAGGTGGTGTTGGTGCCGGCAGCGCCGTTCAGATGGGTGACGGCCTCGCCGTTAGCCGTGGTGGTCACCTCGATGTTGCGGCCGTCCACCGCCTTTAAAACCAGGCTGCCGCTGCTGTCGCGGCTGGCATTGACACCGGTTGTGGCCTGCTGGGCGTTGATCGATTCGATGAGCACATTGTCGCTGTCCTGGTCGGCGATGCCGGTGGCAGCGCCAAAGATGTCGACGCCGTTAATGACCAGGTCTCCGGCATTCAGGGTGCCGTTCGTCACCGGCGCCGTGGCCGTGACCAGGGCAGGCGTCACCTCGGCCGTGACACCGGTCTGATCGCTGACGCTGTTGATGGCCGTGGCCTTGGCTGCGGCCGAGTCGGCGCTGTAGGGGCCGGCAGCCACGGAGGCCGGCACCCCTATGCCGTTAATGCTCAGTTCGTCGGCAGCAAGCGGCAGGCCGGCAGTGGGGGCGGTGCCGTTTAGGCGGTAGCCGTCAATCTTGTCCTGGATAAAGGGCATGGGCTCGGCCTCTGAATAGCCGGAGGTGCGGTAGCCGCCAAAGATGTATTTGCCGCCGATCTGGGTGTTGGCCAGGGTGACGGCCTGTTCGAGCAGGTTGGCCACCTGGGGGGCAATGAGGGGCCGGTCGCCTTCCACCACCGGCGTCTGGGCCGAGATGGCCAGGGTCTTGGCCTCCATGACCTGGTCCTTGATCTGGCGCAGGGCACTTTCCGCTGCCGTGATCATGGCGCCGCCATGGTCGAGATTCTCCTGGTACTGGCCGATCTCGGCCACCGTGGAACGCATGCCCAGGGCCGAGACCAGGTTGGTGGGGTTGTCGGACAGTTTTGACATCTGCCGACCCGAGGAGATCTGGCTGTTTATTTTATTGATATCCGTGGCGACCCGGTTCAGGTTGCCCTGAACCTGCGAGAATATGGTGTTTAAGGTGGTTCTCATGACGAATCCTCCTCGCCCCTTATCTGTTGACCGAGTTCAGCAGGATCTGCAGCATCTCATCCGAGGTGGTGATCAGCTTGGCTGCTGCGGTATAGGCATGCTGGAACTTGATGAGGTTGGCCATCTCCTCGTCCAGATTGACGGCTGAGGTGGCGTCGCGCATCTCCCGCATCTGGTTGGTGATCAGGGTGTTGTATTCATGGTCGCGCTGCACGGAGCGCGCCTCAAGGCCGACACTGGCCACCAGACCGTTATAGTGGCCGTCCAGGGTATTGTTGCTGGCCCCGTTAAAGCGGATATTCTCTTGGCGCTGGATATTGGTGATGAGCAGGGCGTTGCTCTCGTCACCGGCAAAGATCTCGCCATACTCATTGACCTGGCC
Source organism: Desulfobulbaceae bacterium (assembly GCA_002868945.1). Taxonomy (GTDB): domain Bacteria; phylum Desulfobacterota; class Desulfobulbia; order Desulfobulbales; family SURF-16; genus BM506. The sequence goes on from PKTX01000049.1 coordinate 2,479, forward strand.
GGCAGCCAGGAATTCCAGGGAGTGTTCCACCTGCTCGTTGACGTCGATGGAGGCGGCGCTGTCCCCCTTGAAAAAGGTGTTGAGGCCGGCCGTGGCCAGAAAGTTGGAGGTGTCACCGCCGAAGGCGAAACTGTGGGCGCTATCCGGGCTGAGCAGCAGCTTGTTGTTTTCCACCGTGGCCTTGAGCCAGGTATTGGGGCTCTGACCGCTGGCCTCTTCAATGGCGACGTTGATGGCATTGGCCATATCCTGCAGGGTGTAGACCCGATCCATGGGCACCTCCACCGCCTGGGGCAGGGCCAGGGTGTCGTCGCTGTTGTAGAGCCAGATCTTGAAGCTGGTGTCATCGGTGGCCAGCTCGTCGGAATAGGCATAGCCCATCATGGCGGCACCCAGGCCGCCGATGGTGACCCCGTCAATATTCTGGTTACTGCTGTCCGTGTACTCGTAGCTGATCTTGCCGTCGCCCGCCTCGTCATTCACGCCGAAATGGCCGCCGTCCAGACCAAGATGCCCCAGGTAGGTGTCGGTACTGCCGGCATCGATATTGATATTGCCCTTGTGGTTGAAGAGGGTTATCTCGCCGGTGTTGTGGGTGGTATCCGCTGCATAGGCGCCGTCGGTCAGACCAAGAGAACTCTCCGGTAAGGCACTGTTGTCAATGCCGGCCAGGACGATCTGCGATTCATCGCCGGGATTGGTGTTTTTCAGGACAATGGCGTTGAGGGCGCCGCCGTTGCTGCCCGTGCCCACCTCGGCTTGCAGGGTGGCCTTGGGTATAGTGGTGGGGTCGCTGTTGTAGTTGTTGATCTCCGTGTTGATGGTGTCCACCATGTTTTGGGCAAAGGTTGCGGGGTCTCCCACGTCAGCGGCAACCACCGTATAGCTGATTGCCACGTCATTAATGGTGAAATCCATGCTGTCTCCCGCCGCCAAGGGGGCGGCATCCACGGCTTCACCGGCCACCAGGGTGGTGAGGCGCGCCTTGACATCGCTCAAGGCGTTGTTGATGGCATCGACGCTGTTGGCGGTCTTGCCCATGGCCAGACCATTGACGGCAACAGCGCCTTCGATATGGCCCACTGACCGGTTGTTGATGGTGATGGTGCCGGCACTGATATCCTCCAGGGCCGTGGCCGCATCCACGGTGGACAGGAGGCGGGTGGTGTCGGCGGCCATGGTGGCGCTTTCCACGGTTTCCGAGAAACGTTCCAGGCCCACGCCCTGGCTGTGGAGCTGGTTAACCTCGCGGATCAGGGAGTTGGCCAGGGCGTCAAGGCGGCCCAGATAATTTTCCGGTTCGCCCTCGACAAGCTCGCCGTGGACCTTTGACCAGCCGCCCAGCTTGCCGCCCAGCTCGTTTTTGGCGCCGATGACGGTGAGGGTGACCTGGCCGTTTGCGTTGGTTGTCTGCCAATTGAGGTTGCGGTCGTCCCACTTGAGCGACCAGGCCTGGGTGCTCTCCACCAGGGAGTGGCCGTCCTTGAGCAGCACGGTGTATGAGCCGTTCGCCATCTCAAAGTAATTGATGTCAACAAACTGGGAGAGCTCCTTGGTGAGTTCGTCGCGCTGGTCGCGCAGGTCGTTGAGTTTGTGAACGTCGCTTTCGCCGCTGACGATCTGCTGATTAAGGCCGGCAATCTGCCGGGTCAAGGCATTGACATCATCGACGCCCGCCTTCAGATTGGAGCTGATATCCTGGCGCGACTGGCCAATTTCCGCCGTCATCATCTGAAACTGCTGGTTGATGAGGTTGGCCTGCTGCACCACGGTCTGGCGGGAGGAGATGAACTCCGGATTGGCGGAGAGGTCCTGCCAGCTTGACCAGAATTGGCTGAGCAGATCATTGACGGCCATGCCGGGTGCCTCGTTAAAGGCGGTTTCCACCACCCGCATGGATTCATGCTGGGCCTCCAGGTTGCTGAGCTTGGATTCCTGCTCCACCAGGCGCTGCACCATGAAACGGTCATAGCTGCGCTCCACCCTTTCTCCACGGACACCATTGCCGATATAGCCGACGCCGGTGGGACTGGCCACCGGCGTGGTCAGGTCCAGCGTCTGCCTGGAGTAGCCCGGCGTATTGACGTTGGCCACGTTGTGGCCGGTGACGCCGATGGCGAGCTGATGGGTAACCAGGGCCTCTTTGGCCAGGTTGAGGACATGGGAGATGCCGGCCATGGCTAGACCTCGCGGGACAGGAGGGAGGGCCCTGCCTTGTCGATTTTGGCCAGGTGGCCGCGGTTTGAGTAGGAGGGGTCGCAGCTGACCCCGTCGCTGATCAGGGAGATGGCATCACCCAGATAGCGCAGGATATCCTCGGTGAAGCTATGGTTGATGTAGCTCTTACGGTCGATCTCCTGGCGCAGGGAGCTGAGGTTTTCCCTGAGGGTGTCCAGCTCCTCCACCTCATGCGGTTGCAGAAACGGGTAGAGGTCGCGGAGCTGGATAATCTCACGCTCTTCCGAAGAGGGCTCGACGCCGCTGATGGCGGCGGCAGTGGCCTGGATCTGATCGTCAAGGTAGATCATTTTACGCAGGCCGTTTTCCTTCTGTTTGCTGATCTGCATGAGCACGGACATGCCCATCTTCAGAAGACCGGCCTGTTCCTGATCCAGGATATGGATAAAGGCACAGGTGTAATTCACCTGCTTGTTGAGCTGGCCCATAAGGGTCTCAAAGTGGGGAGTGCTGGTGGTCATGAGAGGTCTCCTGTCGGTCGCTGATTTTTCATCAGTTGTTCAAAAAGCATGTCACCGAAACCGGTACCGTCGCCGGTGGCTATCTTTTCCGCCAGCTCCTGGTCCATGAGGGATTGAAACATCTTCTCGGCATGACTCTTGGCAAAAATTCCATCCGGCTCAAGGCTGGTGTCGCGCATGCTGTCGAGCATCTGCTTGTTGAGCAGGGCCTCGAAATCGGCGCAGGCCCGGCGCAGTTTCTCTTCTTCAGCGGCGCTCATTTTGCCGCTGCTGCCGGTCAATGGCGCCATATTTGTGTTGGAAATTTCCATGGCGTTGTTTCCCTAAATAATCTGAAGTTCCGCCTTGATGGCGCCCGAGGCCTTCATGGATTGAAAAATGGCAATGAGGTCACGGGTGGTAACGCCCACCGAGTTAAGGGCCCGCACCACCTCGCCCAGGGTGACGCCGCTCTCCAGCCGAACCAGGAGATTCTCCCGGTCCCGGGCCGTGATGTTGGCGTTTTCCTCCCGGGAGGGGGCCTGGCCCGGCATCGGGTTGACCTGAACGGAGAGATTGCCGTGGGCCACCGCCACCTCGTCAATGGTGATGTTCTCGCCCATGACAACGGTGCCGGTTCGTTCATCAATAATGATTCTGGCCTGGTTGTCGGGAGTGATGACAATATTCTCCAGTGCTGCCAGCAGGCCGATCTGGTTGCCCTCAAACTCGGGGGGCACGGTGATGGTGACGGTGGCGCTGTCCTTGGCCTTGGCAAAGGGACCGGCCAGCAGTTCATCCACCGCTTCCACCACCCTGCTCATGGTGGTAAAGTCGGGATTGTTGAGGTGGATGGAGAGCTCTTTTTTGGTGAGCAGGGAAAAGGGTACCTCGCGCTCCACCGTGGCGCCGTCCGGAATGCGGGCCACCGTGACATGGTTGCGCTGCGTGTTTCTGTCTCCGCCACGGCGCGGCTCTAAACCGCCGATGGATACAGGCCCCTGGCCCATGGCGTAGATCTTGCCGTCCAGGCCCTTGAGCGGCGTGGCGATCAAAGTACCGCCGGCCAGGGAGGAGGCATCGCCCAGGGATGAGAGGTTGATGTCGATCTTCTGACCGGTTTTGACAAAGGCCGGCAGTTTGGCCGTAACGAGCACTCCGGCGACATTCTTGACCTTGAGCTCCTGCGGGTTGACATGGACGCCCATGTTTTCCAGCATATTGACCAGGGCCTGGCTGGTGAAGGGACTCTTGTTGCCGTCACCGGTTCCATCCAGGCCCACCACCAGGCCGTAGCCGACCAGCTGATTATCCCGCACGCCCTTGACCGAGGCCAGATCCTTGAGGCGGGTCGCCTCGGCGGTCTGCCCCCAGCAGAGCAGCAGGGCCAGGAGGAGGGGGAGAATGGTATGTCTGTGCAGGTTTCTGTTCATGGCCTTTGTCCCGTTTTTGTTGGCTGTACCTGTATATGTTTGCAAGGGGTGTGCCACATGCATTTTTGCTGTTTTTGTGGTGTAATTGTTCGAATTTAAAAGAAATAAGATCGTATTGGTCGGGTGGGTAAATTTTTCCCACCGGTAATAGCGGGCCGTCCGGCCCGGTGTCGCTTCTCTGGGGGGATGACCGGCGGCGTCGGCTTGCGGCGTTTGCCATGCCGGGCTCGGCCAGGGCGGCTTAAAAAGGCCAGAGGATATCAACACCCTTGGCCAGCCAGCCCGGCTGCTGTTTGTCGCTGACCGCGCCATGGCCGCCTACTTCGATGCGGGCGTCGGCAATGTGTGATGACTTGATTACGTTGTCCGGCGAAATGTCGGCCGGCCTGACCAGACCGGAGAGGATGATAAACTGCGTTTCATTGTTGGTGGTTATCTCCCGGTAGCCCTGGATGGCCATATTGCCGTCCATGGTGACGTCGATGACGCGGGCCGAGATGGTGGCTGTTGTTGTGTTGTCGCGGGTGGTTTCGCCGTCGCCGGAAAAGTTGTTCTTCAGGCTGGCCCCCAGGGTGCGGCTGTTGGTGCCGGGTTCCCTGAGCTTGGCCCACTCGGCAAAGCGAAAGAGGTAGGAGATGTCGCCGCTGATACTGGAGTCACGTGATGTGTCCGTGGTGGCCTCATTGGTGGAGCTGGCGGTCTCGACAATGGCCACGGTGACGATGTCGCCCACCTTGCGGGCCCGCCGGTCGCGGTAGAGATCCATGGCCTGGGCCGAGTAGATGGAGCCCTCCTCCGGCATGAGCCGCTCATGCTGGACCGGCGGCAGGGAGTGGCGGGGAGGCAGGGACGACGACCTGTTCTGGCCGGAAGCCAGACACCCTGTCAGGCAGCAGGCAATAATGAGAAGAAGAGAGCTGTTTTTCATGGTATGGACCTCCATTACAGATCAACGCGCACCAGGCCGCGATCAACCACCCGGGCCGAAATGACCTGGCGGCTTCGTAAGTTTTTGACTTCGATTGTCTCGCCGGCCGCCCCCTGACCGCGCGCCTCGCCCTTGGTGACTATCTGCAGGTTCTTGGAGCGGGCCTGGATGGTCACCTGGTCACCGCGCTCCACCAGGGTCGGTGGGCTGAGGTGCTTTTTGAGCAGGATGGTGCCGGCGCCAAGGGATGTCTTGAGGCCCTGGCCGATGGCCTCCTCCGGGCTGGTAACCAGCTCATGGCCGAACATGGTTATGTTACGCCGCACAACACTGAGGTCCGCGGCGCTGATGGTCTCCTGGCGTGCCAGGCGGCGGGCGAGAAGCACCACGTTGCCGTAGAGCTCCACATCGGCCCACATCTTGACGCGGGCCTTGGTCTCGCCGTCCACCTTGACGAGCAGGGTGAGGTATTTTCTGCCCAGAAAACGTTCGGGATTCTGGTTGATCACCTCAAAATCGAGGCTGCCGTCTGGGATGCTTACCTGGGCCGGGGCGCTGTCGAAGTTGCGGATCGCCAGGTCCTCCGGCGGCCAGGGACTGTGGCTCATTTGCTTTTCCGTGAAGATGGCCTCAAGCTCTTGTCGGTCCAGGGTGATAGCGGCGGCCAGGGCTGGGCCGCAGAGGCTGAACACCAGGACAACAAGCAGGATATATATGGAGGTACGGCTGCCGGTGGTCATGGGGCTAACTTCTCCTAGCGCACGAGATTGTTGGTGGTCTCGAGAATCTGGTCGGCGGTACTGATGCCCTTGGAATTGGCATCAAAGGCGCGCTGGGTGATGATCAGGTTGACCATCTCCTCGGTCACCGACACATTGGACATCTCCAGGTAACCCTGGGCCAGGGTGCCGGCCTCGTCGGTGCCGGGATTGGCCTCAACAGGGTCGCCGGAGGCCTCGGTGGGCACAAAGAGGTTGCCGCCCATGGCCTTCAGGCCGCCCGGGTTGATAAAGGTGTGCACGGTGAGCTGCACGGAACCCAGGACCTCCTGGGCGGCATCCATGGCCGACAGCATGCCGGCCGAATCGATTTCCAGAACAACGGTGCCGTCGGGCACGGCAAACTCGGGCTGCAGGCGATCCCCATTCTGGGTGACGATGAAACCGTCACTGTCCTTGGTAAAGGCGCCGGCCCTGGTATAGTATTCCTCGCCGTCCCGCACCACCTGGAAAAAGCCCTTGCCCTCTATGGCCATGTCCAGATCATTGCTGGTCTGGGTATAGTCGCCCTGGGTAAAGATCTTCTGGACAGCAGTGGTTCGCGTGCCGAGTCCTACCTGGATGCCGGTGGGCACCTGGTTGCCGCCCACTGTTTCAGCACCGGCGGCCCGCATGTTCTGGTAGATAAGGTCTTCGAACTGGGCCCGGCTCTTCTTAAAGGCCGAGGTGTTGACGTTGGCCAGATTGTTGGAGGTGACGTCAAGCTGCAGCTGCTGAGCCTGCATGCCTGTCTGTGAGGTGTAAAGTGCCCGTATCATGGGGATCTCCTTAAAAGAACATTGGTTAGCCGTTTAATCTGCCCACCCGAGAGATGGCCTTGTCATCCATGTCATCAATGCTGCGTACCACCTTCTGCTGGGTCTGGTAGGCGCGGTTGAGATCGATCATGGCGGTGAGTTCCTTCATTGTGTTGACGTTTGATTTTTCCAGATAGCCCTGTTTAATGCTGAACTCCTCGGCTGCCTCCTCCTGGGCGCCGTCCACCGGCCGAAAGAGATTGCCGCCCTCCTTTTCCAGGTCCGCCGGGCCGGCAAAGGTGACAATGGCCAGGGTACCGGCCGCCTGGCCGTCCACCGTGATATTGCCGTCATCGGCCACCGAGACGTCCCGGCCGTTGATCTGGATGGGGCCGCCGTCACCCAAGACAAGATGGCCGGCGGGGGTGACCAGTTGTCCTTCGTTGTTGATGGTGAACTCGCCGGCCCGGGTGTAGCGCACCCCGGCCTCGGTCTGGATGCTGAAAAAACCATTGCCGCCGATGGCGAAGTCCAGGGCATTGCCGGTCTTTTCCATGGCGCCGGCCTGCATGTCGGTGATGTCGCGAATGGCCTTGCCCACCCGGTGTCGCTGGTGGTCGGTTTTGTAGAGCATCTCCCAGAAGGTGACGTCCTCCTTCTTGTAGCCGGTGGTGTCTACGTTGGCCAGGTTGTTACTGACCTGGTTGAGGCGTCTGCTCTGCGCCAGCATGGTCTCCGTGCTTTCAACAAGGCCGAGGCGGTTCTGGATATACATATTTTCTCCCTGGCCATGGTTGCGGCGGCCATGGCACGGTGTGACATAATTTTGACGTAACTTGCCTGTCGCTTATAGTAATGCAATGGCTGTGCCATTTTTTTTACTGAAGGCGGACTCAGGGGCAAACGAGATGCTGTTTGCCTCTAACGTCTTGTTTTTGCAGGGTCTGTTCGATGGGGGGAGGTGAGGGGGCGGCCTGGAGGCCGGGAAGGGGCGGCAGAAAATTCCCAGTTGGCATGTCGGAATTTTGACTTTTTTGAGCGAAAGGTCTTTTGCCGGGGCTTACGGACGGCGGGGCTTGCCGGCCTCTTCGTTGGTCTGATAGACAAAGGCCAGGATCTCGGCAACGATCATATAGGTTTCCGAGGGGATCTCTTCACCCGGATCAAGCTTGGCCAGGATCTCCACCAGGTCGCGATCCTCGTGGATGGTGATGTTGTGCTGGCGGGCCAGTTCGAGTATCTGTTCAGCCACCAGGCCCAGGCCCTTGCCTATGAGGCGCGGTGCCTTTTCCTGTTCGGGATTGTAGCGCAGGGCCACGGCCTTTTTCTGTTTTTGGGGATCGTCATCTGTCATGGGGATGGGCTGCCTTGAGAATTGAGGATTCAGGAGTCAGGAAACAGAAGAAAATTTTAAAAAATTAGTCGTTTTGATTTCTGAAATCCGGCATGGTGGGAAAAGCTTCGCCAGGCCATTACGCTCCAACAGGTGTCTGTTCAGAAATAGGTCATTTCGTTCGAGATCAAGGAGTGCGAGAAAAACAAGCACGCCCTGAAAGAGGTAAGGGAGCCTGCGACACTCCGGGTGCCCTTGGGGTGCAGGCATATATGCGATATCGGAGTCTCCACTTCGTTTCACTTACCTCCGAGCATTATTTTTTCGCCTGACGCCGAGAGGGCCATTTCTGGACAGGCACTAACAAAACAACTGGGAAGGTTGAATTACCTATATGATACTTAAAGATTGCCGACCGGCAACATTTATCAAGAGATATAAGCGATTTCTGGTGGATGTTCAAAAATCTGACGGTACGGTGCTCACCGTCCATTGCCCCAACACCGGCTCCATGCGCGGCTGCCTCAGCCCCGGCAACAGGGTGATGATCAGTCGCGCCGCCAACCCCAAGCGCAAATATCCCTATGGCCTGGAAATGATCGAGGTGGACGGCTCTTGGGTGGGCATCAACACCATGCGTACCAACCACCTGGTGCGGGAGGCCCTGGAGGCCGGGGTGGTGGCCGAGCTGGGCCGGGTGGATGAGATCCGCGCCGAGGTGAAGGTGTCGGCCGGCAGCCGCCTTGATTTTTTGGTGGTCAAGGATTGCCAGAACATCTACCTTGAGGTTAAAAACTGTACCCTGGTGGAGGAGGGAGTGGCCATGTTTCCCGATGCCGTCACCAGTCGCGGCGCCCGTCATCTTGAGGAGCTGGTCGAGTTGGTGGCCCGAGGCCATCGCGCCATGATCTTTTTCTGTGTCCAGCGTCGGGACGGCCGTTATTTTGCCCCGGCCGACCATATTGATCGCCATTACGGCGACACCCTGCGCCGGGTGGCGGCCCAGGGGGTCGAGGTAGTGGCCTACACGGCGCGGGTCACGCCGGCGGAGATTGTTGTGCGGACCCCCTTGTCCGTTACATTGTGATGGCGAAGCAAAATTTTTTTCTGCGGCGTCATGCTTAAAAAATAATGCCCTGAATATCAAATATATGTGAGTTTTTTGTTTTCGGAGCAACGAAAAAATCGGCCAGATAAGCGAGCCCGCTCGACTCTGAAAGAGCAGTTGTTCAAGATGGCCTGTAAAAGAGAATATGATTAGCGAAAGTAAAAAGGCGGTTATTCTGCTGAGCGGTGGCCTCGATTCAACCACGGTGCTGGCCATTGCCCGTGATCTGGGCTTTGCCTGCTACTGTTTGAGTTTTTCCTATGGCCAGCGGCAAAGCATCGAGCTTGAACGGGCCCGGCTCAATGCCGAAAAAATGGGGGCCTGTCGCCATCTGGTCCTGCATGTCGATCTGGACAAGATCGGCGGTTCGGCCCTGACCACCAATCTTGCGGTCCCCAAGCTGCGTTCGGCGGAGGAGATCGGTGCCGAGAACGTACCGGTGACCTATGTGCCGGCCCGCAATACCATTTTTTTGTCCCATGCCGTGGCCTGGGCCGAGGTGCTCGGCGCCTTTGATATCTTTGTCGGGGTCAATGCCCTGGATTACAGCGGCTATCCCGACTGCCGGCCCCGCTTTCTGGCGGCCATGGAAGAGGTGGCCAATCTCGGCACCCAGGCCGGCGTCACGGCCGGCCACCGGTTTCGTATCCATGCCCCGCTCATGCAGCTCACCAAAAAGGAGATCGTCGAACGCGGCATGGCCCTGGGGGTTGATTATGCCTCGACGCACAGCTGTTACGATCCGGGGCCGGATGGCCTGGCCTGCGGCACCTGCGACGCCTGTCAGCTGCGCCTGAAGGGTTTCCGCGAGGCCGGCCTTGAGGATCCCCTTGCCTATCAGGGGGAGAGCTGATGCATATTGACCTGCGCCAAGTCGGCGCCCTGTTTATGGTTGGTCTGCCCGGCCTCACCCTTGATGCGTCGAGCCGCGACCTTATTGATCACTATGGGGTCAATCATTTTATCCTCTTCAGGCGCAATGTCGACAGTGAGCAACAGGTGCGTCGACTCTGCGCCGACCTTGTCCGCCATTGTCGCAAGCAGGGCCTGGCCGAGCCGCTTATCGCCATTGACCAGGAGGGCGGTAGCGTGGCCCGCCTGCCCCTGCCCTTTGCCCAGTTTGCCGATGCCCGCTCCTATGGCGAGGATGCCCAGGCCCCTGAGAAGCTCCGGGAGTATGCGCGGCTCTGTGTCCGGGACCTTAAAAGGATCGGCGTTAATCTGAACTTTGCGCCGGTGCTCGACGTCTGTCCGCGTCACCGGGGCTGCTTTATGGAGCGCCGTAGTCTTGGCGCCGATCCCGAGAGGGTGGCGGAGCTCGGTGCCCTGCTGGTGGAGGAGTTTCAGAAGAACGGCATTGCCGCCTGCGCCAAGCACTTCCCCGGCCTGGGTGAGGCGGTTATTGATCCTCATCTCAAGCTGCCAGTGGTCGGCGATCCCCTCCACAAGATCATGAGCTGCGATCTTCTGCCCTTCAAAAGGGCCGTTGGCGCCGGAGTGGCGGCCATTATGACTTCCCATGTGCTCTACGAGCAGATCGATGCGGAAAACCTCGCCACCTTTTCCGCCAAGATACTCATTGATCTGTTGCGCCGGGATCTGGGTTTTTCCGGTTTACTGGTCACCGACGATCTGGAGATGGGGGCGGTGGAGAATGCCCTCGGCGTGCCGGAGGCCTCGTTGAGGGCATTTCAGGCCGGTGCGGACCTCTTGCTCATCTGTCATGATCACGACAAGATCAGGGCGGCTGTTTCTCTGCTGCACAAGGCCTGCCTGGCCGGCCAGGTTTCCGATCGGCATCTGGTCCAATCTTTTCAGCGAATAAACAGGCTGAGGAGTTGTTTTTTGAGGAATGGTGATTAATATTTCTTTTCCATGATTCTTTCTCTTTGTCTTCAGGTGGTTGGCTGAAAAAAGAGAGAATAGTGGAACGCTAAAACAAAATTCAGTATAGTTTTGATAGAGGGTTGGAAAGGTGGTGGTAAGCCTCTTTCCCCTCTTTTTTGGGCTTCCGAGACGGGAGGCCTTGATGTCACGGCGGTCTGCGGTGACAGGCCGCCACGACGTTCCATGGGTGGAAGATCCTCGCGTTCTTCCGCCAAACCCATTACCCGGAGGTGTTTATGGAACTAAAGGTTGAAGGCTTGAACCTCAAGGTCAGGAATTCATGGCGCGAAAAGATTGAAGAGGAAAAGGAACGGCTGGAAAGACACCACGCCGGTCTCGTTCATAATCTGCGTATTACCATTGAGCAGACGGCTTCCCATAAGGAGGGAGGCTATGAAGTACGGTTGATTGCCGGGGTGCCCAGTGATATGGCGGTGGTCAAACGGAAGGGCGAGGCGGTGCGGCCGCTCCTTGTTGAAGCCTTTGATACCCTCGGTCTACAGTTGAAGGAACTGCAGCGTAAACGTCGGCAGAACCATAAAAGTCAGGAGGCCGGTGGTGCGGCTGGTGCCGGCTTCGGGGTGATTAAAAATGTCTCCCCCTTTGAGTCTTACGGTTTTATCCTCTCCCATGATGGTCGTGAGGTCTATTTTCACGAAAATTCCTTGAAAGACAGGGAGATAGACAATCTTAACGAAGGTGAGGCCGTTACCTTTGGCGAGACGCTCGGCGATAAAGGACCCCAGGCCAGTTGGGTACGCACTGCCTAGCGGTTTTTCCTCATAAGGGTATCTTGAATAATGAGATAATTTGAAAGAGCAATTATTCAAGATGGCCATAAAGAGCCTCGCCGTCAGGCGACAGGTAGTGTAGGCCTTTTATTTGTTGGGGCACTCTTTTTTTAGTAGAAATCTTCACAGGGCCTGGTTAAGGTTGCAAACCTGAACCAGGCCCTTTTTTTGTTTTTCGGGCCCTCATTCTAAAGGCTATCTCATTCTTCGAGATGGCCTATGAACGGGCTCGTCTGTCAGGCGGGAGAACATCTCAACAGATCAGCATCTCTCCACTTCCTCCCTCCGGGCCGCTCGGCGCCGGCTGCCGGATAATCCGGCCGAGACCGACCGGGTCAATGGGTTCAGCCCGGTCCGAAGGTGGACTACGGCTCCGGATCACCTGCTTGCAATGGAGGCGGCCGCTGGTGTAGGTTCGCCCTGTCCTTAGGAATTACGGAACTCTGTAAGAGAGATTCTTTCCCCATTTGAGAGGAAAAAAATTATGTGTGGCATTGTTGGATATGTGGGCCCCCGTCGGGTTGTGCCCATTGTACTTGAAGGCCTCAAGCATCTGGAGTACCGCGGTTATGATTCAGCCGGGATTGTTTTCCTGGAGGATGGCGCCCTTCATAAGTATCGCAGTCAGGGAAAATTGGTCAACCTTGAAGAGATCATGGATGAGGTGGAGACCAAGAGCCGCATCGGTATGGGCCATACCCGCTGGGCCACCCATGGCGCACCCTCGGAAGGCAACGCCCATCCGCACAGCGACTGCACCGGCGAATTGGTTGTGGTGCATAACGGTATTATAGAAAATTTTCAGAAACTGCGCCGTGATCTGCAGGCCAAGGGCCATACCTTTACCTCGGAGACCGATACCGAGGTGCTGGCCCACCTCATCGAGGAGTATCTGGAAAAGGATCTGGTTGTCGCCATTAGAAGGGCCCTGCAGGAGGTGGAGGGCTCTTACGCCCTTGGGGTGATGTGGGCCAAAGAGCCGGATATCCTGGTGGCGGTTCGCAACCAGAGTCCCCTGGTGCTTGGCGTCAAGGAGGGCGGCGGGTCCTTCATGGCCTCGGACATCCCGGCCCTGTTGTCCTCCACCAATCAGGTGATTTTCATGGAGGATAACGACCTGGCCGTGCTTGATCGTAACGAGGTACGGATTATCTCCCTGGTTGACGGTGCGCCGCGGCTGCGCGAGGTCCAGAAGATTAACTGGAATGCCGGTATGGCCCAGAAGGCGGGCTATCGCCACTTCATGCTAAAGGAGATCTTTGAACAGCCCCAGGCCATCTTAAATACCTTTCGCGGCCGCCTTGACCCGGAGAGCGGCGAGGTCACCCTGCCGGAGATCGGTCTGGCCGATGAAGAGATTCGTCACTTCTCCCGCATTGTGCTGGTGGCCTGTGGTACTTCCTGGCATGCGGCCCTGGTGGCCAAATATTGGCTGGAGAAGTGGGTGGGCATTCCGGTGGAGGTGGATATCGCCTCGGAGTTCCGTTATCGCCGCCTGTTGCTCGGCCCCGATGTCATGGTGGTTCCCATTTCCCAGTCCGGTGAAACAGCCGACACCCTGGCCGGTCTGCGGCTTGCCAAAAAGATGGGCGCCAAGGTGATTGCCATCTGTAACGTGGTGGGCAGCACCATTACCCGCGAGGCGCTCGGCACCATCTACACCCATGCCGGCCCGGAGATCGGTGTGGCCTCCACCAAGGCCTTCACCAGTCAGCTCACCGCCCTTTTCCTCCTCACCCTCTACCTGGGTCAGGTCCGACAAAGCATGGATGCCGCCACCCGCCAGGAACTGGGACACGCCCTGGTGGCGCTGCCTGCTGTTATTGACGAGGAGTTGCCCCGGCTGCATGAGGAGCTTGAAGGCTTGGCCGAGCAGTTTATCCAGAGCCGCGATTTTCTCTACCTGGGCCGCGGCGTCAACTTCCCCATTGCCCTGGAGGGGGCCCTGAAGCTCAAGGAGATTTCCTACATCCATGCCGAGGGGTATGCCGCCGGTGAGCTGAAACATGGTCCCATTGCCTTGGTGGACAAGGATATGCCGGTTCTGGCCCTGGTGCCACCTGATGACGTCTACGGCAAGGTGGTCTCAAATGTCGAAGAGGTCAAGGCCCGCCACGGTCGCCTTATCCTGGTGGGCAGTGTCAGCGATGAACATCTTTCCTCTGTGGCCGATCACCTCATCGGCATGCCCGAGGTCCATGCTGCCATGAACCCCTTCCTCTACTGCATTCCACTGCAAATTCTGGCCTACCATATCGCCCATTTGCGCGGCTGTGATGTGGATCAGCCCCGCAAACTGGCCAAGAGCGTTACCGTGGAATAGCAGGCCGCCGGTAAACGAGTGCCGCATCTCGCTTGCTTTTTAAGGGTATCTTGAAGCTTTTCTTCTATTTCTTGGCTCCTGAATTCTGAATTCAGAATTCTCACAGCATCATAGGTCCGGAACAGCTTTTAACTCGTTTAATGCTGAATAGTTATCTCAATCCGGAAAGTTGCATAGGTATGTTATGGGATTGCCAGCCGGGCGTCGGTGTACTATGATCCGGTTACCGAGGGTGGCGGCCGTAGAGTGACGGCTGCCGCCTTGTCGACTTTTTATTGATGGTTTTATTGAATCTTTCAGGCGGATTATGAGCAAGACAGTCCATTTTATTCCCGATAATGTGAAGATCACCGTTGAAGATGGTGAAAATCTTCTCAGTGCGGCGGCAACCGCCGGTGTCTATGTGCCTGCCTATTGCGGCGGTGACGGTGTCTGCGGCCGTTGCAAGGTGCGGATCAAGGAGGGCGAGGTCGCCTCGGGCAGCAGCGGCAGCCTGAAGACGGATGCCTGGGAGCAGGGCTGGCGTCTGGCCTGTAAGAGTAAGGTGGTCAGCGACCTGGTGGTGGAGATGCCGCCGGAAAAGGGGCGCGACGGCAGGATCCACCAGCGCAAGCCCAAGACCACCCGGGCCATTTCCCCTCGCTCCCTGGATGCCCTGATCGGCAAATGGGATGTTGATCCGCCGGTGCAAAAACGCTTTCTCAAGCTGCCGCCGCCCACCATTGATGACAATATCTCCGATCTGCAGCGCCTGCTGCGCGGCATCAAGAAGGGCTGTTACGACTGCGCCGAGCCCACCTACGATCATCCGGAGCTGCTGCAGGAGCTGCCCTTTATCCTGCGCGAGGCCGACTGGCAGGTCACCGTTATCCTGCTGCGCGGCAAAAGGGAGGAGGAGCCGGATCGTATCATTGCCGTGGAGCCGGGCGACACCACCGATGCCCTCTACGGCCTGGCCGTGGATATCGGTACGACCACGGTGGGCGGCCTGCTCATGGATCTCAACTCCGGCAAGGTGCTGGCCGAGGCCTCGGCCTATAATGCCCAGATCGCCTACGGCGAGGATGTTATCTCCAGGATTATCTATTCGCAGCGCTCCGGCGGCCTGAAGACCCTGCAGGAAAAGGTGGTCTACACCATTAACGAAATCATTGAAAAGATGTGTCGGGAGCTTATTATCAGCCCCAGTGATATCAGCTATATCATGGCGGCCGGCAATACGGTGATGAGTCATCTTCTCCTGGGGATTGATCCGAAATTTTTGCGGGAGGCGCCCTATGTGCCGGCCTGCAGCCAGTTTCCGCTGACCAGGGCGGCGGCGCTCGGAGTGCTGGCCCACCCCTCGGTGCGTCTCTTTCTCTATCCGTCGGTGGCCAGTTATGTGGGCGGCGATATTGTCTCCGGCGTCCATGCCTGTCAGATGCACAAGAAGCCCGAGGTCACCCTTTTTATTGATATCGGTACCAACGGTGAGATAGTCATCGGTAATCAGGACTGGATGATGTGTTCGGCCTGTTCGGCCGGACCGGCCTTTGAGGGCGGCGGTATCCAGTGCGGCATGCGGGCCTCCTCCGGTGCCATTGAAAATTTTCATATCAGTCCCGATACCTTTGACCCGATGATCGTCACCATTGGTCAGGTGAAGCCCCGCGGTATCTGCGGTTCCGGGCTTATCGCCATTGTCTCCGAACTGCTGGAGGCCGGGGTGATCGATCAGCAGGGTAAGTTTAACAAGCGTATTTCCCATCCCCGCATCCGTTCGGGCGCCAGCGGTTATGAGTATGTCCTGGTCTGGGCCGATGATGCCCTGGAGGACGAGGATGTGGTTATCACCGAGGTGGATATCGACAACCTCATCCGGGCCAAGGGCGCCATGTATGCCGGTTACCAGACCCTGCTTGAGGCGGTGGGCATGACCTTTGCCGATCTTGACCGGGTGATCCTGGCCGGTAACTTCGGCGCCTATATTGATCTGGAACGGGCCATCTGTATCGGTCTGTTGCCGGACGTGGATCGCGATAAGTTTTACTACCTGGGCAATGCCTCCCTGTTGGGCGCCCAGATCAGTCTTGACGACCATAAACGCTTTCGGGAACGCAGCACCGTCAGCCAGCTCATCACCAATATAGAGCTGGCCGAGAACGGTGAATTCATGAATCACTATATGGCGGCCCTCTTTCTGCCCCACACCAACATCTCTTTCTTTCCAACGGTGCAAGAAAAGCTGGCCAAGGTCGAGTAATGGAGATCCGGCCGGATCTCTCCATCTGTCTGGTGGCTGAGGCGGCTGCCGTGGATGCGGCCCCCTGTTTGCAAAGCCTTGTTGCCTGTGCTGATCCCCTGGCCCTGGAGGTCTTTGTCCCGGCCACCGTCACCTGCGGCGCCTTGCAGTCATGGCCTCACCTCCATGAGGTCGAGGCGGAGGGCTTGTCCACCAGTGCCTTTATCGACACGGTCTGGCGTCGGGCCCGGGGCCGGTATCTGGCCTGCTGGCAGAGCAGCGTTATGGCGGCACCGGGCTGCCTTGCCGCCCTGGTGCACTTTCTTGATGAGCACCCTGATGTGGCGGTGGTCGGTCCCCGCTTTTTGGACGGTCAGGGCGCCATCCAGGCCACTGCTTTTCAGCGGCGGCTGCCCTGGGACAGTGTCGTGCCGGGCTGGGATGGCCTGAGCAGTATGGAGGTGGATTGGCTCAGCGGCGAAGCCCTGGTCGTCAATAGTCTGGCCCTGACTGATATCGAGCTGCCGACCAATAATCCCGGTGTCTGGGAGCGACGTCTCTGTGGACGCGTCCGGAAGCAGGGCTGGCACAATTTTTTTGTGCATGGGGCCCGGGCGGTGAGCCGCGCCCGCCTCGGGCGGCCGCTCTCCGTCTGGCATGAACTGCTGGACGACCTCCGTCGCCGGCTGCCTGCCGCTCGATCCTGAATGTCTTCAGCTGTTTTTTTAGATCGTCGCCCGCGCTATTATTTTTTGAGCATGAGCAGGTGGGCGAGCGCCACACTCCGGGAGATCGGCCGAAAGAGTCCTTTCCGGGCAGGCAATAGGTAGTTCTGCTGGCATGAGAAGCGCAGAAAAGCACGCTAAATCAGTTTTTTGTTATATTCTGTTGACAACATTAGGGCAAAACGCTAACTTCGCTTTTCCATATGCTGTTATATGCTCAGCCCTTTGTGGGTCTGCTGCAAAACAGCTTCTATCTGCTGGAAATAACATACTTTAATACATATGGGTATCTTGAATAATTAGATATTTTTTTCGAGTTTGAGAAGCATAGAAAATAAAAACCGGAGCATATCGGGCATATGTGAGGATTTTTATTTTCGTAGCGACGAAAAAATCGGGCAAAATAGCAATTATTCAAGATGGCCATATTAATTACTAAAAAAATCAGGAGAAGTTGGGATGGGACAGGTTGTACTCGCAATTGCTGAAAGTATTAATATCATGGGAAATAGAAGCGGTAATGCCATGAAGGAGCGTATCCCCGGTCCGGTGCAGGAAATGGCCCGGGAAGAGACTGCTGCCGGCGCCTCCTATCTTGACCTTAATATCGGTCCTGCCCGCAAGGATGGCACGGAGCTTATGCCGTGGGTTGTGCAGACCGCCGAGGCTGCTGTTGATACGCCTCTTTGCCTTGATACCACCAATGCCGACGCCATGACCGCCGGCTTTAAGGGCATCAAGAATAAAGAGACGGCCATCATGAACTCCATCTCCGCTCAGCCCGAGCGCATGGAGAAACTGATTCCCGTGGCTGCCGAGGCCGGCTGTAACGTCATTGCCCTGCTCTGGGGGCCTGACGGCATGCCGCGCGACTCCAACGAGCGTGCCTCCATGTCTGTCGAGCTGCTCATGGCCTTAAACGAGGGCGGCATCCCCAATGAACGCATCCTCTTTGATCCCATTGCCACCCCCATTACCCTGGGCTCCGAGCAGATCATGGCGGGTCTCGACTTCATGGAGATGCTCAAGGAGATCGCCCCCGGCGCCGGTTCCACCGTGGGTCTGTCCAATGTCTCCAACGGCGTGGCCGATCATCTGCGCAAGTATCTGGATCGTACCTACCTCATCATGTTGATGAAGACCGGCCTTACCACCGCCATTGTCAACTCCTACGATGATGAGCTGATGGCTATCTGTAAGGGTGAGCGGCAGGCCGATGTCGATATGGTGCATGGTATGATGGACGGCACCGACCCTGATCCATCCACCCTGTCCGGCATCTCACTGCAGCACTATAAGACCTATAAGGCCCTGTCCGGCCAGACCATATTTAGTGAGTCCTGGCTTGATCTGTAGGAGCTGGTCCCCATAGTTTTTTTTTACAAGGGGCCTTGCACGGCCCCTTTTTTTATTGTTTACATGTAACTGGTGCGCCGGGCCTGCTCTTTTCCGCATTCTCGCCTGTCGTGCTCCGGCCGTGGACCGGTACCGTGCGGCACATCAACAGCAGATCCGCCAGGGTGGGCCTGGCGGTTTTTGGGTCGCCGGATAATACGGAAGGAGAGTGCCTTGCATGTGGGGGTGGCAAGATGACGGATATACCATCACACCACATGGTTTATGGTCATTGTACCGACTATATCACCGGTGAGCGCCTGGTGGATACCGACGACGAGCGGTTCCGGCAGGCGTTGGCCCGAACCATGGTGGAGGAAAAGGGCTGGCCCAAAGAGGATGTGGAGATGCGCCTTACCATTGACACCCTCTTCAACAAGCAGTTTGTCACCTCAAAGGTCACCATGGCGCTGCGTTTTGAGGGCAGACGCTGCCTGATTATCCGTTATGCACCGGGCTCCCTGGTCACCCGGGAGCGTTCCGCTGTGGCGGCGGCCCGCGTCCTGGATGAGGGCTGTCAGGTGCCCCTGGCCGTGGTGACCAATGGTCGCGACGCCGAGCTGTTGGACACATACAGCGGCAAGGTGCTGGCCAAGGGCCTGGCTGCCATTCCCACCAGGGAGGAGGTGGCCCGCCGATTTTCCGAGCTGCGCTTTGCTCCCTATGACGCCCAGAAGAGAGAACGGGAGCTGCGGGTATTAAATGCCTTTGATGTTGAGGTGTGTTGTGCCGGCGGCCCCTGTGCTCTGCCCAACGTCAAGGAGGGCTGAGCCCGCCGGGCGGCTCCTGTCTGTTTTCCGACTCCTGAATTCTGAATTCTGAATTCTCACAGCATCATACGTCCGAAACAGCTTTTAACTCGTTTAATGTCGAATAGGTATCTCAACCCGGAAAATTGAATATTAAAGATATTCTCAAACCTGCAACGGTATTGACAAAAGACCGTTTATAAAAATATCTATCTCCTGAGGAGTACATGGAAATGGCAGAATGGACAAAGACAAGCTGGCAGAACTTTGAGGCGTTGCAACAGCCTAACTGGCCGGACAAAAAGGCATACCAGAAGGCGGTGGATACCATTTCTCTGCTCCCCCCCCTGGTCTTTGCCGGTGAAATACGGGCCCTGAAACAGCAGCTTGCCGATGTGGTGGAAGGCAAGGCCTTTCTGCTGCAGGGCGGGGACTGTGCCGAGGATTTTACCAATTGCACGGCGCCGGCCATCCGCGACACCCTGAAGGTCATTCTGCAGATGGCCGTGGTCCTGAGCTACGCCGGCGGCAAGCCGGTGGTCAAGGTGGGCCGCATGGCCGGCCAGTATGCCAAACCCCGTTCCGCTGATATGGAGACCATTGACGGCGTCTCCCTGCCCAGCTATCGCGGCGATATGGTCAACGCTTCCGAGTTCACCGAGGCCGCCCGGGTACCGGATCCGCAACGCATGGTGCAGGGCTACCACCTGTCCGCGGCCACCATGAATATCCTGCGGGCCTTTACCCGGGGGGGCTATGCCGCCCTGGAGCGCGTCCATGCCTGGAATAACGAGTTTGTCAAGGCCTCTCCCATGGGGCGTAATTACGAGCGCCTGGGCCGACATATTGATCAGGCCCTGAACTTCATGCGGGTCATCGGTATTGATACCAATGCCCCGCAGCTCAATCAGGCCAGCTTTTACACCTCGCATGAGGCCCTGCTCCTCGGCTATGAACAGGCCCTGACCCGGCAGGATTCCATTACCGGCGACTGGTATGACTGTTCCGCCCACATGGTCTGGATCGGTGACCGTACCCGGCAGCTTGACGGCGCCCATGTCGAGTTTCTGCGCGGCGTCTTGAATCCCGTGGGTATGAAGGTGGGGCCCAAGCATGACCTGGAGGTGATCCGCCAGCTCATCGAGAGGATCAATCCGGAGAATGAGCCGGGTCGTATGACCCTGATTACCCGTTTCGGCAAGGATATTGATAAATACCTGCCCGGCCTCATTCGCATGGTCAAGCGGGAAGGTTTCAAGGTGGTGTGGAGCTGCGACCCCATGCACGGCAACACCTACACCTCTGAGTCGGGTTATAAGACCAGTAATTTCAATGATATTCTTAACGAGATCCAGTGCTTCTTCGAGATCCACTGGGCCGAGGGCACCATTCCCGGCGGTGTCCACTTTGAGATGACCGGCTCCAATGTTACCGAATGCATCGGCGGCGGCCGCAATATCATTGACCAGAACCTGGCCGAGAATTATCTGACCGCTTGTGATCCGCGCTTAAACGCCGAGCAGAGTCTGGAGCTCGCCTTTCAGATTGCCGAGATGATCAGGACGTAAGCTGGAGCCTTGTTTGTCGTGAAAAGGCGCCGGGGTACAACAGCCTCAGCGCCTTTTTTGTTGCTGAGAATGGCTCATGCACAGGAGGATGTTTTTTCTTCATTCCCCTGTGCATGAGCCATTCTTCAACCATCATCCTTTCGTGCTCTTATGTCTCCTCGTCTGGCGCTTCTTGTTATCTTGCTCATCACCCTGGCCCTGGTTGTGAAGGAGAACCTGGTCAAGCGGCCGGCACAGCTCTATGTCACCACCAGCGGCCATGTGGAGATGTGTCTCTCCTGCCATACCACCGAGAAGCTTGATGCCGCCCATGATACCAAGATACTCGGCTGTTCTCCCTGTCATCTTGGGGATGCCCTGGCCATTGACAAGAAGGCGGCCCATGAGGGTATTGTCAAGAATCCCGGCGACCTGCGCGTGGTTGAGCAGACCTGCGGGATGGAGGGGTGTCATGCCGGCGATGTCCACAAGGTCAAAAATTCGTTGATGGCCACCAATCGTGGTATTCTGGCCACCCTGCTCTACTACTGGGGCGAGGCTCCGGATCAGAACGGTGACTATTCGGTGGAAGAGCTGCTGGAGAGCGGCGAAAACTCCCTGGCCATTGATTATTATCGCAAGCTGTGCGGCACCTGTCACCTCTGGAAACAGAAGGGTGATCTGCCGGGGTTCTTCGGTGAAAAGGGGGGCGGTTGCACGGCCTGCCATTTCAGCAAGGAGAGTGGCCTTGACCCGGAGGAGGCCAAGAAGATTCACCCCTTTATCACCAAGAAGGTGCCCATGGAAAATTGTGTACGCTGTCATAACCGCAGCGGCCGCATCGGTATCTCCTACACCGGCGTCTATGAGTCGGAGAATTACGGCACCCCCTATGAGGAGGGCGGCATGTCGAGCAAGGAGTTGCCCGGCAATCGGTTCTATCTCACGATCAGCGACGATGTCCACCATCGGAAGGGCATGAGCTGTATTGATTGCCACACCCGAAATGAGATCATGGGCGACGGCACCAGGTATGCCCACTATGAGGAGCAGGTGGAGATCGAATGCCACACCTGTCACAGTCGGGATCAGGTGGGCGTCACCCGGAAAGACGAGCAGCTCAACAATGTGCTCAAGCAGGATGAGGAGTATGTCCTGGTCAATAAGCTCACCGAAAAGGTGCACCCCTTAAAGCCGCCCAAGGCCGGGGTCTGTGATTTTCCGGGCCACAATCGTCTGGGCTGCGACAGCTGCCACGCCACCTGGGTGCCGCAATGTTACGGCTGCCATGTCAAGTATGACCGCAGCGACACCGACCTGGACAAGCTTACCATGGAGCAGACCCAGGGCTGGTGGAGCGAGGGGCGCTCCTACCTGCGTTACGAACGGCCGGTGCTGGCCGTCTGGGAGGACAAGGTGGTGATCGTCACCCCCGGTTGCCAGGATATCATCACCCTGCTGGACGAGGAAGGCGGCGCCGATCGTCAGTTCAACTCCTTCACCATGGCGGCCATCAGCCCCCATACCACCCAGGCCAAGGGCCGCGGCTGTGCCGAGTGCCACACCAACACCAAGGCCATGGGCCTGGGCGAGGGCACTGCCTGGAAGGAGGATGGTCGCTGGCATTTTCGCGGTCTTGATCAGGGCCTGGAAACGGCAGTGGGCGACACACCGCCCCTGGACGCCTTTGTCACCATCGACTGCAGGCAGCTGCAGCGCGGCTCCCGTGACACCTTGCGGCCCTTTAACCAGGAGGAGCTGGCCCGCATCCTGCGCGTCGGTCAATGTATCGAGTGCCACAAGGAATACACGGATCCGGTCTGGAAGAAGTACACTCCGCAGACCAGATGTCCGGTTTTTACAGATGAAGGATGAAGGATGAAAAGGGCGGACCAAACGATTTGCCTTGCGGGTTGTTCGGCTATACTCTGCGCTTCCGCAAGAGACCGTGGCACAGGTGATGGGCAAGCAGTTGTTACGGTCCGGCACTTCGGTGGGCGCCCATTATCGTGAGGCGATCCGAGCTCGATCTGATGCGGAATTTGTCAGCAAGATTCGTAACTATCCAGCTTGTGCCGGAAATGCCACCTATTGGTTTGAGCTTCTTGTGGAAGCCGAAAAAGTGGAAGAGGCACTGCTTGCTGATTTGATCCAAGAGGCCGACGAACTGATGGCAATAATGACCAGCATCGTCAAGAACACCAAGAGGAAACAACGAAAATGATTATAATACTGGCTGCCAGCGCCCTGTCATCTCGCTCATTTCATCCTTCATCCTTCATCCTTTATCCTTCCAACGAGGTTGCCGTATGATTATCCAACCTGTTACCTCGACCAGCAGCAGGGGCAAAGAGCTTCTCGCCACCTTAAACGATAGATTCCAGCTGGCTGATCCCAAGTGCCGCGAGATTGTCGGCGACATCATCAGCCGGGTGCGGCGCAGCGGTGATGAGGCGCTGCTGGAGTACACCCATAAATTCGATGCACCGGAGATGGATCTTGCCGGTCTGCGGGCCACGGAGGGCGAGATAACTGCGGCCTATGGCCAGGTGGACGACACTATCCTGGCCTCCATCAGGCTGGCCAAGGAGCGTATTTGGCAGTTCCACCAACGCGAGATGGAAGAGTCGTGGATGATGACCCGGCCGGACGGCACCATCACCGGTCGCCTCGTGCAAGCGGTGGCCTCGGCCGGTCTCTATGTGCCCGGCGGCCAGGGCGGCAAGACGCCCCTGGTCTCCTCGGTGCTGATGAACGGTATCCCGGCCGCCATTGCCGGCGTCAAGAAGAGGGTGATGATGACGCCCCCCGCCGCCGACGGCTCGGTGCATCCGGCCCTGCTGGTGGCGGCCCGGGAGATCGGTATCAGTGAGATCTACAAGGTCGGTTCAGCCTGGGCCATTGCCGCCCTGGCCTTTGGTACAGAGACCGTCCCTGCCGTGGATGTCATTGTCGGGCCGGGCAATCAGTTTGTTGCCGAGGCCAAGCGCCAGGTCATGGGTCGGGTGCGCATTGATATGATTGCCGGCCCCAGCGAGGTACTGATCATTGCCGACGAGCAGGCCAAGGCGGCCAGTTGCGCCGCCGATATGCTGGCCCAGGCCGAGCATGATCCCCAGGCTCTGGCCATTCTACTCACCACCAGCGCCCGCCTGGCCGAAGAAACCGTGGCCGAGCTCGAAAAACAGCTGCCTCTGCTCAGCCGCGAGGAGATTGCCCGTACCTCCCTGGCCGAGCGCGGCGCCATCGTGGTCTGTACTGATCTGGACGAGGCCATGGCCCTGGCCAACGATATTGCCATTGAGCATTTGGAACTCATGGTGGCCGAGCCCTTTCTGCTGCTGGGCAAGGTGGAGCATGCCGGTGCCGTTTTCCTGGGCAACTACTCGCCCGAGGCGTGCGGCGACTATGTGGCCGGTCCCAACCATGTCCTGCCCACCATGGGTACGGCGCGCATCTCCTCGGCCCTGGGGGTGGAGACCTTTTTGAAAAAATCCTCCATCATCGCCTACTCCAGGGAGGCCTTTCTGGCCGATGCCGAGCATATCCAGGCCCTGGCCAATCTGGAGGGGCTCACTGCCCATGCCCGTTCCGTGGCCGTGCGGCTGGCCGATAAGTAGTGCCTGCCCATGCCCTCCTGTGACGATTTCCTGGCCCGAGGCTGCCGGGCCTTTGGCCTGGATCTCAGCGCGGCCCAGCGTGCCGACCTCTGCTGCTATTACCGGGAGCTTGACAAGTGGAGCAAAAAGATGAACCTGGTGGCCAAGGCCCCCATGGAGGAGATTCTTGCCAGCCATTTCCTCGACTCCCTCAGCCTGCTGCCCCATCTGCCGCAGCATGAGTTCCGGCTGCTTGATGTCGGCAGCGGCGCCGGTTTCCCCGGCCTGGTGCTGAAGACAGTCTGCCCTGCCATGCAATTGACCCTGGTGGAGCCCCGCGCCAAACGGGTCACCTTCCTGCGCCACATCATCCGGACCTTGCAGCTTGCCCGGGTGACACTTGTCCAGGAGCGTTTGGCGCCGGACGAGGCCATGGTGCAACGCCTTGGTCTGTTTGATGTCGTCACCAGCCGCGCCTTGGCGGATATCAAGACCTTTCTCAGCCTGGCCGAGCCTTTTGTCAAGGCCGGCGGCCGGATTATCTGCATGAAGGGACCCAAGGCGGCAGAGGAGCTTGCTGCCTGGCAGGCGGCAAAAAAACAACCGATGTTGACCTACAGGGGAGGGGTGGTTTGCCCAACGGCTGATTCAGGAAAACAGAGGCAGTTGCTTTTTTTTGAAAATAAGGAGAGGCTTGTGCCGTGAAATGTCCAAAATGTGACTTTGAGCAAGATGACGTGCTTCCGGAATGTCGGCAGTGTGGCGTTATTTTTGCCAAGTTCTTCAAGATGCCCGTCCAGCCAATAGAAAACCGGCAGGGGCATGGGCGGCACGATCATGACCCAGATTTTGATGAAACTCCTCTCCAGCGCCTCTTGTGGCCTCAGCGACCGCAAGCCATGTTGGCCCTGGCAGCCAGATCCCTCCTGCTTCTCTTTTTGCTTTTTTTGACCATCAGGTTCAGCTTTTCAGCCATGCAGGATGGGGCGGCCGCCAACTCATTCCTGCACCTGGTCAACCTGCCCTTCCATGAGACCGGCCATATATTTTTCCGGCCCTTAGGTCCTCTTATCAGCCCGTTGAAAAAGGTAGCGAGCGAAGCTGAGGCTAGGAAAAATGAGGCGAAAAAGCGCAGTTTACATGGGGTAAATGAGCATTTTGAGCCGAATTTTGACGACGCATCAGCAAGCGCAGTAGGTTTTCAACGGGCTGTTATGACCTCCTTGGTTGGCACCCTGGCCCAGATTCTCATGCCGCTTATCTGTCTTTTCGTCCTTCTCTTTCAAACCAGGGATCCCTGTGGCGGTGCGGTCTGTCTCTGGTGGTTCGGTGAGGACTTTCAAGATATTGCTCCCTATATTGATGATGCCCGATCCCTGTCATTGCCACTTCTCGGCGGCAATTTCGGCTATAGTTCTCCCTATGGTTTTCATGATTGGCAGTTTATACTCACCGAGCTTGGCCTGTTGCGCTTTGACCATGTTCTGGCCCGTATGGCTCATCTCTTTGGTGTGGTGATGATGTGTCTTGCCCTTGGCTGGGGCGTGTTGCTAGTAGTGAAGGGACGTTCCCTGTCTTATCCTTAATTTTTCTCTGTAGAGTTATGTGGTTAACCGATAAACAAACCTCCATCTCCACGCCGGCCCTGATGTTTCAGGGGACCTGCTCCAATGCCGGCAAGTCGATACTCACTGCCGCCATGTGTCGGATTCTCCTGCAGGACGGCCTGGCCGTGGCGCCCTTTAAGGCCCAGAACATGTCGCTCAACTCCTATGTCACCCATGGCGGCGAGGAGATGGGCCGGGCCCAGGTGGTGCAGGCCCAGGCCGCCCGCCTTGACCCGGATGTGCGCATGAATCCCGTCTTGCTCAAACCCTCTTCTGATACGGGCAGTCAGGTCATTGTCATGGGCAGACCGGTGGCCAATATGAGTGTCACCGATTATTTCAACTACAAACCGGAGGCCTTTGCCAGGGTTCAGGAGGCCTATGACTCGCTGGCCGCTGAACACCAGGTCATTGTCATGGAGGGGGCGGGCAGCCCGGCCGAGGTCAACCTCAAACATCACGACATCGTCAACATGCCCATGGCCCGCTATGCCGGGGCCAAGGTGCTGCTGGTGGGTGATATTGATCGGGGCGGCGTCTTTGCCTCCTTTGTCGGCACCATGGAGATCCTTGATCAGTGGGAGCGTGATCTGCTGGCCGGTTTTGTGGTCAACCGTTTTCGAGGTCAGAAGTCCCTGCTTGACGATGCCCTCCGCTATATGACGGAGAAGACCGGTCGACCGGTGCTGGGCGTTGTTGACTACCTCGCCGACCTCGGCCTGCCCGAGGAGGATTCGGTGAGTTTCAAGAACGGCTTCTTTGACCAGCAGTGCCGGGGCCGGACCGATGTTGACCTGGCCCTCATCGATTTGCCGCATATCTCCAACTTCACCGATTTCGAACCCTTTCTGGCCGAACCTGATGTCCGTATCCGGCTGGTGAAAAAGGCGGCGGATCTGGGGCGGCCCCAGGCCATCCTGCTGCCCGGCAGCAAGAACGTGGTGGCGGACCTGCGCTACCTGCAGGAGAATGGCCTGGCCGAGGCCATTGGCGCGTTGGCCGGTCAGGGTGTGGAAGTGGTCGGCATCTGCGGCGGCTTCCAGATCATGGGGAGCACCATTGCCGATCCCCACCGGATTGAATCGGCCGGCGACAATGTGGCCGGCCTTGCTCTGCTTGATATTGTCACCACCCTTGCCCCGGAAAAGACCCTGACCCTGAAAAGCGGTCGGCATCTGCCCTCTGGTTGTCAGGTGCGGGGCTATGAGATCCATCATGGCCTCAGCGTCGGCAGCGGTCTGCCCCTGCTGGAATTGGCGGCCGACGAGCAGGCGGGCGTGGTGACTGATGACGGCCTGCTCTGGGGGTCCTACCTGCATGGCATCTTTGACAGTGATCCCTTTCGGCGCTGGTTCATCGACCGTCTGCGGGTGCGGCACGGCCTGGCCCCCCTGGGTCGGGTGCAGGCCTGCTATGATCTGGAACCCGCCTTTGACCGTTTGGCCGCCGCAGTACGGCAGCAGATGGACATGGCCAAGATATACGCGCTTCTTGGCCTGTCGTGATGCTTTCTCCCCTCTGGCACATAGGCCTGGCCCTGCTCCTTGACCAGCTTGTCGGCGACCCCCGCTGGCTGCCCCATCCGGTCCGGCTCATCGGGGCCCTGCAGGTGCGGCTTGAGAGATACAGCCGCCGTTATATCGGCAGTGCAAGGGGGGCCGGTCTGCTCACCGTGGCGCTCACCCTGCTGCTCACCGGCCTTGCCGGTTGGCTTATTCTGGCCGGGGCCGGCTGGATTCATCCGCTCGGCCATGATGTTGCGGCCGTGTTGCTCCTCTATACCTGTTTTGCGGCCCGTGATCTGGCCCGGCATGCCTCAGCCGTGCAGGGCGCTTTGGCGCGGGGCGATCTGGCCCTGGCCCGGCAGCGGGTGGCCATGATTGTCGGACGTGATACAGCTGCCCTTGATGAGGCCGGCGTCAGCCGGGCCGGGGTGGAGAGTGTGGCGGAAAGCCTGGTGGACGGCGTCACGGCACCGCTCTTTTATGCCTTGATCGGCGGGCCGCTCGGTGCTTTGCTCTATAAGGCCGTCAATACCGGCGATTCCATGTTCGGCTATAAGAATGAGCAATATCGCCGGTTCGGTTGGGCCGCGGCCCGCCTCGACGACCTGGCCAACCTTGTGCCGGCCCGTCTCACCGCCCTGCTCATTCCCCTGGCCGCCCTGCTGCTCGGCCTGCATGCCAAGGCCAGCCTGCGCATCCTGCGCCGCGACCGGCACTGCCATGCCAGCCCCAATTCCGGTTATCCGGAGGCGGCCGTGGCCGGCGCCCTCGGCGTGCAGCTGGGCGGCGGCGCCAGCTATTTTGGCACCATGGTCAGCAAACCCACCCTGGGAGATGCCGATCAGCCCATCACCGCCCGCCATCTGCGGCAGGCGGTCCATCTCATGCTTGTCACCTCGGCCCTCTTTGTCGGCCTCGGCACCCTGGTCAGCGGCGCTGTTTCGGTACTTGTCGGCTAACAATAGCATGGCGTGCCATTGACACGACCCCAGGTCGGAAGGGGTGTTCGTGTTTTTGCCCCTACTTTTTGCCCTCGGCCCGCAGAGCGGCCAGCAGGGGGCCAAAGAGCTCGTCATACTCACGGAAGGATTTCTTGAGGATGATCGGCATGTCGGGCAGCTCATTGTCGTTGACCACCAGATTGGCGCTGTGGTGGAGGGCCTCCAGATTGTAGAGGGTGTGAAACTCCGGGCCGACGAGGACATAATAGATGTAGCGCCTTTTCTGCATGGGCAGTTGGCACATATGGTCATGGAAGGCGGAGTCGGCCAGCATGCCTTCGTAGCGGCTGTGGAGTACCACGGCGGCAAACTCGGTAAAGCGCATGCGGTTGATGCCGTCCTCGGCTGAATCGGGAAAGATCGGTTTGTAGCCCAGTCCCTCAAAGACAGTGGCAATGGTGGTGCGGCCCGGGTGGTCGTTCGGCATGAGGACCATGACCAGGGAAAAGTCGTCCAGCACCTCCTTGTCGGCAATGGTGCCGGTCTTCAGCCAGTTGAGGCTGGGGGGCTGCGGCATGTTGCCCTTGACTGCCTTGCGTTCCGGGGCCGATTGTTGGGGAGAGGCGGTGACCTCCACCGGCATCTGGCAGGTGGGACAGTTGAACTTCAGACTCTTGCCCATGGGCAGGGCGGCATAGGCCTGTTCGATCTTTTTCTGATGGCCGGCGCTGAAGGGATGCTGGCAATGGGGACATTGTGAAATCATAGTGGTTACCTTGATGGCGTCGCAAAAATCGGCTGTGTCTGGTTATGGCGGCAATGGGGCATCGTAAGGCCCTCAGGAGAAACCACCGCGCTGTTTCATTCTGCCGTCGGCGTCTTCCTCCATGCTGAGACCGGTGATGCTGGTGGTGGTTTCGCCCTTGGCCGCCTTGAGCTGATCAAGGCCGCGACCCATGACATTGCGTTGGCTGCAGTACTGCAGGGCGCTTTCCTCGGTGATCAGGCCCTGGTCAAAGAGGGTGAGGATATACTGGTCAAAGGTGGACATGCCCTGGGCCGTGCCGGCGCGGATAATCTCGTAAAAGGTTTTATCTTCTGTTTCGCCGTGCAGGATAAGTTCACGGGCCCGCAGGCTCACCTTGAGAACCTCAAAGGCCGCCACCCGACCGCCGCCGATCTTGGGCAGAAGACGCTGCCCCATAACCCAGCGCAGGGTATCGGCCAGTCGGTTTCTGATCTGGGGCTGCTCTTCATGCTCGAACATACCGATACAGCGATTGATGGTGGAGCCGGCATCAATGGTGTGCAGGGTGGAAAGGACCAGATGGCCGGTCTCGGCCGCGGTAAGGCCGATCTCCATGGTTTCACGATCACGCATCTCACCAACCAGGATGACCTTGGGCGCCTGGCGCAGGGCCGCCCGCAGCCCGTTGGAAAAGGTGTCAAAGTCACTGCCCAGTTCCCGCTGGTTAAAGGTGGCCTTGTGGTGGGGGTGGATAAATTCTATGGGGTCTTCCAGGGTAATGGTATGAACGGCCCGTTCCAGATTGATCTTGTTGAGCAGGGCTGCCAGGGTGGTGGATTTACCGGAGCCGGTGGCACCGGTCACCAGGATGAAACCGTTGAGAATTTCGGTCATTTCATTCATGGCGGGCGGCAGGTTCATGGCGTCAATGGTGGGGATCTCCGTGGGCAGTCTGCGCAGCACCGCCGAATAATGACCGCGCTGGGAAAAGATGTTGACCCTGAAGCGGGCCTTGTCGCCGAGGCGGTAGGAGAGGTCGCAGGAGCCGTTTCTGACCAGATCCTTGAGCAGGCGCTTGTTGTTGGCAACAAGGTTGAGGGCCAGCACCTCGGTCTGAAAGGGGGTGAGGGCGGTGATGTTCGGTTCGATGGCAACCGGCACGAGCTGGCCTGAGGACTCAACCTGCAGGGGCTTGTCCACCGTGAAGTTGAGGTCGGAGACGCCGCTGTGAGAGTCGAGCATGGTGTCGATCCAGTAATCTATTTCCGTCTGTTTCATGGATTTGTTCTCCACTTCCCGGGACAAGGTCCAGAAGTCTGCAAGAATATATAGTGCCGGTGCCGGGCAACAGGGCCAGGTGCAACACTCTACTGCGCCATCACTGTTGCCTGTGTTGGATTTTACTGTGATCGGCTCGGAATGACAAGTTGGGGATTAAAATTGTAAAAGTGCCCCTTTCCTTCATCTCGCCGGCGTAGCGGCCGGCCTCGTCACCCTGACCCAGGTAGAGGTCAAGGCGATCTTTGCCCTTGATGGCCGCACCGCTGTCCTGATGAACGACCAGACGGTTAAGTGGCCGGCGTTGCACGCGGTGGGCGGCGGTGGGGTGGGGCAGAGTGCTGCTCAGTATGCCCAGGAGACCGGGCGGGTAATGGGCATCATCCATGGCCGCCGAGCGGCCCTCTGTAAGCGGCAGGCCCAGGCTGCCGCGGGCCTGGATGCCGTCTGCGTCCGGCTCGGAGAGGCCGAAGAAGATATAGCGCTCGTTGTGCTGGAGGATCGCGCGCTGCTCTTCAGGGTGGTTGGTGAGATAGGCGCGGATGGTGCTCAGGCTGACCTCCGGCCGCGACAGTTTGCCGGTCCGGATGAGCAGGGCGCCGATGCTGCTGTAGGGCCGGCCGTTGTCGGCGGCATAGGAGACCAGGAGACGGCTGTTGTCCGGCAGTTCAATGATGCCGGAGCCCTGGACATGCAGGAAAAAGAGATCAAGGGGATCCGCCAGATAGGCCAGGGTATACTCCTGCATATCGGTACTGGCGTCGATTTCGGCCCGACTCCTGCGCCGCAGCTCCGCCTCCGAAGGCGGCGCGTAGATGGGGAAACGGTAGGTCGCCGATGGCTGCCGGCTGCCGGCCAGCACCGGGCTGTAGTAGCCGGTGACCAGCATGGAGGTGGGGTGGCAGAGACGGAAGTTTGCCGTCAGATAGGCGGCAAGGGAGGCGGTGTCGGCCGTTTGCAGATGGTGGCTGAGTCGGCCATAGGCACGGCTCAGCTCAGCGGCGCTCAACTGCTCACCGCACACCGTATAGGTCTGCTCCGGTCGTCCGTCATAGTAGCGGCGGCTCTCGGCCAGGGCCGTGACCAGACCGGCGTAATTGAGATCATCGGTGATGGCGGCTCGGGCCGAGGCCGATGGATAGATTGTCTCGGCCAGGACAGGTGTCGGCGCAAGCCGGCCGATCATCAGACTGAGAAGAAGGAGGAAAAGGGGCATGGCAGAAACGACTAGTGAGATTTTTTAATGATATCCTGAATCCTGAATTCAGGGTTTGGGCGGCAGGTAACCATTTTTGTTTTTCCGGCGCTGGAAGAATCGATCAGGCAGGCGAGTCTGCGAGACTCCGAAAGAGCAGTTGTCCAAGATGGTCTATACCATGGCAGCGGCCGAGGTGCGAAAAAAGTTGACACTGTCGCGGCATTAGGCCCACAATAAAAAAATTGCCCCTTGCCGTCGACGGCCCAATTTCCGCCGGTGTCGCAGCTGTATCGCCATCCTCCTTTCGGCTGATGGGTGGCCACTCTTTCCGGCTTTGATCTCAAAAAAATACACCGCCGCCGGTATGGTGTGTCGCCGGCCCCACCAGGCCGGGCGGGGGCACGATTCCGGCAATTTTAACTTGACCTGAAACGGCGTCGCTGGTAATGAATGGCGGGTAAAAGTACTTAGGTAGTTGTACTTGCGTGAGATTGTCCTTTTTCCCTGCCCGCACGGGTGCGGGGCAAAATTCAAACAGCTATATCCGTAATGACCATAACCAAGGAGGCATGATGAGCGAAGATAAGAATATTGAAAGCTTGATGACCGAAAACCGTGTTTTTGAGCCGCCGGCCGAGGGTCAGGCCACTGCCCATATCAAGAGTATGGACGAATATAAGGCCATCTACAAGCGCTCCATTGAAGATCCGGAGGGCTTTTGGGCCGAACGCGCCGAGGAGTTGATCACCTGGAACAAGAAGTGGGACAAGGTCCTTGATGCCGACATGATCACCCCCAGCATCAAGTGGTTTGACGGCGCCGAGCTCAACGTCTCCGCCAACTGTCTTGATCGCCATCTCACCAATGGCCGGCGCGACAAGGCCGCCCTGATCTGGCAGGGTGAGCCCGAGGATGACGTCAAGATTTATACCTATGAGGCCCTGCATCGCGAGGTGTGCCGTTTCGCCAATGTCCTGAAGAGTCATGGTGTCAAACGGGGCGACCGTGTTGCCGTTTATCTGCCCATGGTTCCGGAGCTGGCCATCACCCTGTTGGCCTGTACCAGGATCGGCGCCATCCACTCCGTGGTCTTTGCCGGTTTCTCGGCCCAGAGTCTGCGCAGCCGCGTCCAGGACTGCGAGGCCAAGGTGCTGGTCACCGCTGATGCGGTTCTGCGGGCCGGCAAGACCATTCCGCTGAAGCCCAATGCCGATGAGGCCATGGAGGAGTGTCCCTCGGTGGAAAAGGTCATTGTCGTGAAGCGGGCCGGCAACGAGGTTGCCATGCAGGATGGACGTGACCTCTGGTATGAGGATGAGATGAGCGCCGACGGTCTCAGCGATGACTGCCCGCCCGAGTCCATGGGCGCCGAGGATGACCTCTTTATCCTCTATACCTCCGGCTCCACCGGCAAGCCCAAGGGTGTTGTCCATACCACCGGCGGCTATCTGACCTATGTGGCCCATACCTGTCAGTGGGTCTTTGATCTCAAGGATGACGATGTCTACTGGTGTACCGCTGATATCGGCTGGATCACCGGCCATTCCTACATCCTCTACGGTCCCCTGGCCCTGGGCGGCACCTCGGTGATGTTCGAGGGCGTGCCCTCCTATCCCGGCCCCGACCGTTTCTGGCAGATCTGCGAGAAGTTCAAGGTCAATATCTTCTACACCGCTCCCACCGTTATTCGCGCCCTGATGCGTGAGGGCGAGGATCCCATCAAGAAGCATGACCTCTCCTCCCTGCGCCTGCTCGGCTCCGTGGGTGAACCGATCAACCCGGAGGCGTGGATGTGGTATCACACCAATATCGGCGGCGGCAAGCTGCCCATTGTCGATACCTGGTGGCAGACCGAAACCGGCGGTATCATGATTTCGGCCCTGCCCTTTGCCACGCCGCTCAAGCCCGGTTCCGCCACCCTGCCCCTGCCCGGTATCGATGTGACGGTTCTCGACGAGAACGGCAAGGAGGCCGCTCCCAACGAGGGTGGCCATCTGGTGGTTCGCAAGCCGTGGCCCGGTATCCTGCGCGGCGTCTTCGGCGATCCGCAGCGTTACAAGAAGACCTACTTCTCCCGCTATGAGGGGATGTACGATCCGGAGGATGGTGTGCGCTGCGATGCGGATGGCTACTACTGGATCATGGGTCGTCTGGATGACGTGATCAACGTCTCCGGCCATCGTCTCGGCACGGCGGAGATCGAATCCGCCCTGGTGGCGCACGATGCCGTGGCCGAGGCCGCCGTGGTCGGCGCCCCCCATCCGGTGAAGGGCCAGACCATCTACGCCTATGTGTCGCTGAAATCAGGTGTCGAGGCCAATGATGACCTGGTCAAGGCGCTGCGGACCCATGTGCGCACCCAGATCGGTCCCATTGCCACGCCCGAGTTTATCCAGTTCTCCGATGGTCTGCCCAAGACCAGGTCCGGTAAGATCATGCGCCGTATTCTGCGCAAGATCGCCGCCGGTCAGGACGACTTCGGTGATACCTCCACCCTGGCGGATCCCGATGTGGTTGATGTTTTGGTCCGCGGCAACGCGGATATGAAAAAGTAACCGTCTCTCCTCTCTTCATGGGAGAAAGGCGTCCCGGCTTGCATGCAGGCTGGGGCGCCTTTTTTTATGGCCCCATGCCGATTGACAGCCCCGGAAAGGAGGGGTATGCTGGCCGTCTTTTGAGTCGTCTATCATGGCGGAGTTACAGGGGATATGAGCTTTTCGTACATTCATGAAGGGACCGGCCAAAGGGCCCGCACCCTGATCTTCCTGCCCGGCTGGGGCTTTGACGGCCGGGTGGGCCGCTATGGCCGCTGGCCTGACGATGTGGCTGTCCTGGCGCCCACCGCCTTCACCCATGCCGGGTTGCTGGCAGAGCTGCATGACTATCTGGACAGCCATGGACAGGGCGATATCGTCCTGGTGGGCTGGTCTCTGGGGGCGCATCTGGCCTGGCACTTTGCCCGGCTCCATCCCCACCTGATAAACTCCCTTGTCCTGCTGGCCGGTCGCAGCTCCTGGCCTCCTGCCGACATTGCCGCCCTCAAGCAGCAGCTGGCTGCTGACCCGGCCGCTTTTATGCGTGACTTTTATCGCAAATGCTTCCTTGGCCGGCGGCAGCTCTACGCCTCTTTTGTCAAGGAGCTGCAAGACGACTACCTGGAGCGCCTGGGCAGCGCCCCTCTGGCCGCCGGCCTTGATTATCTGGCCGCCTCTGCTATGCATGGTCAGGTACCGGCCGATCTGCCCACCCGGGTGATCCACGGCGGCAAGGATCGTATCGCCCCTGTTGCCGAGCGCCCCCATCTCCAGGGTGCCTCGCACCAGGTGATCGAGGCGGCCGGCCATCTCCTCTTTGCCCAGCCTCTCTCCTGGTAAGGCAACTCTCTGACGTGGTTGTTGGTACCCTGTTTTGCTTTGATGCAGCGGTGGAGTGGGTGAAGAGGGAGGTGAGAGGGAAGAGGAGAGAGGAGTGTAAAAAAACGTTGTGTGGGGGGGGCTTCTCACCCATAACGCTTTGCCCTGACATGCCGAAATAGAGAAGGCGAATTGACTGATTTGCAAGCTGTTTTACTGTTTTCTGAATCCTGAATCCTGAATCCTGAATCCTCATGCACCGTTCCGAGCAAGCCAAGGACTCCATCCGGCAGCGTTTTTGCCGCGCCGCCGCCTCCTATGACCGGTACGCCCATATCCAGCGGCAGAGCGCCGCCTGGCTGGTCGCGCAGCTCAGTGATACCCCCCGGCGCATTCTGGAGATCGGCTGCGGTACCGGCAATCTCACCACCCTGCTGGCCCAGCGTTTTCCGGCGGCCGGCATTGATGCGGTGGACTTTGCCGATACCATGCTTGTTCAGGCCCGCAACAAGGTGGGAAAGGAGGAGCGCATCCGTTTTCACTGCGCCGATGCCGAGCGCTTTCTCCGCACCTCCCGGGCCCATTATGATCTGGTGGCCAGTAATGCCACCCTGCAATGGTTTGCCGACCTGCCCGCCACCTTCGGCCAGGTGGCCCGCCTGCTCCGGCCCGGCGGCATGGCAGTGCTGTCGCTCTTTGGTCCCGCCTCTTTCCAGGAGCTGGCCGCGGCCATGCGGGCTGTTGTCGATCCTCACATCCGGCTGCCGGCTGAAAGTTTCTGCGCGGCGCCAGAGGCGGAAGCCTTTGCCCGCCAAGCTTTTAGCGAGGTGGAGGTGACCTCTCACCTGGTGCAGAGGCGCTATGACACCTTTTTTGATATACTGGAGCACATCAGCAAGACCGGTACCGGCGGCTATCACCACAAGGTGCCTCGCCTCGGCCGCGCCCTCCTGCAGGGTCTTGACCAGTGGTTTGTGGAGCAGGGCGGTTATACCATCACCTATGAGATCTATATCCTGCGCTGCCGGGCGCACAACAGGAAAGGGGAGTGACCATGTTACCGGAGCAGCTTGTAATTGTCGGTACCGACACCTCGGTGGGCAAGACCATGGTGGCGGCCCTGCTTCTTGACTATCTGCGGAGTCGGCGGATAACAGCGGGCTATCTGAAGCTGGTGAGCTGCGGCGGCGAGCAGGCCGATGATTGCCTGTTCTGCCGGGCGCAAAGCGGCGTGGCCGCCGAGGCGGTCTACCATTTCAAACTGGCTGCCTCGCCCCATCTGGCTGCGCGCTCGCAGGGCGTAAACATTGATATCGGGCGGCTGGCCGCGGCCCTGGCCGCGAAAAGGGAAGATGATGTCCTGGTGGTGGAAGGGGCGGGCGGTCTCTGCGTGCCCCTCACCGATGAGACCCTGCTTATCGATTTTCTGGCGGATCAGGGCCTGCCCGCCTTGCTGGTGGCCCGCTCCGGCCTCGGCACCCTCAACCACACCCTGCTTTCCGTGGAGGCCCTGCAGGCCCGCCGCATTCCCGTGCTGGGCATCATCTTTTCCGACGAGGCAGACTATGAGGCTGATGCGCCGCTGGTGCTGGACAACATGGCCACGGTTGCCAGATTCACCGGCCTGGCCGTCCTGGGCAGGCTGCGCCGCTGTGCCGACTTTGCCCAAGGCCGCGCCTGCTTTGCCGACATCGGCCAGGCCCTGCTTGGGAAGTGAGGGGCAAGATGCAAGGGACAAGGTGCAAGGCTGAGTTGTCCGATGCGTCACACGTGTCTCTTCATCGTCCGCCGGGCCGGGTGCCTGGAGAACAATTCCGTAAGAGCCAAAAGGGGACCGGAGCCCTTGCCTTTTTTTAGAGGTTATCCAGCGGGCTTTGCAACTGCCGGATGTCCCGGGCCATGACATGGGTATAGATCTCGGTGGTCTTTACATCCGCGTGGCCGAGGAGCTCCTGGAGCATTCTGATGTTCACCCCGTTTTCCAACATATGGGTGGCAAAGCTGTGCCGCAGGGTATGGCAGCTGGTCTTCTTGTCGATCCCAGCTTGTTTGGCGGCCCGTTTCACCGCCTTCTGCAACCCGGATTCCAGCACATGGTGACGCATCTCTCTACTTGAACGCGGGTCAATCGAACGCACCCGCGATGGAAAGACCCACTGCCAGCCGTTTTCCCGTCCGGCTTTCGGGTATTTCCTGGCCAGCGCCTCCGGGATATACACCTCGCCGAACCCTTCCTCAAGATCTTGATGGTGAAGCCCCTTCACTGCCTCAACCTGATCCTGCAACTCTCCCCGCAAATTCTCGGGCAAAATGGTTGATCTGTCTTTGCCTCCCTTGCCTCCCCGGACAAAGATCAGGCCCTGCCCGAAATCAACATCCTGAATCCGCAGGCGGATACATTCCATCAGGCGCAGGCCACTGCCATAGAGCAGTTTCGCCATAAGGGCGTGCCTGCCCGTCATGGCGGCGAGCAAGCGCTGCACCTCTGCCTGGGTAAGGACGGTGGGTACCCTTTGCTGCCGCTTGCTGCGGATCGGAGCAAGCTCGCCGTCCAGAGGCAGATCAAGAACATGTCGATAGAGAAAAACCAAGGCGTTCAGGGCTTGCCGCTGGGTGGAAGCAGACATCTTGAGCTCTGTTACGAGATGGGAAAGAAACTGCTCGACATCCTTTGCTCCAAGACGGTTCGGGTGGGTCTTGCCGCCGAAGTAATGGATATAGCGGAGTATCCACTGGCAATAGGACTGCTCGGTGCGGTAGGCGTAGTGATGATACCGGAGCACTTCGCGCACCTGATCCATGAGTTTAAGGCCTGGATTAGGCCGAAATTTGGGCTTATTTTTCTTTTGACTTTCCATATCCTATCACATAATATCGCAATAAGTCGGAAACCGACCACTTAAAATGTAATAAGTGGATAAAACACAGACGAGTTTTCCATGTTTAGTATTTTAATATGAAAATAAGTGGAAATTTCGTCCACCTATAGGGGGTGATATGATGGACAATATTCCACTTATTACACTGTTATGCCGAACTTAAAAGATAAGATACAAATGTGTTCACAAGGTCATTTAGCAACAAACAATTAATGTGGAGGCAGACGTTTGTTAACCTTACAGAATATCTCACTTATGTTAATTGCACTATTTGCAGGAGCAAGCTTTGTAATCCAGCAGGCAGTCAATTCAAATCTTCGTTTTGAAATTGGATCACCTTGGTGGGCTGGATTCTTTAGCTATCTTGGCGGCACAATCGTTATGCTCATTATGATTTTTTTGATGCGAGATCCAATTGTGACTGCCAACCTGACTTTACGTAGCTCATTATGGTCATGGACAGGAGGTCTGTTTGGAGCCATTTACATAGCTATTTCGATCCTGCTATTACCCCGACTGGGTATCTTCACCGTTGTCGCATTAATAGTAGTTGGCCAGTTAATAACATCAGTCGCATTTGACCATTTCGGCGTTATGAATGTGCCAATTCAACCCATAACTATTACACGAGGAATTGGCGCAGGATTTCTTTTAATCGGAGCAATATTGATTCGGTGGTAAATTTTATCCAGGCGATTATGTATAAAGAAATTAGGCATAACGAATAAGGTTAGATTGTGAGAGCGGAGCGAGCCACAATCTGAACCGTTTGTTGAACAAGCCCGGCCACGGACAAGGCCGGTCGTCTCTATAGAAA
>PKTX01000025.1 GCA_002868945.1 Desulfobulbaceae bacterium
ATTTTTTGAGCATGACGCCGAGATCGGGCCGGTAAGCGAGTTTACGAGACTCCCGGTAAGCGAGTTTACGAGACTCCGAGAGGGCCATTTCTGGACAGGAACTAGAGAGCCAAACTCAGCCCCCGGCCCGTTTCACCCTATAGCCGAGAGCGGCTAATTCCTTGGCCAGAAAATCGCGCTGGTCTCCCTGAATCTCCACAACGCCATTTTTCAGGCTGCCGCCACTGCCGCATTTCTGCTTCAGGCTCTTGGCCAGTTTTTTCAGATCGTCGCCAGCCAGGGGCAACCCGTATATCAGGGTAACGCCCCTGCCCTTGCGGCCCTTTGTCTCGCGTTGCAGGCGGACAATGCCGTCGCCCGGCGGACGGCTCCGGCTCTGCCGACAACGGCACGCACCAACAGGCTGGTCACAGCCGGGGCACATGGTGCCATACTCGCTTGAATAAACCAGGCCTCCCTCTGCCTCTCTTTTTTTCATGCTGCCACCTGTTTTTCCACGGCCCGAATGGCATCAGCGGCAGAGCTGGTAATGCCGCCGGTATAGCCGGAACCTTCGCCGATGGGATAGAGACCTCTTGTATTTACCGACTCATACCTTTCATTGCGGCTGATCCGTACCGGTGAAGAGGTGCGGGTTTCAGCGCCCAGGAGAATGGCCTGACGTGAGACAAACAGGGGCGCCTCCTCTTGCCATTTAGCAAAGGCGGTCCGCAACTGCCGCACGACAAAACCAGGAAAGATATCGTCCATGGACGCCGCTGTCACGCCCATTTGAAATGAATTTTCCGGCAAGGCGGCGGCATCCCTGTCACCCAGGAAATGACTGAGATTCTCGGCCGGTGCCTGCCAAGTGCCGCCACCGGCCACAAAGGCCTTCTCTTCAATTTTCCTTTGAAAATCCAAGCCGGCCAGGGGGTGAGGCGATCCATAATCATCCACATGGCAGTTGACCACCAATGCTGCGTTGGAAAAAAACGAGGCGCGGCGCGAATAGCTCATGCCGTTTAAGACCAGGCCGCCCTGCTCGGACGAGGCGTTGACCACCTCGCCGCCCGGACACATGCAAAAGGTGTAGACCCCCCTCTTGATGCGCTGATTGGTATAGTTGAAGGAGTAGGTGGCCGCCCCTAAATAGCGGCAGTCCTTATACTTTTCCCCGTAGCGGATGAGGTTGATCGTCTCGGCCGGATGTTCGATGCGCACTCCCACGGATATGGGGCGCTGTTCCAGGGCCACGCCTTTTTCATGCAGCATGGCAAAGGTCTCCCGGGCGGAATGCCCCAGGGCAAGGTAGAGATGGCGGCTGCAGAACTCCTGTTCGCCGTTGATGACAATGCCTGCCACCCGGCCATCGGCAAGGAGCAGATCCGTCATCCTGGCGCTGTAGTGAATGACACCGCCCCTCTCCAGGATATAGTTGCGTATATTGCCGACAATGCGGCAGAGCAGATCGGTGCCCAGATGGGGCTTACTGATGTAGCCGATCTCCGGCGGTGCGCCGAATTTGATAAAGGTCTGCAGGACCCGGTTGACATAACCGGTATTATTATTGCGGCGCGAAAAGAGCTTGCCGTCCGAGTAGGAGCCTGCTCCACCCTCGCCGAACTGGATGTTTGACTCCGGGTTGAGATAGCCGTCATTGATAAAACGCTGCACATCAAGATGACGCTCCTCGATCTTCTTGCCGCGTTCAAAGATCAGCGGTTTCAGGCCGTAGGCAATAAGCTCCAGGGCGGCAAACATGCCGGCCGGCCCAAATCCAACCACCATGGGCCTCTCCTGACTACGGCACACCTGCCGATGAAGCGGGGCCGGCTCCTGATAAAGCGGGAACTCCCGACTCCCGGCAAAACCGTCGGCAACCTCAACCACCAGCTCGACCTTATAATAAAACTGCTGCTGGTCGCGCAGGTCCAGGGCCTTACTGAGGATTTTGACGATGGTCACGCCGTGATCCACCCCCAGCCGGCTGGTGGCAGCCCGAAGATAGGCCGCCATGCCATCTTCTTCAATGGGGATGCGGAGATGAGAGATAATAAGCTGCACGATAAAACTCCACAACGGGGGTCAGGCTTGACATTTTGACTTTCTCCAAAAGAAAGTCAAAATGTCAAGCCTGACCCCCGACGTTAGCCTGACCCCCGACGTTAGCCGATGACGTCCGGTGTCTGGTTGGCCAGCAACTTGATCAGTTTGTTGAGCCGGCGCTCCACGTCCCGCTCCATGGTACCGGGATGAAAGTAGAGCCCCACCTGAAAGTCGAGGGAGGTGGGATGGAAGGTGTCCGCCGCCTCAAGGCGGACAATGCGGCCAAACAGTCCGCTGATCAGGGAAATATCGTTCTCCAGCCCATCCGGGTCGGCCAGCTTCATCTCCAGCTCCGCCATGCGGAACAGGCCGATGGCCGGATCAAATTTCATGCCGGCAAAACCGGCCCCTGTACGGCTGATATCAAGAAGTTGACCAGTGACACTTTTATTATTCACCCGGAGCTTGGCCACGTGGCCCGGCAGGGCATAACGCTTCTCCTGACGCCGGTTCAAGACATTAATGGAAGACCTGATCTTCTGTTCCAACTCATGGGAGGTAAAGGGTTTGGCAATGTATTGGGTAACCCCCAGCTGGATGGCCATGATGATAAAGTCACGATTGGCATTGGCGGTCATCATGATAAAGGGGATTTCCCGGAGAGCCGGATCGCTGCGGACCTCGTAAAGCAGCTCCTCACCACTGACATTGGGCATATTCCAGTCGGAAAGGATGATGTCGATATTCTCCTGCCGAAGGATCTCCAGGGCTACCCGTCCGTCCTTGGCCTCAAAGATCTTTTCCGGGGCAAAGAGGCTCCCCAGGGAGCGGGTAACCAAATGGCGAATGGTGGAACTGTCATCAACCACCAAAAAGGATATTTTGTACAAGGCAACAACCTCGTGTTTATTTTTTTAGCCATGCTCTGTTTCGCAAAACAAACAATATATAAGGTTGCCTGAGGCCAATCCGTAAGTCAAGTCAATATTGCCTGCAAAATCACGGGGTAACAAGCACCTGTCTGTAAGGCACAGAGGCGCAAACAATCTGCCGACGTAAGGGGCTGGCTCTCACCCAGACGCCTGAACTTACATAAGTTGCCTAGTTGCCACCCTTGCCGCGACACGTCAAGACATCAAACCTTCTTCACAAAAAGAGCACTTGACATCAACATATAAATGTATGTTTATATACTTTACACCAAAAAGAGATGGGCCTGGGCCGGATCAACAGACAGTGGCCCGCTATGATATGGCCGACAGAATCAGCCACCAGCGCACACCCTCATTCATGAGCAACGACCAAGACATAAACCTGCAGGCACTTGCCTTTCTCGCCAAGTGCGTTGCCGATGAAAACCGACTGCGCATCCTCCTCTGTGTCAGCCGGGGCAAAAAATCGGTCTCCAGGATTGTCGATGAACTCGGCCTATCACAGCCGCTCATTTCCCACCATTTGAAAGAGCTGAAGAGGTCGCTGCTGGTGCAGGTGGAGCGCAGCGGCCCCTTTGTCTATTACGAGGTAGCTGACCGGCGCATTCTTAACATCCTGAAAGATCTGGACGATCTGGGAAGAGATCTTCTCAGCCGGAGAACAACCTTTTAACTGCGGGAGAAAGCTGTTGATATGAAAGAGATGCAAAAAATAATTGACCGGATGGACCCGGCCGAGGCCTTAACCAGAATGGCGGAAGTTGCCAGCACTCTTTTTCCCCAGGTAAACGAAGAGACACGGCTCGATTTTGTGGTGGGTCTCATCGGTGAAGCCGGGGCCGACAAGGTGGGGAGCATGGTGCAGCTCTGACTGGCGGAGTGCATGGGCGAAGGTGTCGACCCAACCAAGATGTGTCAAAGCCTGGTGGACAAGGTGGCTCGCTCCAAACAGCTGCGCTCGGTCACCGACCCTTAATTGCTGGTGCTCTTTGAGGATTGGCTCGAAGAGCTGGAGGCCGAGGTGGCCGGCTATCTGGAAGAACACCCCGGCAGTGACGCCGCCACCATTGCCGCCAGCCTCGGCCTGTCGCGCAACGGCGCCGCCTTCCTAATCGCCAAGCTGCGGCGCGAGCAAAAGATTTAACCTTTAGGAATATCTTGCAGAATGAAATTTTGCGGAGGCTCGCGCCGCTCGCTTACCTGCCGGCGATCCAGACATGCAAAAAGTCAAGCACGCCCTGCAAGAGGTACCCGTGACCTGCAGGCATATATTTGATATGACGAGCATTATTTCTTGAGCATGACGCGGGAAGCGCGCTGGCCAGACGCCGGGAGATCGGCCCAAAAGGCCAGTTCCGGACAGACAGCCGCTCACCAGAAAAAAAGTCGGGAGTAAAAAGCATGAGCAAAAAAGTCCTGGTCCTTGGCGGCTCTTTCGGCGGCCTGACCGCGGCGCTGGAAGTCAAACGCCGGCTCGGCGCCAAGGTTGAAGTAACGGTGATCAGCAAGGACGACAACTTTGTCTTTCTACCCTCCCTGCCCTGGCTTGTCACCGGCCAGCGGCAGGCAGCCGCCCTTACCATACCCATAAGCGCCATTCTCACTGCGCGCCATATCCATTTTGTGCATGGCACAGCCATGGCCATTGATCCAACGGCCCAGCGCGTCACCACTGCAAGCTCCGGCCACGATTACGACTACCTGGTCATAGCCACCGGCCCGCACCTGGCCTGCGAAGAGATTCCCGGCCTTGGTCCGGATCAGGGCCACACCCATTGCATATTCACCCTGGGCCATGCCCGGAAGAGCCGGGAGGCCTGGCAAAAACTGCTGGCCTCACCAGGGCCGCTGGTGCTGGGCTCCACCCAGAAGGCAAGCTGCTTCGGCCCCTACTATGAACTGGCCTTTGAGCTGGATCATCAGCTCCGCAAGAGACGCATGCGCCACAAGGTGCCCATCACCTATCTCACCTCGGAACCCTACCTTGGCCACATGGGCATCGACGGTCTTGGCACCTCCCGCCGCTTCATGGAGGATGAGTTCGCCCGGCGCGACATCAAGGCCGTGGTCAACCAGGGCGTGCAGGCAGTGGAGCCGGACAAGATCCAGCTCACCGACCAGAACAGCCTGCCCTTTCAACTGGCCCTGCTGGCACCGCCCTTCAAGGGGGTGGACGGCG
Source organism: Desulfobulbaceae bacterium (assembly GCA_002868945.1). Classification (GTDB taxonomy): domain Bacteria; phylum Desulfobacterota; class Desulfobulbia; order Desulfobulbales; family SURF-16; genus BM506. The sequence continues at coordinate 5,140 of PKTX01000025.1, forward strand.
TCGCCGCCCTGGGCAATGACCGCGGTTTTATCACGGTTGACGAGTATTATCGCCACCGCCAACATGCCAACATCTACGCCGTTGGCGTGGCCGTGGCCATGGCGCCGCGACAGCCGACCCCGGTCCCCACCGGTGTGCCCAAAACAGGATATATGACCGTACAGATGGCCCAAAGCGCCGCCTTTAACATTGCCGCGGACATCAACAACAGTGAGCCGCTTGCAACCGAGGATATCAGTATCCTCTGCCTGCTCGACATGGGAGGCACAGGCACCCTCATGCATGCTGATCCCCTTCTGCCGCCCCGCCAGAAATCAGTGCTCAGGAAAGGGCGCTGGGTGCCGTGGGCCAAGGCAGGATTGGAACGTTATCTCCTCTGGAAGATGCGCCATGGTCTGAGCCGTTTGCCGTAACAGGCCGTTAAAAAAGATAGCAAGCTCCGTTTCCGCAATGAAAAAGGAGACTAGCCGAATTTTGAGGCAGCATCAGCAGATAGCTCCAACAGGCCGGCAAAGCAGCACCTGCGGCCCGCCTCTCTTTTCAATATCCAAGGAGAAGTGAACCATGAATGACAGCATCAGCCAGGTGCAGAGCCGTAAGAACATGCAGCCATGGCTCAGCCTCAGCTTTATCCTGCTGCTGGCAGGCGGCTGGCTTTATTACCCCCTGGGCTACTTCCTGCTGGCCTGCATGGCCGGCGCCATGGGAATCGGCATGGTCAAGGGCAGATACTGGTGCGATTGGCTCTGCCCGCGCGGCAGCTTTTTTGACACCCTTCTCAGCAAGATCAGCCGCGCCGGAAAGGTGCCGGCGCTCTTTCGGCATCCGGCCTTTCGTCTCGGCTGGCTTGCCGTCTTGATGACCATGCTCACCATGCAGCTCATACCGGTATGGGGGGACTTCTATCTGATGGGCAAACCCTTTGTCATGGTCCTCACCATAACCACCATTGTCGGCACATTCTTCGGCATTACATATCACCAGCGCATCTGGTGCATGTTTTGCCCCATGGGCACCATGGCCAACTGGCTGGGACGCGGCAAAATGCCTCTGACGATTAATGATGCGTGCAGCCAGTGCGGCACATGCGAAAAGGTCTGTCGCATGCAGATCAACCCCGGCTCCTATCAAGAGGTCGGCCAGGTCAAGCATGGCGACTGCCTGAAATGCTCTTACTGCGTTGACAGCTGTCCCCAGCAGGCCCTGAGCTTCAGCGACAAATAAAAGGGGCGATCAATGAGGATCTGCTCCTACCGGAAAGGCAAATATGCGCCCCACCCCGTACAACATCAACCAAGGAGAAGATTATGCTTAAAATGGTACTGTTCCATAGCGGCAACCCTGCCTGAGTCTCCTGCCAGAAGGCCATAGGCGTGGCCAAAGCAATGCAGGAGCAGTTCGGCCCCAAGCTTGATCTGGAAATTCACACCGTCAATTCTCCGGCAGCGGCAACGTATAGCCTGAAAGGCTCGACCAACGTCTTTGTCAATGAAGAGTGGGTTGGCCTGGATATTGCCACGGATAAGGAGAAGATGCAGGAGTATCTCAGCAACTTCTAGACAGGATGACGTTGCAGGGCCTTAAAAGAGAGGAAGCGCCGGCCGGACGAGGGAGAGCACGCATCGCCCGGCTGTGCGCTTCTTTTTTTTTGGGGGATGGGGATGGGAGCAAGGAGACCTTCGTGGCTTGTAGCGGCTTGGGTGCCAAGGGATCTTTGGTGCTTTATCATGCACACAAAAAACTTATTTTTCAAGACCTGACCCCGGGCAGGATATATCATGCACACAAAAAACTTATTTTTCAAGACCTGACCCCGGGCAGGATACATCCTTATTGGGACTCGTTCACGACGCAGGGCCTTAAAGAAAGGGAAAGAGCCGGTCAAGCGCGGGTGGGTAAGGGCTTGACTGCCGATGCCTGCTGCCTGTGGCGGCGGTCAACACCGGAAAGTCAAAATGTCAAGCCTGACCCCTACTTGAGTTACTACACCAAAACAGCAAAAAAGCACCGCCCCTTGCGCCCCTTGGGGACTGGTGCAGTAGATGGTTCGGCAATTTCTGCCAGTTAGTTCTATAAAGCCCATTTTGGCCCCAAAAACGACGTTCGGGTTTTGTAATATCAACTACTTACGCAACCCGCAAATCAGCATTCCCTATTAAATCAGTAGGTTAGCGTGGCCCGATCCCAAATTGCGATTGGATGGGGATGGGGATGGGAGTAAGTTGACGTTGGGTGGCTTTTGACGGCTGGGTGCCAAGGGGTGTTTGGTACTTTTCGCCCGCTTCGCTGGCTGCGTGCCCAAAAAGTACCGCAGCCAGTGGAACGGGCGAAAAGGGCACCCCGGCAGAACTGGCCTGGCGGCCCGCTCGCCTTCCGCCGTGAAAAGGNCACACCCTGCGGGTGTTCAGACATGATGCGCCCAGCGGAAGTGCCCTTGGGGTGCAATTCGTTTCCTTTTCACGGCTCCCTGCTCGCTCAGTTCTGCAACGGAAATAAACAGCAGAGGACTTGTCCTTCGCTTTGCACAAAAACTTATTTTTCAAGACCTGACCCCCGCCACTGCACACTTGGCGCACCAACGTTAAGGGTAACCTGACCGCGCCAATGAAGTGTTCCGCGTTAGCGCCGCCAACGTTCACGCGGTCAGGTTGACCCGCTGGTTAGGGGTTTATTCTTTGTTTAATTCATCTTCGAACATAGTTTTCAATCTTTCTGCAGACTCCTTAACCTTTTGTTTTTCTTTAAAATTGTTAATGTCTGGGAAGGTGAATTTTTCACGAACAAGAATTTCAGACAGATTCCTTAATTCACCTAAAAGTGAATAGAATTTCCTGAAACCCTCATCTTTTTCTATGGAATATTTCAGATATTTTTCGGATATCTCAACATTATTTGCTTTTATTTCTAACTCCTTACTGCCTTCAATATACATTTTCACAATATGACAGAGATCATTAATAAATAATGAGTTTGCTTCACTTACATATGCAAACAAGAGTTCTTGTACTTTGATAAATATGTCATCACCAACAAGCTCTTTTAATATGTAGTTACGTGAAATCTCAAAACGACTTGGGTCAAGTTGAATAAAACCTGTTGAATATAGTTCTTTGGGAGTGTCTTTACCTGCATCTCTGAATAGCTTTATCAGACTAAGGCTTCTAGCCCAATTGTGCCTAAAAACACTCTGTGCGTATTCAACATGACCAGATATTATATCTAATCCATCATCAAGATATCTTTGCCGTACAAGCTCGTACTCTCTTTGGCGGCGAAAAACACTGAGGCCTAATAGAGGTGCTATAATGGCTGCTAAAACTGTCTCGGAAAACAATATACTCGCAAAGTGTTTGATAAAGAGTATTAGCGAGCAAGGATCACTAGTAGTAATTGGTTCCATAATTCTTGCTTCCTAACGGTTTGTATCAGCAGTGGCGCCAAAGAACCTGTCGCGTCAGCGCCGCCGCGCTTCTCGCCATCTGCTGTATACTTTTGTTCGGTGTCCTTTTTTCATCCACTTTTATTTATAGGGTGGAGACTATTCATCTTCTTTGTTTTCTACTTCGTTAGCCGATTTCATTAACCATTCTTTCGTAACATGCAGCCATTTCGCGAAGGTCGGAAAAAATATATATTTAAAAGTCAAGTGCAACCGTAATCTTCTGGAAAGCTTATCTCGAAGGTCACTTATTTCCTCTTCAAGATCCAATATTCCTCCTAACAACCTATCGTTACTGATGATTGGAGAAGAAGACATGGCTTCCACCTTATTTTTTGATTTTTCGTACAAAATTTCGATTTTACGAAAAAGCCATAAGCATTCTACGTCATTGAAATAAACATTTATCTCTATTGGACGTCTCCTTTGATCCCAAATAGAGAAGAATTTTTCCAGTTGAATCCCATATGCCATAGAAATATTTTTTTCTTCTTCATCATCTGAACAAGATATTTCTCTTTCCTTGATATGGTAAAGCGTATTTGACACATCCCAAAGTTCATCAAGATATTCTTCTATCTCTATAAGTACTCTTGTCCTTTCCCTTCTTAAAGTTGATACATGAGTGATCAAGGCACTGACCAGGGCTCCAGTAATGGAACCTAAAATTGCCCCTCCCGCACCGATAGCTCCTATGATTAGATCATTTTTCATTTCAATGAGTTGTAATGGTGTAGCACCGAACGTTTAGTTTGAGCTGCTGGCCGGAAGACTCTCTGATCTGGGCTCCTGATCTGGGGTCGGACCAAGCTAACAACTTGAATTTATTTATTATATGTACTACATCCAGCCATTATTGAGGATTAGAAGGCCTTTTTGGGCGTCAAAAAGCAGGTTGCAAGGCGAAGTTGCTGGTCTGACCGGGGTGTATAATCGTGCACGCTACTGCGCAGAAAAGATCCTGACAACCTATTTCCTGCTGCCGGTGGCATTTCTGTGTGTCCTGCCGATCAGGACGAAGAAACAGTACAGCGCGATTGCGACCCGGAATGGGCCGGGGCCGGAAAATAAAATAGAGCCCGCAGGGCATCGTTATTACAGTTCCCCATCCAGCCCTGAGCTCGTTTTCTTTCGTGAAAGGGACTTGAATTTCAGCATGTCTGAACACCCGCAGGGTGTGAGTTTCTGAAATTCCCCTTTCACGAAAGAAAACGAGCGTGCCGTCAGGCCAGGGCTGCTGGGGTGCCCTTTTTGCACTCCTTTTTGGGCAAGCAAAAAGGAGTAAAACATCAATTGGCACCCAAGAAACAAAAAGCAC
>PKTX01000037.1 GCA_002868945.1 Desulfobulbaceae bacterium
ACATATCATTAATATGCTGCGCTTTTTATTTTCTATGCTTCTTGAACTCGAACAGGTAAGCGAGCGGAGCGAGACTCCGAAATATCTAATTATTCAAGACACCCTAAAGATAGAGAAAAAAATGGAAATACGCGTATCAACAAATTGGGACCCGCAACTGCCCGCCATGCTCAGGGATTTCCCTGTCACCCATGTCTACGGCAAGCTGGCCGATGACGTGGTGGGCGGCTGCCGCCCCTCCTTCCTGCTGCCCCAGGTGAGCCGTACGGAGATCGCCGAGCATGTCTCGCTCCTGCACGAGCAGGGCATCAAGTTCTCCTACCTGCTCAACACCCTGAGTCTGGCCAATGTCCAGTACACCAAGGAGGGCTACCAACAGATCCGCGAGCTGCTCGACTGGCTCTCAGAGATCAAGGTTGATGCCCTGACCATTGCCATTCCCTATCTCATTCGCCTGGTCAAGGAGCATTATCCCCATTTCTTCATCAAGGTCTCCTCGGTGAGCCGTATCAACACGGTGAGCCGTGCCCGGCAGTATGAGGATATGGGCGTTGACGAGCTCATTGTCGATGAAATGCTCAACCGCGACTTTGAGACGCTCAAGGCGATCAACGACAGCGTCCGGATCCCCCTGGAGGTGATCGCCAATCCCTGCTGCGTCTGGGAATGCGCCCAGCAGTTCGAACATGTCAACCATGACGGCCATGCCTCCCAGAGCCACAGCCATAACGACTACTGCTACCTGCAGCTACCCTATGTCATCTGTTCCAGCCAGAAGCTCGAAGAGCCGGTCAATATCCTCAAGGCCCGCTGGATCCGGCCCGAAGACCTGCACTACTATGAAGAGATCGGCATCAGCCGTTTCAAGGTGGTGGAGCGCTTCAAGACCTCCGGCGCCTTGACCATGGCGGTGAAGGCCTACAGTGACCGCAGCTTTGACGGCAATCTCATCGACCTGCTCACCCTGCCCAACAAGGGCTCCTTTCTGCCGCCCAACATGGACTACTTCAACAAACCGGACAAGGTGGACATGAAGCAGGTCCAGCAGGTGGCCGGCCTGATGAACTTCTCCTTTAACGACGCCATCGAGATCCCCAACAAGGAGCTGGACGGCTTCATCAAATACTTCCTCAACCATGACTGTCGGCGCCTGTCATGTGACGAGTGCGGCTATTGCCAGAGGTTCTTCGACAAGGTGGCCGTCTACAACAGGGACGTGGCCTTGGAACAGGCCGACAACCTGAAAAATTTCGCCAAGGTCATCACCGACGGCCGTATCTTCGGCTCCGAGTAGTTTTTCTTCACCACAGAGGCACAGGGACACAGAGGTTTTTAAAATCATTTCTTTGTGTCTTTGTGTCTGTGTGTTTTCAATCATCTTGCTATATGACTGCTGATTATGAAAACCCTGTTCCTGCACGTTCCCAAGTTTAATAACAGCTACAAGCCCATCGGCGACTTTATCTGGATCAACTACATGCCCATGGGCCTGATGGCCATTGCCGATTATGTCCAGCGCCACGGCTTTGCCAGCGAGATCGTCCATGTCGGTGTCGAGTGGGTGGAGAATCCGCACTTCAAGATCAACGAATTGGTGCAGGACAAGCCGGAGATCAAGGCCGTCGGCATGTCGCTGCACTGGCACTATCAGGCCTACGACGTTATTGAGGCGGCCCGCCGCCTCAAGGAACTGCGCCCCGATATCTTTATTTTTTTAGGGGGCTACACTGCCTCCTTCTTTCACGAGCAGATCATGGCCGACTACCCGATGATCGACGCCGTGGTGCGCGGCGACGGTGAGGTGCCGGTGCTGGAGCTGCTCACGGCACTGGAGGCCGGCACCAGCCTGGCGGCTACCGCCAACCTCACCTGGCGTGCGGGCGACCGGATTGTCGTCAATGACCACAGCTACGTGGGCGACGAGGAGATGGTCTCCAGCCTCAACTACACAAACTTCTCACTGCTGCGCCACCGCGACACCTACATCAAGTACATCGGCCTGCCCTTTTTCTATGCCAAGGGCTTTTCCAAGGAGCAGAACTTCAAGCAGTTCACCATCCAGTCACCGCTGTTGCCGGTGGCCATCGGTCGCGGCTGTCCCTTCAACTGCACCTGGTGCGGCGGCTCTCACATTCCCCAGCAGCGTCATATCAGCAAGCGGGTCGGCTTTATCTACCGCAGCCACGACTCGGTGCTCCAGACCGTCAGAGAAGGCATTGCCGCCGGCTACCGCACCATGCACACGGCCACGGACCCGGAACCGGAGACCCAGGAGTATTTCACCGAACTGTGGAAAAAGATCAGGGCGGCGGGCATCAAGACCAACTGGATGTTCGAGTGCAACGGCCTGCCGGCCGACGAATTCATCGACGAGTTTCACAAAACCTTTCCAGGCAAGGACTCCATCATCGCCATGTCGCCGGAGTGCGGCAACCAAGAGCTGCGCCTGCGCCACAAGGGGCCGGGCTTCAGCACCGAGGCCTTTCTGGCCAAGATGGACAAGCTCGACGCCATGGGCATCTCCACCGAGATCTTCTTCACCTATGGTCTGCCCGGCGAAAACGAGACGATCATGGAGGACACCTTCCGGTTGCGCAAGACCATCATGGAGCGCTACAAGCACGTGCGCGGCCTGCGGACGCTCTCCATCGAGATGGAGCCGGGCGCCCCCTGGCAGATCGATCCGGACCATTACGGCATTGTCACGGACCGCACCACCTTCACCGATTTTTACAATGCCCATGCCGAGCAGGGCAACTCCACCTACACCTCGTTTGGCTACTATCTGCCCGATTTTTTTAAGAAGCCGCTGGACATGACAAGACCCTACGACGATTTTGCCCAGCGGCTGCAAAAGATCAAGTGCAAGCGGCTCTGCTTTCTGCACCCCAACCCCAAGAAATACGGCAAGCCGTGGCAGGGCCGCCTGCTCTGCACCGTGGCCTCCAATCTGCTCAAGCTTAAGCCCAAGAATTACCAGAGGCCCTATTAAGCGGCGCAGGTACGGCACCCGGCCGGATTGATGCCGCCGGATCAATTCCCCAGAAAGAGACGGACAGTGGAGAAACTCTTACACTACATAACCCAGCGACCGGGCCGGGTGCTGACCAGCTTTGGGGTTGTGATGGTGGTGGCCATGCTGCTCACCGGTCTGCTCCACTTTGAACAGAATATCCTGGCCCTGCTGCCCCAGGACAACCGCTCCTTCAAACTCCTCTCCCATACCGTCACCGCCACAAACGGCCAGGACAAACTTTACGTCCTGGTCCGGGGCGTCAAGGACGACGAGCTGCTCAAGGCCGGCAAGAGCCTGGTTCGTGATCTGGAAGGCCTGACCATCAAGCAGGAGCCCGCCTTTAGCAAGGTCACCATGCTCAAGGCCGAGGCTGTCAGCGCCGACGACTTCCTGGCCCTGCTGACAACCTACCTGGAAAAACCATCCCTCTTTCTCACCGAGGAGGAGCTGGGCGAGCTCAGTCGCCTGCTGCACTCGCCGCAACAGCTCGACAAGGAGGTGCGCCGCTCCCTCTCCCTGCTTGCCACGCCAAGCGCCCCCATGCTCACCAAGGTGGTGAGCATCGACCCCCTTAATCTGCGCCGCTTCCTTATCGACAAAATACACGCCCTGCAGGGTGGCATGGCCTTCAGCGACGGCAACGCCATGCTGAGCAGGGACGGCAAGGCCCTGATTCTTATCGCCAGCCCCGGTCATGCCGGCAGCGACACGGCCTTTGCCCATGAGCTCATAGCCGCCGCCCATGAGCTCTTTGCCTCCTATCCCCACCTCTCCATCGGCCTGACCGGCGGCTATGCCATTGCCGCCCAGGAGGAGGCCTTGATGCGCGGTGATATCCTGAACTGCCTGCTCGGTTCGGTGCTCGGCATCGGCCTGCTCTTCCTGCTGGCCTATCGCCGCCTGTCGGTTCTCCTCTTTATCATCATTCCCCTGGCTGTGGGCCTGCAATTGGCCCTGGGGGTGATGGCCGTCAGTCTCGGCCGGGTCCACATGATCGCCGTGGCCTTTGCCGCCGTGGTACTCGGCCTGGGAGTGGATTTCGCCATCCATGTCTATGACCGCTATGCCTCTGAACGTCTGGCCGGCCTGTCACCGGCCCGGGCAACCAGGCGGGCCGTATGCAACACCGGGTCGGCCGTGCTGGTGGGCGGCCTCACCAGCCTCACCGCCTTTGCCGTACTCACCAGCACGGCCAGCCCGGTGTTGCGCCAGATCGGCTGGCTGGTCAGTCTCGGTCTCTTCTTCTGCCTGATCACCATCCTCTGGGCCCTGCCTGCCTGGCTCAACTGGCTGGAGGGGCACGGCCGCGTTCATGCCCCGAAACCCTTCTCCTCCCTGGGTATGCAGCGTGTCAGCCGCTTTGTCAAGACACGGCCGCTTCTCTGTCTGCTCCTCAGTGCTGTGGTCCTGCTTGCCTGCCTGCCCGGCCTGGACAGACTCCATTTTGAACGCGACCTTGAGGCCCTCCATCCTGAAGGCCTGGAGGCGGTTCAGGTTCGCAGCCATATCCAGGAACATTTCGGCAGCGGCACCATTCCCATGCTTGTCTCCTGGCAGTCATCCACAGAGGAGGAATTCTTCCGCCAATCCCGCCGCATCGACAAGATGCTGGCCGCGGCACCGGCCACGCAGATCAGCAGTTTCACCTCGCTGACCACCTTGAGCGACGGTAAAAAACTGTACCTTGACCATTTCGACCACACCCTCCTGGACCAGGCCTTGGCCGCCTATGGCCTGGAACGGGCCAGTTTTCCGGCCCTCAACTCCTTTCTGGCCGCGCTGACCGACCAGGAGGCCGAACCCGGCTCCTTTCTGGCCGACCTCCACCCCCTTCATCAGCGCTTTTTCTTCCGGGACGACCAGGGCATCATCGGTGTCACCTGGGTCAATCTCCCCTCCCATGCGGCGGTCGCCCAGCTTGACAGCCGCATGGCCCGACTTGACCCCGCCATCCTGGTGGTCAGTCTGGAGCGGGCCATGGCCAACCTGATGGATTCGGCCAAAAGCGGCCTGCTGCGCACCGTCATCCTGGCCACCATCCTGGTGATGGCCATTCTCCTCATCTTTTTCGGCAGCCTGAGCAAAACCCTGCTCGTCCTGCTGCCCACCGGCCTGGCCCTGCTCACCACAGCCGGTCTCATGGGGTATCTGGGCATCTCCATCAACCTGATTAATTTTATTATTATCCCCATCCTTATCGGCATCGGTCTGGATGACGGCATTCATATCATGGACCGCTTCCGGGAAAACAACGATATCGGCATCACCCTCAACTCCACCGGTCGTTCCATCCTGCTCACCACCCTGACCACCTGCCTCGGTTTCGGCTCCCTGGCCCTGGCCAGGTATCAGGTCCTCTCCGCCATGGGCCTGTTGACCATCACAGGCGTGCTGAGCTGTTTCCTCTATTCGGTCTTCACCCTTTCCGCTATTTTACATCTGCGAGGCAAGCATGGCTGATCAATCTGTTGTTATCATGGGCGGCGGCATGGCAGGACTGACGGCCGCCGCCCTGCTCAGCAAACGGGGCCTGCAGGTCACCCTGCTGGAAAAGGAGGAGAAGACCGGCGGCTATGTCACCGGCTTCCGGCGGCACGGCTTTTATTTCGATGCCACCGGCGCCTTTCTGGCCGCCTGTAAACCGGGCAGTGAGTTCCACGCCATTTTCAGGGAACTGGGCATTGCCGAGGATCTCGACTTTCTGCCCATACCCGCCATCCGCAACATCTATCCCGGTTTTGAGATCCAGCTGGATTACCGCAATCCGGCCGCCTATGTCGACTCTCTGGCCCAGCGCTTTCCGCCGGCCAGGGAGGCTCTGGCCGCCTATAGCCGCTTGACCGCCAAGCTGGGCCGCCAATTCCTGGCCTTTGAAAAAGCACCGCTCTGGAAAAAGGTGCTCCTACCCCTTCTTTACCCCACCCTGTTTCGCTGTGCCCGCCATTCACACGGCACTATTCTGCAGCGTTTTTTCAAGGGCAATCAGGATATTATCCATGCCCTCTCCGCCCTGCCCACCACCCTGCCGCCCAGCCAACTCTCCTACATATTCGTGGCAGTGTTGTGGGCCAAGGTCTTAAGGGACGGGGTCTTTTATCCCAGGGGCGGCATGGTGCAGGTCACCGACACGCTACGCCGGGTCATCCTGGCTCATGGCGGCAAGGTGCAGACAGACCAGGAAATCAGCCTTATCAAAAACAGGGACAACAGGGTGGAGGCGGTCCTGAGCCGCGACGGCAGCCGCCATGAGGCCGATTGGTACATCGGCGCCATGAATCCCATACGCGGCCAGGCCCTGCTGGCCGAGAGCATGCCCCTCTACTCCAAGGTCTTTGATCTGCAGCGCTATACGGTATCACCGTCGGCCCTGCTCTTTTATGTGGCCCTGAACGGCGAGGCCCTGCCGGCCGACTGGCCCTATTTTGTGTCGCTGCACACCAGCGAAGATGCCGAGATGGAGGCAGAGGCCATCAACAGGGGAATCTACAAAAACGGCCTGCACCTGGTGATCACCACCCCCTCCCTCCTTGATCCGCAGCTGGCGCCGGCCGGTTGTCATGCCATGAAGATCCTGGTCCACGCCCCCCATGCCTCGGTCTTTGCCGAGGAGTTTCCCGACAAGGCCGACATCGACCGGCTGCAGGCGGAGATCTTCGCGATAATCAAGGAAAAAACCGGCCTTGATGCGGCGAGCCACAGCCTCTTCACTATCCGGGCCACCCCCAGGACACTGCTGGAGCGCACCGGCAACGAGGAGGGGGCCATGTACGGCTTTGATTCGGCCCTGGGCCAGGTGGGACCGGGCCGGCCGCCCCTGGCCACCAGGCTTGACAACCTGTTATGGATTGGGCATTATAACCGCCCTGCCCACGGCATTGTCGGCAGCGCCCTATCCGGTTGTTTTGCCGCCAATATCATCTCAAGTAAATAAGTTTCACCACAGAGACACCGAGTTTCCTGAGCATGCCATACAAATCATGCGCCCTCCCTTTGTGTCCCGGTGATGAAATAGAGAGTTCTTAGAAAAGAAGAAAATGCTCATTCCCCGTAAACTCTACCTCCTTCTCACCTATTTTTACGCCCGCTTCGTGCCCCACTGGTGGCAACGCATCCAGAATGGCGTGGTGAGTTTTTTATACTACCTCTTCTGGGGACGCATACGCCGGCCCCTGCTCAAAAACACCTCTATTATCCTTGGTCTGCCGGAGGACAACCCGCAGGTCAAGAGGACGGTGCGTCGCCTCTTTGCCAACTATGGCTGGTACCTGCGCGACTACGTGCTCATCCATCGCCTCACCAGGGACAATTACCAGGAGACCGTGGCCGACGAGGTGGGGGCCCACTACATCGAGGGCGCCCTGGCCCAGGGCAACGGCGCCATTCTCATCACACCCCATCTCGGCAACTGGGAGCTGGGCGGCGTCACCTTTGCCCTGCGCGGCTGCCCCATCTACGCCTTGACCCTCAAGGATCAGGAGGAGGAGGTCCAGCAGTATCGCGACACCGTCCGCGGCAGCCTGGGCATCAAGACCATTCACATCAACCCCGATGATAACGGCACCATCATCAAGATGGCCCGGCTGCTGAAGGACAACAAGGTCATTGCCATGCTGGGCGACCGGTATGAGGGCGGCAAGAAGACAGCTGTTACCTTTTTCGGCAAAAAGGTGTATTTTCCAGCCGGTGCCATGGCCCTGGCCCTGGCCACCGGCGCGCCGGTGATTCCGGTCTTTATTGTTCGCCGTCCCGACGGCCCCTATCGGGCCTGGATGGAAAAGCCGATCAAGGTCAGACGCCGATCGGACCAGGACAATGACGCCCTCATCGCGCAGAAAACCCAGGAACTGGCCACAATCTTTGAAAAAAATATCCGCCATCACCCTGATCAATTCTATCACTTCTTTGATTACTGGAGCCGATTTCGCTGTGAAGATACTTCTGCTTGACCCGCCCCATCAGATTTTCGCCGCCCTGCGTATGTGGATGCCCTCCCCCGGCCTCATGGCCCTGGGTGCCTATGTGGAACAGTCGGGCCATAAAATTGAAATCATCGACTCCACCACCCTGGAGCGCCCCTGGACCGACCTGGAAGAGCGCCTGCGCCGGGGAAACTACGATGTGGTGGGGGTGACCTGCCAGGCCGCCACCTTTCATAAGGATGCCATCCACGCCGTGCGCCTGGTGCGCCGTACCCTGCCGGAGGTCACCATCATCGGCGGCGGCGGCCACTTCACCCTCAACTACGAGGTGATGTTCCGCCAGGCACCGGAGGTTGATTTTATCATCATGGGTGAGGGTGAAGAGACCCTGGTGGAGCTGCTGAACAGCCTGCCGGGCGGCCGGGATGGGTGCCGGGTGGCAGGCGTGGCCTACAAAAAGGAGGGCAAAATCGTCTGCAATGCAGCGCGGCCGCTGATCGCCGACCTGGACACACTGCCCATGCCCGGCTACCACCTGATGGACCTCGACAATCCCACCTATTACCTGCACGGCATGGGGCGCCGCGCCGTGGGCATCTCCACCAGCCGCGGCTGCGGTGACCACTGCTCCTACTGCTCCGAGTCCCAGCTCTGGCAGGCCAACTGGCGGGGGCGCAGCGGCGCCATGGTGGTGAAGGAGATGGAGATGCTCCATGAGCGCTACAACAAATCGCTCTTTGTCTTTAACGAAAACTCCTTTAATCAGAACCGTAAGCGCAACGAAGACTTTCTGGAGTGCCTGGGCCGCTCCAACCTCACGTGCGACTTCTGGTTCCAGTCACGCATCAAGGACATCCTGCGCGACCGCGACCTGCTGGCCGACTATAAAAAGCTGGGGCTGTATGAGGTCATGCTGGGGGTGGAGTCGATCAGCCCGGAGACCCTGAAGAACTACACCAAGAACCAGAACGTCGAGCAGATCAGGGAGGCGGCCGAACTCCTGCGTTCCCACGGCATCATGGTGATGACCAATGTCATGTTCGGTGATGTGAACGACACCGAGGAGACGCTCAAGACCATCTATAAATTCGCCGCCGACATCGGCGACTTTCTGGTCATGACCCTGACCACGCCGCTGCCCGGTACGCGCTACTACGACCAGGCCGAGGCGGACGGCCGTATCGAAGAACGCGATTTTTCCAAGTATGACTTCATGCACCCGGTGATTCGTAACAACGCCTACAGCCCCGCCGAGATCCTTGCCCTGCAGAAGAAATACCTGAAGAAGTACTACACCCGGCCCTCCATCTTCTGGAAGATGTTCTTCTCTCCCAATAAGTTTATCCGCATGGCCTACAAGCTCATCATGCGCTATGCCTATTACGAGGCGCGCCAGATGGAGTGGCGCCAGGCCAACTTCCAGGAAGTCCCGCCGGAGATCAAACTGTAAGATGGCCACGGACACCGCGGAAGTAGACTGAAATGAGGTGACATCTCCCTGCGGGTATCGCCACTTCGTCTTCTGGTTAAGAGTAAGAGGTTCCGTGTCGTTCCGTGGATGCCGTGGCACCATAAACAGTAACTTGCAATGTCAAACACACCAAAAATCGCCTTTCTCTACCCCGGCCAGGGAGCCGTGCCTGAGAAGCCGCTCGCCGATCTCTACGGCGCCGAGGTCCGCGCCCTCTATGGCGCCGTGCGCAGTGGCGCCTGCCCGGCCTACGACGATTTCCACCAGGCGGCCATTGCCAGCGATCTCAGCGCCCAGCTCGGCGTCTTCTGTCTGAGCCACTGTCTGGCCGAGATCCTCAAGCAAAACGGCGTCAGACCGGCACTGGTGACGGGCTACAGCTCCGGCCTCTACGGTGCCATGGCGGGTTGCGGCTGTCTCAGCCCGGCGCAGGGCATGACCGCCATTTGTCACGCCTATAAGCGGATCGCCGCCGACACAAAAGCCCACTCCTTTGTCATGGTGGCGGTGATCGGCCTGCCGCTTGCTGAACTGCACCAGGAACTGGCCCGGCTCAGTGGCCCCAACTGGCTGTCGCTGATCAACAACAAGAGCCAGACCATTGTCTCCATTACCAGGGCTGAACTGGCATCGTTTGCCGCGGCCTGCCTTGACGCCGGTGCCCTGCGGGTGGTGGAACTGCCCTTTGAGTATCCCTACCATGGTGAGCCGCTCAAAGCAGCGAGCGGCTCCCTGCTCGCCCTGTTCAAGGCCATGCCGCTTGCCGCGCCGCAGACTCCGATTATTGCCGGCAGTTCACCTGTCTATATAAACGGCTCGGCCCAGGAGGTGGCCACTCAGGTGGCCGGCCAGCTCTGGCAGACGGTGCACTGGCATGACACCATTGCCGAGCTGATCGGCCGCGATATCGATATCTTTGTGGTGCTCGACCCCACCAGTGCCCTGACCCGCATCATCCGCTGGCTGAACCGCTCCATCCGTACCATGGGCATTGCCTCGCTGACCGACCTCAAGAAAGTGAGCGCCTCTCTTTCATGACGCCACGCATCCTCATCCTCGATGGCCACTGGAACAAGAGCGTGGCCGCCATCCGCAGCCTGGCGCGGGCCGGTTACCAGGTGAGCGTGGCTGAATCGAGCCGGCTGGCGGCCGGTATGCTGAGCCGCTACCCGGTCCGTCGGATCACCTACCCGGCCCCCCGGCACGAGCCCGCCGCCTTCCTTGCCAGCCTTGAACAGCAGGTTGCCGGAAACAGGTATGACGTGGTGCTGCCCATGGAGCTTGCCACCCTGCTGCTTATTGCTCAAGAGCGGCAGCGCTTCAGCCCCCACGTCCACCTGCCCTTTGCCGAGTATGATATCCTGCGCCAGGCGGCCGGCAAGATTGCCGCCAGCACGGCGGCCCACAGCGCCGGCATTGCCGGCCCGGCATGGCAGCCGGTCAACCCCACCAGCACGGCTGACCAGCTAGCCGACAAGCTTGGCCTGCCCCTGGTCTTGAAACCGGACATGGGAGAAGGGGGCCGCGGCCTGATCTACTGCCACAACATGGCCGAGCTGAGCCACGCCCTCAACACCATCCAAAAGCAGCCGCAGGCCTACCTGGCCCAGACACTGGTGGCGGAAGGCGGCTATGGCCTGGGGGTTTCGGTACTCATGGATGACAACCAGACGGTCCTGGCCTCCTTCACCCATAAACGGCTGCGGGAATTCCCGGTCCGGGGCGGCCCCAGCAGCCTGCGCCAGGCCACACATCACCTGCAGGCGGAAGAGGATGCCGTGACCCTGCTCAAAAAAATCAAGTTCTCCGGCGTGGCCATGGTGGAGTTCAAGGTGGAGCCAGTCAGCAACCAGGCCTTTTTTCTGGAGATCAATCCCCGTTTCTGGGGCTCCCTGCCCCTGGCCATTGCCGCGGGCGTCGATTTTCCGGTCTTGCTGTGCCAGTGGACCATGGGCCACGATTTTGCCGAGCCGCAGCCCGAGGAGGGCGTCACCATGCGCAACCTGCTGCCCGGCGACCTGCTCCATCTCCTGGCCAGCCGCGGCAGGGTGGGCCGCGATTTCTGGGACCCCACAATCGCCGACGACCTGCTCAGCCTGCGTGACCCCGGTCCGGTTGTCGGCCGCCTGCTCTCTCCCCTGGTGGCCCTCTGGGACCCGCAACTCAGATCAGTATTTCAAAAAAGAGAGTAATCCTGCTATGCTGCATCGTATGCGAAATCTGCGCTCACTCTTTCTTATTGTCCTGCTTGCCGGCTGCAGCACCACCCCGCATCTCAAGCCCTTTACCACTGATGGCTGCAGCGTCTTTTTTGACGGCACCCTCAGCCAGAAAGAGCTGTGGCTGGCCTGCTGCATCGAGCATGATCGGGCCTACTGGCAGGGCGGCACCTATGATGATCGATTGGCTGCCGACAAGCAGCTCAGGGAGTGCGTGGCCCAGGTGGGTGAGCAGGCCATTGCCGAACTGATGCTGGGCGGCGTGCGGGTGGGCGGCACCCCGCTGTTGCCCACCCGTTTTCGCTGGGGCTATGGCTGGGATTACCCGCGCTGGTACGGGCCACTGATTGAAGAAGAAAAAGAGTTGGTCAACAAGGCCATGGCCGCGGAGCAGCCGTGAAAGATCCTCTGGCCTGGCTCAAAAAACTCGGTCGCTACCTGTGGGGCAAACGCGCCGAGCTTACGTAGATGTCAGAGGCTGATGTGCTGCTTGGCAAGGTGGTGCTTGATATCCATCGTAAACGGAGGCGCTCGCACTTTGTCAGCGTACCGCTTTTCTCCCTCAAGCAGATCCACCCCATCAACCGTGACAACTCCGTGGCTGCCACCGAAAAACGGATAGCCGTTCTCAAGGAACATGGCCAGGCCATTGCCCAGGCCGGTCACCTGGACCGTGCAGGGCTCAACCGCTATCTGCCGTCGGTCTCGGCCGTTAAGGTGGTGGCTGACGGCAACGGCAACTATATCGCCTTTGAGGGCAACGGCCGTCTGGTGGCCCTACAAAATGTCTTTACCCCGGTTGACAATATCAATGTGGAGGTAGAAGAGTACCTCTTTAGCGACAGCGCCACGATCCTCCGCCGCATTAATAGAGTTCGGGCCCTCCACAACCTGCGGCCCGAAGAGGACATGCCCCGGTGAAAAATGGTATCACCATAGACTGGGAGGACTGGTTCCATATCTGCGAGGTGGACCATCTCCTGCCGCGCCATGAGTGGGACAGCTATCCCTCTATCCTGCCGGAGGCCACAAAGAATATTCTTGCCTTTCTGGCTGCCCGCCGCATCCGCGCCACCTTCTTTATTCTCGGCTACTGCGCCCGCCGTCATCCCGACCTGGTGGAGAGCATTGCCAGGGCCGGTCATGAAATCGCCTACCACACCGACAACCATCAACTGCTCTACAGCCACGGACCACAGGATTTTCAGGAAGATCTGCAGAGGGGCACTACCCTGCTGGCCGAGCTTTGCGACCGGCAGATCCACGGCTTCAGGGCGCCGCAATGGTCCCTCAACCGGAAAACGCCGTGGGCCATTGATCTGCTCATCAAAAACAACTTTCGTTATGACTCAAGCCACGCCCCCATGCCCATCATCGGTGACCCCGCCTTCCCCGAGGTTGTCCATGGCCTGAAAGGCTCCGAGGGGACGGGAAGCATCTGGGAATTCCCTCCCCTGGTCCTTAACCTGGCCGGCCTCAAGGTGCCGGCCGGCGGCGGCTGGGGCTTGCGAACCTGGCCCATATCCCTTATTATCCGCAAGGTCAGGGCCTTGAACAGAGCAGGATCACCGGCCACCTTTTTCCTGCATCCGGTTGATTTTACCGGACATCGCTATGATCGCTCCCTCCCCCTTGTCAAGAGAGCGGTTCTCACCTATGGTCTGCGCAGACCCCTGCGCAGCCTGACTCATCTCATGGATCATTTAGAGTTTACCAGCCTGAGCGAATGCCTGGAGAGATTAGAAGAGAGATGAAAAGATCGCAGCAGATTATCCTTGTTATACTCCTGCTCACGCTGTCGTCCTTAAGCGGCTGCGCAGCCCGGCGTCCGCCGGCAGAACCGCAGCCCCGGCTACAGCTCAACTGGGAACGGGAAACGCCGCAGAGCCTGCTTGCCAGCCTGCAGACAAAAACAGAGGCCCTGAACGCCTTTACCGCCTACTTCCAGATCAGCATGGATCCGCCCCCCAAGGGCATGCCCTCCTCCTTTTCCGGCGTTCTTTACCTGCACAAGGAAGCAACCAGAACCAGCCTGCGTATCAAGGCCTTCCACATGTTCGGCACCACCCTCTTTGACATGGTGGCCCAGGATGGTACCACCCGCCTCTATATCCCCTCGCAGCGCACCCTCTATGTCGGCCGCATGGACCAGAACGCCCAGGACGGAAACCAAGGTCCGCAGGCTGTTTTCAGCGCCATGCTCATTGATTTCAGCAGGCTCAACGCCCGGCCGCACAGCACTCTCACCATTGGCCGCCACCACGTCAAACTGCCCCTGGAAGGGGGTGAAATATGGCTGGACAAAGAGACAGGTCACATTGTCAGCCTGAGCCGGGGGGACAAAACGATTTCCTACGGCAACTACCAGGAGCTGCAGGCGGGGAAGCCGGCCATGCCCACGGAAATCAACCTTACCACTGCCACGGGCAAGGCCCGCTGTCTGCTCAAGGAAGTTACCCTGCAGGACAAGATGGCACCCAGCAATTTCGATATCTCCCACTACCAAGTCAAGGAGACAAAGCCCCTGTCCGCGGCCACCAAGCGCTGAGCCGGCCGGCGCAGGTATGACGCTTGGGCGCTTGTCATAATAGACGACACCCTTTAATCTGTTGCACTCTGCCACCGATCAAGTATCATGTGTAACTGTCGAACATAACGCTGATCTACTGCGGTAAAACTGGATTCGGCCATATTGCCCTCGCTACGATCGGTCAAGCCCGACAGACTCCTGGCCTCAAGTTCCGTCACACACATCCGGCCCACCATTCTTCCGTTCAGGCGAAAGAGGGGAATACGGGAGGCGTCAGGACAATCAAAAAAATCCCCTGATCCGAGCTTTTGTACCTCTCAACCATAACGCCTCACCCTTCCCCGGCAAAACAGTGAAACACCATCTTCAGGCTCTCTGGGACAGTGTATTTTCGCAACCGTGAAAGGTTTCCAGATGGAGAAACATGCCTGCCCTGCGTATTCGTTACCAGACCATTGAATTTGACCAGGTGGACATCCATGTCCGAACCTTGCGGGACAAGCAACAGTATCTTGACAGGGATAACGCCGCCCAGAAACTGAATATTTCCTCGGCCTCCTGGCCCCTGTTCGGCGTCGTCTGGTCCTCCAGCCGAATCCTTGCCGAGCTGCTCTGCGACTATGATATTGGCGGAAAGCGTATCCTGGAGGTGGGGTGTGGCATCGGCTTAAGCAGCCTGCTGCTCAACCAGCGCCAGGCGAATATTACCGCCACCGATCACCATCCCGAGGCGGAACATTTCTTGAGCGAGAATGTCAAACTCAACCAAGGCAGGGCCATTCCCTTTGTACGCACGGGCTGGGCCGAAAAAAAGAGCAGCCTGGGCCGATTCGACCTCATTATCGGCAGCGACCTGCTCTATGAGCAGGATCATGTGGAGCTGCTCTCCGGCTTTATCAACCGGCACGCCGCAGAGCATTGCGAGGTGATCATTGTTGACCCGGGTCGCGGCCTGCATCCCCGGTTCAGCCACAAAATGACGGGCCTTGGTTTCGAGCACAACAAGAGTAAACCCAGGCAACGACAGGAGCTGGAACCGCCGTTTCGTGGTGTCATACTGCACTATAATCGCTAGGAGCGATTTATTTATTTTTATTTAGTTGCACTATCTGAAAAAGAGTGTAAAGTATTTTTTTATAACTTATGAAACAGAAGTTCTCTTCTCTCTTTCATCTTCGCTTTTCCTTTAGCATCTTTTGCACCGTTGAAGTTAATGCTGATTACTTAAATCGAAGAACAGTATACAACTTTTGACGGACATCTCTTTTTTGGACACCCTACACGCACCAGCCTTTAATGTGATTGCAGTTGTCGAGCACGTCCTGTCCCAACCTCAGGCTACATCGTGCTGATCAGGACAACAGCTCACCCTACTGCGTCTTTTTTCAATACCATACCCAACCTTTACATAGAATAAACCAGAAAATGATCAGCGGCTCCTGACGGTGCCGCACCTTAACACCCCAGGGAAAAGCCCTGACAGATCATTGACATAAACAGAGCGAGGCGCCTGCCGTTTCGCCAAGGAATTTTAATGAGTTTTAAAGTATTTCAATTGCACCCCAAGGTTTCCGCCGGAATTACCGCCTGCGGCTTCACCACCCCCACTCCCATTCAAAAAGAATCGATCCCGCCGATCCTGGCCGGTCGCGACATCCTCGGCCTGGCCCAGACCGGCACCGGTAAAACGGCAGCCTTTGTCCTGCCCCTTCTGCAACACCTGCTTGCCGGACCGCGCAACAAGGTCCGCGCCCTTATCGTGGCACCCACCCGGGAACTGGCCGAACAGATCAATGATAATATTGTTGCCATGGCCAGGGAAACCGGCCTCAAGAGTGTCGTCATCTATGGCGGTGTCGGCAAACAGCCGCAGATCAATAAAATAAAGGCCGGCGTTGATATTGCCGTGGCCTGCCCCGGTCGTCTCCTTGACCTGGTCAATGACAGGGCCATCAACCTCGGCAATGTTGAGATGCTCATCCTTGATGAGGCTGATCATATGTTTGACAAGGGCTTCCTGCCCGATATCAGACGAATTATCAAGCAGCTCCCCAGCGAGCGGCAGTCCCTGGTCTTTTCGGCCACCATGCCCGCTGAAATCCGCCACCTGACCAAGGAGATTCTCCGCAAGCCGGTCACCGTGCAGATTAACCACACCCTGCCGGCACCGAGCATTGCCCATTTTCTCTATCCGGTGGCCAAGGAAAAGAAGACCTCGCTGCTCAAGAACATTATCGCCACAGAGGAGATGACAACCACAATTGTCTTCACCCGCACCAAACATAAGGCCAAAAGCCTGGCCCTCCACCTGCAGAAGGCAGGCTTCAGTGCCACCTCCCTGCAGGGCAACCTCTCTCAGCAGAAACGCAAGAAGGCCATGGACGGCTTTCGCGACGGCACCTTCAAGATTCTGGTGGCCACGGATATTGCGGCGCGCGGCATTGACGTCAGCGGCATCTCCCATGTCATTAACTATGATGTGCCCAATACCGCCGAGACCTACACCCACCGGACCGGCAGAACAGGCCGGGCTGAACAGAGCGGCCGGGCCATCACCTTTGCCAGCCAGGAGGATGGTCGGATTATTTCCCAGATTGAACGCTGCCTCGGCAAAAAAATCGCCAGAGAGGTGACGCCACCCCTGTCGGCCGACAAAATCGACAATGAGCGGCCGCCTCGCCACAACAGGCCGAAAAGCCCCATGCCGGGCCGCAGCAAAAGCAGCGGGCCGAGCCGCAATAAAAGTCGAAGACGGGCCTGTTCCGTTGATTTTGGCCTGCGCACCCCGTCACCCGTAAATTAAGTTTGTCTGGACAACCAGACTTTTCGCCGGCAGATCAAAAAAAATGACCTGCCGGCCTTACACCAAGTGGTTCCACTTTTGGAACCGAGAACAAAGGAGTAGTACCGATGTCAGAAGGAACAGTTAAATGGTTTAACGATGCTAAAGGTTTTGGATTTATCGAGCAGGAAGGCGGCAAGGATGTGTTTGTTCATCATTCCGCCATTCAGTCTCAGGGCTTCAAGTCCCTTGAGGAAGGCGCTCGGGTAACCTTCGACGTTGTCGATGGCCCCAAAGGTCCGGCTGCTGAAAACGTTGTACAGCAGTAAAGCCTGACAGTGACCATAAAAAGCCCCCGCCCTGTGCGGGGGCTTTTTTTTGCCTTTATCCGGCAACGCCGGAAAATCTACCCAAGGATGGAGCACCATGGCCAGAACAAACTATTCGTTTGAAAAGCGTCAGAAAGAACTGGCAAAAAAGAAAAAGAAAGAAGAAAAGAGACAGCGTAAACTGGAGAAGAAACAAGACCCTCAACCGGTGCCGAGCGAAAATCTTGGTTTTGAGGAGTAAGCGGCGCCTCTCGGGCCGACACACAGGAGGGCTTGCCTGCCGTTAAGGCGGCCGGACAGGCGATGAGCGGTGAACCCGCCCTTGCCTTGTTGTACAGTTTGCAATAAGATCAACAGATTACAGCCAACTTTTCACAGCAACCGAATCCCGGCGCCATGCCTCCTCTTTACGCGCTTACAGCCGACATCACCACACTGCAGGTGGATGCCATCGTCAATGCCGCCAACAACTCACTGTTGGGTGGTGGCGGTGTTGACGGCGCCATCCATAAGGCAGCCGGTCCTGAACTGCTTGCCGAGTGCCGCACACTGGCAGGCTGCCGTACGGGTGAGGCCAAAATCACCAAGGCATACAACCTGCCGGCCCGCTATATTATCCATACAGTTGGTCCGGTCTGGCAAGGCGGCAGCGCCGGGGAAGAGCAGCTTCTGGCGTCCTGCTATCGTCACTGCCTGGAGCTTGCCGTACAGTATGGCGTCAGAACCATCGCCTTTCCGGCCATCAGCTGCGGCGTCTACGGTTTCCCCCTTGAGCGGGCCTGTCGCATCGCTGTTTCCGAGGTAGAAACATTCCTCAAACAGGCACCCTCCATCTCCCGGGTGCTCTTTGTCTCTTTCAATGAGCGCGTTGCCGATTGCTATGACCGGGAATTGGCTCGTCTTTAGCAGCCCCTTGGAAAACGGCCTGTCGGGAAGCCGCCTGTACCGCAATCATCGTGGCATAAAGTCGGCTTCCTGATGCATGGACACGGCTCGCAAGGCCAGGCATGATGCCAGGCGATCCGCCGGCTGGCTGCCCCCCATGAAGAACAGGACTCAAACGTCTCTTTGCAGCCAAACGGCAAGCTCCGTCATCATCTGCACAAATCCCCCCTTCAGCACCACCTCCGCCTTGCCGGTCAACACCGGTTCCTTGTTGATTTCAATAAGCTTACCACCCTGGGCCAGCACCGTTTCCGGGAATGTCGCGGCCGGCTCAACCGCACAGGAGGTGCCGGCCACAATGAGCAGATCCGCCTGGTGGACAAGATCACGACTCCGCATCAGGGCCGCAGCAGGGATCTCCTCATCAAAGAAGACCACATCAGGCTTGAGCACGGCCCGGCAACGTGGGCAGAGGGGGGGCAGTGCTTGCCCCTTGATCAGTGACAAGGGATAGCCGGCCTGACACGGCAGACAGGTAAAGGAGGCCAGCGTGCCATGAAACTCCACAACATTCCTGCTGCCCGCCTTCTGATGCAGGGAATCGATATTCTGGGTGATGATGCCGGCCAACAGACCGGCCTCCTCCAGCGCGGCCATGGCCATATGCCCCTTATTGGGCCGGGCCTCGACAATGGCAAGCAGCTCGGCCACCATCCGCCACACCTTGACCGGATCGCGCTGAAAGGCGCCAAAGGTGCCATACTCCATGGGGTCGAAGCGGCTCCACAGGCCGCCCTTGCTGCGGAAATCCGGGATGCCGCTCTCTGTACTGACACCGGCGCCGGTGAGGGCAATGGTTTTATTGGCGCCTTGTACGAGCCGCGCTGCCGCCACAATAGGATCATCCACCACTCTTCCCCCTTTTTTCCGTTGATAGTCACCGGCCCGGACCCTGTCGCCACATTATTATTTTAACAGGCCCCAGGCAAAGGGTAAACTTTCATGAAAACGATTTCGCCGCAAAGCGGCAAAGAAGAAAAAAGCAGCAGCCATGATGTTGCGCCCCAGCCGTACCCATTACATTTTGCCACGTCCTCAATGCGAACTTTACCTTGGCAAGTCCTTCTCCTCTGCTTATAATATAGGTTATGGTCTTTATGGTTACATGGCTCGGGAACTTAACGAACCAGCCGACACCAACCAGGGCGGATCACCTCTGACAACCGGACAAGAGGAAGATACCATGGCAGACATCACCGTAACAGCTGGCAGCACTCCTCCAGCCGCCTCGGCCGCCAGTCGCCGCTATGACGCAGCCCAGGCGGCAGCCGGCCGCCGCGTCCAGGAGGCCCGACGCGAAGAACAGCAGGCCAGCAGCGCCAGGCGCCAGGCCGAGATCCAGGAACAACGGGCCCAAGAGCGTCTCGATCAGGCCAAGGCCGAGGAACAGAGGGCCCGTCAGCAGCTGAGAGAGGCCCAGACCGAAAACCAAAGGGTAGAACGGCAGCGCATCGACGTGGTTGCCTAATGAGCATCCCCGCACAGCCTTGCGCCGCCGTCCCCTCCGGACAACCTCTTTCTCCTCTCTTACCGCCAACCTTCCTGTTTTCACCCATGCCGTTCAGGCTGATCCTCCACAGACCAGGCCTGCCGAAGACCATCGGCGGCCATTCGGTGCCCATCACAAAAAATTATTCACGTCCACCAGATAGAGCGTTTGGGCGGATTGCCGTTTTTCTCAAAGACATCGCCTGATTCCTTGAGGACGGCGTCAAGCTCATCCACGGTAAAGTTGTAGCCGTCGGCCGCTGCCAGGGCGACAAACTCCTCCATGGTGGCCGGCACATCATATTTGGCCCGCAGGCCTTTATCTTCGCCGCCGGCCACCAACAGGTCTTCCACATCTTTCTTTGCCATGATTTTTCTCCTTTAAATAAAAATGATTAATGGGCAATTTTGTTCAGGGTTATTCTCTGCACCTCTTTGGCAAGTTCCAGCATTCCGGAGACCTCGGCCATGGTAGGAGGTGTAATGTTATAGCTGTCAATATCGCAGATCTCCTGGTAGTCATCCAGGGCCTTGAGTTCTTCAGCCTGGGCTGTGAGTTCACCTGGTAAAAACTCCTCCATGGACTCCACCAGATCATGCATGGTGTGGTTATAAGGCAGGTTGCCGCTTTTCATGAGCACGGCCATCAGCAGCTTTTCAATGGCCATGGCGATCAGGTTGTAGAGTATCTCCGGGGTGAAGGCCTGCTTGCGTTTGAGATAGGCCTTGCCGGCCGTGAGCAGAAACTGGTCACCGTGGGCGAGGAACTCCTGCCAGCCGTCAATGGGGCGGGTCTTGATGTCGCTGAATCCTACCAGTTTTACGGCTTGCGACTGTTGCGTTTCCAGCATGACGTGTCTCCTTCTGCAGGTTGTTGAAAAACGGAGCGAGAGGGCAGTAGTTTTTTAAAGGCCTGGCCGCCGGCGCAGGCAGATAAGCTCTGTGGCCTGCCAGCCGAGTTTGGTATAAAATGCCAGGGCAGGGTCGTTGTTGCGGTCAGCCAGGAGCTGCAGCCGCCCGATATCTCGGCTCCGGGCCCAGCCTTCAAGGGCGTGCAGCAAGGCGCGGCCCACACCACGGCCCTGTTGTCCCTGCCGGACCACCACGTCCTCCACCAGCAGGGCAGGCCCGCCTTCGGCGGTGGAGATGGTGAGCTGGCCTGTACACATACCGATGACCTGGCCGCTCTCCTCAGCCACCAGCACCACGCTCTGCTTACTGGCAAGCATCAGGGCCAGGCCGTGCCGGACGCGAGCCGTGTCAAAGACGAAGTCCTTCTCGATGCTAAAAAGAAGATGGAGCAGGCTCAGGAGGTCGTCGATATCCGTGATCCCGGCCGGGCGGATGCTGAGCGCAGCCATTGTCTAACAGGCCTCGTCAAACTCGATACGGATGCTGTCATCCTCCTCTTCATAGAGGCTATAAAAACTGCCCTGAACAAAACGCATATCGTGGCTGACAGCACTCTCTGCGAGCTGGCCGACATCGCGGCTTATCACCTCTTTATCCGCCTCTGCATTGAGATGGATCAACACCTCCTTGTCGTTGTCGGTGAACTGGAGCAAAAAGCCGTTATGATCGAGAAAGACCAGGTCCTCATGGGCAAACGAAACGGCCATGCCCGCCGTCTCGACGATTTCCTTGATCACTCCCAGGGGTTTGCTGCTCATCTCTTCTCCTTGCATCTCGTTTTAGGCGCGGCGCTCATCGCAGGACAGGATCTGCAGGTTGGGGCAGGTCACCACATCTTCACGGCCATGCCAGTCGCCCAGGTAAGGGGCCAGGCGCGCATCGTTGAAACCTTGGATTTTGTGACCGTCCACCTCGATCAGCGGCCGTTTGATCAGGATGGGCTCCTTGACCATCAGGTCCAGGGCCTGCGAAGCGGATAACTGCTCCGGAACAATCTCACCGTTTTTTATGGCTGGAGCGGTGTGATTCATCATCTCTGTAGCGGTCTTACCGGCCATAAACTCCCCTAATCTATTATGGGACCAGGTCTGCTTCAGGATGTTCAGACACTGCAGGGTGTGGCCGGCAGCGCGCAAAATGGCCTTCTGCTTCTCGCCGTTGATACAGCCCGGTTTTTCATAGAAGATAATGTCGGCCATGTCCGTTTCTCCGGATGCACGCCTATGAGGCGGCGATGAGGTAGTCCTCGGCCGGTTCACCGTCTTCCAGGCCGTCAAGAATGGCGTCGATGGCCTCCTCACTGTCCACGCCCTTGAACCACCAGTTTTCCGGTTGAATCACCATGATTGGGCCGCTGTCGCACTGTTTGAGGCAGGTGGTGGCGGTGATCAGGCAGTCGAGGCCACGGTCAAGGACCTCTTCTTCGATGTATTGTAAAAAACCGTCGGTCTGCTTGTGGCAGATGCCTTTTTTATCTCCTGCCACCCGAAAGCTTTGGCAGAGCAGTATTTGTCGTTCTGAAGTTGCCATGGTTTTTCCTCCTGTGTTGGCTTTGTCAGAAGAAATAGCAATGGCTGTGCCACTGCAGGGAAATAGATATTTAGTCACATTCTTTCAATGAGATACGCGGAGAAGATGCCAGAAGACACCCGGAACGGCTGCTGCGAAAATGTAGGAGAAGCGACAAAAATGAAGGAGTGCTTCTTTTTGGGTGTCATTGCTGTTTTAGGTCTGGAGCCACCGTGTCTGAGCGGGTATGGTGGCCTCTCTGTTACTGAGCATTTTCCCACCAGCCTCCTGGTTTCGTGTCAACCATAAAGCCTTGAAAACGCCCTTGGACAGGCTTAAGGCGTCAGCTGACGAATGACACGGCATCCGTGGTCCCTACAACCTATGCCCAGATCGCTTTCCACAAATATTTACTGCCTCTACCTGATTAAACTCGCCAAGTGGTTGATGCTGATCATGCCCATTGTTGCCCTGTTTTATAGCGCCAATGGCCTGGATCATTTTGACATCTACCTCTTACAGGCCGTCTATTCACTGAGCGTGGCGCTGTTGGAGATCCCCTCAGGCTATATGGCTGATGTAATTGGCCGGAAAAAGTCCCTGGTGGTGGGCAGTGTACTCGGCACCCTGGGCTACGGGATCTACGCCATCTCCTCCGGATTTTACGGTTTCCTGGCAGCGGAAATGGTTTTGGGACTGGGCGGCAGTTTTATCTCAGGGTCCGACTCGGCCATGCTCTACGAGACTCTGGCAGCCATGGACAAAAAACATCGCTATTTTCGCCTTGAAGGAAGGATCACCTCCCTGGGCCATTTTGCCGAGACCATTGCCGCCCTGTGCGGTGGTTTTATCGCCGTTTCTCTAAGCTACCGGGCTGTTTATGTCTCCCAGACCCTGGTGGCCGCTCTCGCCATCCCCGCCGCCCTCTATCTGCTGGAACCTCCACGGACCAGTCTTATTCACCGGCCTGGCCTGGGGCATATTATCGCGGTGTGCAAGGAGAGTCTGCTGGGCAATAAAAAGTTGAGCTCCACCCTCCTGCTCTCCTCCCTGATCGGCACCTGCACCCTCTGCATGGCCTGGACCTCGCAAGTCTATTTTGTCAGCATGGGCCTTGACGAAAAATCGATCACGCCCCTCTGGATCCTGCTCAATCTGACCGTGGCCCTGGTGGCGGCCATGGCCGACAAGGTGGTGGCGACAATCGGTCGCCGCGTGGCCCTCTCTATCATGATCCTCGTCATCCCTGGCGCCTATATCCTCCTTGGGGTTATGGCCCTGCTGCCGGCACTGCTTGTTCTTTTTGCCTTTTATGCCGTCCGCGGCTATGCTACGCCCTTGCTCAAAGATCTGGTCAACACATATTGCCCTTCCGAGACCCGGGCTACGGTGCTCTCCATCCGCAGTTTGCTCATCCGGGGCAGCTTTGCCCTCCTTGGCCCATTTATCGGCAGCCTCTCGGCTGGTTACAGCCTGGCAATCGCCCTGCAGGTGAGCGGTGTCATCCTGGTGATCCTCGCCCTGCTTGCCGGCCTTTTCCTCTTTCTCGCCGTGGGGAAAGATATATCCCTTGCCGGGGAAGGCTAACTGCTGCCGGCATAAAGGGAGTTGGGGCAGGGGCATGTGGTTGAGCAGGGGGAGAGGACAGAACGCCGCAATTTTATTCAGAGAGGTAAAAGAGATGGAAATTTGGTCGCAAAGCCCTCATGTTGAGAGCCACAACCGCATCATTGCCGGCCAGCCGCAATCAAGGACGCAGGTGGTGGAGGTGCCGTTTCGGCAAGAGGCTGCCCTTACGAGTGTGGACTATGGTGAGATCCTGATCACCATCATCAAAGGGGAAGGCTTTATTATGACGGCAGCAGAGAAGCTCCCTGTCCGCCAGGGTGACCAGATCTACCTGGCCCAGGGCGATGCGTTTGCCCTGCTGGCAGCCAGGGAGAATGAGCCTTTTATCGCGCAATCCTACTGGGCACCTCATGTAATTGAGCAGCTCCTTTAAGGGGCTTCCTGTGGAAGTGGCACCCTTTCTGCCGCTCGGCGGAAATGTTCTCGCCTCTCTGGAGGGATGAGAGGGGGCATGGAGCGGCCAGATGGATCTGGTCGCCAAGCTATTTTCGGCCTTTTTTACCCTTTTTACCGCCACCAAAGAGCACATCCACACTGCCCTCGACATTATCCTCGCTAAGCAGCAGGGGGAGCCCGTGCTCGCTGAGGATATGTCTGGGCCGTTGCCCGGCACTGGTGGCAAGCAGAACAAAACAGTCATCTAATAGTGCGGCCAGCTGGTGCCAGCGGCTGTCGCCACCACCCGGCTCCGGCAGGTCGCGGGCCTCAAGCAGGCAGGCCAGGCCGTCTTCTCGGGGGCCATAGATCAGGGCCTTGATGGCCTGGCCCAGATGCAGATCAATGTCCATGCCGTTTGCACTGAGCACCGCCACATTGGCTCGGTCTGCACTGGGCTTGGGCAGAGTCGCGGCAGTTTGCGCCGCGCTCTGACATCTCTCCGCGGCCTGGTGGGCCTCAACCAGCTCCAGGTGTTCTGCCACCTGCCCTGCCAGTACGGCCATGCTTGCCGCTGTTGGCAGGGGTAATTTCTCGCCACTGGCATCTAAGCCCTTGCCGGGCAGCAGGGCCATGGCCTCGGCGCCCAAATCGGCACAATGTTTGGCAATGGCTCCAATCTCGTGATCATTACAACCTGGATAGACCGCGGTGAGCACCGTCACCGGCACTCCTGCCTTTTGGCAGGCGGCCAGGGCAGCAGTCTGCTCACGGAGCAGGATCTCGGCGGCCCGGGCCAGGGGCATATTGCGTTTTGCCGGCCGTATCCAGCGGTAGAGTTTTTTAACAGTCTCTGCCTCCACGGCGTCCACCAACAGGGTGATACGGCCTGCGCCATGCCGGGCCAGCTCTTCCACCTGGTCAGCCAAGCCAAGGCCCAGGGTCGTCAGTGCCAGAGGAAACTGCGGATACCTCTCTTGAAGCTGGCTGAGTATCTCCAGGGTCAGGGCCAGGGAGGCCAGAGGATCGCCTGGACCGTCAAGATTCAGGCCGGCAATGGCCTGGTCCTGCTCCAGGAGGTCTGCCAGCCAGTTAAGGGCGCCATAGAGCGGCACGGCCGCCGGCAGTTTGTCCTCCCCGGCAAAGATCAAGCGGGCGACGGCCTGGGGGGCCACCGGCAGGGTGAGCCACGTGGGGCCATTACAGCCACAGCCTTTTTGGTCGGGGAAGGGAATGATGGTCATTGTTAATCCTTGTTTCTGGGCCCATCAGGAATGCCCTTCGACAGGCTCAGGGCTGGATGGGAAAAAATGAATGAGAAATCTTTAAAAAATGAGGCCTCTGGCCCGTAGACAAGGAGTGGTAAAAAAGAAAAGGCGGAGCATAGAGGTCATATGTGCCCGCAGGGGGCATAAACTCGCATTTTTCTTTTTTGCCACGACGCCGTATACGGGCCAGAGGACCTTTTTTTATGATTTCTAGAGGACGAGCTCGAACTTCTCCTCCGGTGCATCACGGTCGAGTCGATCAAGCAGCACACCGAGGATCTTCTCCAGCAGTCTGAGGCCGCCCTTGTAGCCCACCGTCGGGAAATACTGGTGGCCCTGGCGGTCAAGGATGGGAAAGCCCCAGCGTACGTAGGGGACATCCTCGTCACGGGCGATGTACTTGCAGTAGCTGTTGCCGATAAGCACATCCACGGGCTCGTTCTTGATCCACTGGTGGAGGAGGAACATGTCGCCCTTGGCCTTGACATTGACCTCGAAACCGGCCTCCGCGGTGATCTCTCTGATCCGTTTTTCAAACTTCTTGCCCGGCGTACCGGTAACGATATGCACGGGTTTCATGTCCAGGGAGACGAGAAACTCGGTCATGGCGATGAGCTGATCCGGATCGCCCACCAGGGCAACCTTCTTGCCGTACAGGTACTGGTGCATGTCGGAGATCATGTCCACCAACTGGCCGCGCTCCTTGGCGATCTCGTCGGGAATGGTGACGCCGGCCAAGGTGCGCAGGGCATCGATGAAGCGGTCGGTGGCCGCCAGGCCAAAGGGCATGTCCAGCACCGAGCAGGGCACCTTATGCTTGCTGTCCAGCTCACGGGCCGCATCGGCCGAACACCACTCGCCCAGGGCCAGGGTGCCGGTGGAATCGCCGGTGGATTTCAGCTCGGCCATGGTGGTGCCACCCTCGGGAAACATGGTGTATTCCCCGGACAGCGGACCATTAAGAACACCGGAGGTGTCGGGGAAAAGGATGGTCTTGACCCCGATAAGGCCAGTGAGGCGTTTGATCTCCTCCATGTCGGCCGGCTCTACCCAGCCGGGAATGACGTTGATCTTGCCGTTTTTCTTGCCGGTGGGCTCGGCCATCATGGCCATGGACTTGACCATGCTGGCAAAGCCGGTGACGTGCGAGCCGGCATAGCTCGGTGTCGAGGCGCTGATCATATACTTGCCTTCCGGCAGTTTGCCCTCCTTTTCCGCCTTTTTCTTGATCTGGGGCAGATCATCGCCGATGGTTTCGGACAGGCAGGTGGTATGGACGGCAACAACCTCAGGGTTGTAGACGGTGAATATATTGTTGATGGCCTGCAGCAGGTTGGCCTGGCCGCCGAACACCGAGGCCCCCTCGGTAAAGGAGCTGGTGCCGGCCGGGATCGGCTCTTTGTAGTGGCGGGTCAGGGTGCTGCGATGATAGGCGCAGCAGCCCTGGGAGCCATGGCTGTGGGGCAAACAGCCATGCACCCCCAGGGACGCATACATGGCGCCTATGGGCTGGCAAGTCTTGGCCGGGTTAATGGTCAAGGCCTTGCGCTCGCTGACTTCTTCGGGTGTATGTCTCAATAACATTTTTATGTCCTCTGGGTGGTCCCGCCATCTAGGCGGGACAGTACCTGGTTAGAGTTTTTTTACGCTCAATTTTTGAGCGGGAAACGAGGCATTTTCGTCAAGATCGAGGGAATCGAGGACGACCGCGGAGGCGTATTGCAATACGCCGCACAAGGTCGGCCCGAAGATTGACGAAGATATTGGCGAAAAGGGCCGTTCCCCGCCGAAAATTATTCCCAGTTATAGGATGCAGACAGCTGCGGGTTCTCCTGCCAGGGCGCCTTCATGTAGCCCCAGACCTTGGAGTTTACCAGCCGGTCAATCTCCTTATAGAAGTTGATGGCACCCTTGAATCCGGCATAGGGTCCGCCGGAGTCATAGCTGTGCAGCTGCTTCATGGGCACACCCAGCTTCTGGATGGAATACTTCTCCTTGATGCCGGCACAGAAGATGTCCGGTTTCATCAGTTCCACCAGTTTGTCGGCCTCGTACTGGTTGAGGTCGTCAATGATCAGGGTTCCCTTATCCATGTCCGGGGCCAGGCCGTCGTAATCCTTGAAGCGGTAGCCCTTCTTGGCCAGGGCGGCAAGCTCCTTGTCGCTCTTGCGCGGCTTGTAGCGTTTCTCGTCAGCCGTAACCTCCAGTTCCTCGATGTTACGGCTGTCGGCATCCAGTTTGATGTTGGGCAGCACCTGGCGGCCCTCGTAATCATCCTGGTGGGCGAACTCATAACCGGCCGAGATGGTCTTCATCTCCATCTCGGAGAAGAGGTCCTGGTAATGGTGGGCCCGGGAGCCGCCGACAAAGAGCATGGCTGTTTTGCCGGTGGTGCGCGGGGTGATGTCGGCAAGGGCTGCCTCCACCTCGGGCATCTCCTCGGCAATGACCTCCTCCACCTTGTCGATGAGCTCCTTCTCGCCGAAGTACTCGGCGATCTTGCGCAACGATTTGGCAGTGGATTTGGCGCCGATGAAGTTCACCTTGATCCAGGGAATGCCGTATTTGGTCTCCATCATGTCAGCCACATAATTGATGGAACGATGGCACATGACGGCGTTTAAGTCGGCGGTATGGCTGGAGGCGAACTGATCATAGGTCGAGTTACCGGAAAAGGTGGAAATGCAGGTAATGCCGCATTTCGCGAAAATCCGGTCGATCTCGAAGCCGTCGCCGCCGATGTTATACTCACCGAGCAGGTTGATCTTGTATTTGCCCGGTTTCTCTTCGTCGTTTTCGCCGACAATGTGCCGGAACACCTGGTTGTTGGCGATATGATGGCCGGCCGACTGGCTGACGCCTTTGTAGCCCTCGCAGGAGAAGGCGTAGACGTTACAGTCGCCCAGTTTCTCCTTCATGTTGGCCGTTACCGTGTGGATATCGTCACCGATCAGGCCCACCGGGCAGGTGGCAAAGACGGCAATGGACTTGGGATGAAAGAGGTCGTAGGCCTCCTGGATTGCCGCGGCCAGCTTCTTTTCGCCGCCGAAGATGATATCCTGCTCCTGCATGTCGGTGGAGAAGCAGTAGGGCATAAAGTTGTCACCGTCCGCGCCGGCATCGGTCTGGTTTCGCCTGGTGAGCCAGGAGTAAAAACCGCAGCCGATGGGGCCGTGGGTGATGTTGACGATGTCCCGAGTGGGACCCAGGATAACGCCCTTGCAGCCGGCGTAGGTACAGCCGCGCATGGTGATGATGCCGGGAATGGTCCGCACGTTGGCGGTAAGCGACGGCGTCTCATTCTGCTGGGCCTCGTTGATCATAATCTGCTTGGCGCGTCTGCGGGCCACCTTGGGTGGGTATTTTTCAAGGAGCTTGGCCTTGATATCCGCCGGCTCCCACTGCACTGATTTTTCCTTGGTTGCTGTTGCCATTGTAACTTTTCTCCTCGTATGAGAGGGCCTCGCAAAGATTTGCGCAAAAGCGGTGTTCAGACCGCTCTCCTGTTGTTCTGCAGGGTCGGGGATCTCCCCGGGCCTGGGTGTCGTGCCCTTACCTACTGCCTTATTTGCGGGGCCGGACATTTTTTTGCACTGACCTACGGGCATCTTGAATAGTGAGATATTCTCTTTTCGTAGCGCCGAAAAAATCGGCCAGGTAAGCGTGCCTACCAGACTCCGAAAGAGCACTTCTTCAAGATGGCCTTATGAGATGGAGGCCTTGCCCGTCTCACCGGTCCTGACGCGGACCGCGTCGCTCAGGGGCACGACAAAAACCTTGCCGTCGCCCGGCATGCCGGTCTGATTTGTATTGATGATGGTATCCACCACACAGCCCACCATGGCATCGTCCACCACAGCGGTGATCATGCGTTTGGGATAGAGTTTGCCCTTCTCACCAAGCAGGGTTGCAGCCTCTTCATAGCCCTTTTCCGCCCCCTCCAGAATCTCGGGGTTGACAAAACCCTTACCGCGACCATGGGCCTCATGGGCAAAGAAGGCGGCAATACCGCAGTCGGTGAGGGCCTGCTTGGTCTGATTCATCATGTTAATGCGTACCACGGCGATCACCTCTTTCATGCCGGCACCTCCTCGGCTGTGCCGCCGCTCTCCTTGACGCCGGAACTGATGGTATAGGATTCCTCCACCTCGGAGACAAAGATCTTGCCGTCGCCAAAGGCGCCTTTACCGACCGAACGGGCCGTATCCATAATCGTTTCAATGACGAAATCCTTGTCTGCCGTCTTGACCACACTGAGCAGCATGACCTTGGGAATCTCGTCATAGGTGACTTCACCGATCTTGATACCGCGCTGCTTACCGCGCCCGGCTACCGAGTATCGGGTAACGGCGGGAAAGCCGGCATCCATAAGGGCCGCCAGCACAGCGTCCGCCTTTTCAGGGCGGATAATAGAACGAATCATTGTCAGCATTTTTCTTTTCTCCATATTTATCGACGAACTCTTTCGCCGGATTTCTCTAAAAGGTGTCTTGATTAATGCGATATTGTCTCTGCGTACCGCCGACAAAAAAATCGGCAGGTAAGCGAACCAGCCAGACTCTGCAAGAGCACTTCGCCAAGATGGCCTGAAGGCGTTTTCCCCCGGGATAGTGAAGGAAAGCGCGGCATGATTGAAAACGTCGCGGCCGCCGGCAGGGCCAGGAAGAGTTTGCCTAAAAAGCGCGCATACAAAGCGCGCGTTTTTCGACAAACTCTGAGGCCGCAATGCCAAGCCCGGCAGATTTTTCAACATCCCGGCCTAGGCGGCTTCCATGAGACCGTAATCCATGAGAAGCTGTTCCAGTTCTTCAATCTCCAGGGGGGTGGGAATGACGAATTGATCATTCTCATCAATGGCCTTGGCCAGCCCCCTGTAGGCATCGGCCTGGGGTGCTTCGGGTTTCCATTCAATGACCGTCTTGCGATTGATCTCGGCGCGCTGCACGTCATTGTCCCGGGGCACAAAGTAGATCATCCGCGTCCCGAGCTTTTTGGCAAAATTCTCAATCATTTCCGCCTCATTGTCCACGGCACGGGAGTTACAGATCAAGCCGCCGAGGCGGACGTCGCCGGACTGGGCAAACTTTCTGATGCCCTTGCTGATATTGTTGGCGGCATACATGGCCATCATCTCACAGGAGACAACAACGTAGATTTCCTGGGCCTTGCCGTCCCGGATAGGCATGGCAAAACCGCCACAGACAACATCACCGAGCACGTCGTAAAAGGCATAGTCGAGCTCTTCGCTCTCCTCATAGGCGCCCAGGGATTCGAGCATATTGATGGAGGTGATGATACCGCGACCGGCACAACCGACACCCGGCTCAGGACCACCCGACTCAACACACCAGGTGCCGCCATAGCCGGCCTTGCGGATATCTTCCAGCTCAACGTCTTCGCCTTCCTCACGCAAGGTGTCAAGCACGGACTTCTGGGCCATTCCACCCAGAAGCAGACGGGTGGAATCCGCCTTGGGATCGCAGCCCACCACCATTACCTTTCTGCCCAACTCCACCAGACCCGCCACCGTGTTCTGCGTGGTGGTGGATTTGCCGATACCGCCTTTGCCGTAAATTGCTACTTTTCTCATAATGACATCTCCTTTGCTGAAATTGACGGCTGCCCTCGCTGCGGCTGATTGCTGCACCGCCCTTGCTCCTTGCCTTTGCACAGAAGCGCTGACAACCGATTCTCTTCTCTCGGGTCTCCCTGCACACCAAGGTGTCCCGCTCTTTCGTGTTGTAGGGGGAACATTTCAAGGGCTGTGCCAGAGCCGATCTTTTTTTGCAATCCATTGCCGGACAAGGGATTGACGAAGATATCCAGCCAAAAACAAAAAAAATGCACCCCGGCCTTTTTGTCTGTTTGTCGACATTTTGGAAGAAAACGGACAAAAAGGTATGCTCCGGGGCCCGGCCCGCCAGGATGACGTGTCGTCCTTGTTGACAAAGATCGTTGCCCGAGACCGGCAGGTGGTGCACCCAGGCATAAGCCGCTAACAGCCCGTTGAAAAAGGTAGCGAGCGAAGCTGAGGCTGGGAAAAATGAGGTGAAAAAATGCGCGCCCGCAGGAGGTAAGGGAGCCTGCGACACTCCGAGTAGCCTTGGGGTCCTGTTTACATGGGCTTTAGGAGCATTTCGGCGTCTCGCTCCGCTCGCTTAGCTCAAGCCGAATTTTGACGACGCATCAGCAGATAGCGAACGAAGAGAGACCTTCGAGCGCAGTAGTTTTTCAACGGGATGCTAAGGTGCAAGTGGAAGTAACCGGAGGAGCAACCCACAAAAATGACAAAAACGTAGTGATTCAGAGTTTCCTTTTGACAAAAAAGTAGCGCTTCCAGCGAAGAATGTCCTGAAAATGGCATATTTGTGCTGTGGCATGCTTGATGCTTACTTCCTTAGCAAAGGTCGACCACCCACGGAGGGCAGAATCTTCTGCATGGTCGGCAAAGCACGAGGTTGTCTATGGATTATTCAAAAATCGAGAAACCCGACAAGGAACGCAGCCTGATGGCACCGCCCCTGGAGACCTTGAAGATCAGGGCGTTGTCGGAGATATGTAAATTGATCGGCAAGGCCGTCCACCTTGACACCACCCTCGGCCGGGTCCTGCAGGTGCTCCACGATATTCTTCGCATGGAGAGGGCCTCCCTGGTGCTGCTGGATGCCAACCTGCAACGTCTGGTCATCAAGGCCTCGCACGGTCTGACCGTGGAAGAGGAACAGCGCGGTATCTATGGTCTGTCTGAAGGGGTCTGCGGCCAGATCTTCCAGTCCGGTTCCCCCTGCGTGGTGCCGGACATCAACAGTGACCCCCTCTTTCTCAACCGCACCGGGGCCCGCAATATCAATAAGGAAAAGCTCTCCTTTATCGGGGTGCCCCTCTTTGTGGAGGGCAGGGCCGTGGGGGTGCTCACTGTTGACAGCCTGTTCGGTCCGGAGGTCTCCTTTGAAGAGGACATCAGCTTTTTAAACGTGCTGGCCACCCTGATCAGCCAGTTTCTCCTTCTTCACCAGGCCATTGCCCAGAAGGAGGAAAGGCTGGTGGAGGAGAACAAATCCCTCAAGGCGGAGTTACACAGCCGCTTTAACCGCCACTATATCATTGGTCAATCCCATGCCATGCAGGAGGTCTTCTGGACCATTGAAAAGGTGGCGCCCAGCCGGGCCACCGCCCTGTTGCTCGGAGAATCAGGCACCGGTAAGGAGCTGGTGGCCCGCGCCATCCATGAATCGAGCCCGAGAAGACAAAAGCCCTTTATCAAGGTGAACTGTGCCGCCTTGCCCGAGAATCTTCTGGAAAGTGAACTGCTCGGTCATGACAAGGGCGCCTTTACCGGGGCCAGCAGTGCCAAGCCGGGCCGTTTCGAACTGGCTGACGGCGGCACCATCTTCCTGGACGAGATCGGCGAAATGCCGCTGCTGCTGCAGGCCAAATTACTGCGCGTCCTGCAGGAAAACCAGTTTGAACGGATCGGCGGCACCCGCACCATCACGGTGGACGTCCGCGTCATTGCCGCCACCAATGTCGACCTGCAGGATGCCGTGGATCGCGGCCTTTTCCGCAACGATCTGTTCTACCGCCTCAACGTGGTGCCGGTGCATTTGCCCTCTCTGCGTGAGAGACGCGATGACATCCCCCTCTTGATCGATCATTTTCTGCGGTCAAGCAACGAGCGGAACGACAAGCAGGTCATCCTGACCCATGACGCCCTTGATTTTCTGATGGAATATAGCTGGCCCGGCAATGTCCGCGAGCTGCAGAATCTCATTGAACGGCTGGTCATTCTGGCGGATAACATGGTCATCAGAACCGTGGACCTCCAGGAGCAGATGGGCCGGTTGCCGGCCTCACCCCAGAGCCCCGGCCGGGCAACAGACCCTGCCGGCGCACAAAGCGCTGTTGCCGTCAGACCGCTGCCCAGCGGCTCCCTGCGCGACATGGAACGCCAGGAGATTGAGGCGGCCCTGCGCCGTAACGGCTGGGTCCAGGCCCGCGCTGCTCGTGAGCTGGGACTTACCCAGCGCCAAATGGGCTACCGCATCAAGAAGTTTAACCTTATTCGACCGAGTTTTGCCCTGGCAGAGGAGCGTTGACACGGTTCCCCCCATATGGCGTCCACCATTTCCTTGCCGCCATGGCCAGCCAGTGGATGCAAGCCGCCAAAAGCGGCAACTGAGGAGAAACAACGGCCGCATTCACCCTCTCCTTCCATCCGCACCAGGGTGTGCTCTGGCACCCCGGAAAAATCGGCCCGGGGCCCTTGTCTCGCCGCCAATCACAAAGAGACCATGTCAACGGAACAGTTGCGGCGGGCAGCCGGGCCAGCCTCGCCCGGCACTCCCTTTTGGCTGGCCAGGGCCCGTAACTCCCCTGAGGTGAGCGGCCGTCGCAACAAGGTGGCCATGGCCCGCATCCGCTGCCATAAATGGTGCAGATCCGCAGCCGTGGGTCGGGGAAGGCCCAGGTGGTCCAGGGCTGCGGCAAGGGCATGTCGGCCACTGCCCGCCCCCATGACAAGCGTCCGTCTGCCGCCCACCAGCGCCGGGCTATACGGCTCATAGAGGGCCGGTTCCTTAAGCAGGGCGTGCTGGTGAATACCTGATTCACAATCGAATATGGCAGAGCCGAGCAGGGGGCGGCGCGCCGTAATCTGCTGGTTGGTTAAGCGGGCCACGCGGCGGCACAGCTCCAGCAGCTCCGCCACCTTATATTTCGTCACTGCCTGGCGGATGGCCAGGTAGGCCATCACCTCTTCGGTTCTGCTGTTGCCGGCCCGTTCACCCAGGCCGAGCAGGGTCACATCTCCCCACTGTGCCCCGGCGCCAAAGGCGGCCATGGTGTTGGCGGTGGCCATGCCGAAATCATTATGGCAGTGGACCGCCACCTGCAAACCCGCGCCTGCCACACCCTGCACCAACTCAGCCATCAGATCCGGATCCGCAATGCCGACGGTATCGGCCAGGCGCAGGCGAAAGGCACCGGCTTTGCAGGCAGCCCGAGCCAGATCCCCCAGAAAGGGCTGATGGGCCCGGCTGGCATCCTCCAGCCCCAGGGAGACCCGTTCAATGCCCAGGGAACGAGCCAAATGAATGGCCTGCACGGCTCGGTCCAGAGCCCAGGAACGCCCCCTGCCAAACTTACCGGCCAACTGGCGATCAGAGGCGGGGATGGAGAGAGAAAGCACCCTGGGCGCCAAGGTGGCGGCAAAACGGATATCCGCCGGCCGGCAGCGGCACCAGAGCGACCAGGCCTGCTGCGGGAATTTTCGGCCGACATAGTCGCACAGGACCTTGACATCCCGACATTCCTCATTGGCGACGCCAAGCTCTATCTCATCAATGCCGGCTGCCACAAGCCCTGCCACAATACACTTTTTGACGGTCAGGGAGAGGCAGAGTCCTGCTGTCTGCCCTCCCTCACGCAGGGTGGTGTCAATAAGTGCTGGTATCTTTTGCGCCATACTCTCTCCATCAGAGCGGTGCCGTGCCGAAGCTCGCCAAACAAAGGCCGCGGCAACAGCATGATTTTCCTGGTCCACTTCGGACTCCTCCATGCAGATGAATCTGCCAAAGTCATGCCAAGGGCCGGCAGACCACAACAAAAAAGCCGGCTGCACTCCGCAGGCCAGGCCATGGTCGGCATATGAGCTTTTCCCGAGGCCGGGCCGAGGCGCAGCGGCGCCACGCAAGAGCGCTCCGCCTTGCCGACAAAAACGAAGCTCCTCTTCCTTTTTGTCATCTTTACGACAATTTCCTGCCGCCACCCATGCCGCCCAAAAGAGGCTGCCTCGACCCCCATCACCCCGAAGTAACGTCTTTATCAAAAAAAGAATCGGTCTGGCACAGCCGTTGCTCTTTCAGAAAGGCCAACACCCCTGATAATCGCAAAGACAATGACAAGAGGCCAACCATGGAAGCTGCACTCAAGGAACGACAGGATCAGATACATCGCACCGGCGACAAGCCCTTTGCCCTGGTGTGCAACAAGGATTCCCTGGCCGGCGCCGTCAGCCAACGGGCCTGCGTCTTCTGCGGCTCGCGGGTGGTGCTCTATCCCATTGCCGATGCCCTGCATCTGGTGCACGGTCCCATCGGCTGTGCCGTCTACACCTGGGATATCCGCGGCGCCCTCTCCTCAGGACCGGAGCTGCACCGCCTCTCCTTTTCCACCGACCTGCAGGAGCTCGATGTCATCTTCGGCGGCGAGCAGAAGCTAAGTCGCGCCCTCCTGGAACTGATCGAACGGCACAGCCCCAAGGCCGCCTTCGTCTACTCCACCTGCATTGTCGGCATCATCGGCGACGACCTG
This sequence comes from Desulfobulbaceae bacterium, assembly GCA_002868945.1. Taxonomy (GTDB): domain Bacteria; phylum Desulfobacterota; class Desulfobulbia; order Desulfobulbales; family SURF-16; genus BM506. The sequence continues at coordinate 35,704 of PKTX01000037.1, forward strand.
GAGGCCGTCTGTAAGAAGGTGGCGGCCGAAACCGGTATTCCGGTAATCCCCGTGAAGTCGGAGGGGTTCAAGGGCAATAAGCGGGCCGGCTATACAGCGGCCTGCAATGCCATGGCCCGACTCATCGGCACCGGTGACACCACCGGCATCTCACCTCACTCCATCAATATCCTTGGCGACTTCAACCTGGCCGGCGATATCTGGATGATCCGCGACTATTTCGCCCGCATGGGCGTGGAGGTGGTGGCCAATATCACCGGTGACGGCCGGGTGGCGGATATCAAACGGGCCCACGGCGCCGCCCTCAATGTCGTGCAATGCTCCGGCTCCACCATGGACCTGGCCCGACTCATGGAAGATGACTATGGCATCCCGGCCCTGCGCGTCTCCTATTTCGGTGTGGAAGACATGGCCCAGGCCCTCTACGACGTGGCAAACCATTTCAACGATCCTGATATTCTGCAGCGCACCCGGGAATTGGTCAGAGAGGAGCTTGAACATCTCCTGCCCAAACTGGAGTTTTACAAGCAGGCCTTAACCGGCAAAAAGGCGGCCATCTACGTGGGCGGCTCCTTTAAGGCCTTTTCCCTGGTCAAGGCCTTCCGCCTGCTGGGCATGGATGTGGTGATGGTGGGCTCACAGACCGGCACCGAAGAGGAGTATCGGGAACTGGCGACAATCACCGATCCCGGCACCATTATCGTTGACGACACCAACCCGCTGGAGCTCACCGGTTTCCTGGAGGAAACAAGGGTGGATATCTTTGTCGGCGGCGTCAAGGAACGGCCCATTGCCTACAAGCTGGGCGTCGGCTTCTGCGACCATAACCATGAAAGAAAAGAGGCCCTGGCCGGCTTTGCCGGCATGCTGGGATTTGCCCAGGAGGTCTACGCCTCGGTGATGAGTCCTGTATGGCGTTTCACAGAGCACTATCAGTCAGGAGACAGAGCATGACAAAAAATCCCAAGCCCAACTATATATCCACCACCAACGCCTGCAAACTGTGTACGCCCCTGGGCGCGGCCCTGGCCTTCAAGGGCATTGAGGGTGCGGTGCCCTATCTGCACGGTTCCCAGGGCTGCGCCACCTATATGCGCCGTTATATCATCAGCCATTTCAATGAGCCCATTGATATTGCCTCCTCATCACTCTCCGAAAAACACGCGGTCTACGGCGGCGGTCCCAACCTCAAACTGGGGCTCTTGAATGTCACCAAAAAATACCGGCCCAAGCTGATCGGCATTGCCACGACATGCCTTACCGAAACCATCGGTGACGATGTTCGTCTCTTTCTCCAGGAGTACGAGCGTGAGGTCAAGGGTGACAAGCCGCTCATGGTACGGGTGGCCACCCCAAGTTATAGCGGCACCCACATGGAGGGCTTTCACGGTGCCGTTGCCGCCGTGGTGGACAGCCTGGCCGCGGCCCTGGAAACCAAGACCTCGACAGTCAACATCCTGCCAGGTTTCGTATCGCCGGCCGACATCCGCTATCTCAAGGAGGTGGTCAGCGACTTCGGCCTCAGCGCCACCATTCTGCCGGACATCTCCGAGACCATGGACGGCCCGGCCGCCAAAAAATACGAAAAGATCCAGGCCGGCGGCACCAGCATTAACGAGATCGGCAACATGGGCGCCAACCTGGCCACCCTGGAGTTCGGCCACACCATGCCGGTGGAGAGTGGCGGCGCCATTCTCCAGCAGCGCTTCCAGGTCGAAAACAGGCGCCTGCCGCTGCCCATGGGCATTACGGCCAGCGACCGACTCTTTGCCATTCTGACCCGGATCAGCGGCCGGGAAATTCCCGACAAACACGGCAAGGAACGGGGCCGCCTGGTGGACAGCTACGTGGATGGCCACAAGTACCTGTCGGGCAAGCGGGCCATTGTCTATGGCGAGGAGGACCTGGTGGTGGGGCTCACCGCCTTTCTGGCCGAAATCGGCATTATACCGGTGCTCTGCGCCTCGGGCGGCAAAAGCGGCAGACTGGCGGCGGAGATCGCCGCTGCCACGGCTGACCTCATACCAGAGCAGCCCCAGGTCTTTGAGGGCATGGACTTCTTTGACATCAGTGAGATGGCTGCGGACCTGACCCCGGATCTCCTGGTGGGTCATTCCAAGGGCTATTCCCTGGCCCGCAAACTCGACATTCCCCTGATTCGGGTGGGTTTTCCCATCCATGACCGCATGGGCGGCCAACGCATCCAGCATCTTGGTTACCGTGGCGCCCAACACCTCTTTGACCAGGTGGTCAATGCCATGATCGCCAGGAAGCAGGCCGATTCGCCCGTGGGCTACGCCTATATGTAAAACAGAATTCAGAATTCAGAATTCAGAATTCAGGATTCAGGATTTTAAGAATAACAATAATGGAGCAGCCATGAAAACAATACCAGCCATCACAGCCCCGGACCTCAGCCGTCACCCCTGCTTTAATGCCGAGGTCAAAGGCAAGTTCGGTCGAGTCCACCTGCCGGTGGCACCCAAGTGCAATATCAAGTGCAACTATTGCAACCGCAAGTATGACTGCGTCAACGAATCGCGCCCCGGTGTGACCTCCACCATACTGTCACCGCGCCAGGCCCTGCTTTACATGGAAAAGGTGCTGGTGGCCGAACCACGTATCAGCGTGGCCGGCATTGCCGGGCCCGGTGATCCCTTTGCCAATGCCGCAGAGACCCTGGAGACCATGCAGCTCCTGCGCCGGGCCTATCCGCAGCTCATCCTCTGCCTCTCCAGTAACGGCCTGGGGCTGCCTCCCCATGTGGACGAGGTGGCGGACATCGGCGTCTCCCATGTGACCATAACGATAAACGGTATTGACCCGCATATCACCCGCAAGATCTACACCTTTGTACGCGACGGCAATATCGTCTACCGGGACATCCAGGCCGCCGAATTGCTGCTGGCCCGCCAGCTGACTGCCATCGAAAGATTGAAGCGTCGTGGCGTCACCGTCAAGGTCAACTTCATCACTATTCCCGGGATCAACGATCATCATGCCGAGGATACGGCCAAGACCATGGCCAAGATGGGCGTTGATCTTTTCAACTGCATGGCCATGCTGCCCAATGCCGACACGCCCTTTGCAGAGTGCGGCGAACCGGACAAGGCCAGCATGAATACGCTGCGCAATCGCTGTGAAAAACATCTGCCGCAGATGCGCCATTGCAAAAGATGCCGGGCCGATGCCGTGGGCCTGCTCGGCAAGGACCGCTCCGGTGCCATGGCCGGTTGCCTCAAGGCCTGCGCCGCCATGCCGGTTGCCGCCAAACAACCACGGCCCTATGTGGCGGTGGCCAGCCTGGAGGGTATGCTGGTCAACCAGCACCTGGGGGAGACCACCACGTTTCTCATCTATGGCCGGGAGGGTGACGACTACAAACTGGTGGAGGAACGCTCGGCCCCCATGCCGGGCGGCGGCATGGGGCGCTGGCAGGCCCTGACCAGGCTGCTTTTTGACTGCCGGGCCGTCCTGGTCAGCGAAATGGGTGACTCGCCCCGCCGCATCTTCCAGGATGCCGGCATCAAACCGGTGACCATGTCCGGCTTTATCGAGGCGGGCCTCAAGGCCATCTACACCGCCGAAGGGCTGCACACCTTGAAGAGAAGAGCCAAGAAATCGTGTTCAGGGGATAGTTGCAAGGGAACCGGAACCGGCTGTGGTTAAAAAAGTCTTGTTACTTTGCGGCCGCTTTACTGGCTGCTTGCCCCAAAAACGTGAAAAGGGCCTGCCGGAAGAAGGGCAGCGCTCAGGCATGCTGAAACGCCTATCCCTTACCAGGCTCTGCATGGCAAAGAGACTACATGACAAGCCCTCTCCCTGCCGGAGAGGAGTGAAAGGAGAGAAAAATGAAAATCGCCTGCGCATCAACCAACGGCATAAACGTGGACGAGCATTTCGGCACGGCCTCGGCATTTTATATCTTTGACCTGGCTGACGGTGTCTTGACCCCACTGGACAAGGTACTGGTGGAGCCATACTCTGACGGCGACCAAAAGGATCACCCCTTTACCCCCACCGCCTTTGAGAGAGTGAGCACCGCCCTTGCCGGCTGCGAGCGGGTCTATGTCCGGAAGATTGGTGACAAACCGGCCGCGGAGCTGCGCAAAATCGGTATTGAGCCCATTATCCATGAGGGGGCCATCGACGCCATCGGCTAGACATCATGTATCGACCTGTCCTCCTCGATTATGGCTCTGTTTTAAGGGTATCCAACCTCTAGAATAACCCACGTCTTCGAGGTTGGACAGGTCGATACATGATGTCTAG